>NZ_JBHXRR010000006.1:0-201235 GCF_042716665.1 Nocardia sp. NPDC058658
CCCGCCTCCCAGAAGCAAGCCAACCGCGCTCACGCCCGGCTACGCGGCCGCGGCGAGCGGGCATTCGCCCAGCTCAAAGTATGGAAGATCCTGCGTAAGCTGCGGTGCTGCCCGGACAAATCCACCCGGCTTGTGAAGGCAATCGGCGTTCTCCAGGATCGCGAGCGTCAAGCCGCGTCGGCAGGATGAAAAAGGCTCCTTGTAGGCGCCGAATTCCCTCACGCTGCAACACTTCAGTGATCAATGTCTTCTTCTCATTGAGGTGCAGCAGCATTGACCCCAGAATGGTGACGTCGAGATCTGTGCTGGTCCCGAGGCCAGACAACGTCACCGGGGCAACTGCTTCTCGAAATCGACGATGATGATGGGGAATTGGGGAGTCGCCCTGCAGTCGGTTTGGGTGCGATCGCTCCACAGCACTCAGCCGCCGCCACAGCGCGATCGGTGCCGTACCTACGACGAGCCAGCACCTACGAACTCCGCCGCAACCCTGCCTCACCGTCGGCCGGGACAGTGACCCGCGCCACCGTTCCATGCAGCTTGGATCCGTCGCACGTCAATACCGCGGCCAACGCCGGTAGGTCCCGGGCGCAAGCGGCGACTCGGCCTGCCGGACTCGAATGTATCCGACAGGTCGGATCATCGACTTCAGCAGAGTTGTTTCGCTGGCCACGCAGCCGTCGCTTCGGCGCGGGCAGTGGCAGTGGCTCCGTATCGAGCACTCCACGCAGCCAAGGACTCCGGTTTCCCGCCCACTACGACCGGCTCGATCGGGAAAGCTCTGACGAACTTGAACGGTTTGACTTCACCCATGGCACCCACTGACCGGACCTTGCCCCCTACATGACGACTGCCGAGTTGTGCCAGGTCATTACGACGGCACCAGAACCACCCGCACAGTCAGCAGCTGGTCAGTACAAGGAGTCCGCATGTCAAGCCAGCGAGGTCTCAATCAGTAGCCAGGGAGATCGTGGCCCTACCTTCCGCCCTGAAGGTGCCCCATGCTAGTTTGACTCGCTCGTGGTGCACTCAGCGGTGCTTGTGTGTCGCTACGTCCCTACGGGAAGTTGTAACCGATACCATGACGCACGTCCTAACGTAGTCGCGTCAGCCTTGTCAGTGGGTCGACGTACGGTTGCGATGAACGTACTCAGACACTGAAAGGAGCACAGTAGCGGTGGACAACAACCCGAAGGTGCGATCCTTAACAGAAGCCACCACAGGGCACTCCAAGGAGGTCCTACTCCGTCCGGCCAACTCCGCCAACCGCAAGCTCCGCCTCGCGAGCTTTTTCGCAGGAATAGGCGGCTTTGACTATGGATTCGAGAATGCAGGCATTGAAACTGTTTGGCAGTGTGAAAAGAAGGAATTCTGCCTTGACATTCTCGAAAAACACTGGCCAGAAGTTCCTCGCGCACAAGATATTCAGGGGGTAGATTACGATGACATCCCGGAAGCGGAAATCTGGGCAGGCGGATTCCCTTGCCAAGACGTTAGCCTTGCCCGTATGGGACCACGAAGTGGACTCAAAGGAAAGCAGTCAGGCCTCTTTTACGACTTTGCTGAACTTATTGACAAACGTCGCCCCCCGGTTATTGTCCTCGAAAACGTTGCGGCACTCCTCTCTTCCCACGAAGGCCGGGATTTCGCAATCATCTTACGGACGTTGGCCGACATCGGGTATCATGTCGCGTGGCGAGTACTTGACAGTCGATACTTCGGCATCCCCCAAAGTCGCACAAGAGTCTTCATTGTCGGATCTCTTGGAGACCCGAGCGGTCCCGGAAAGGTACTTTTTGAGCCCGAATGCGGCGACCGGGATTCTGAGAAGAGCCGACCGAATGGGACGAAATCTGTTTCCCCCTTTGCGATCAGCGTTGGAAATTCTAAGCAAGGGTTCGTAAAGAAGTTGGCTCACTGCCTCTACGCGGAATCGGCACGCCATACTGGCACCGATTGGTCGCGAAACTATGTCTCATACCCGGAGGGTCGTGTTCGCCGTTTGACACCCCTAGAGACAGAGCGATTGCAGGGATTCCCAGACAACTGGACGATCCCAACGCACGAAATCTCCAATGAGAACACACTCGACTCAGCTCGATATCATGCCTGCGGCAACGCAGTCTCGGTACCCGTGGCCGAGTGGATAGGGCAACGAATCGTGAACATCATGGGCGAGCAACTGTTGGCTTACTCCGAATCCTCACCGAACGAGACACCTAGATCCGCGTAGACCAACTGAAGGTACTGAGGACTAGGATGCTGCGTCGGGTCAGAGGGGAGCCGCTCGACTGGAATTGGCATTCTGTCGACTCCCAGCTGATCCCGGCTCAGCTGGTTTAGTCGCTGTGCAAGCTGAGTGAATCGGATAAAATATTCTCCGTCCCTATGCTCGACCACCATGACTCCTGCATCAAACGCCCAGTGGTGAAGCTTGCACAGCGCAATGCCGTTTCTCACGACGTCTAGATCATGCTTGCTCCATGCCAAGACATGGGCTGCGTCTATGCCAGAGAGAATTCCTTCCACGCCACCGAATTCCGCGCCGCAGAATGCGCATTGGTTGCGGTATGCCGTTCGTACAGCATCGCTGAACCTCCGTCCTGACGATCCACGCGCCTTCGCGAGCCTGTACTCATGTGCAGATCTAGCACTAATTTCAGGAGCATCCTCCGCCAGTTCATTGGGCGGCGGCAGCGTGGGCCTGTTGCTCGGTTGGATATCCAAAATCTGCTCAAGTGCGGGCAATGGATCATAACCCTCGATGTACCTCACGGATGGATCACTGGCGAGCTCTCTAATGATAGACGCTACCGATTTCGCGAGCGTTGACTTGATCGGATTCCCGTCCATCAATATTTGCCGATGCTTGAGAACCAGAGCCCCCAGCCCAAGTGAAAGTCTGTCGGCGGCATCATAGACCTGTTCAATACGGCGCCATCGAGCTTCAACTCCAATCGCTTCTTTGCCGCCGCGGTTGGCAACTTCAATCCATGACGGGACAAATGTCACACGCTCCGGAATAGACGAGAATTCACTGTCGGGTGCGAAACCAACTTGGCTAACAACATATTTCTTTTCTCGAACTACAGGGGAATCTTGGTTAGTTTTCCCTTTCTCGCGAATCGGATCCGGAAGCATAAGCATTGACGAAACAATTCGGCCAATTTGAATTGGTGGAGAGAAATCCGACCGCAATCTCGGTTTTTTGCTATCTCCAGGCTCCACACGCAATCCTGTGTCGCGCACTTCTCCATCCGGCCAGCGCATGAAAAAGGACCAACCTTCCAGACTTGCGGCCGTGTACTCGGAGTGAGCGCCAACGACTTCATATTCCCCGCGGCCACCTGATGGCCGAAATCCTATATGCACTCCACGTACTCCGTCCTCACCAACGCGGGTTCCACGAGTTATCCGCCCACGCCCTCAGTGACGGCGACACGCCACCCCCTCAGGTCGTCCACGGGCGAAATTGGTACCGCTCCAACCAGATTCGCTATCGGCAGTATAGCCGCACCACTTGTTGATTCTCTCGACGAACTGGCAAAGCTCCTTCGCGATTCTTACCTGCCACGTCGGCAGATACACCGCAGCGTCGATTCATCGACAGCCTAGATCTCGGCAGCCATGATCGTCCGCTACGTCTACGCGAGGATCGAACGGCCACGATCCGCCCATTTGTCGGTCGAATCGACGCATCGACAGTTCAACACCGAGGTCCGCAGAACCTCAACCGCCGACGGGTGCGCGAGGACCATCTACTTGTTCTGCTCAGGACCCGCAACAAGGGTGTCCTCGTCGGCGAATTGCGCAGCCCCAGCGGTGTTCACGGCGTCCTTCCGTCGTTCCGTCGACGCAGGTCCCTGGCGTCGGCACCCTCATCTCTGACACGCGATCCGATGCATAACAAATGAACTACTTGGAGCCATCCGATCGGGCAGCGGCGTTGCTGATCAGATACTGAATCGCAGGGATACATACCCTGTTCGGCTCCGACATCTTGACCTGGGCATACTTGACGCCATGACCGAATGGGTGCCGACGCGGTATGTCTGTCCGGATGAGATCGTGGCCAACCAGACGCCGAAGGGTGGGTTCACTCAGGCTTCGCTGGCCGGGTGGGGTGTGCCCTGGCCTCCGCCCAAAGGGTGGAAAAAGGCTGTCTCAGACCAGGATCGGTGGTCTCAGGATTTGACGACGTTTCTTGGATAGCCGACGGCTATGGTACGGTCGGCGCACAAGTCAGGCCCCGGAGGTGCGTCAACACCGCCGAGGCCCTGGGCGAGAATCTGGGTTCAGCAGACTCAACGCCGTGGGCAGCAGCCTACCGATGATTCTGGCATCTCCGCCAATCTCCCCCTTGCCGCTGTGCGCCCGGGCGAGTTGTGCGGGTGATGCGCCTCACCCGCGCAGTCGTCGCCCGTCAGAGGGGCCGCTGCAGCCATTCCGATGACACAGGGTCGGCCGGTAAAGGCGGACTCGGACGGCTACACCGTGGTTGGTGGCATGGATACCAGGGGTTCCCTGGGCGTTCCTGACCCTGTGCAGAATCCCAGTCCCGGCCCTTGCCGAGTAATGCCCGGCGGGCGTGCACAACCGAATCGACCGTAGCGGCGACCCGACCGGCGGACCTCGCGTCAAGGGTGCACCCGTACTTTGCGGTACCGGGGTGCCCCTGTCTCCCTTCGCTTCCCCCACTCCCAGCGGGGTTCGAAGGGCCGAGTACCAGCTACGGACCGGGAGAGCAAACAACCGAGGTCATGTAATCGCGCATTCGCTTGTTTGACAGTGCACACAGGCCTGGTGTGTCCACACACCAGCGATAAATGCCACGGCTGTTCACATGTACTTCGGGGGTGGTTTTCGTTGCCGTGCACAGTGATTCGGTGAAGTTGTCGCGCGGGGCGGTGGGAGGGGGGACCCTCGGGGTAGAGGATCGCGTATTCAGGAGCTGCCGCATGTCTGTCAGAGGGGACCAGGATGGGGGCTTGCCGTATACGTTGCCTGCGTTGGAGCAGTTGCCGGCTGATGAGGCTCGGGATCTGTTCGAGTTGATGAGGGGCGCGAGTACGTTCGAGGCTGCGGCGTTGGACAAGTCCATCGACTCGATGGTGTCCGCGTTGCCGCGGCCGTTGCGCAAGGTGACGAAGAAGATCATGTTCGGCGGCAGATGACGGATCTCACTACGCGGGCGCAGTTGATTCTGTTGGCTCGGACGTTGCATGTTCATCCGCAGCGGTTGGATCACCTGCGGTATCTGGGGGCCGATCGGTTGCACGCGTTGCAGCAGCAGATCTCGGGGGTGTTGTTCGATCAGCACACGGAGACGTTTCGGCGGATCAGTGCGCTGGTGCCGTTCATTCCGTTGACGATCTCTATTCCGTTGGTGCAGAAGCTGGTTCCGCCGATGATGACGGGGCGGGCGGCGGGGTCGGTGGGGTTGGATCATCCGGGTAAGGCTGCCGAGACGTTGACGATGTTGCAGGCGGGGTATGCGGCCGATTGTGCGCCGTATCTGGATCCGCGGGCCATCGAGCAGTTGGCCGATCAGATGGCGCCGGGGCCGATCGTCGCGATTGTCAACGAGTTGTTGCGACGGCGTGATTACGTGACGGCCGGTCCGTTCTTGTCTTGTGCCACAACGGAAATGATCGCCGCGGTGGAAGCCGGGGTGCGCGATGATGCGGGGTTGATCTTCTCGGCGGCGTTCTCCTACGACGTGGACGTGCTCAGCGCGGTCGTTCGTCAGTTGCTCGACGGGCCGCATCGGCGGATTCCGCAGATGACGCAGACGGTGCTGAGAGGGTCGCCTGATCTGCAACATGCTGCGCTGTCGGTGTTTTCGCGATGTGCACCCGATGTGATCCGGCGGGTGGGCGACATTCTGTTCGGGAGTGCGCAGCCCGCTGATGTGGCGCGGTTGGTGCGCAATGCGCTCGCGCTCGGTGCGGTGCCCGAATTCCTCACGCTGACCGGGTATCTCACGCCTTTGGGGCTGTGGACGTTGGTGGGCAATCCGGTATTCAGGGATCCGGATGTGGGGGTCGATCTGGTCGCGCCGATGGATGGGCGGGCCGACGCGGAGAGTTGGCGTGGGCTGTTCACGTTGATGGCGCGGATGGATGACGATGTTCGGGGCGCGGTGGGGTACGCGCTGGCTTTGCTGTCGGAGTCCGCGGTGTCGGAATTGCCCGCTCGGGCGACCGAAACTGGTTGCTGGCCTGCGTTACTCGATCTGGTCGCGGTGTCCGGGGAGCGGGGGCAGTCGCGGTTCGGGGCGATCTGGGCGCAGTTGGGGCCGGAGCGGCGGGCTTATCTGCATCGGTGCATCACCGAGCTTCGGTACGACACCCGGTTGGCCGAGATCACGGCGTTGGTGGAGCCGGTGGAAGTGGATCTGCTGTTCTATCAGCGGCGGCAGCAGGGGCGGTATCGGGGCTAGGCCTGCCATCTGCCCCAATCTCTTTGGGCGTGCAGGGCGGCTGGGTCTACGACGCCCCAGACTCGGATCTCGACTCGGTACTCGTCGGGGGCGGGCTCGATGAGGCCTTCCATCGCGTGGACTCCCGCTGTGGGGAAGTGCACCGGGCGCAGACCGAGGGCGTTGGCCCATTGGTCCACGATCCAGCCTGGATGCTGCGAAAGGTGGCTGCCGACTTGGCCTTCGACGGACAGGATTGCCTCCATGTGGTCGTCGTCGGTCACCGACGGGGCGACGTACCAGGTCAGCGGGAGCAGTCCGTGCGCTCGGCCGAGTTCGTTGAGGTGTTGGGAGACAGCTGCCTCGATCGCCGAGCTCAGCTGGGAGAGATTCATGCGATAGGTATATCGCGCTGGGGCGGACGGTGCACGGCTGGTGGAAGGGCGCGACAATCGCGGCTGCGTGCGGGAGAGTGGGGTGCATTCGGCGTCTATCGAGGAGGAACACCATGTACGGGGTTGCCGATCAGCGACCGGCCACCGGGGGGACGGCGATTGTCGCGGGGGTGTTGGCGGGTCTCGGTGGGCTCGCCGGATTCGGCGGGGTGATATCTGCCGTACAGATGATGGTCCAGGCAGAAGCATTGTTCTGGTGGGGGCTGGCTCCCGAGTGGGCTTCGGTTCTGATGGCGTTGGCGTTGATCGCCGAGGTTGTCGCCGCGGTCTTGCTGCTTGCGGGGGCCGGACTACTTTTCCGGCGGCACCGGGTTGGGCCGACGCTGGTGGTGCTGGGGTGCATCGGGGTGGTCGGTGCGTACGTGGTGTGGGTGGCTACGCTACTTGGCCAGATGGCCAGGTATGGGGGTGATCTCGGCAGTGGATCCGTCCAAATCGCACTCAGACACACAAGCGTGGACGGGATCCTGGCAATGGCGGAAACCAGCCTGCCGACTGCGGTTTCGGTGCTCATGCTCATGTTTCCCATCGCGACATTGGTGCTCGCCGTTGTGCCGTCAACTCGACGGTGGTGCAGCGGGAATCGACAACCAGCGTGGGGTCCCGGAGTGCCGATGCGGGGGCTGCAGCCTCAGGGAATCCCGCCCGTGCAGCATCCCGGAATGCCTGGTTATGCATCGCCGCAAGGACATTGGGGCTATCCGAACCAGCGCCCACAGGATGAGTATCGGCCCCGATAGCGGATATCTCGAGCAATCCAGACGCGACAATCGGCGGCGAATGCGCGAGAGTGGGGGCACGTTTCAGCTCGAAAGGATCCACCGATGACCCTCACTCGTCTCGCTGTGGCCGCGGCGATCATCGCCACTCCACTGGTCGGCGTCGCGGGCACCGCCTCGGCCCAGACCGAAACGGCCTCCGCTTCCCTCGAATTCGTCGATCGAGGATGGCACGATGACAACGGCCTGCATCTCGGCCACGATCCTCTGCGCAAGTGGCTGCATCATGTGCTGCCGCGCGGCGTTTTCGGCAGCGTCGACTGATTCGCAACCGATGGCGCCGATCATCACTGTGTCCCGGCGCGGCTGAACCGGTCCCCCCAATCCCGCAGTTGCGCAACCAGTTCCGGTGGTCCGAGAACCCGGAAGTCTGCTTCCACCCGGCCCAGTAGCAGGATCGGCCAGTGGAGGTCGTCGACGGTCATTTCTATCTGGGTGCGGTTGGCGGGGAGGGCGGTGATGGTGCACCAGCGGCCTACTCGGGTGTGGACGTCGGTGGCGGGGGCTTCTATTTCGGCGGTGACGGTGTAGCCGGAGCGGCGGGCGCCGATGGCGTTGCGGACGAAGGTGGCGGCGTCGGGGGCGGGGAGGGTGCGGGGGCGGAAGCGGGTGCCGGTGGTCGCGGCGGCGGTGAGGCGGTCTACCCGGAAGGTGCGCCAGTCGTGGCGGGTGAGGTCGTAAGCGACGAGGTACCAGCGGCGGCCGAGGGAGACGAGGCGGTGGGGTTCTACTTCTCGGGTGCTGGTTCGGGCGTCGGCGGCGGTGTAGGTGAAGGTGAGGCGTTCTTCGCGGCGGCAGGTCATGGCCAGGTCGGTGAGGACGGCGGGGTCGACGTCGGAGAGGGGGACGGCGGTCCAGGCGGTGGATTCGGTCATGGCGCGCAGGGCGTCGACGCGGCGGCGTAGGCGGGCGGGTAGGACGGTGACCAGCTTGCCGAGGGCACGGATGGATGGTTCGGCGAGGCCGTCGCCCGCGCCCTGGGAGCCGGCTTGGAGGCAGACGGTGATGGCTACGGCTTCGTCGTCGTCGAGGACCAGCGGCGGGAGGGCGGCGCCCGCGGCCAGCTGGTAGCCGCCGTCTACGCCGGGGCGGGCGTCGACGGGGTAGCCGAGTTCGCGCAGGCGGTCGATGTCGCGGCGCAGGGTTCTGGCCGAAACACGCAGGCGCTCAGCGAGTTCCGTGCCGGGCCAGTAGCGGTGAGTCTGCAGCAGCGACAGCAGACGGAGGGTGCGTGCGCTCGTGTCGGCCATATTTCAAGTATCCCGCAATTGCGGACAGAAACTGGCCGCAATGGGTTCTACCTTGGGTTTATGACTTCCACACAGATCGACACCGAACGCACCGACATCCTCGAGATGCTGGCCAAGCACCGGCACTTTCTGCGCTTCACCGTCCGCGACCTCACCGACGAGCAGGCAGGGTTGCGGACCACCGCGAGCGAGCTGTGCTTGGGCGGGCTGATCAAGCATGTCGCTGCGGTAGAAGCGAATTGGGCGGGTTTCATCCTCAACGGACCCGCTGACGCCCCGGACTTCGAGTCGATGACCGAAGAACAGCTCGCGCAGTGGGGCGAGAACTTTCAGATGTTGCCCGGCGAAACCCTCGCCGGCATCCTGGCCGAATACGACCAGGTCGCGGCGCGCACCGACGAACTCGTGCGCACACTCCCCGACCTGAACGCCAGCCAGCCGCTGCCCGAGGCCCCGTGGTTCGAGCCCGGCGGTCGCTGGACCGCGCGCCGCACCCTGATGCACATCATGACCGAGACCGCCCAGCACTCCGGGCACGCCGATATCATCCGGGAATCCCTGGACGGGTCGAAGTCGATGGGCTGACAGCCATCGGGCGACGATAATCGCAACAGCGCGTCAATAATCGCACCTGGCTGCGATTATTGGCGCGCCTCCGCAATTTTCGACGTCGATGGGGCGATGTCGGCGCGCAGGGCCTCGGCGGCTGTGCGGTGTTCGGTGGCGGCGGCCGGGTCTGTTGGTTCGAGGACGTCGGCTATCCCCTGGTGGGCCTTTGCTTCTTCGAACCGGTGGCCGAGTTCGGGTGCGAGGGTGAGTGTTTCGCGATAGAGGCGAAGGGCTTCCTCCGAAAACCCTGCGAGGCGGCAGGTTTCGGCGTAGCTGTTGAGGAAGTGGATCTTCCAGTGGTCTTCGAAGAGGGCGTCGAGGAGGGTGAAGGCTTCACGGTGACTGGACAGGGCTTCTTCGTAGCGGCCCATTTCGCGCAGGGCCACACCTCGGCAGTTCAGGCACCAGGCTTCGTTGTGTTTGTGACCGTCTTCGCGGGCCAGGGTCAGGGCTGTATTCAGGTGGGAGAGAGCTTCTTCGGGCTCGTCGGCGGCGATCGCTACCCCCAGGGCGATCTGGGCCTGTTGGGACGGGTGGATGGCGAGGGCTTCTCGGGCCAGTTGGGCGGCCTCGGCGCGGTGGCCCAGTTGGAGCATCGCCCAGGCTTCGCCTGCTATCGCGTCGGCGGCGCTGGTGGGGCAGCCGCTGGTGGTGTAGAGGTCGCGGGCCTGGCGGAACAGTTCCAGGGGTTCTTCGATATTGCCTTCGTCCCAACGTAATTGGGCGCAGCGCATTGTCAGTTCGGCGCGGGGTAATGGGTCGCCTGCCTCGGCGACCAAGGGTGCGGCGGCGGCGTAGGCGGCGGCAGCTTCGGTCATGCGGCCCGCGTTGTAGCGGGCGAAACCGAGGTCGCTGTGGGCTTCGGCGAGTTGGCGTGGGTCGCCGAGATTCTGTGCGGCGGTGAGGGATTGCTCGAAGAGGGCGTTGAGGTGGGTGGTGCCGCAGCGGCGGGCGAAGAAGGTGCGCATGAAGCGCGGGAGTTCGCAGACGTGGGTGTCGGCGCCTGCTTCGACGGCGGCGTAGAAGACCGACATCAGGTTGGTGTATTCGGTGACGTACCAGAAGAACGCGGCGTCGCGGCCGGGGAAGTGCGGGAGTTCGGCGGGGGGTGGACCCGCGGAGACGGCGCGGGTGGGTGACAGGAACGGCATGGCGGCGTCGGCGGCGGCCGCGGTGTGCACGTAGTAGTCGAGGATGCGGTGCAGGGCGCGGTCGCGGTCGGCGGGGGTGTCGTGTTCGACGGTGGCCTGGCGGGCGTGTTGGCGGACCAGGTCGTGGAGGCGGTAGCGGCCGTCGGCCGGTTGGTCGACGAGGTGGGCGTCGAGGAGGTCTTCGAGCATGGTGCGGGAGGTGCGCAGCGGCACATCGGCGACGGCGGCGGCGACGTAGTCGGTGAACGTCGAGCCGGGGATCAGGCCGAGGAGGCGGAACAGGCGGCGCTGGTCGCGGTTGAGCTGGCGGACCGACATGCCGAACGCGGTGTCGAATTCGCTGGCGCCCTCGGCCATTCGCTCGACGAGGATGCCGATCGACCAACCCGGTCGATGCCGGAGCCGGGCGGCGGCCAGCCGCAAGGCCAGCGGTAGGTTGCCGCACAGGCGCAGCACTTCAGCGGTCTGGTCGGGTTCCTTCGCCAGCCTGCCGGTGCGCGCGTCGCCGCTGGCGCGCGCCAGCAGTTCGGCACTCTCCTCGGCCGTGAGCACGTCGAGGGTCACCGGCACGACCTCGTCGAGTTCGAGCAGCCGGTTGCGGCTGGTGATGATCGCGACCGACTCCCCCGCACCGGGCAACAGGTGGCTGACCTGCGCGGCGTCGGCGACATTGTCGAGCACAACGACAGCGCGCAGGCGTGCCAGCTCCGAACGCCACACGGCCGCTCGCAGTTCGACTCCCCCGTCCTGGGGCACCTTCTCCGACGGCACCTGCAGGGCGGCGAGCAGCGCGCGAATGGCGGCATCGGGGTCGAGCGGTTGGCGACCGTCGGTGAAGCCGTGCAGGTCCAAATACACTTGGGCGTCCGGGAATTCGGCGGTGAGCTGATGTGCGGCGTGCACGGCGAGGGAGGTTTTACCGACTCCCGCCATGCCGTCGATGGCGACCACGCGGTCGGTGCGAACCGCCGCCAGCACATCGGCCAGTGCCTGTTCGCGGCCGGTGAAGTCGGGGACGTCGCGAGGCAGGTCGTTGCGCGGCGGGGGTGGCGCGTCGGCCGGTGGGCTCGGCGGGGCGGGCTGGCGGCTGGTCTTCGGCGGGGCGGGCAGCGGGTTGTTGGCGCGCTCCCACAGCGGCCGCAGCGGGCGCGGGTCGCGTTTGACCAGGCGACACAGCTCCAGGACGGCGGGCCACGGCGGCACCGTCTGGCCGCTGAGATAGCGCGAGAGCGACGACGAGCTCAGACCGGTGTCGCGGGCCAGGGCACGCACACCCCGGCCGGACAGTTCCTGGATCAGGCGCAGGCGCGAGGCGAGCTCGTCCTGCGGATACGCCCGTGCCGTCTGCTGTTGCACAACCACTGCGATTCACTCCGTTGTCCCGGCCCGAAACAGCTTTCTCGCGACCGACAAGACCGTGGTCACAGCCGTTTTCGACTGTCCCACAGTGTCCCACAGCCATTCTCTTCCGGCGCGCCACGGGCTGTTATTGGTTCACACCGCAAGCAACGAACAAGGAGAACGAAATGCAGTCTCGGATGAAGAACCCGGCCATGATCCTCACCGACGCGATGGGCCCCATCCAGCAGGTGCTCAAGGCAGTGGAAACCGGTGGTGTGGACAGCGAACTGCTCGAGCTGGTGCACCTGCGGGTCAGCCAGATCAACGGCTGCGCGGCCTGCGTGTTCGGCGGCACCACCACCGCCCGCAAGGCAGGCGTCAGCGAAGAGCGCCTCGCCACCGTCGTCGCCTGGCGCGAGACCCCGTTCTTCAGCGACGAAGAGCGCGCCGCCCTCGAACTCGCCGAAGCCGCGACCCGCATGGCCGACCGTCCCGACGCCGTCACCGACGAGATCTGGGACAACGCGGCCAGCTACTTCGACGAGAAGCAGCTCGCCTCGATCGTGCTGATGATCGGCGTGACCAACATGTTCAACCGGCTCAACGCCACCACTCGCCAGATCGCAGGCGCCTGGGGCTGAAGCCCCCTCACCCGAAAGGACTGACCGAAATGACCACCCAGCAGCACACCGGATTCTCCCGTTGGATGCAGCACCGGATGAACAACCGGATGAACCGCAAGATCCGCGGCGGCAACGGCACCTTCATGGGCATGGATGTCCTGATCCTGCACACGGTCGGCCGCCGCAGCGGGCAGCCGCGCGACACCCCGATCAGCTGGTTCCCCGGCGACGACGGGTCCTGGCTGCTCGTCGCCTCCGGCGGCAAGAACGGACACCCTGACTGGTTCCTCAACCTGATGACGAACCCCGACCAGGCGACGGTCCAGCTACCCGGCAGCGACACCGTCGCGGTGACCCCGCAGGTGCTCGACGGTGCCGAGCGGACAACAGCGTGGGATCAGATCGCCGCCGCCCAGCCGCGCTACGACAAGTACCAGGCCAAAGCGGGCCGCGAATACGCCGTCGTGCGGCTGAGCACCACCTGATCCGCGCATGTCGGTTGCGCAACGGAACCCGAACTGCCTGCTGAGCGGTCATAGACTACTCAGCAGGCACGGGCGACCGAGCGCCTGATGTGTCCCGTTCGGCCGCTGCTCAGAGCGGAGGCGAACATGGGTTACCCCGGTTATCCCGGATACCAGCAGGCCATGCCACCGCCGCAACGGCCGTCACCGTGGCCATGGATTCTGGGCGTGCTGGTGGTTGTCGCGGCCTTGGGGGTCGGCGTGATCGCGGCGGGCATCATCGTCGTGCAACGCGACCGCAACTCGACTACAGCCGCCCCGAACCCCACCGCCGCCACCATCGCGGCCTCCGCGCCGGTGACGGTGCCCGGCGGGCCCGCCCCTGCGCCGGGCCCGGAGCCCGCGCCCGTCCCGGCCGATCCTCGAGCCGGTGCGCTCGATAGTTTGCGCGCCCAAGCCGCTGCCGACCAACCGTTCGTCAGCTCAGGGATAGCCAACCGGTGGGTGCCCCAGCTTTCGGCCAAACAGCCGGGTTTGGTCGCGCCCGACGTCGACGGGCAGATGGTGAACTGGACCAGCGCCGAGATCCTCGCCCAACACCAACGGATACGCGCACAATATCCGGGGGCGCGGCTGGTCTGGAGTGACGACTGGGCCACCTTCGACCTGCAGGGTTGGTGGATAACCTTGGCCGGAACCACCTACAGCGACCCGGACTCGGCCAACGCCTGGTGTGATGCCAGGGCGATCCCCGTCGACGAGTGCTTCGCGAAACTCGTCAGCAACTCGCGCGGATCAGCGGGGACCACACAGTACCGGTGAATCGGATGACCACACCCGGCGTAAACGACCAATTCGTCGCACCGGAATCAGAAAACTGATTCTGGGGGGGCCGAGTGGTCGATTACGCAAGTCAGGCGGGGAGCAGGCGGCCGATCACTTCAGCGAGCTGGGCGACATTGCGGCATTCGTGCATGGTGACGATGTCGGTGTAGTCCTCGGCGGCCGAGTCGCCGGTCGACCACGAGCGCGCGGGTTCGGGATTGAGCCAGTACACCGCCTTCGCACGCTCGGTGATGGCTTGCAGGGCAGCGAGATTCGGGTCGGTGCGGTTGGTGCGGGCGTCACCGAGGATCAGCACGCAGGTGCGCGGGCCGACGGCGTCGAGGTAGTGGTCGACGAAACCCTGCAGGACCTCGCCGTAGTTGCTGGACCCGAATCGGGCGACGCCGCCGTCGCGGACGATATCGCGGGCGAAGCCGGGCGGCGGGGGTTCGCCGGGGGTGAAGTACTGGGTGATCTCGGCGCAGGTATCGACGAAACCGAAGCTGCGGACCTTGCTGAACTGGTCCTGCAGGGCCTGCACCAACTGCAGGGTGAATTCGGCGAACCCGCTGACCGAGCCCGAAACATCTGCCAGCACAACGAGATCGGGGCGGCCGCGTTTGCGGGCGCGCAGCACGGGGTCGACGGGAACACCGCCCGTGGCCATCGAACGGCGCAGGGTCCGGCGAAGATCGATCTGGCCGCGCACGGCCTTCTTGCGACGCACCGCCAGCCGGGTCGCGAGTTTGCGGGCGAGGGGGTGGACGAGGCGGCGCATCTCGGCGAGGTCCTGTTCGCGGGCACCGAGGAAATCCGTTCGGTCCGCCGAGTTCTCGACGCCACGGCGGGCGATGTAGTCGGTGCCGCGCAGTTCGGCCGACCGCAGGCGGGCCTCGGTTTGCACGTTGGTGCGGAACTGGTCGACGCGGCGGCGGGCCTCGATGGTGCGCACTGCCGTGTCGAACTGGCCTGCGCCGCCCATGGTTTGGGCGACCTGCTCGGAGATCTCGTCCGGGCGTAGAGATTTCATGGTCAGATACGACGACCAGCCCGCACCGGAAGCCTGGGTGACCCGGCTCGCGGTTTCCCCCGCACCGCCGTAGGCGCCGAAGGTGTTGAGTGCCTCGCGGGCCAGTTCGGCGGTGTCTTCGCCCTGCACGAGGGTGGCGATCAGGCGCTCACGCAGGTCCTCGGGGCTCTCGCTCGGGCTCGGGGACGGCAGCTCGACGCCGAGGAAGTACAGGTCGAAGAGCTGGTCGAAGACCTTGCGCTGACCGTTGCGGCGGAGCAGGCAGGCGGCGAGGCCGGAGCGCAGGATGCGGGGGTCGGTGGTGTCGAGGGCCACGATTGCGGCTGCGGCGTCGATGGTTTCGCTGGGACCGGCGTGAATGTTGTGCTCGCGCAGCAGGGTGACGAAATCCACGAGGCGGGCGCTCGTCGGCGTGAGGTCGGACTGCGTTGGGGCGCTTTGTGTCATCGGTGATTCACCGCGCTGGTGTGCCGCAGGCTCATCGGGTCACGCTGTCGTCTTGTTCGTCGAGGCCCAGCCGCTCGATGGCCACCCGATGATCGGACTGGTACTTCAGCAGGACTCCGAGTGTCGAACGGACAACGGAGCCGGTCAGCGTGCGAGTCCCCAGTGCCACCAAAGTCTTTGCCCAGTCGACGGTTTCGGAAATCGATGGCGCCTTGCGCAGGGAGAGCTGCCGCAGCGCACCCACCGTCGCCACCACCGGTTCGGCCAGCGACGCATCCAGTTCGGGGACCTTCAGTGCGACGATCGCCTTCTCCAATTCCGCTGTCGGATAGTCGATATGGAGATACAGGCAGCGGCGCTTCAGCGCTTCGGACAGGTCGCGGTGTGCGTTGGAGGTGAGGATGACGAAGGGTTTGCGCAGCGCTTTCACGGTGCCCAGTTCGGGGATGCTCACCTGGAAATCGCCGAGCACCTCCAGCAGCAGGCCCTCGAGTTCGACGTCGGCCTTGTCGAGTTCGTCGATGAGCAGGACCGTGGGGTCGGGGTTGCGGATGGCGGCCAGCAGGGGGCGGGCGAGCAGGAACTCCTCGGTGAAGACGTGGTCGCGGGTGCTGTCCCAGTCCTCGCCGGAGGTGGCGGTGATGCGGAGCAGCTGCTTGGCGTGATTCCACTCGTAGAGGGCGCGTGCCTCGTCGACGCCCTCGTAGCACTGTAGACGGATGAGTTCGGCGCTGGTCGCAGCGGCGACGGCCTTGGCCAGTTCGGTCTTACCGACGCCCGCGGGCCCCTCGATCAGGAGGGGCTTTCCGAGGCGGTCGGCAAGGAAGACCGCAGTGGCGATGTCGAGGGAAGGCAGGTAGCCCGCGGCCGTGAGGCGGTCGGTTACCTGGTCCACCGAGACGAAGATATTACTCATCGGTAACCAGTATAGACGCGGCGTCAGCGGCCGATCGTGGCGGCGACGCCGTCGAGGATCAGGTCGAGGCCGAAGGCGAAATCGGCGCCGGCGGACTCCTCGTCGGGCGGCACGTCGGCGAAGGCCTGGTCGGCGAACAGCCGCGCGACCTCGGGAAAGCGGTCCGCATCCAGCTGCGCCGAGACTTCTCGCTGATAGGCCCGCAGTGATTCCGCTTCGTCGAATTGCTCCACGAGGCGACGCTCGGCCAGGTGGCGGCCGGTGACGAAAGCCTGGCGGACGTAGCCGCCGAGCACGGTGATCACGCCGATCTTGGCGCCCCAGCTCAGGGGTGTATCGCGCAGGGCGGCCAGGCCCGCGTCCATCCAGGCGATGGCGTTGAGACCGCGCGGCGGGCCGCTGATGGGGATCTGGGCCAGCCACGGATGGCGGGTGAACACGTCGAGTTGCGCGTCGGCCCAGCCGCGCAGCGCGGGGCGCCACTGGGAGTCGACAGCACGGGGAGGGCCGTAGGCGGCGTCGGCCATCAGGTCGGTGAGCCCGTCCTTGGACTTGACATAGCGGTAGAGCGACATCGGTGTGACATGCAGGGCCGCAGCGACTTTCGTCAAGGAAGCGCCGGCGAGACCGTCGCGGTCGGCCAGTGCGACGGCGGTGCTCACGATGCGATCCACGTCCAGTTCGGCCGGGCGGCCGACGCGCGCGCGAGCGGCCGACGGTTGGTCGAATCCGTCGGCTTCGACCTGCCGACGCAGGGCCGCGAGGTCCTTCGCCGACAGGTCGGAGAGATTGAGACGTCCAGGTTGTTCGGGCCGATCTCTTGTCACAAGTTCCTCATTCGATCGGGGTTCCCAAAGGTTAGCATAGTGCTTATAGTTTAAGACATATACTTAATCCGGCCGGGCGGGAGCGTTCGGGGGTAAGGGGCGAATAACCATGGACATCAACAGGATTCATCAGATCGCCGGTGCGGCCGCGTTTCTCGGCGCAGGGTGCACGCTGATCGAGCTGCCGCTGTATTTCGTCTACGCCGGAGCGCCTCCGGATGCGAATGTGCTCACTCGATGCCTGCTCGGGCTGATCGGGACCACGCTGTTCATCGTGTTCATGAGCGGGTTCGCCTACCTGGTGAAGCAGCGCGACCCGGAACGGGAATGGTTCGGGTCGCTGGCGGCCACGGCCGGAATCGCCTGGCTCACTGTCGTTCTGGTGTCGACCGGACTCGAGATCGGGGCGGTGATCGCCGCGCCCGAACCGATCGACCCCACCATCACCGTCACCGGGACCTACGTCCTGTACGGGACTATCGCGCGGCTGCTGGAAGGGCTGTCCCTGGTGGCGTTCGCCGTCGCGGCCGCGCGAGTGCTCCCCCGCTGGTGCCTCGTGAGCAGCTGGGCGCTCGCGGCGGTGAACTTCGCGTTCGTCCCGTCACTGTTCTTCGGGAACACCCCGGCCAACTTCTACGCGGCGAACGGGTGGGGCACCACCGCGACCGTCGGCGGGCTCACCATGCTGTGGTTGTTCGCCATCGGGATCGCGCTGTACCGGTCGGCGCGCGACACCGCTCAGTACGGGTTGTCGGCCACTTCCACCTGACCGTCCTCGATCGCGGCGACGAGCAGGCGGTAGTCGGCCGCGTTCTGATCCGAATACGACATCGCGAAATCGCTCAGCGCCTCGTCGAACTTGTCGCTGCTGCCGATATAGGTGTCGATGGCGATCGGGTCGCCGGAGCGGCAGTGGGCGCGGGCCAGCACGCCGCCACACAGCGCGCCGTAGTTGGCGAGCTGGTGGTGGGACAGGTCCTCGATATTGACCGAGCCCTTCATGTCGCGGAACTGGCGCCAGTAGAAGTCCACGCCCGCGGGACCGGTGGCCCAGCCGAGGAAGATGTCGCTGGCCGCCTGCATCAGCCGCTGGCCCGCGACCACGCGATGTCCCTGCTGCTGGTAGCGGCTCGGCTTCTGGTACGGCGCGAGCACCGAGATATCGGCCTCCTTCACCTGCAGGAACAGTGGGGTGCCGGACTCCTTGTCCATCAGCAGCACGATGAAGCATCGCGTCCCGACGCTGCCGACGCCCACCACCTTCACCGCGGCATCCACCATCACATACCGGTCGATCAACACCCGCATATGGTCGGGCAGGCTGCGGCGGTACTGGCCGAGCACGGATTTGACGAGCTTCACATCCGAAGTGTCGATCGGCATCAACAGCGGCGGCTGACTCTTGATCCGGGGAATGCCGTCGGCGTCGGACTCGGTGAGTTTGTCCAGCGCCTGCAGGCTGGTGCGCTTGCGGGCCGCGGCGATCGTCTTCTCGGCCTCCTTGCGCCCCTTCTTCTTCGTGATCAGCGTGAGGACCTGGTCGGCGTCGACGCGGTCGTACCAGATGTCGAGACTGTCCTGCTGGGCGAGCACCTCGATGGCCTCCCGGTAGCCGCGCGCGGTCGCCTCGGCCGCCGACGCCGCCCGCTTCTCCGAACAGCCGTTGACCAACCCCGCCACCGCGACACTGGCTACCAGGCGTTTGACATCCCACTCGAACGGGCCGGGCAGGGTCTCGTCGAAGTCGTTGACGTCGAAGACGAGGTTGCGTTCCGGGGTGCCGAACAGCCCGAAATTCGCCAGGTGCGCGTCACCGCAGAGCTGCGTGATCAGCCCGGTATCGCGCTGACAACCCAGGTCGTACGCCATCACCGCCGCGGCCCCACGCAGAAACGTGAACGGCGACACCGCCATTCGCGCCATCCGGATCGGCACCAACTCCGGCACCCGCTTGGCATTCTGTTTCACCAGAATCCCCACCGGGTCTTCGCGCCCCGGCTCCGCCTTCCATTCCCCCAGCTCAGAGCGGGATACTCGCTTCCGAGCCGTTTTCCCGTCCTGCGCTGCCTGCCGATCGAAATCCTCAACCGTCGTCATCGAGCAAGTCTCGCGCTAACACGGCGGTACGGCAAGGACCGACCCACTGCGGGAGGCATCCACACACCTAAGTGTTACGAATCAACCACTAGCAGCTCACCTGCGTGAAAGTTCCGCATAGGATGCTATGTGTGCCGACCCGAGAGGAGGTTAGAGGCCAAATGTTACTGAGTTTTCGCACTTCGAATCACAAGTCTCTCCGCGAGGAGCAGCAGTTGCTGCTGACGCCGTCCTACCCCGACGACCACCCGGAGGACCCCGCCAGCTGGCTCGCGGTCCCGATCGCCGGGATATTCGGCGCGAACGCCTCAGGAAAATCCAACGTTCTTCACGCGATCAGCTACATGCGAGACCTCGTACGAGGCTCACTTCGAGATAGTGACGACCCGGTAGGGGTGACCCGATACCCATTCGCCCTCGATATGAATTCCCATCTCGAGACATCGTCATACGTCGTCGACATCCTGATAGATAACGTACAGCACTCATACGGCTTCACGGTCGACGATATCGGAATTGTTGAGGAGTGGCTACATACGTATCCGCACCGACGTAAGCGAGTTGTATTTCATCGTGAAGGCAACGTATTCGAATGGGGAGAGTCCACGACCGCGCAGCTGCGCAAGTACGCGGACGATCTGGAATCGAATGTGTTGTTCCTGTCCGTAGCCGGAAGATTCAAACTATCCGAGACACAATCTACATTTGACTGGTTCCGGAGAATCCGCACATCCTTCGCGCTACAGACACTTCCGACAGGGATATACTTCGAGCAACTGAGCAGAAGACTCGGGACCCGCGATCTCGATGTGATGACAACTATTCTTCGCGCAGCTGACACCGGTATCGACGCGGTTTCGCTCATCGAGGAAAGCGATGACGAGTGGGCAGCGCGCAAAGCGCGTCGAGCCGCACTCGCCAACAGTCCGAAGCGAAAATTCATGCAGCTTCTCCACCGTGGCGAGGCGGGCGCGACCTACCCCCTCGAATTTCGTGACCAATCGCTCGGTACGCAGTCATTGATGGAACTCAGCGTGCTCGCACTCAACGCACTGTCAAGCGGTTCGGTCTTGATCGTAGACGAGATAGATCGCAGTCTGCATTCCTTCCTCTCGTCACAGATAATCGGCTTGTTCCGCAATCCGGAAACAAACCGCACAGGTGCTCAGTTGATATTCTCCAGTCACGATTCGGCACTTTTCGGACACATTCAGGGCACCGAGGTATTGCGACGTGACCACATATGGTTCACCCAGAAGAACGATTGTGGCGAAACAGAACTATTTCCGATAACAGCCTTCAAACCCCGAAAGGAAGACAACCGCGAACGCCGCTACCTCGCCGGCCGTTACGGTGCCGTGCCGATCGTCCGGGACGAGATGTTCGTCGCCGCCCTCGCCGCCCGCAACAAGGAGCAGCGCCCTCAGGATGCCTAGATCGTCGAAGATCGGAAAATCAACGGACCTCAACCGCCGGACTGCCGTTCGAAAAAGGAACGAGCGTAGTAGCTTCCTGATTCTCTGCGAAGGCGAAACCGAAAAGAACTATTTTACCGGTATGCGCAGCCGCAACGGACCTCAACTCGATGTCAATACGCCCGGGCGTGATCATGTGGCGATCATCGAGGCAGCGATAGAACGCTCTCAGGAAGCGAAACGCTCCGGTTCCGCGTATGAGCAGGTCTGGTGTGTGGTGGACACAGAGCTCGACTTTCAACTCGTCGAGAGGATCCAAATGAAAATGATCGGGTCCGGCGTCGAGGTGGCGCTGTCCTGCCCGAGCTTCGAAGCATGGCTTATTCTGCACATCATGGACTGTCGGCGTCCGTTCCAGAGCGCATCTGAAGCGAAGAAGCGGCTCCAAGAGTTGCGGCCCAAATGGAGTGAAAGCGCCACTCGCTTCGTTGATTTCGTAGACGGGCTGCAGGATGCCGAGCATCGCGCGCACACAATCGATCCATCGGGCCGCAGTCACATGACCAACCCGTCCTCGACGGTTTGGCGGCTGACCAGGAAGATCAGGGATGCGACACCGTAGCCGACTTGGATTCCGTACGACAGTCGAAACAGAACGCCGAAAGGCCCGCCCGAACGGACGGGCCTTTCGGGGATCAGAAACTTACGCGGTTTCGGTGATCGGGCGGTCGACCCAGCTCATCAGGCCGCGCAGCTTGGCGCCGGTGACCTCGATGGGGTGCTCGGCGTTGGCCTTGCGCAGACCCTCGAGTTCGGTGTTGCCGTTCTCGACGTTGGCGACGAGGCGCTTGACGAAGGTGCCGTCCTGGATGTCGGTCAGGATCGCCTTCATGCGCTCCTTGGTGCCGGCGTCGATGACGCGCGGGCCCGACAGGTAGCCACCGAACTCGGCGGTGTCGGAGACCGAGTAGTTCATGCGGGCGATGCCACCCTCGTACATGAGGTCGACGATCAGCTTGAGCTCGTGCAGGACCTCGAAGTACGCCATTTCGGGGGCGTAGCCGGCCTCGACCATGACCTCGAAGCCGGTCTTGACCAGCTCTTCGGTGCCACCGCAGAGCACAGCCTGCTCACCGAACAGGTCGGTCTCGGTCTCTTCCTTGAAGGTGGTCTTGATGACGCCGGCGCGGGCACCACCGATGGCCTTGGCGTAGGACAGCGCCAGGGCCTGGCCCTCGCCGGTCGGGTCCTGGTCCACGGCGATGAGCGCGGGCACGCCCTTGCCGTCGACGTACTGACGACGCACCAGGTGGCCGGGGCCCTTGGGCGCGACCATCGCGACGGTGACGTTGGCCGGAGCCTTGATCAGACCGAAGTGGATGTTGAGGCCGTGGCCGAAGAACAGCGCGTCGCCGTCCTTCAGGTGGGGCTCGATGTCGTTGGTGAAGATCGACGCCTGGGCGGTGTCGGGGGCCAGCACCATGATCACGTCGGCCCACTCGGAGACCTCGGCGGGGGTGCCGACGGTCAGACCGGCCTCTTCGGCCTTCGGGCGAGACTTCGAACCCTCGGCCAGGCCGACGCGGACGTCGACGCCGGAGTCGCGCAGGCTCAGCGAGTGCGCGTGGCCCTGGCTGCCGTAACCGATCACGGCGACCTTGCGGCCCTGGATGATCGACAGGTCAGCGTCGTCGTCGTAGAACATCTCGACTGCCACTTGATTGGTCCCTTCTGAAAATGATGGTGAGGAAAAGTTATCGCGGAGGTTGCTGAGGTCGGCTCAGCGGGTCGCGGTGATCGACTTGGGCCCGCGGCCGACGGCCACGACTCCCGACTGCACGATCTCGCGGATGCCGTACGGCTCGACCATGCGCAGCAGCGCGTCGAGCTTGGAACGGGTGCCGGTGGCCTCGATGGTCAGCGCGTCGGGCGAGACGTCGATCACCTTGGCGCGGAACAACTGCACGGCCTCGATCACCTGCGTGCGCACCGACGCGTCGGCACGCACCTTCACCAGGATCAGCTCGCGGGCCACCGAGGCGTCGGCGTCCTGCTCCACGATCTTGATGACGTTGATCAGCTTGTTGAGCTGCTTGGTGACCTGCTCGAGGGGCAGATCGTCGACGGTGACCACGATCGTCATGCGCGAGATCTCGGGGATCTCGGTGCCACCGACAGCGAGGGATTCGATATTGAAGCCGCGGCGCGAGAACAGGCTCGCGACACGGGCCAGCACGCCGGGCTTGTCCTCGACCAGGACGCTCAGCGTATGGGTCGTGCTCATTCGTCGGTGCCCTTCTCGATTGCGGCCTGCTCGCGTTCCATCGCCTCGTGGATGACGGCCGGTTCGGAAACCGACTCGTCCTCGTCGAAGAGCGGACGGATGCCGCGGGCGAACATGATCTCGTCGTTGCTGGTGCCCGAGGCGACCATCGGCCAGACCTGGGCGTCCTTGCCGACGATGAAGTCGATGACGACCGGGCGGTCGGTGATCGCCTGGGCCTGCCGGATCGCGTCCTCGACCTCGGACTCCTTCTCCACCCGGATGCCGACGCAACCCAGCGCCTCCGCCAGCTTCACGAAATCGGGGATGCGCAGCGAGTGCGTGCCGAGATCGGTGTTGGAGTAGCGCTGTTCGTAGAACAGGGTCTGCCACTGGCGGACCATGCCCAGGTTGCCGTTGTTGATCAGGGCGACCTTGATCGGCACGCCCTCGATCGCGCAGGTGGCCAGCTCCTGGTTGGTCATCTGGAAGCAGCCGTCACCATCGACAGCCCAGACTTCCTTGTGCGGCGCGCCCATCTTGGCGCCCATGGCCGCGGGCACCGCGTAACCCATGGTGCCGAGGCCCCCGGAGTTGAGCCAGGTGCGCGGGTTCTCGTACTTGATGAACTGCGCGGCCCACATCTGGTGCTGGCCGACGCCCGCGCAGTAGACGGCCTCGGGACCCGCGAGGCGGCCGAGGGTCTCGATGACGTATTCCGGCGAGACCGAGCCGTCGCTGGGGGTCTTCCAGCCCAGCGGGTAGTTCTCACGGATGCCGCTGAGGTAGGTCCACCATTCGGTGAGGTTCAGCAGCGGGGCGTCGCCGGTCTGCGGGTCGGCCTTGAGGGTTTCGATCAGTTCGACGATCACCTCACGCGCGTCGCCCACGATCGGGACGTCGGCGTGGCGGTTCTTGCCGATCTCGGCCGGGTCGATGTCGGCGTGGATGACCTTCGCGTCGGGGGCGAAGGAGTCCAGCTGACCGGTGACACGGTCGTCGAAACGGGCGCCGAGGGTGATCAGCAGGTCCGACTTCTGCAGCGCGGCCACCGCGCCGACGGTGCCGTGCATGCCGGGCATGCCCATGTTGAGGGTGTGGCTGTCGGGGAACGCGCCACGCGCCATCAGGGTGGTGACCACCGGGATCCCGGTGAGTTCGGCCAGTTCCAGCAGTTCTGCCGAGGCGTCGGACTTGATCACACCGCCGCCGACGTAGAGCACGGGCTGCTTGGACTCGAGGATCAGTCGCGCGGCCTCACGCACCTGCTTGCCGTGCGGCTTGGTGACCGGGCGGTAGCCGGGCAGACGCATCTCCGGCGGCCACGAGAACGTGGTCTGGGCCTGCAGGGCGTCCTTGGTGATGTCGACCAGGACCGCGCCGGGGCGACCGGAGGCGGCGAGGTAGAACGCCTCGGCCAGGGTGCGCGGGATCTCGGCGGCGTCCTTCACCAGGAAGTTGTGCTTGGTGATCGGCATGGTGATGCCGGAGATGTCGGCTTCCTGGAACGCGTCGGTACCGACCAGGGTCGACGGGACCTGTCCGGTGATCGCCACGATCGGGACCGAGTCCATCTGGGCATCGGCCAGCGGGGTCACCAGGTTGGTGGCGCCGGGGCCGGATGTGGCCATACACACACCGACCTTGCCCGAGGCCTGCGCGTAACCGGTCGCCGCGTGACCGGCGCCCTGCTCGTGACGGACCAGGACGTGGCGGACCTTCTTGGAGTCGAACAGCGGGTCGTAGACAGGGAGCACCGCGCCGCCGGGAATGCCGAATACCGTGTCGACGTCGAGCTCTTCGAGCGACCGGACCACCGACTGAGCGCCGGTCACGCGCTCGGGCGCGACCTGACGACGGGCGGGGTTGGTCGCCGGGCTACCAGGGGTAGCTGAAGGCGCTGACCTGCGGGCCGATGGCCCGGGTCGTGCGGTTGGTGCACTCACCGTCTTCGTTCCTCACTGTCTCGTTCTGACTCGGACTGGCCCTTCAGGGCCACTGGCATTCGCCCGAACACAAAAAAGCCCCCGCCCAGCACGTGGCTGTTCGAGGGTGGCGCGTCGCAAACGCGAGCTGACGTATCGACTACCTAGTCAGGCTCGACGCTGGACGCGCCGGCCGATTACGAGCTCGTTTCGAATCACGCATACGACGTTAGGCGCGCGTAGTGCGTCGAGTCAAACAGGCTTCCCGCTCCGGTCCCATTCTGTGGGACTCGAGTGGTTGCGTGGGTCCGTGTACCGAGATGCGAGGATGGGAGGGTGTCCTCACCGCATCAGTCCGTGCCACCGGTTGAATCGTCCCACACCACCGACGAAGGAGCCGATACGGGTCGCCCGTCGCGACCCGGTGGCCTGCGCTCGGCTTCGCCGGGACGGCTCGCCGCCATCGGCGCGGTGGTACTGGCGTACCTGATCTTCGTTGTCGTCGGGACGGTGCAGGACTGGTCGCTCGGGGTGCGGATCGGGGCGATCGTGCCCGCCGCGGCGATCGTCTGGTTGCTGGTGCCGCGCAAAACGAACACACCGACGCCCGGTGTGCACGTGATCGGCGTTCCCCGGCTGGCCTACATCGGCGTGCTGGTGTTGGCGTTCTGTGTGTTCTTCCCGTTCGTGGGGTGGCCCGCGCTGCTGTGGCCGCTGCTGCTCGCGCCGGTGATCGCGGTGTGGTGGGTGGTTCGCACGCACACGACGGTGTCCGAGTCCGGCCTCGACCTGAGCACGATGGTCGGCAATAAGCACCTGGACTGGGCGCGGGTCGACGGGATCGTGATTCCCAAGCGTGGCTATGTGCGGGCGCGGCTCGACGACGAATCCGAGGTGAAGCTGCCTGCCGTCGGTTACGACCGGTTGCGCGAGCTGATCGAGGCGTCCGACGGGAAGCTGCCCGATGTGTTCGCCGCCGCGGAAGCGGCCGAGGCCGAGCGTGTTGCCGCTGAGCGCGCCGCGGCGAAAGCCGAAGCCGACGCGACGGCAGCGCCCCAGCCGGAGTCCGAGCAGTAACCGTCGGCTCCGTCACTGTGGGAATCAGCACGCCGGCGAGGGCGGTTGTACCGGTAAGCTGACAGCGACCGGGCACCCCCGCGCCGACGGCCACCACTGCGGCGACACCCCCGAGAGCGACACTCCCGCCTCGAGCCCCGGTTTCATCACCCCAGCACGCACCACCGGCGCGACGCGACCACCGCCCGCCGGAGTAACGTGACGGGTTGCCGGACGCACCGCGCCCACGCACGTGCGGCGCAGGTCAGCCCCCTGCGCGCACGCTTCGGCCGCACCCAGCGACATCACGAGGACTTCCATGCCACCGCTTCGTTCACGCACCACCACCATCGGCCGCAATGCCGCGGGCGCGCGCTCGCTCTGGCGCGCGACCGGCATGACCGATTCCGATTTCGGCAAGCCGATCATCGCGATCGCGAACTCGTACACGCAGTTCGTTCCGGGGCACGTGCACCTCAAGAACATGGGCGACATCGTCGCCGAGGCCGTGCGCGCCGCCGGTGGCGTGCCGCGCGAGTTCCACACCATCGCCGTCGACGACGGTATCGCCATGGGTCACGGCGGCATGCTCTACTCGCTGCCCTCGCGCGAGATCATCGCCGACTCCGTGGAGTACATGGCCAACGCCCACACCGCCGACGCGCTGGTCTGCATCTCCAACTGCGACAAGATCACCCCCGGCATGCTCAACGCCGCGATGCGCCTCAACATCCCCGCCGTGTTCGTCTCCGGTGGGCCGATGGAGGCCGGTAAGGCCGTGGTCGTCGACGGTGTCGCGCAGGCGCCGACCGACCTGATCACCGCGATCTCCGCGAGCGCGAGCCAGGTGGTGTCGGAGGAGGGCCTGAGCGAGGTCGAACAGGCCGCGTGCCCGACGTGTGGTTCGTGTTCGGGCATGTTCACCGCCAACTCGATGAACTGCCTCACCGAGGCGCTGGGTCTGGCACTGCCGGGCAACGGCTCCACCCTGGCCACGCATTCGGCGCGTCGTGCGCTGTTCGAGCGGGCGGGCACGGTGATCGTCGATATCGCCAAGCGCTGGTACCAGGACGACGACGCCTCGGTGCTGCCGCGAAACGTGGCCAACGCCAAGGCTTTCCGCAATGCGATGGCCCTCGACGTCGCCATGGGCGGCTCGACCAACACCGTGCTGCACACCCTCGCCGCCGCCCAGGAAGGCGAGATCGACTTCGATCTGCAGGACATCGACGACATCAGCCGCAAGGTGCCGTGCCTGTCGAAGGTGTCGCCGAACTCGGATTACCACATGGAAGACGTGCACCGCGCCGGTGGCATCCCCGCCATCCTCGGTGAGCTGCGTCGCGGCGAGCTGCTGGAAACCGACGTGACCACCGTGCACACCGCCTCGTTCGAGGAGTTCCTCGACGAGTGGGATATCCGCTCGGGCAAGGCTTCTGACGAGGCCATCGAGCTCTTCCACGCGGCGCCGGGTGGCGTGCGCACCGTCGAACCGTTCTCCACCAGCAACCGCTGGTCCTCCCTCGACACCGACGCCGCCGGCGGCTGCATCCGCGACGTCGCCAACGCCTACACCGTCGAAGGCGGGCTGTGCGTGCTGCGCGGCAACATCGCCCCCGACGGCGCGATCCTCAAGACCGCGGGCATCGACGAAGACCTGTTCACCTTCGAAGGCCCGGCCGTGGTGGTCGAGTCCCAGGAGGAAGCGGTGTCGATGATCCTTGGCAAGAAGATCCAGCCCGGCGACGTGGTCGTCGTCCGCTACGAAGGCCCCGCCGGCGGGCCTGGCATGCAGGAAATGCTGCACCCGACTTCGTTCCTCAAGGGCCTCGGCCTCGGCAAGGTGTGCGCGCTGATCACCGACGGCCGCTTCTCGGGTGGCACTTCGGGTCTGTCGATCGGCCACGTCTCCCCCGAAGCCGCCTCCGGTGGTGTCATCGGCCTGGTCGAGAACGGCGACCGCATCCGCATCGACGTCCACACCCGTGCGCTGGAAGTCCTTGTCTCCGACGAGGTTCTGGCCGAACGCCGCGCGAAGATGGAAGCCTCGGAGCGCCCGTGGCAGCCGCTCAACCGCGACCGCACGGTCACCACCGCCCTGCGCGCCTACGCGGCACTGGCCACGTCGGCCGACAAGGGCGCGGTCCGCAAAGTGCCGTAACCGCCGCTGCGCGAACCTCTTCCAGACTCGGGCACGCCGCCGGTCGCTGATGCGACCGGCGGCGTTTTCGTCGGCCCACCCCGATGTTCTCGCGATCAGGCCCGGCGTGATGTTCGGCGTCATCATGCTCCACCGATGTTGTGGTGACTCTCCTTGAACCGCATCATGATCCGGCGATCGGTCGCGTCTCGGCGATAGGTTGGCGCCAGTTCTTGACCTCAAGGTTAAAAACTGGACACCACGACGACGAGGAAGCGACTCCGATGAACCGTCCACGATTCAGACACACCCTGCACGCAGCCGTCCTGACCGGCATCGCGGCGCTGGCCGTCGCGCTCGGCGCGACACCGGCCACCGCCGACCCGAGCCCTTACGCAGAACCGAACGCCCAGCAGCAGCTGCAACAGCTCGCCGACTACATCAACGGCGGGACCCGCGGCAAAGCCATCGTCTGGGGCACCGACGGCGGCCTGGGCGGCACCGGGTCCGCCTGCACCTCCGGCTCCGGCGCCGGATCGGGCAACGGGTCGGGCGACTGCTATTCCGATTCGGGGTCGAGCAGCGGCTCCTCGGGCGGCTACGCCAAGGACACCACCGAGTGGGGACCGGCCATGACCGCGTTCCTTCCCGCCTTCGCCTACAGCTTCCTGCATCCCGACGCGGCCCCGCCCGGTACCAACGACTGGAACTGCAAACCCACAGCGGCCCACCCACGCCCGGTGATCCTCGTGCACGCCACCTGGCTCGACGCCTACGCCGACTACGCCGGGATGAGTCAGCAGATCACCGACGCCGGATTCTGCACCTTCACCTTCAACTACGGTCGCTCCAACATGCTCGAAGGCGGCGGGCTCGGCTCGCTCCTGCCCAATATCCAAGCCACCGGGTACATCCAGGATTCGGCGAAGCAGTTGTCGACTTTCGTCGACCGGGTACTCGCGGCGACCGGCAGTGACGAGGTCGACCTCATCGGCCATTCCCAGGGCGGCACGATGGCGAACTGGTACACCAAATTCGAAGGCGGCGCGGCCAAGACCCAGAAGCTGATCACCTTCGGCGCCACCCACCACGGCACCACTCTCAACGGCATCGGCTCGCTCGGGCGGGCCGTGAACAACCTCGGTATCGATGTGCTCGGTCCGGTCGAGATCCTCGTCGGTCACGCCGGTATCCAGCAGACAGTCGGTTCACAGTTCATCAAGGATCTGAACCGCGACGGCGACACCATCGCCGGTGTCGACTACACGGTCGTCGCCACCCGCTACGACGAGATCACCAATCCGTGGCAGCTCACCTTCCTCGACGCGGGCCCCGGTGCGACGGTCCGCAACATCACCCTGCAGGACGGCTGCGAGCAGGACCTCTCCGACCACATGACGATGACGTATTCGCCGCGCGCCCTCTCGATCGCGTTGAACGCCCTCGACCCGATCCAGAACCCACACCTGAACTGCACGTTCAACCCCTGGCTGATCGGGGGTGGTGGATCGCTGTAGCCGTGACGGACGCCGCCGGTCGCCATGCAAGGTCCGACCGGCGGCGCTTCCCTGTTGTCAGACGAGCGCGGGTCGCTCTGTCGGCGTCGATGTCTCGTCACGACCGGTTCGCGAGGGGATCAGGGCGGTGGCCACGAGACCGAGGAGGACGAATCCCGCGGCCAGGTAGGCGGCGAGGTTGACGCCGGTGGTCATGGCGGAGCGGCCCGCGGTGGCTACTTCTTGCGTATCCGGTTGGGCGGCAAAGCCTTCGATCGCCGCGCCCGCGCTGCCGGTGATGGCATCGGCGTACTGCTGGGATTGAGCGGAAGGCATGCCTGTTGCCGTCAGGTCCTTGTCGACGTTGGAGCTCAACGTGGTGAAGAAGACCGTGGTGAGCAGGGCGATGCCGAGGGCCGAACCCAGTTGACGGAAGGCGCTCTGGATACCGGAGGCCTGGCCGTTGTCGGCTTCGGGGATGTCGGCGAGGACGACGTTGGTCACCTGGGCGGTGGCGAAACCGACGCCGACGCCGTACACGCACAGGACCAGCGCGATCGCCCACCAGGAGCTGTCGATGGCGGCGAAGAGGCCGAGGGCGGCCAGGCCGACCACTTCGAGGGCGAGGCCGAGGCGGACCATGTTCAGCGGGGATGCCTTGCCCGCCATGCCGAAGCTGGCACCGCTGGCGATGAAGCTACCGATGGCGATCGGCACCAGGGCGAGACCGGCCTGGAGCGCGCTGTAGCCGAGGGTGAACTGCATCCACAGCGGCAGCACCGCGACGACACCGAACTCACCGAGGCCGATGATCAGCGTGGCGATATTGCCGTTGCGGAACGAGGCGAGGGAGAACAGGCTCAGGTCCATCAGCGCCTTGTCGGCATTGCCGCCACGACGCAGCAGCACCTGCCGCAGGACGAACCCACCGAGTGCCAGCACGCTCAGCACGAGCGCGACCAGAACTGGCGAAGGCCCACTGTCCCAGGTGAATCCGGCGATCCCCATCGGGTGCGTGGTCGTGATCCAGCCGTAGGTGCGGCCCTCGACAAGTCCGAAGGCGAGCAGTCCGAGGCCCAGCACCGACAGGATCGAGCCGACCACATCGAGACGTCCGGCGACCTTCGGCGACGGTGCGATGCACGCCATCACGCCGACCACGATCAGCACCGCCAGGGGCACATTGATGCCGAAAGCCCAGCGCCACGTCACGTGTTCGGCCAGCCAGCCACCGAGCAGCGGGCCCAGTGCGGCGGCCGCGCCGATGGTGGAACCCCACACCGCGAACGCCTGACCACGGGCTTTACCCGTGAAGGTCGCGTTGAGCAGGGCCAGCGAGGTCGGCAGGATCATCGCGGCGCCCGCACCCTGCAGGAATCGGGCGATGACGAGCAGCTCGCCGTTCGGGGCGAGCCCGGCCAGGATGCTGGTCGCGCCGAACACCACGACGCCCGCCACGAACACCCGGCGCGCCCCGACCATGTCGGCGACCCGGCCGACCACCAGCAGCAGCGCCGCGAACACGATCGCGTAGGACTCCTGAATCCATTGCGCCTCAGTGGAACCCGTGTTCAGGTCACCGATGATCGACGGGATGATCACGTTCACGATCGTGGTGTCGACCACGATCAGCGCGACGCCGAGGGCAATGGCGATCAAGCCGAGCCATCGGCGAAGGGACGACTCTTGACTCATCGCACACACTCCTATTTCCATGATGGAATAATTCCATGGTCAAAGTATATTCTGGGCAATAGGATGTCAAACGATGCGAAAGGAACCTATGAGCCAGCACGGCCGGGCCCAGCACGAACGACTCGACGAGGGTCTGCGTGCGTACGGCGCGAACTATCGGGAGTTCACCCGCCGGTTCGCGACGTGGCTCGGGTTGCACTCCACCGACGCCGAGGCGCTGATCGAGATCCTCACCGCCGAGGAACGCGGCGGCACGCTGTCACCGGCGCGACTCAGTGAACGAATCTCGTTGTCCAACAGCGCGACCACCGCACTGCTGAACCGCCTGGAACAAGCCGGCCATATCGTGCGCAGCAGGGAACACGACGACCGTCGCGTCATCACCCTGCGCAGCACCCCGCGCATCCACACCCTCGCCGACGAGTTCTTCGGTCCGCTCGGCACCAAGGTGGACGCGGTCATGAGCAAGTACTCCCCCGAGGAACTGCGGCGGTTCGAGTCGTTCGTAGCCGATCTACAAACCACAATGACCGCCCACTTGGCTGAGCCCACTCCGCCGCAGCCACTGATCTCGTAGGCACATGGGTAACTCGCCGGGTACCAGCTAACTCCCCACCCACCTCTCCACCGGCCGCGTACCGAACCAGATGTGCGCCTGAGCCTGGCTCGATTACGCGGAGAGGCGGATCAGAAGGGTCCAACGCCCTGAAGCGGATTGCCGCCGTGGAGGAACCAGAAGGTGACGATGGCGGCGGCGATCGCCAGCAGCACCACCACGAAGGAGCCGTAGGCGGGGCGGGTGGCCCAGCCTCGGGTGCGGTCGAAGGACCAGCGGCCGGGGCCGGTGAGGATGATCGCCAGGGCGGCACCCGCGAGGACGCTGTCGAGTTCGACGCCGGTAGGGGTGCCCGCGTTGTACTGGAAGCCGGGGACCATGCCCTGCTTCCACATCCACGCGCTCAGGATCGTGGCCAGCACGGCGCCCGCGGCGAGCGGGGTGGCCAGGCCGATCACGAGCAGGATGCCGCCGCCGAGTTCGCCTGCGATCACCAGGGCGGTCGCCAGCGACGGGTAGTCCCAGCCGCCGCTTTCCATCATGGTCTTTGTGCCGTCGAGGCCGGGTCCGTGGAACCAGCCGGTGAGCTTCTGCAGGCCGTGGTAGATGAAGGTGTAGCCCACCACCAGGCGCAGGACGAACAGGCCGAGATCGAGGGTGCCGCGGCGCGGTTCGCGGTTGCGGCGCTGCAGGCGAACAGCTTCCGCGGAGGTGGCGGCCGCGGGCGGAATCGTCGCGTACCCGTAATCTTTGTCGGCGTCGCCACTGCCGGTTTTGCCCGCACCGGCGGCGGGTACTTCGTCACCGGGGTCGAGACCGAGATCGTCGTCGGTGCGCGGAATGTCCTTCGGGTCTGTCTTGCGCATCTGCCCGGTCGGCGAATCGAACGGGCTGGTCGCCGCGCGACCTGCCGCCGACGCGCCCTGCCCGGACTGCGTCGAACCATCGGCCTCGGAACTGTCATTCGGCTTATCGGTCACGGACTCACCTTAGGACGTGCTGTGGCGGCGTGCTGCCGTTCCCCGCGACGGGCGTGTCAATCGGCGTGACGGGCGTGCCCGGCCGGCACCGGTGCCGGTAACGTCTGGGATATGAGTTCGGGAATCGCGGGACGCGTGGCAGTCGGGGTGGTCCTCGGCATCGTTGTGCTGGCAGGGTGCGCCCGTTTCGACGAGTCGGCGTCGAGTCCGTTCACCACCGAACCGCAACTGGGCGGGTCCGGTGCTGATCCGAAGAAGCCACAGGAAGACCCGTCGCGGCCGCCGCGCCCGACCGGGCCGTGCATCGATCCCGATCCCAACGTGATCGCCACCTGCATGGAATCGGGCGCCGGACTGATCGCGATGGGCGACAGCGCGTTGGTCGCGGAGCGAAAGACCGGGCGGATCCTGCAGGTGACGGCGGTCGACTCGAGCACACCGCAGCCCGCACCGGTGGAGATCACCAGCGTGCCCGTCGACGGATCGGCCGACGGCGGCATCTCCGATATCGTGCTCTCCCCCACCTTCGGTGAGGACGGGCTGATGTACGCCTACATCACCACCGGCAGTGACAACCGGGTCGTCCGCCTGTCCGCGGACGGCGCGCCCAAGCCGATCCTCACCGGAATCCCCAAGGGCGCCAACGGCAATCGTGGCGCGCTGGAATGGGCGACACCCACCCAGCTGATGGTGCTCACCGGTGATGCCGGAAACCCCGGCGCCGCAGCCGATCCCGGTTCCCTCGGCGGCAAACTCCTTCGCCTGGAATCGCCGTCGTCGGGCACGAACACCCCGCAGGTGGTGGCGTCGGGCCTCGGGTCGGCCGGTGACATCTGCCGCGACGGCAAGAACGGCATGTGGGTCACCGACCGCACCGCCGCCGAGGACCGCCTCCAGCACCTGAGCCCCGACGGCACGCTCACCGTCTCGTGGACCTGGCCCGATCGTCCCGGCGTCGGCGGCTGCACGGCCACCGGCGACGGTGTCGGCATCGCACTCGGCGAAGGCAAAGCGCTGGCCGCGGTAGCCGCCGACCCCAACACCTTCGCCGTCACCACCGCGCCGACCATGATCGCCCAGGACAAATACGGCAAGCTCCTCGGCGCCACCGCAGGCTCCGACGGCAGCATCTGGGTCACCACCACCAACAAAACCGACGGCGAGCCGGGCGAATTCGACGACCGGGTCGTTCGCATCCCACCGCCCCAGGGCGGAGCGGGCGGCCCGGACTAAAGGGACGCGAAAACCCCGCCGCCCGCTCTGCGAAAGCAGAACGGGCGGCGGGGTTTTCGCGTCTTACGACATGTCGACCGGGCCGACTTGCACTAGCTACATGCAGCGATGACCAGGTCGCGGACGCGGGCCGCGTCGGCCTGGCCGCGGGTGGCCTTCATGACGTCGCCGACGATCTTGCCCGCGGCCTGGACCTTGCCGGATCGGATCTTCTCGGCGATATCCGGGTTGGCGGCGAGTGCCTTCTCGACCTCGGTCTGCAGGGCCGAGTCGTCGCTGACCATGCCGAGGCCCTTGGCTTCGACGATGGCGGCGGGCTCGCCCTCACCCTCGAGGACGAAGTCGACGACCTGCTTGGCGACCTTGTTGTTGACGGTCTTGGCTTCCACCAGGGCGATCACCGCGGCGACCTGGGCCGGCGTGATCGGCAGGTCGGCCAGAGCCACATCGCGGGCCTTGGCCTTCTCGGTCAGGTAGGCGACCCACCACGAGCGAGCCTCGTTGGCGGGGGCACCGGCCTCGACGGTGGCGATGATCAGGTCGAGGGCGCCGGCGTTGACCAGGTCGCGCATGACCTCGTCGGACAGTCCCCAGTCGGCCTGGATGCGGGCGCGCACCAGCCACGGGTACTCGGGGATGGTGGCGCGCAGATCCTCGACCCACTCGGCGGCCGGAGCGACCGGCTCGAGGTCGGGCTCGGGGAAGTAGCGGTAGTCCTCGGCGGTTTCCTTGCGGCGACCGGCGGCGGTGGACCCGTCGGCTTCCTGGAAGTGGCGGGTCTCCTGGATGATCTCGCCGCCTGCGGTGAGTACGGCGGCCTGGCGGCGCATCTCGTAGCGCACCGCGACCTCGACGCTCTTGAGCGAGTTCACGTTCTTGGTCTCGGTGCGGGTGCCGAATTCCTTGGCGCCGATCGGCATCAGGGACACGTTGGCGTCGCAGCGCAGCGAACCCTGCTCCATCTTCACATCGGAGACGTTGAGCGAACGCAGCACCTCGCGCAGCGCGGTGACATACGCGCGAGCCACCTCGGGGGCGCGCTCACCGGCGCCGGTGATGGTCTTGGTGACGATCTCGATCAGCGGCACGCCCGCGCGGTTGAAGTCGAGCAGCGAGTGGCTGGCGCCGTGGATGCGACCGGTCGCGCCACCGACGTGCAGGGACTTGCCGGTGTCCTCCTCCATGTGCGCGCGCTCGATCTCGACGCGGAAGATGGACCCGTCGTCGAGGGTCACGTCGAGGTAGCCCTCGGTGGCGATCGGCTCGTCGTATTGGCTGATCTGGTAGTTCTTCGGCTGGTCCGGGTAGAAGTAGTTCTTGCGCGCGAACCGGCCCCACGGGGTGATCGAACAGTTCAGCGCGAGACCGATCCGGATGGCCGATTCGATGGCCTTCTCGTTCACCACGGGCAGCGAGCCGGGCAGGCCGAGGCATACCGGGCACACCTGGGTATTGGGTTCGGCGCCGAACTCGGTGGGGCAACCGCAGAACATCTTGGTCGCCGTGGACAACTCGACGTGGACCTCCATGCCGAGCACCGGCTCGTACCGGGAGATGACATCGGCGTAATCCATCAACTCGACCGTGGGTGCACTCATGGCAAGCAGTCTATGTAAGCCCCACGACGCCTTCGTCCGGTGGTCCTAGCGCGGCGGGATGCGCTGGGTGAGCCAGTCGGTGACGTAGGTGAGCACCGCCGGGTCGATGGTGGTTTCGATGGTCGGATATTCGCTGGGTTTGCCGCTTTCCGAGGGCTGCATCAGGTGGTTGAGCCCGGGAAAGGTGTGCACAGTGGCGTCGGGGTCACCGGTCAGGGTGGCCCGCATCGGCGGCTCGTTCTGGGTGGCGATCACCTGTTGGTCGGTGCCGCCGAAGAAGGCGAGGACCGGAATACGTAAGGCTTCCAGCGCCGGTTTCGGGTCGTAGGTGATCAGCGCGCTCATGTACGGGGTGTTCAGCGAATCGACCGCCGCCTGCGGCGCGCGCTCACCCTCGGGCAGGGAGTCGTTGTGCTGCTGGGAGTAGGCCTTGGCACCCGCGGTATCGCCCGCACGCAGCAGTGCCGACCATTCGGTGAGATAGCGCACCTGCGCGTCGATTTCCTCCTGCGAGGCGCCTGCCGCGGCCATCACCACCTTGTTCTGCTCGATCAGGACGTCGGCGCCGAGCACCGAGGGGCCTGCCATCAGCACGGCGAACGCGATATTGCTGTCCGGCTTCGCGGCGACCAGCGGCGCGAGGTATCCGCCCTCGCTGTGTCCGAACAGCCCGACCCGCGCCGGATCGATCTCCGGACGGCCACGCAGGAAGGCCACGCCCGCAGCCGCGTCGGCGGCGAGATCGGGATAGGTGGCGTCGTCGAGCACGCCGCTGGTCCCGCCGACCCCGCGATCGTCGGTGCGCAACACCGCGTAACCCGCGCGGGTGAACGTGTCGGCCAGCAGCTGGAAGGGCCGATGACCCGACAACTCTTCGTTGCGATCCTGCGGACCACTGCCGGTGATCATCAGCATCGCCGGAAACGGGCCGCTGCCTTCGGGTTCGGTGAGGGTGCCCGCGATGGTGATGTCACCGTTGCGGTAGGTGACGTCCTCGCTGCGGTACGGGTAGGGCGGTTTCGGGTCCTGCGGGCGGGCGACGCTCTCGATCACGCCGCGGTCGAAGGTGAGCGGTAGCTTCTCACCGAACTGCGTCCAGTCGCCGACGATCCGTTCCCCGTCGAGCTTGCCATGGAAGCCCGGGTCGCCGGGCACGTCGGGCATCGCGAACTCCACCCGATCCGGTTCGGTCCGAACATCTTTCAATGCCGCGCCACGAATCCCTTGGATCGGGATGTCGATGGTGGCCGACCCGTTCTCGGTGAAAGTCACCCCGATCCCGATCGGCGCCCCCGGTGTACGCAACTCGCCGTGCCACGGCCCGGCCACCACGGGACCGGCAGGCTCGTCCGTGGACGAACACCCCGCCACCAGCGCGGCGACGACGACAAGAACCGAAACGATCACTCGACCGGTACGCATGAACCCACGGTACCGACGCCCACCGACAAATTCGGCGAACCGACCCGATCTCAGCCGAAGAAGGCCGAGGCCTCACTGAGCCGTTCGGGCGGAACACGTTTGAGCTGCTTGGTCGCCTCCGACAGCGGAACCAGCCCGATCCTGGTGCCGTGCAGGGCCACCATCTGACCGAAATGCCCGGCGTGCACCGCCTCGGCCGCGTGCACCCCGAATCGCGTGGCCAGAATCCGGTCGTACGGGGTCGGGCTGCCGCCGCGCTGGATGTGGCCGAGCACCGTGGTGCGGACCTCCTTGCCGATACGGCGTTCGATCTCCGAGCCGAGCTGCTGGGCGACCCCGGTGAACCGCTCGTGCCCGAACTCGTCGATTCCGCCCTCGCGCAACGCGAATCCGGAATCTTCGGCCGGGTGGGCGCCCTCGGCGACCACACAGATGAAGCTCTTGTCACCGCGCTGGAAGCGGCTCTTGATCATCGCGCACACCTGCGCCACGTCGAACGGTTCCTCGGGCACCAGGGTGAGATGGGCACCGGCGGCGATGCCGGAATTCAGCGCGATCCAGCCCGCGTGGCGGCCCATCACCTCCACCAGCATCACGCGCTGGTGGGATTCGGCGGTGGTGTGCAGGCGGTCGATGGCCTCGGTGGCGATCGACAGGGCGGTGTCGTGGCCGAATGTCACATCGGTGCAGTCGATGTCGTTGTCGATGGTCTTGGGCACGCCGACCACCGGCACCCCCTCGTCGGACAGCCAGCTCGCCGCGGTGAGTGTGCCTTCACCGCCGATCGGGATCAGCGCTTCGATGCCGTTGTCGTCGAGGGTCTGCATGATCCGGGGCAGGCCCGCGCGCAGCACCTCGGGGTTGGTGCGCGCGGTGCCGAGCATGGTGCCGCCCTTGGTGAGCAGGCGGTCGGTGCGATCGTCGTTGTGGATGCGGATCTTTCGATCCTCCAGCAGGCCGCGCCAGCCGTCCTCGAACCCGACGATGGCGTCGCCGTAGCGGCCGTTCGCGGTGCGGACCACCGCCCGGATCACCGCGTTCAGACCTGGACAATCCCCGCCTCCGGTCAAGACTCCGATGCGCATGCCGTTCATCTTGCCGCACCGGCTCGGATCAGGGGCAGTGACCTCCGGCCAGCTCGCTCAGGTGCGACGAGATCAGCGTCGCCATCTTGTCGAGCATCGCCATGCCGTCGGCGAAACTGCCCGAATCCGGTTGCGCGGCGAGGGCGATCGCGATCCGGCCCGTCGGCGAATCGATCAGGCCGAACTGGCGGACCAGGTACTTGCCGCCGGGGTCGGGACCCCAGCCGCCCTTGAACTCGGCACTGCCGAACACGCCGAGACCCCAGTGGTGGCTGACGATGATCTGCTGCATCAGCCCGACCACGCGCTCGCTCTGCGGGATGCACGGCAACTGCGAGGCGAAGCGCACCTGGTCGGCGAGGGACCATTCGGCCTGGCCGTACACCGAGGCGTCGGCGCGGGTGCGCGTGGTCGGCACCGTGGTGCGGGTGTCGCCGCCTTCGCGCAGCACGCCCTCCACCGCCGTGGCCGCGTCGGCGCCGCTGCCGAGCGAGGCCCACAGGGTGTCGGCGGCGCCGTTGTCGGAGGCGGTGATGGCGGCCGAGGCCGATGTCGAGTAGGCAGCGCTGTTGCGCAGGGCCGCGATCGCCAGTGGCACTTTGATCGTCGACCAGGCGGGCCCGGTGGTCCAGTTGCCGAAGGTGACCATCTTCTTGCCGCCCACCGGCATGATCGCCAGCCCCGCGCTGCCGTGGAAACCCTGCTGGAGCTGGGTGAAATCGGCGGCCAGGCTGCCGGGCAGCGCGATGGAGACGCTGCCGCCGCCGACGCCGGTATTCGCGGCGGGAACCGTGGTGGTCACCCGCGGTGCGGCGGCTTTCGGCTCGGTGCCGCAGCCCGCGGTGGCGAGCACGGTCGCGCCGAGCAGAACCGCCAGCGCCACCCGGACGCGGTGGCGTCGTTCATTGTTCATAATGTGAAGCATTTTTGTTTGTAAACTCCCCCGGGGCGTTCGGTGCTGGCGACCCGTACCGTTACCGTACTGCGACATATGCCGATCGCCCACTTCGAACGCTGAACCTCAGGTCAGACGGTGTTCGCCGGTGTAGATATTCATCGACTCGCCACGCAGGAACCCCACCAGCGTGAGGTCGCTCTCGGCCGCCAGGTCCACCGCGAGCGAGCTCGGCGCCGACACCGCCGCCAGGATCGGGATGCCGGCCATCACCGCCTTCTGCGCCAGTTCGAACGACGCGCGACTGCTCACCACGAGCACCAGATCGTGTGCGGGCACCCGATTCTCGCGCACCGCCCAGCCGATCACCTTGTCGACGGCGTTGTGCCTGCCGATGTCCTCGCGCAGGGCGAGCAGCGTGCCGTCGGTGGTGAACAGCCCCGCCGCGTGCAGCCCGCCCGTGGCTTCGAACAGTTTCTGGCCTGCGCGCAGATGTTTCGGCAGTTCGGCGAGGGTGGTGGTGCTGATCGAGGCGGACTCGTGCGGAATCGGGTAGCGGGTGTGGGTGCGCACTTCGTCGAGGGCGGACTTGCCGCAGAGTCCGCAGGCGCCGGTCGTGAGGAAGTTGCGGGCGTGGATCGGCACCGGGGTGCGCAGGCGCAGGTCGAGCACGTTGTAGGTGTTGCGGCCTTCGTCGTCGGTGCCCGCGCAGTAGCGGGCGGTGACGATGTCGTCGGCCGAACCGATGATGTCCTCACCGAACAGGAAGCCGTGCACGAGGTCGATATCGCTGCCAGGGGTGCGCATGGTGACGGTGAGCGATTGCCCGTCGACCCGGATCTCGAGGGGTTCTTCGACGGCGAGCGTGTCGGGTCGCTGGATCCGCCCGGTCGGGGAAAGGCGGATCGTCTTGCGCCGTGCGGTGACTCTGCTCATCCCATGACTCTGCTCACTGTGAGGGCTGCGATCAACACCGGTTGCCGATCGGTCGATCGGCGGAAGCGATCACCGCGTCAATTCGTCGCGAGACCGGCGACGAGGTTGATCGTCGTGGCCAGGATGACGGTGCCGAAGATGTAGGACAGCAGGCAGTGTCGAAGGACGATGGCGCGGATCTTCTCATTGGAGACGTTGGTGTCGGAGACCTGGTAGGTCATGCCGAGGTTGTAGCTGAAGTAGAAGAAGTCACGGTAGTCAGGCTGCTCGGAGATGTTGAAGTCGATCCCACCGCCGGGCGGCTGATAGTAGATGTAGGCGTAGCGCGCGGCGTACATCAGATGCACCGACGCCCACGCCATGAACACCCCGCCGAGTGCGACGGCCGCGGCGACATTGGTCGCGTTGGAGTGCCGAAGGACCAGCACGACGACGATGCCGACGAGCCCGCCCAGCGCGGCCGACACCACCGAGAGTTCCTCGATGAACGGCTGGAAGTCTTCGCGCCGAGCCTCCCGCTGGGTTTCGGTGGGGCTCATCGGCCACAGCACCATCCAGCCGGTGATGACGAAAACCGTTGCGGCCATGGCGATTCCGGACAGAATTCCCAGCGGCAACTCGTGCGCTATGCCGACGATCACACCGACCACGATGCCGAGTACCACCGACCCGGCGAGGCGGGTGACGGCCGACAGCAGCAACCGAGTGCTCATGGAAGTGCACCCTACTCAACAGTTGCCGAGTTATAGCTGAATTAGATCACCCTGTGACCGGGCGCGGCGCGAGAGCGAAGTCGGTGGCCCGCGCGGTGCCGATGAGCGCGGTGGTGAGCACCGATCCCGGTTCGACCGCCGCGGTGACGAGCACGATCTGCGCGGTGACCACCGGGTCGGCGAGTTCGAACACCCGGACGTCGGCCGTGGGCCCCAGCGCCGCGACCCACGGTTGCGGCACGATGCACGCCCAGCGCCCGGTGCGCGCGTGCTCGAGCAGCGTTGCCACCGAATCGCTCTCCAGTTGCGGAGTCGCCGTGAGACCGAGTGTCGCCAGCGCGTCGTCGATGAGCTGGCGACCGCGCATGCCCTGCGGCAGCAGACACATCGGCAATTCCAGCGCGTCGGCCCATGAGATCGCCGTGCGGCCCGCGACCAGCGCCGATCCCGCGACGAGGACGTGGCGTTCGGCGTAGAGCGGGGTGAGGGTGAGCCCGGTGGTGTCGACGCCCTGCACGTAGACGATGCCCGCGTCGAGTTCGAACCGGCGGATCCGTTCGACGATGTCGAGGGAGCGCAGACTCGTTTCGATCCGCACCCGCATCAACGGATGTTCGGTGCAGAACGGGTCGGTGAGCAGCGCGACCGTGCTCGATGCCGCGGGCACCACGCCGATCCGCAGCTCGCCGGTGAGACCGGTCTGCAGCGCCCGCACCTCGTGTTCGAGGGCCTCACGGTCGGCGATGATCCGCCGCGCCCACAGCACCAGCCGCTCGCCCTCGGGAGTGAGTCCTTCGAAGGTGCGGGCCCGGCGTACCAGCGGCACGCCGAGTTCATTTTCGAGTTTGCGGATCGCCTCCGACAGCGCGGGCTGGGAGACGTAACAGGCCTTCGCCGCCCGGGCGAAATGACGTTCTCGGGCGAGTGCGACGAAGTATTCGAGCTGACGGAACAGCATTCAGATGTCGGTCAGTCGTCCTGGTCGTCGGCCGCTTTGTTGCGCGCCTTCGCGATCTCGAGGGCCTGCTCGGCGGTGGCCTGGTCGGGGTAGGGGCCCATCCGGTCGCCGTACCAGCAGGCCTTGCCCTGTTCGGCCTTGTGGTGCTTGATGCAGTAGTACCACTCGTTGTCTTCAGCCATGCCGACAGTATGCAACGTTTCGCATACCTGCGTCTCGTCGGCGGGTAACACGGCGGTTGCCGGTTCACGAATGAGCAGCGCGACAGCGATTCCCACCGCGACTCCGATCACCGTGTCGACGCCGCGTTCGGTGAGCATGGTGAGCGGGTCGGTCGGGTCGGCGAGTTCGGTCATTCCCATGATCAGCGGGGTGAAGAAGCCGAGGGCGACCGCGTAGTGCCGTGCCATGAACAGCTCGGTCGGGTAGAGCAGCGCGATGATGACCAGGCCGAGCATCGCCGGACTCCAGCCCGGCAGCAGCAGCGGTGCGGTGACGGCGAGTCCGATGAAGGTGCCGGTGATCCGGTGCACGCCACGGGTGATCCGGTCGCGCGAACTGTAGGCGGCGAGAGGTACCGCGGCGCCCGCCATCGCCCAATTGGCATGTCCGACACCGAGGAGCACCCCGATCCCGCCGGAGATCGAGATCGCCATCGCATAGCGACCGGCCTGCACGTAGGAGACCCGGCCGGTCCGATGCGGTGCGATCGGAACCGGGTCCTTGCAGCCGCCGCGCCGGACTCGCTGTGCGGACTCGACATAGCCGACCACCACGCACAGCCCCGCCGTTCCCGCGCACAGCATCAGGGCCAGGATCGGATCGCGCTGAACGCCTGCCACCATGGCGATGGCGCCGAACGCGAAGATCCCGAAGAACGGCCCTTCCGGCCGTAAACCGAGGCGGTCGGTGATCGGCGAGGCCACGGCCGCGAACACCGCGACCGCCGACACCAGCACCGCAGGATGGGCGTGCATGCGGGCGAGCAGAATGCCCGCACCGACACCGCCGACGAGCATCACCGCCGCTTCGCTCTGGTGGATCAGCCGTTGTCGCGGCGCTTCGGCGAAGCCGTACATGCCGGTGAAGGAACCGAAGACCGCGTAGATGAGCAGGTCGGTGCGCCCCAGCGCGATCAGCGCGAGGCCCGGGATCGCGAGCCCGATGAACACGCGGGCGGCGGGCAGGTGATCGATCTCGGTGACGAACCGTCGGCAGAGCCGGCGCGCCCCTGTTCTCGTGGTGCGCAAGGTTCCTCCGAAGTCGGTCGCGGGACATGCCCGTAGGGCCGATGATCAAGGGTGCATCATCGGCGCGCAGGCCGTCAACCTGCGGTGATCCCGGTCGCACCGACACAGAAGTGGCTGTACCGGCGGTGATAAGCGCGACCGATCGACCGGTCGGAAATCGGTCTTGGACGCGGTCTGGCGACACGACGACAGTGAGCTACGCCCTTCCGTGATCTCGACGGTAGAGAATCCAAGCGAGACACTGGACAGAGCTCGTATCTTTCTCGACCCGCAATTCATCGCGAAGGGAAGATTTGACATGGCTGACGGTCCGCACACCATCTGGGATCCCGATCGAGGCCCGAGCGAAGCAGCCGACCGGGCGGCGGTGCCTGCGGTGAATGCCCCCTATAAGCACCCGGCCGCGGGGTGGGGTGCGGCGATCGCGGTCAGCAAGTTCATGGTGCTCAAGGAACACGAGCCGTTCATCGGCACCAAAGCCATTCTCAAGATGAACCATCAGGTGCACGGCTTCGACTGCCCCGGCTGTGCCTGGCCCGACGCGACCGACGGCCTGCTGCTCGACGTGTGCGAGAACGGCATCAAGCACGTCACCTGGGAGATGACGCACAAGCGGTGCACCCCGGAGTTCTTCGCCCAGCACACCGTCACCGAGCTGGCCACCTGGAGTTCCTACGACCTCGAGGACCAGGGCAGGCTCACCGAGCCGATGGTCTACGACCCCGAGACCGACCACTATGTGCCGATCAGCTGGGCCGACGCGTTCGAGATGACCGGCAAGGCGCTGCGCGAACTGTCCGACCCGAACGAGGCCTCGTTCTACACCTCGGGGCGCCTGGGCAACGAGGCCACGTTCCTCTACCAGTTGATGGTGCGCGAGTACGGCACCAACAATCTGCCCGACTGTTCGAACATGTGCCACGAAGCCAGTGGCCGCGGTCTGCAGGCCTCGCTCGGTACCGGCAAGGGCACCTGCGACCTCGAGGACTGGGACAAGGCCGACGCGCTGTTCGTGATGGGTATCAACGCCGCGTCGAACGCACCGCGCATGCTGACCGCGCTGGCCAAGGCCTATAAGCGCGGAGCGCAGGTGGTGCACGTCAACCCGCTGATCGAGGCGGGTGCGACCAAGACGATCATCCCGCACGACTTCGTCGCGATGGGCACCTTCCACCCGACCAAGACCGGCACCCTCAACCTGCAGGTGCGCATCGGCGGGGACTTCGCGCTGATCCGGGGCATGGCCAAGGCGGTACTCGAGGAGTCCGCCACCAACGAGAAGGCCCTGGACCACGAGTTCATCGAGCGCTACACCGTCGGTTTCGACGACTACGTGCGCGAGGTCGAGGCGACCACCTGGGCCGATATCCAGACCCAGTCCGGGCTGAGCGAGGCCGAGATCCGCAAGGCCGCCCGCATCTACTGCGACTCCGACCGCAGCATCATCAGCTGGTGCCTCGGCATCACCCAGCACGAGCACGGCGTGGAGACGATCCGCGAGATCGTGAACCTACTGCTCATGCGCGGCAACCTCGGTCGCGAAGGCGCGGGCCCCTCGCCGGTGCGCGGGCACAGCAATGTGCAGGGCAACCGCACCTGCGGCATCGACAACAATCCGCCCGCCGAATTCCTCGACCGGCTGGCCAAGGTCTGTGAGATCGACGTGCCGCGCGCCAACGGCTACGACGTAGTCGCCACCATCGAGGCGATGCAGAAGGGCAAGCTCAAGTTCTTTATGAGCATGGGCGGCAACTTCGTGCAGGCCGCACCCGACAGCGCCTACACCTTCGAGGCGTTCCAGAAGACCGACTTCACCGTCATCGTCTCCACCAAGCTCAATCGCAGCCACGTCATCCACGGCAAGAAGGCGTTGATCCTGCCGTGCCTCGCGCGCACCGAACACGATCATCAGCGCAGTGGGCCGCAGGTGATCTCGATGGAGAACGGGATGGCCGTGGTGCACCTGTCGCGGGGCATGAAAAAACCCGCCTCGCCGCATCTGCTGTCGGAGCCCGCGATTCTGGCCGGCATCGCCAAAGCCGCACTGCCCGAGACGAAGACGCCGTGGGAGTACTACGTCGAGGACTACGACCGCATCCGCGACACCATGTCGAAGGTGCTCGACGGTTTCGAGGACTACAACCGGCGGGTGCGACTCGGTCTCGGCTTCCGGATCCGTCAGCCCGCGCGCGAACTCATCTTCCTCACCCCGTCGGCGAAGGCGGAGTTCTCGGCGGCGACACTGCCCGACACCACCAACCCGCCCGGCGTGCTCACTCTCGCCACCCAACGGTCGCAGGACCAGTGGAACACCACCATCTACACCAACAACGACCGCTATCGCGGCGTGAAGAACCTGCGCACGCTGATCTTCATGAACTCCGCCGATATGCACGACCGCGGTTTGAAGGAGTTCGACGAGGTCGATATCACCAGCACCGCAAGGGACGGGTCGAAGCGGTCGCTGTACAAGTACAAGGTTGTCCCCTACGACATTCCGGTGGGCTGCGCGGCCGGGTACATGCCGGAGATGAATGTGCTGTGCGCGATCGGCGATTACAGCACCGAGAGCGACCAGCCATTGATGAAGAGCGTGAAAGTGACCGTCACACCGTCGAGCTGACTTTTCGTTGAGGAGAGGTTATGAACCAGCACACGCGAAAGACTCTGGCTTCGATCAAGGGGCACCCGGCGCCGACCGATATCGAATGGAAGCAGTTCATCACGATGTGGGAGGACATCGCCGACGAGGTGGAGCAGGAGCACGGCGATCGGCTGGCGGTGAAGATGAACGGGCACCGCGAGGTGTTCCACCGTCAGCACGACGGCCGGGTGTCGATCGGCGATATCGAGCATGCGCGTCAATTGCTGAAGGACACACCGGAACTCAAGGGTTCCGGCGATATGTTCGTGGTCGCGATGGACAGCGAGAAGGCGCGGGTGCTGCATTTCGACCTCGCCACCCCCACCGTCGCCGATACCGAACACGACGTGACCAATCACGACAAGGTCGCCCACCACATCCGCACGGTCGAGCACCACACCGGCCACGACGACCCGCAGGTGTTCATCAAGTATTTCGACGATCTCGCGGTGGCGTTGATCGAGGAAATCGGCACCGAGAATTTCGTGCTGCTCGGGCACGGCAGGGGCAATTCCGATGTGGCCGATGATTTCGTGAAACGGCTGAAGGAGATCAATCCCCCACTCGCCCAGCGGATTACCGGTGTCGGCGTGATCGATCTCAGTGCCGCCAACGATGCCGCGATCGAATCGGCGGCCCAGCAGATCGCCGCGAACGCGAAGTAGAAGGGACAACGGATGTCATATCTGCTCGCGCTCGTCGCCGATACCGGTGAGAATTCCACGGCTCAACAGTTGGCGACCGAGGCTCAGCGGGTCGCGATCCGCAACAATGTCGACGTGGTGAGCCTGGCCGAACTCGACACCCTGCCCACCTACAGCGTCGCGATCGACACCGAGGACGGGCGCCCGCTGATCGCCAATCAGCTGCGCCGCTCCACCCTGGAAGCCGACGGGGTGCTGCTGTTCGCGGCCGAGGGCGAGACGGTGCCGCCACTGGCCGCGAGTGTGATCGCCTGGCTGGCGGGTCCGGAATCGGCACCGACCGTCGGAGGCAAGCCCGTGGCGGTGATCACGGTGGGGCCCGGCGAGGTGATCAACCAGGACCTCGCCGATCGGTTGCGTGAGGTCGGCGCGAATGTGGTGGCCGACGGGGTGTCGATCACCGGGTCATGGAGTGATCCGGACACGCTGAACCGGCTCGGAGACACAGTCGTAGCGGTGGCTTCGGCGAGCTGAAACGGCCGCGGCCCCTTGTGCGAAAGGGGCCGCGGCCGTTGTTGTCTCAGTAGACGTAGACCACGGCGTTCTCGCCGCCGGTGCAGGTGACGAGCTTGCCTTCCGGGGCGCAGTTCATCGTGTAGGTGGTGCCGGTGACCGGGCTCGTGGCCACCACGGGGCGCGCACCGGTTCCGCCCGCGGCGTAGGCCTGCCGGACCGCCTCGGCGAAACCACAGCTGGTGACCGTGGTGCCGACGGCGACCTTGCTGTAAGCGCCCGTGGTGGAACCGGATTCGCACGGTTGCGCACCCGCGGGCAAGGTGACCGGCCCCGCTGAGGTGGTCGGCGCGGCGGTGGTCGCGCGCGGGGTGGTGCCCGCGGGCACACCGGTACCGGCAGGCGCCTGCGAAGTCGCTGCGGCCGTGGAGGTTTCGTCGGATCCGGCCGACATCACGCGCCAGCCGATCGCACCGCCGATCGCCACCACCACCATGGCGAGGACGCCGACGAGAACCGGGAGCAGAACCGACCGCTTGCGGTCTGAATCCTGCTGCGCCCACGCCGGATCGGGACCGTAGGCAGGGTCGGGACCGTACGCGGGTTCGGGACCGTAACCGGGGTTGTAGGGCTGCTCACGGTAGGCGTGATCGCCGTAGGCGCTCGGCGGTTCGTCGTAGTTGGAGTACGCGTTCTCCTGACCCGAGTACCGCCGGGTCGCGGCTGCCCGCGCCGGATCGTCCGGCGGGGCCTGATGGGCGCCGAAAGGTGCCGCGCCGCCACGGTATTGGTGTGTCGGCTGGGAGCGCTGCGGGTCCGGTTCGTCGGCACCGTAGTGCTGGGTCGGTGCGGACCGTTGGATCTCGGCGGGGTCGTACTGCTCGGTCGCCGGGCTGAACTGGTCGTCGGGCGCGCCGCCGTAATGCTGTGTGGCGGCGAAACGTTGGGGATCGTCGAACTGCGCCGGTGCATCGAACCGGTCGCCCGGGTTCGCGCGGTCGTCACCGAACTGTCCGGTCGGACCGAACCGGTCGCCCGCGTCGTCACCGAACTGTCCGGGACCACCGAACCGGTCGTCTGCCTCATCATCGAAACGATCGGCGGGACCACCGAAACGGTCACGCGGATCGTCGAGATCGCCGCCGAACTTCTGCGTCGGAGGCGCGAAGCCCGGAGGCGACGCGGGGTCGGCGTATTGCTCGGTCGGCGGACCGAACGCGGCCGGATCGGCCTGGTCGTCGCCGAACCACTGGGGCGGAGCCGCGAGGGGGGCGCGCGGGCCCGGACTGGGTTCCGGTGCGGGGAAACGCGGGTTCGGGTTCGAACCGGATTCCGGCCCTGGCGCCGGGAATCGGGGGTTGGGGTTCGAGGCCGGTGGGTTGTACTGCTCCGTCGGCGGGGCGTATTGCCCTGTCGGCGGGGTGTTCGCGGCCGGCATCGGGTGTTCGCCGGAATAGCGCTGGGTGGGCGCTGCCCGGCGGGGATCGTGGTGCGGGCCGGTGGGGGCCGGGTACGGGGTGGCCGACGGGGGGCGCTGCGGTTGCAGGAGGGGGGATGAGGTTTCGCCGGGGTCGGCTCCGTCGTAGAGGTGCGCGTCGGGGAACGGGCGCATCCTCGGGAGGCCCTGGTCGGGGGTGTAGGCCGGTGGGGGCTCGGGGGCCACCTCCGGCTCCTCGGACGTCGGCAGGGGGGTGAAGTAGGCGTCGGCGGGCCGGATTTCGGCGGGGCCGGTCGGCTGGATCACCGCGGGGACCGAGATCTCGCCGGTGCCCTCGGCCGGAACGCGGCGGAATCCGGTGGTGTCGGCACCACCCGCACGCGCCTCGGGCGGGCGGATGATCAAGGTCGGCTGGGCACCGGTCGCGGTGGACTGGCTGCGCGATGTCTCCACGCCACCGGTCGCGGTCACCGCGCCGATCACCCGGAACTCCCCCGTCGGTGTCGGCGGCTGCTCGGCGTTCTCCGGCCCGTCGGAGCCCTGGGCCCCCTTCCTACCGACGGGCGCAGCACGCCCCACACCGGCCGCAGGAACACCACGGTCGGCACCAGGCCCTGCGGGTACTCCCCGCTCGGCACCAGGTCCCGCAGGTACACCGCGCTCGACACCGGGGCCTGCAGGCACACCCCGCTCGGCACCCGGCGGTACCCCGGCAGCACCACGGCCCGCACCGGCGGCAAATCCGGCTGCGGCGGCGAACCCGCGCCCGGCACCCGGCGCACCGGCCGGAGAACCAGCGGGCGCACGGCCCGGAGCACCAGCGGGCCCGCGCAACGTGGCACCCGGCGAAGAGCCCGGCGTCGCATCATGTCCACCGGGGACGCGTCGGGCACCCTCGTACGACGCGAAACCACCCGGTGCGGCACCTTCCCGAATCGGCGAGCCCAGCGCCCGGCGAGCAGCGACAGCCAGCGCACCGGCCGTCGCATATCGATCGCCAGGGTCCTTGGCCATGCCCGTCCCGATGACGTCGTCGAGCGCGCCCGGAATCCCGTGCAGTAACTCACTCGGCCGTGGCGGGGACTCGGACAGGTGCGCCCGCACGAGCACACTCATGCTCGCCGCGGGGAAAGGCGAAGCGCCGGTGAGGCATTCGTGCAGCACACAGGCCAGCGAGTAGACGTCGGCGCGATGGGTGATCGGGCCGACGTCGAAGCGTTCCGGCGCCATGTAGATGTAGGAGCCGACCGCCATCCCGGCCTGGGTCACCGCGCTGTCACCTTCGGTGTGCGCGATACCGAAGTCCGCGAGGTAGGCGAAATCGGCGGGCGTGACCAGGATGTTGGCGGGCTTCACATCGCGATGCACCAGCCCACCGGCGTGCGCGGCGTCCAGCGCGGCGGCGATCTGCTCGACGACGGCGACCGCGCGTTCCGGGCTCATCGGCCCGCCCCCGCGCAGCACGGTCCGCAGATCGGAGCCGGGCACCAGGCGCATGTCGATGAAGAGGACCCCGTCGATCACACCCCAGTCGTGAATCGGGATGACGTGCGGTTCGGCCAGCTTCGCCGCGGCCTGGGACTCACGGCGGAACCGGACCTGATAGGCCGGGTCCTGCGCGAGTTCGGGCGCCAGCAACTTCAGAGCGACCACTCGATCTTTGCCGGTGTCGTAGGCCTCGTAGACCTCGCCCATCCCGCCTTTACCCAGCAACGACCGCAACTCGTACGGGCCGAATCTGCTCCCCGTCCGTGACCCAGGTGCCTGCACCAGCGTCCGCCTCCCACTTCTGGCAGGCCCGTGGACCTGCTTCTCAGTAGGAAGATTCTCCCGGTGTCACCACGCCATGGTCAAACGCGAACACGATCGCGGCGGCCCGATCGCGCAGGTCGAGCTTGCCGAATATGTGTCCGACGTGGCTTTTCACCGTCACTTCGGAGATACCGAGTTCGGCGGCGATCTCGCTGTTGACCCGGCCCGAGGCGATCAATTCGAGCACTTCGTACTCGCGGGCGGTGAGATCGCCGAGTCGGCGATCGGTGCGGGTACCGACCGGTTTCACTGTTCTGTACGCGGTGAGCACCCGTCCGGTCACCGACGGGTCGAGCCACGCGCCGCCGCCCGCTACTGTCCGCACCGCGCGGATCAGGTCCTCTGCGGGCGAATCCTTGAGCAGGAACCCCGCGGCGCCCGCGCGCAACGCTCCGGAGAGCAACTGATCGTCGTCGAAGGTGGTGAGCACGAGCACCGGCGGAGCATCGGGGCGGGCGCGCAGCAACCGGGTCGCATCGATGCCGCCGACCCGTTTCATCCGCAGATCCATCAGCACCACATCGGGTCGTTGCGCGGCGATCGCGGCCGCCACCTCGTCGCCGTCGGCGCATTCGTTGATGGCGAACCCGTCGCGACGGCGCAGGATCCGGCGCAGTCCACCGCGCACGAGTTCCTGATCGTCGACCACCAGCACGGTCACCACCTGCTCGATCGGCGAAGCGGTCGTCACGGTTCCTCCTGGGTTCTGCTCCAGAGCTTGCTCGGCAGCACGCTCGACATGCACGAGCCCGATTTCAACGGGAAGCCGACGCGCACGGTCCAGCCGTCGTCGCCGTTGCCCGCGGTGATCTTCCCACCGAGCAGTTCGGTGCGTTTACGCATGCCGCGCAAGCCCATTCCGGTGTCGCGGCGCGGCGCGGGCCCGAACGGCAACGGATTCGACACGACCAGCATCGCCGCCTCGGCCGTCACGTCGAGGCGGACCGTGGCGGCGGTGCCCGGCGCGTGTTTGATGACATTGGCCAGTGATTCCTGGCCGATCCGGTACAGCGCGTGGCCGATGGCGCCGGTGACGGTGGCCAGCTCGCCGGTGCGGGTGTAGTCGACGGTGAGTCCGGCGCGGCGGAAGTCGCCGACGAGTTCTTCGATATCGCCCGCGCCGGGTTCGGGGGCCGTGAGCGCCGGTCCGGCATCGAGCATGCCGACCGTTCTCCTGATATCGGCCATGGCCTGGCGGCCGAGTCGTTCGGCCTCGACGAGCGCTTCCACCGCCTCGGCGGGGTCGTCGTCGGTTTGCAGCGCGCGCCGGGCGGCGGTCAGGTGCAGCAGGGTGATCGAGAGGGAATGGGCGATCACATCGTGGACCTCGCGGGCGATCCGGCGGCGTTCCTCGTCGGCCGCCTGGCCGGAGCGGATGGCTTGATTCTCGCGCTCCTGGTAGAGGAATCGACGCTGGTACTGCAGCATCACGCCGCAGAATGTGCCGAGCAGTATGCCGATGGCATACATCGGGAGCCCTTGCAGCCGCTGCCCCGACACCCCCCAGTGCAGGTGCCCCGCGAGGTCGAACGCGAGCAGTTCAGCGAACGCGACCGCGGCGAATCCGATGGAGATTCCGCGCGAGGCGATCGCGGCTACCTCACCGGCGACGATCACCAGCACGAACGGCGCGAAGTCGTTACTCGTCGGCTGCAGCAGGAACAGCCCACACGAGAGCAGGGCGCTCGACTTCAGCAGCATGGGGTGCGGGCTCACGCCGAAGAGCGCGTACAGCGGGATCGGCAGGAATGCTGCCGCCATCGCGATCAGCGGCAGCGGGTTGGGGAAGTAGGAGTGCCGCTGGATCACCGCCGCACCGGTGACCACCAGCAGCGCGAGGTCGGCCCCGATGATCACGGCAGGCGGATAGTCGTAGGGCAACGCTTCGAGGCGCTCGCGCACGGTCGCCACGAACCGTCTGCCACCGCTCATCGTCCGGGCGGACAACCGCTGCAGGCGGCTCTGCCGACCCGGCGTCTTCGCGGGGATGGCGTGGCTCACATCCATGGTGTAAGGCTAGTCGCCACGCGCCGGGCGAGCATCGTCCCGGAAACGGGTCCGATCTCCTACCCAGGTAGGAGAACAAGTCGGGTCCCCGGCACGACGATTCGGCCTTTCGCCGGCCGTAGCGTTTGGATCACCCGCTCACGGAAGGTGAAGCCCATGACCTGGACCGACCTGCACCACCGCACCGAGATCGTGCACACCGTGCTCGCCAGGGCCGCGATCGACCCGCACGACCCCGCGTTGTTCGACGGCCTCGGAGAGCTCGACCAGCTCTTCGGTGGCGTCGAGGGACTGCTCCTGGCACTGACCAACCGCTGGGACAACCATCTGCACGTCAAACTGGAGCTGGCCGAGATCGACGGCCGCACCCCGGTGGAGGCCTATCTCGAGCTGGCCGCCGAACAGCCCGCGCTCCGTGCGCTTCTCGACGCGCGTCCGGCGATCGGGCACACTACCCGCGACCGCGCGCTCGCGCGCTGAGCGACGAAAAATTTTGGGGGACAACGATATGCCGGACATAGAATCGTCGCAGCAGCCGATGCTGGAGCTGACCCGGGTGGTCAAGCAGTATCGGGTCGGTGATCAGGACGTGCGTGCGCTCGACGAGGTGAGCATGCGGATCGAGGCGGGCCAGTTCACCTCGATCATCGGACCGTCGGGTTCGGGCAAGAGCACCCTGCTGCACCTGCTCGGGGCACTCGACCGCCCCGATTCCGGGTCGATTCGCTTCCGCGGCAGCGAGATCGGTGATCTCGACGAAGACAAGCAGGCCGCGTTCCGGCTCGAACAGGTGGGGTTCGTCTTCCAGTTCTTCAACCTGCTGCCCACCTTGTCGGCATGGGAGAACGTGGCCGTCCCGAAACTGTTGGACGGCACCGGATTACGCAAGGCCAAGCCGCGCGCGCTGGAACTGCTGGACCTGGTCGGGCTCGGCGATCGGGCCCAGCACCGGCCCGCGGAACTGTCCGGTGGGCAGATGCAGCGGGTGGCGGTGGCGCGGGCGCTGATCATGGATCCGCCGCTGATCCTGGCCGACGAGCCGACCGGCAACCTCGACTCCAAGACCGGTGCCGCGATCCTCGCCCTGCTGGGTGACATTACGGCGCAGGGCAATTCGGTCGTGATGGTCACCCACGACATGAACTCGATCGACTACTGCGACCGGGTGATCACGTTGCGCGACGGGCAGATCGGCGCCGACGAGCTGTCCGCCACCCGGGTCGACGCATGATCGCCGCGGCATGGGATCGATTGCGGCTGTTCAACTTCGGGGAACTGCTCCGCCATCCCGGCCGGACCCTGATGTCCGGTGCGGTGATGGGGGTGTCGGCGGCACTGATCGTGGCGGTGCTGAGTATCTCCGGCTCGGTCACCGGGTCGGTCGACAAGCTCACCAAGGGCCTGGCGGGCAAGGCCGAGCTCGAGATCACCGGCATCACCGACGCGGGCTTCGAACAGTCACTGCTCCCCCGGATCGCCGCCACACCGGGGGTGGCGACGGCGGTGCCGATGTTGCGCAGCACCCTGGGCGCGGGCCCCGACCGGGCGCTGCTGATCGGCACCGACCAGACGAGCGCCGCGCTCGGCAGTGATCTGGCCGGGCCGATGTCGCAGTACACCACCAAGCTGATCACCACCGAGCGCGGCGTGCTGGTCGGCCCCGCCATGGGCCTGCGCGAAGGCGACCCGGTGCGGATCGGGGCAGGCACGGCGACCGTGGCCGCCGTCCTCGACTCCGAGGCGACCGATCGGCTCAACGGCGGCCATCTGGTGGCGGGTCCGCTGCCGCTGATCCAGTTGCTCACCGACCGGGTCGGCAAGCTCGATTCGGTGCAGATCGTGGTGGCACCCGGCACCGATGTGGGCGCGCTACGGACCGCGCTCACCGAAGCCGTGGACGGGCGCGCGGTGGTGGCCGAACCGAGTCTGCGCACCGCGCAGGCCGGTGGCGCGATCCAGATCATGCGGTATTCCACGCTGATGTCGTCGGCGGCGGCGCTGATCGTGTCGGCGTTCCTGATCTACAACGCGATGAGTATGGCTGTGGCGCAACGTAGGCCGACGCTGTCGCTGTTGCGGGCGATCGGCGGCAAGCGCGCGCCGATGGTGCGGGATCTGCTCGCCGAGGCGGCACTGCTCGGGCTGATCGGCGGGGCGATCGGTGCCGGGATCGGTGCGCTGATGGGCCGGTTCGCGATCGGCAGGCTGCCCGCCGCGATCGTGCAGTCGGTCGAGGCGCGCACCGAGTTCCAGGTGCCGAATTACGCCATCCCCGTGGCGATTACCGCGTGCGTGGTGGCCACGGTGCTGGCCGCCTCGATCGCCGCGCGACAGGTGTACAAGGTGGCCCCGGTCGAGGCGCTGGCACCGGTGGAGGCCAGCGATGCCGCGGCCACCGGCACCGTGCTGCGCTGGGTGGCGCTGGCCGCGGGGCTGGTACTCGCCGCGACGGCCGTGGTGATCGCCTTCCTCGATCTCGGGCGGCTGTCGCTGGGCGCGATCACGACCTCGTTCACCGCGACGGTGTTCCTGTGTTTCGCCGCCACCGGTCCGATCGTGCGCGGATCCGCGGCGATCGCCCGCTGGTTCGGCGCGCCGGGCGCACTCGGAGCCACCTCGCTCGAGCGCGCGCCGCGGCGGGTGTGGGCCACCGCGATGACGGTGATGATCGGGGTCGCGGCGGTGGTCGCGCTCGGTGGGGCGTCGGGCAACATGGTGAAGTCGGCCACCGATTCGTTCCAAAGTTTGGGCGACACCGACCTTTACGTGAGTCCGAGCCCGGTCGAACAGTTCCCGACCGGTCCCGTCCTGCCCGCCGGGTTGGCCGAACGGGTCGCGACGGTGCCCGGTGTCGAGCGGGTCAACCCCGCCCAGATGGCCTTCGCGACGATCGGCAGCGGCCGGGTGATGCTGCAGGGGTATCCGCCGAGCACGTCCGACACCCGCCTCGGCGCGGTGGACCCGGCGGTGATCGATCAGATGGAGCGACGCGAAGGGGTGGTGATCACCCGCGATGTCGCCCGCTCGCTGTCACTCACCGCAGGCGACGAGATCACCATGCCCACACCATCCGGTGAGCGTAAATCAACTGTGCTGCAGGTGATTCCGTATTTCACCGCCGTGTCCGGGGTGGTGATGATGAACCTCGACCAGATGCGGGAGTGGTATCAGCGGCCGGGCGAAACGATTCTGTCGGTCCAGTACGCGCCCGGGGCAGACCCCGCCGCGGTTCAAGCCGCGGTGCGCGCGATGGTTCCCCAGGAAATCCATGTCGACACCGGCACCACCATGGTCGCCGCGATTTCCTCGAGCGTGCAGCAGGGTGCGGCGATGAGCAACATGATCCTGTGGATCGTCGTGCTGGTGGCGACGGTAGCGTTGCTGAACACGCTGATGCTGTCGGTCCTGGAGCGGCGCAGGGAACTGGGGGTGCTACGCGCCATGGGCACCAACCGCAAGTTCCTCCTGCGCTCGGTGCTCGCCGAAGCCGCCGGCATCGGATTCATCGGCGCGGCAATCGGACTCGTCGTCGGCATCGCGGTGCAGTACCTGGCCACCGTGGCGATCGGTCACGCGATGACCATCGACATCGTCTACCGCCCGAGCCCGCTGATCGCGCTCTACGGCGCGGTCGCCCTCGGCCTGGCGCTGCTGGGGTCGATCCCGCCCGCCCTGCGCGCGTCCAGGATGCCGATCGTGGCAGCGTTGGCCGTGGACTGAGGTCCGTTGGGCTGGAGATTCGTCGCCGCAGCGGTCGGGGGGTGTACCCGCCCAACCGCTGCGGCGGCGAGATCGATGTGGCGGTCATCCCTTGGAGAGCCAGGGTCGCGTTGTGCCTGCGGCGAATACGAGAGCTGCTTCCACCGCGCACTGCGCGGCTGGACCGACGGCTGAATGTTCTGCGGCCAGGCGCAGCCGCTCAGACCGGGACGCCCTCCCACCACGCACTGCGCGGCTGGACCGACGGCCGAATGTTGTGTGGCCGGGCGCGGCGGGTCAGAGCGGGACGTCCTCCCACCAGGCGATGACCTCGTCCTGCGCCGAGGGGCGTGGGGCGCCGTTGACACCGCTGCTGCCCCGGCGGCTCACCGCGACAAGGTAATTCGCGCGATCGTCGTCGTCGGGGAAGCTCACGACCTGGTACGCGGTCTGCGTTCGCGCGCTGCCCGGGTCGCCGACGGCCCAGCGCTGCACCGAGTACGGCACCCCGTCCTTGTCGCCCGCATCACGCACTGCGCCCGGCAACGCCTCCACCACCGATCGTGCCTGCCCCGCGTTCCCGTACTCGAGTACCAGGTAACTCACGGCACCGGCCTGGTGGTCCACGCGGTCGCACTGCCACGCGGTGGTGATCGGAGTCCACTGCAGCGCAGGCTCTTTCCACGCCAACTCGCTGACAGCGCGCACCCCCATGCACCGCGCTCCGCGATACCCCACCCCTTCACCGTCATCGCCCTGGGGAACCAACGTCGGAAAAACCCGCCGACTCTCCGCGAACGAATCCGCGACCTCCGCCACCGAACTCGACGACACTTTCGCGCCACCCTCGGCATCGAGATCGCCCTCGTCGTCCGGCAACACCACCACAACCAACGCGACCACAAGCGAGATCAGCACCAACACCAACGCCACCAACACAACCCACCCGAACCGCTGCATCCCCGACACCCGCCGAGGCACCGGCCAATACGGCGCCCAGTGCCCCCGATGCCCCGGCGGCACCCCACCCTGCTGCACCGAACCCGGTTGCTGCCCGAGATTGCCCGGCTGAACCACACCCCCCAGCTGCCCCGCACCGCCCGGCTGAACCACACCCCCCAGCTGCCCCGCACCGCCCGGCTGAACCACACCCTGCTGCCCCGCACCGCCCGGCTGAACCACACCCTGCTGGACCGCGCTGCCCTGCTGGACCGCACTGCTCGACTGGACCACCGCGCCTTGCTGCCCCGCACCGCCCGGCTCCGCCGCGCCCGGCCGACCGGGCTGCCCAGCCGCACCCTGTAGCGGCACAGGTCCCGCTGGGGCCGCGTTCGGTGGTCCCTGGATCGACGTCACCTCGGTCAGCGCGACCGCGTTCGCCGCTTCCAGCTCCTCCGCATCGCGCGTCGCCAGCACATCGGTCGCCGCCGTGGCCGATACCTCGTCGGCGTCTGCCTCCGCACCGAGGGAGCGCTCCACCGCGGGTTTGTCCAGAGATACCGGGCTGGAAGGCATTCCGGCATCGGGTGCGGCCGGGGAACCTTCGGCGGAGCTCGCCGAATCCACGGGTGCTGACGGTTCGGCAGGCGGACCGCCGATCACATCATTCGAGGAAGGCGCATTCGCAGCGGGAACCCCGGGCGATTGCGCACCGGCAGCCGGGCGCTGCGGCGCAGGCGGAACCGCTCCGAACGGCCGGGACGGTGGTTGCCAATGCGGTTGCGGCACAGGCTGTACGGGCGGGGCCTGGTACCCCGGTGGCATCATGCCGGGCTGCGCGAAGGGCGCGCCTGATCCCGGCTGTTGCGGCGCAGGCGGGTAGTAAGCGGGGGCCGGATTCACCGGCGGCCGTGGAAGGACCGGTGGCGTCTTCGAAGTCAGCGCCTGCCGCGCCGCATTGGCAAACGCCGCACACGAATCGAACCGGGCCGCAGGATGTTTCGCCATCGCCGCCGCCAACACCGCGTCCATGATCGGCGGCAGGCCCGCACGGCGCAGTGCCAACGGTGGCGGCGGGCCGTAGAGGGTGCCGCGGATGATCTCGTTCGGGTCGGCGGAGTCGAACGGTGCCACCCCGGTGAACAACCAGTACAGCGAACACGCCAGGGAGTACTGGTCGGAACGGTGGTCGAGTTCGGCGCCCGTCATCTGCTCCGGCGACGCGTAAGCCAGTGTCGCGGTGAACATTCCCTGCTGCGTCAGGTGGGTGGAGTCCGCGCGAAGGCGGGCGATCCCGAAGTCGGTGAGGAACACCCGCTCGCCCTGCCCACCGCTGGACCGAGCCAGCAAGATGTTGGCGGGCTTCACATCTCGGTGCAGCACTCCCCTGCTGTGCGCGTAATCCAGTGCGTCGGCGACACCTTCGATGATCTGCACGGCCCGCTCCGGCGGCAACGCCATCGGATCGACAGTCGCGGCGTCGATCCCGTCGACGTACTGCATGCTGATCCAGAGTTGCTCACCCTCGGTCCCCCGGTCGAACACGGTGACGATCCCCGGATGGTCGAGCCCGGCGGCCAGATCGGCCTCCCGTTCGAACCGGGCCCGAACCCGCTCGTCGGCGAACAGATCCCGATTGAGCAGCTTGAGCGCGGTCAGCCGATCCAGGCGCGGATGCCGGGCCAGATACACCGTGCCCATACCGCCCTGACCCAGCATCGCCTCGATGGTGAACCCGGCGAACACCTCACCGATGTCGTGCACAACGACCCCCTTCCGACCGTGTGACCACGCTCATTCGAATTCTCGCCGAAAATCGGTGAAACTTACTAACAGTCGTCCGGGAGTTTCCGGACGCGCTCGACGAGAAGTTTGCACCGCCGGAGCACGCGCAGTGGGTGGTGGGGAGGATTCGGTGGTGAAGACGACCGGAACGGCGGCCGCCTGTCGCAGGCTGCTGCTCTGTGGGGTGCTGGCGTCCGCCGCACTGTCCACCTCGTGCGCCACGCCGGGCACCCCGACGGCGGTGAGCGCGCCCACGGTCACCGTCAACAGCGAAGACGCCTGGCACCCCGGCCTGTCCATCGGACTGCCCGATTCGCTGGCCGCGGAATTCACGCTGCTGCAGTCGAAGCTGCCGGGACAGGTCGGCATGGCGTTGATGCCGGTCGGCGGCGGCCGGATGACGATCTACGGCGACTGGTCCACCGGCATCGCCTGGTCCACGATCAAGATCCCGCTGGCGGTCGCGGCGTTGCGCCACGACTCCGACCAGTCGATCTTCGAGATGGTGCAGGCCGCGATCACAGTGTCGGACAACGACGCCGCCGAAGGCCTCTGGGAATCCCTCGGTGACGCACCGGAAGCCGCCGACGCCGTGCAGCAGGTCCTCGACGAGGCGGGCGACGCCGCCCCCGGAAAGGGCTCCACCCGAACCGAACTCGACACCACCGCCTTCGGCGGCACCGAGTGGTCGCTGGCGAACCAGGTGCGATTCGCGTCGCGGCTGCCGTGCCTGCCCAACAGCGAGGTCGTCACCGCGCTGATGGGCGAGATCACCGAAGAACAGGGCTGGGGGCTCGGCCTGCTCGACAACACGGAGTTCAAGGGCGGCTGGGGCCCGGACGACGTCACCGGGGTCTACACGGTGCGCCAGTTCGGACTCGTGCCCGTCGGCAGCGGACAACTCGCGGTAGCCCTTGCGGCACAAGCCGATTCGGGTTCGTTCGACGACACCACCGCACTGCTCGACCGGATGGCGCTGCTGCTGTCGCGGCACCTGCCGAACCTGCGCGGCGGGGTCTGCCCGCGCTGAGCGCACCGGCTCAGCCGGGAACGACCAGGCCGGATTCATACGCGAGGACCACCGCCTGGGCGCGATCGCGCAGCCCGAGCTTCGAGAACACCTTGGAGACATGGGTTTTCACGGTCTGCTCGGCCACGAACAGTGCCGCGGCGATCTCGGTGTTGGACAACCCCTTCGCCACCAGTTCCAGCACCTCGCGTTCGCGCGGGGTGAGCGTGCCGAGCGCGGGCGCAGGGGTGGCGCGCACCGTATTGCGCCTGCGGGTGACGTCGGCGATCAACCTGCGAGTGATGGTCGGGGCGAGCAACGCCTGCCCGTCGGCGACCACCCGCACCGCCCGCACCAGTTCCTCGGCGGGCGCGTCCTTGAGCAGGAACCCACTAGCACCGATGCTCAGCGCCTCGTAGACATAGTCGTCGATATCGAAGGTGGTGAGCATGAGCACCCGCACCGGCGGATCGAAATTCGCGGTCAGAATCGCACGCGCGGCATCGAGACCGTTCATCTCCGGCATCCGCACATCCATCAGCACCACATCGGGCCGCAACCGCTTGGCCTCGGCCACCGCGACTTTCCCGTCGGGTGCGTCACCGACGACGCTGATATCGGTCTGCGCGCCCAACAGGGCCCCGAACCCCTGGCGAACCATCGCCTGGTCGTCGGCGATCAACACGGTAATAGCCACTCGACCACCCTAATAGGCGCCGACGCGAAGCGTTCCTCAGCTGCGCACGGCCGGAGCGAAGGCGGAGGTACGCCTAATGCGCGCCGACGCGATGCGTTCCCCGCTGCGCACGGCCGGAGCTACGCCTGAGCACGAACGTTCGCCCGGCGTAATCGCACAATCTGCCTCGATTCAGTCAGAAAACTGATTCTCGAGCGTCGTTGTGCGTGATTACGCCGGTGTCAACCCGCTAGAGCGTCGGCAACATCGCCGAGACCTCGAATCCCCCACTGGGAGTGGGCGACGCGGTGAGTTCACCACCGACCGCACCGACCCGGGTGCGCATCCCATCGATGCCGTGCCCACCGCCCGCACTCGGCAGCGCCACCGTGGCGGTCGCCGCATTGTGCACACTCACGCTCACCACCCCCGGATCCACCGCCACCGCCACGTGCACCGCCGCCCCCGGCGCGTGCCGCGCGCAGTTGGCCAGCGACTCCTGCACGACCCGGTACATCACCAGTCCGGTCGTATCCGGCACCGATCCCAGATCGCCGCTCACACTCCACTCCACAGGCAGCCCCGCCCGCGCGGCCGACTCGCACAGCGCGGGCACGTCCGCCGCGCGCGGCTGTGGCGCGTGTTCGGGGAGTTGACCGTCGCTGCGCAGCACCCCGAGCATGCCCCGGATCTCGTTGAGCGCGGTCCGGGCGGTGGCGCCGATGGATTCGAATTCGGCGCTCGCGGCCGGGTCGAGATCGGCGATCCGGTAGGGCGCGGTCTGCGCCTGCACCACCACCATGGACATGTGGTGGGCGACCACATCGTGCAGGTCACGGGCGATGCGCGCCTTCTCCTCGAGGATCGCCCGACGCGCGCGCTCGAGTTCGGTCACCTCCTCCTGCTTTTCGAGCTTGCGCCGCGAGGCCAGCAGTATCCGCACGAGATAGCCGAACAGCGCCAGCCCGCCGAACCCCATCGCCCAGCCCCACAGCGGACCCGTCCCCGAGCCCGGCATGGTTGTCGCGAACAGCATCGAGGTGGCCGCCCACGCGACGACCACGATCGGCACCGAGGCCCGCAGCGCCACCGCGAACAGCAGCACGAACAGCACGATGATGTGCACCACTTGGAAGGGCAGGTCGTTGCCCTCGGTCGGTGCCATGCCGACCGAGAACAGCAGCGCGGCCCCCGCGGAGATCGCCCATCCCATCGCCGGGTTGACCCGCACCAGCAGAATCGGGAACACCGCCAGCGCCGCCAACAGCGGCGCGACCACCGGCGACACCGAATGGGTGACGAACAGCGTCGGCCACGCGATGCTGTACAAAACCAGCGCGACCAGCACCGTTGTGAAGTCGAACCAGGTCTGCGCGGATACTCGTCGCCCGGCGGTGGGCAGTGGTGCGGTCATGACAACGAGAGTACGAACCGTCCGGTCAGCGGACCTCATACCCACGAACCGAATGCGACCCCCTACCCTGGTGTGACCCCGGCGCCGGGTCTGCCACCCGCGCGCCCCGATAAACAAGTCCGCAGCGGGATGCCCGCCGCGAGACCCGCTCTTTACCGTCGGAGGCCATGAACACCCCGCTTCGCCCGGTGCCCGCCGCTTCCGCGGCCCGTACCGCAGATTCCGCCTCCGCGCCGTCCCCCGCTCCCGCGCAACACCGCCGTCGTAGCGGTGTCGCGCTGTGCACAGCCGGGTTGGCCATGGCCGCGGCCGTCGTCATGTCGGCGCCCGGCGCCATGGGCACCACGCCCAGCGGAACGGAGAATGTCGCCGCCGCCGAGGCGGTGCGCGCGCTCGTCGACGACAGCCCGGACGCCACCTCGCTCATCCCCCGCGACTTCGGCTTCAAGTTCGGCTACGACCCCGCCCCGCAGGACGGCCTGCTGGTGAACCCGAACGGCGGCTGCTCCTCACCGGTGACGCTGCCCGCCGAGTTCGAGTCGGCCTGCAAGGCGCACGACCTGGGCTACGACGTGCTGCGCTACGCCGAGCGGGTCGACGAGCCCCTCGGCGCCTGGGCGCGGCGCTCGGTGGACGCGGCACTGAACCGGCGCATCCACGCCTCCTGCGAGCTGCGCGACGACGAGTTCTCTCGCGCCCGCTGCAGCGTGATGGCCGATATCGCCTTCACCGCCGTGGACGTGAACTCGCGCCGCCAGGAGTACGCCGCCCCGGTGGTCGAGAACGTCTTCGCCCAGACCGACCCGGCCGACCGCCCCAACCTGTGGCCCCTGGCCCGCACGGTCCTCGGCTTGTTCGCGGTGACCGCGGCCTCCGCCGTGATCATCGACGCCCTACGCAAGTTCCGTCGCCGGTTCGCTTGATCCGGTTGCCGAAAACTAGAACATGTCCTAGTTTTCACGCATGTCTCTAGTCATCGACGAAACGATCGAGATCGACGCACCCGCCGCGAAGGTGTGGGAGGTGCTCACGGATTTCGAGCGCTACGGCGAGTGGAACACCTTCTGCTACGAGGCGTCGAGCACCCTGGAACCCGGCTCGACCATCGACATGCGGGTCCAACTGGGCAGCAACCGCCGCCCCCAGCGGGAGTGGATCCGCACCCACACGCCCGGTGTGGAGTTCAGCTACACCATGAAGCCGGTGCCGCTGGGCGCACTGCACAGCCTGCGCTCGCACACCGTCGTCCCCCTCGGCCCCGACCGCTGCCGCTACGAGTCCCGCTTCACCCTCGCAGGCTGGCTGAGCCCCGTGGTGAACCTGGCCCTCGGTAAGGACCTGCGCGCGGGGTTCGGCGCGATGACAGCGGGCGTCGGCAAGCACGCCACCGGTATATAAAGCTGCGGCCTTCCGCAACAGCTCGGGAACAAGGCGCCCAGCGGGCTTGAGTCACAACTTCGGCCAGCCCGTCGGACCTGTCAGCGCAGCTGCAATGATTGCCGCGTAGGCGACAAATCCGGAGATGTATCCAAAGATGGCTTCGCCCGGACTACGAGGACCCGGCTCATTAACGGGGGCGCCACCCAAACTATCCTCATTGTCCACAAATCCTGCCCACAGCAACACAACCGCAAACATAACAGCGGACGTAATCAGAAAGCAGACCAGATCAGCGGTGCTGTTATTCGGACGAAAAATTACACACGCTATGCAAGTGCCCATCCCAAGAATGGTAACCATCAGCACTTCGGAAATCGGAAACATGTTTTTCTTCATAAATGAGATGCTTGCACGATCAGCTAGGAATGAAACCGATTCCGCGAGACTTGGAGCGGAGGTACGCATACCCAACGGTAGGGTGAGATTATGAACTTCAGCTCGCCGATACGTTCGCCATTTTATCTCCAACAACCTCATTGCATTTCGTTGCGCGTGCAGCCGGGTTGCCGTAAATCCGTAGCTGATCGCAAAGAATGAACCTAAAGTCTGGACAATGGTATAATATTCGTCTTGATTCCTTCCGTTAATTGTAAATATTGCAATCGCGCAGATTGTGGCGACCATCATTAGTATCGCTACATTCATCAAAGGCTCGATTGTCAAACCGAGTAGCGCATTTGCAGCGAGCACGATAACCCCGCCGACAACAACGCTCGTCGGCACCGGCTCCCCCGTTTGATTCGCGACCAGCAGTGCAGACATCAACGGCGCGAGAAGCCACGGGACAGTTGCGAATGCGTTGTCCGTTTTTGCTACCCCCATGTGGAACAGGATTCCCGATGCCGCCCAAAAAAATCCTGCCATCGCTAGGTCAGTGAGCTCTGGCATACTTACAGCGTTAAGTGAAAAACTGCCAAAGATATACATCACTGCCATCGCAACAGCAGCGAAAACAGCAGCGACAAGGCTCCGGATGCTCTGCCACGTCGGCTGGGCCCGCAAGTCCGAACCAGTCGAATTCAGGAAAAGTTGGTGCGACACTACAGTCAGGCCTTGGCCCAGCGCGCCCAGGAAGGCAAAGATCAGCGCGAGCCCAGGGTTTGATCCCCCCTGACTACCGACAACAATAACAACGAGTCCCAGTACGGCCAAGAATGCCCCCGAGAGCCGGATACCCGTTACCTGGTGAAAGCGTGGCACCATCCTGAGCAACATGAACGATGCGAAAACCGGCCAACTGTTGATCAGCAGCACGACCGTAGCACCATTTCCCTGGGCTATGGCCAGTAGGAACAATAGATTGCTGACAGCCATAAAAAATCCATCCATCAGCATGAAAATAAGCGACCTTTTCGTCGTCATAGCAGCCTTCACCTGGGCTATGCGGTTCGAAAAGTTCCCGAAGTCCACAACGATCATGACGACGAATGCAAGCAGACCCTTGCTGAGGTTGATCAATACAGTAGCGTACACCGCTTGCGAAAGCGTAAATGCATGAAACTTTATAAAGTACACCGGAACGAATGCCCACGAGAGGGCCGCCAGCGTCACAAGGATCAATGGCATGAGACCACGCCACACGGATGTCTGAACTGGGTTCATTTGCTGCCTCATTTTGCCCAGAGCAATCTTGCTCACTATCGACATTTGAAATACAACTTCTGAGCGATGTACGTCTGTCGACCCCCCGGCAGCAATCCATATTCTAGCCAATTAAGACCAGTGTACCCGACACTGGTGCGACTAGCATTGCTATGGTTCTACCGGAAGACAAATTGAGGATGCGGGTACCTAGCCAGGAGACTCATGCCGATGTCAACCGTCAGTAAGACAAAGCCTCTGACAATTTGCGCGCCGCAGCGAGCACCAAGCCATCACGTCCCTGACGGCCGGATATCTGCACAGCGAGCGGTAGACCAGCTGCATTTCTACCGACAGGAATGCTGGTAGCAGGCGTACCCGCCAGCGCAGCAGGGACACTGAATACGTCAGATAGATACATCTGGACCGGGTCGGTGACCAAATCACCCAGTTTCCACGCAGTGGTAGGCGATACTGGCGAGATCAAGATATCAACCTCGTCGTGCACTGCATCGACCTCCGCTGCGAGTTTGTGGCGTACCGACTTCGCCTGCAGGTAGTACTTGTCCTGATAGCCCGCAGAGGATGCAAATGTCCCAAGGATAATCCGACGCTTTGCCTCAGACCCAAACCCTTCAGTTCGAGTTCGTGTAACCATTTCTTCCCAGTCAACCGCTGCTAATTCGCGATACCCATATCGCACGCCATCGTATCGAGCAAGATTGCTTGCCGCCTCAACCGAAGCCAAGACATAATATGCAGACAAAGCATGTCGGGTTGTCGGCAGCGACACATTTCGTATTGTCCATCCAAGTGTTTCGGCTGCGGACGTTACCGATTCGACCGCCGCAAGAACGTCTGCACTACAGCTATCTGTCAAATACTCTGCAGCAATGCCGACACGAACTGAATCCGGACTTTGAACCTCGGAAAAATCAATCGGGATCGACGTCGAATCCTTACCGTCTGCACCACCGATAATTCCCATCAAGGCTGCGGCATCTTCGACCGAATTCGACAGCGGACCGACTTGGTCCATGGATGATGCAAAGGCGATCACTCCAGAGCGGGATACGCCACCATAGGTGGGGCGGTGCCCGACCACTCCACAAAAGGCCGCGGGCTGCCGAACGGAACCCCCGGTGTCCGTCCCCAATGCCCAAGGTACGAAACCCGCCGATACCGCCGCCGCCGATCCGCCGCTCGATCCGCCTGGAACATAGTCCAGGTTCACAGGGTTGGCCGTCGGATGGAATGCCGAATTCTCGGTACTGCTACCGAACCCGAACTCATCCATGTTGGTCTTCCCAACGATGAGTAGCCCTGCCTGTTTCAGGCGATTCGCAACCGTGGCGTCATACTGCGCGGTGTAATTGCCAAGAATTTTTGAGCCCGCCGTCAGCGGGAGTCCTTGCACGGCAATGTTGTCCTTGACCGCGATCGGCACACCAGCGAAAACGGGAACGTCCTGACCCGACTCGCGAGCGGCATCGATCCGCAACGCTTGCTGCTCGAGGAGGTCGCGGTCGACCTGTGAGATGAACGCGCGAACCGCGTGCTCCTGCGCGTCGATCCGACTGAACGTTTCACGAATGAGGTCAACGCTACGGAGTCGTCCCGAGTTCAGTTCGTCTGCAAGCGCCGTGGCGGTCCTGGGCATGGTCACCGACTCAGACTAGCGGACCGAGACATCGGCTCGACGTCTCGCCCTCGCTGCATCACGAGGCCCGGAGGTCTACTCGGCGTCCTCCCGGTTCGATCAACTGCAGCTGGTTTGAGTGGGTAGGTGAAACGTCCCGGAAACCACGACTCTACTCCGCCTCCCCGAGGATCCTCGGAACCATGAACCGCTGATCCTCGACTGCTGGTGCCTGCGCTAGGGCTTCTTCTGGAGTGAAGCCAGGCATGACTTGATCCTCCCTTGTCACGTTGACAACCGTGTTCAGTACAGATCGCTGCTCGTCGTCGGCAACCTCGGCAATCGTCCGAACATGGCTGAGGATCGAGTCCAACTGACCTGCGAACTGCTGAAGCTCGTTGTCAGTCAGGGTGAGTCGGGACAACCGGGCCAGGTGGGCGACATCATCGCCGGAGATTTCAGGCACCGTGCGACCCCTTTCGACTAGGTGAGCGCTGTTGCTGAGGTATGCAACAACGAGGGGACCCCAGCCTACCGAGACGCTGTTCGGCGCCTCAGGACGCACCCGCATCACACGAAAGTTCGCGCATGTCACGCAGAAGGGGTCATACTTCGGGTCGATAACCCGCGTTCAGGGGTGTAAGTATTGCTTCACCGGGTATTCGTCTCGAACAGCCCCGGCCGGCAAGGAAAGGAACGCACGTGTCATACCTGCTCCGCGTGCAACTTCCGGATCGACCGGGAAGCCTCGGCTCCCTCGCACTCGCCCTCGGGAGGGTCGGCGCGGACATACTCTCGCTCGATGTCGTGGAACGCGGCGCCGGCTTCGCCATCGACGATCTCGTCGTCGAAGTGCCCACCGGCGCACTGCCCGACACCCTCATCACCGCCGCGGAATCGGTGCGCGATGTGAGCGTCGACTCCATTCGCCCGTACTCCGGCGTGCTCGACACCCACCGTGAGCTCGAGCTGATCGACCAGGTCGCCAGCGCTCGCGACGACCGCCTCCAGGTGCTCGTCGACGGTTGCCCGCGCGTGCTGCGGGTCGGCTGGTCCACGATCATCGGGATGGGTCCGGCCGGTGCGTACCGCATCGTCGGCAGCCCGAGTGCGCCTGAGACACAAGCGGGTTCGGCTCCGTGGATGCCCATCGAGAAGCCGATGTGGCTCGACGGTGAGGCCGCCTGGGTGCCGGAGATCTGGCGCGACATGGACACCAAACTCGCCGCCGCACCGCTGGGCAACACCGGCCGGGCCCTGCTGCTCGGACGCCCCGGGGGGCCCGACTTCCGCCCCTCGGAGGTGGCGCGACTCGGCTACCTCGCCGGGATCGTGGCGACCGTCCTGAACTGATCGTCGCCACCGAAACCTGTTGCGTATCGGCGGGGTTCAGCTCAGCGCGAGGCGCATGACCATCAGTTGCAACCCGTCGTGGGTGGCCCAATCACGTTCCGGGACACCGACAAAGCCGAGTCGCTCGTAGATGCGGTGCGCGTCGACCATCGAGAACATCGTGGTGAGCGCGACCGCTTCGTAGCCGCCTGATTTCGCCTGGTCGACGACGGCGCGCACCAGCGCCGTGCCCACCCCGAGTCCACGCGCCTGCTTCGAGACCGCGAGCATCCGGAATTCGAGTTCGCCGGGCCGGGCGATCTCCGCGTAGGTCGTGCCGGGCTCGGCGACGGTCAGCGAGCCGACAACCTGGCCCTCGTGGACAGCGACCAGAACCTCGGCCTCGGCCGCCCGGTGTGCGACGGCGGCGAGCTCCTCAACGTAGTCGTCCCCGTCGGCGACGTACCCGTCCCCCACGTACACATCGACGGTCAGCGCGGCGATCGCGTCGTACTCATCGGGGTGAGCGGGACGGATCTGCAGTCCGGTGGCCTGGTCTCGGTTGCCGTGCATCCTGGCATGATCGCACCCGCGCGGATGTGAGCTCGACCGCACCCGGTGATGCTCACCGTGTGGCCGGACCGGTCGAGAGGTGCGGCCCGGCGGTCAGGAGCCCAGGTAGGGGCGCTGGCCGGGGTGGTCGGGGTACCAGTCGTCCGGGTCGCGGGGTGAATAGGCGACGGTGAGGTGGTCGCCGATGGCGGGCCAGTGGGCCGCGTCCCAGGCGAACCGGCGGTAGACGACCTTGCCCGCGACCGTGGGGCCGGTGAGGGTGCCGGTGATCGTCACGTAGTGTTCGCCGGTCATCTCGGGCAGCGGGCTCACCCCGCTCACGGCGAGCGTCCCCTGCTCTGGGTTCGCCCCGCGGTTGCGGTTGCGTCCGGCGAAAACGGCCCCGATTGTCACCACCAGCATCGTCACCAGCACAACCGCCATCACCACTTCGAGCATGCGCCCATGCTAGCCCGGCATTTTCGACCACTTCGACGCCGTTGAGTCAGACAACTGATTCCAAGGGCGCCGATTGGTCGATTACGCCAGTGTCCGGTGCCCATCTGCCCCGCTGCGAGCGATTCAGGCCCAGCGGCGCCTCGGCGAACGACCGGAGCGTCCCGCGATTCGCGGACCGCACTACGACGAGACGACCTGGCCCGGAGCATCCCGCGATTCGTGCCTGCACTACGACCTGGCCGCGCCTGTCGCGGCGACTCACTTACAGCGGTGTGAGCTCGCTGACCCCCTGCTCGCGACGCAGCTGCCAGACCGCGGTGCGGGTGCGCTGGGAGCGACCGTTGCCACGGTCGATCAAGGTGCGGTTGGCGGTGGTGTAGATCAGTTGGGCGCCACGGGCATTGGTTTCGGGGTTCTGGAACAGTTGGACGAGGCGGTCGGTCTCTTCGACCGGCAGGCCCGCGCCGAGATCGTCGACCGCGAGCACCTGACCGGTGTCGAGGGCTTCCAGCATGGCGGGCAGTACGCGCAGCAGCGAGCGGGTGGCGGTGGATTCGTCGGCCAGCTCGAACGGGACGTCGATGCCCTCGTGGACCAGGCTCAGTCCGGCCCCGCGACGGTCGACCATGCGCCGGTACAGCGCGTCACGGGCCGCGCGCAGGGTGCTCAGTTCACGGTCAACCAGGATCTGCTCCGGGTGGTCGAGATGCCCTGCCAGCGCACCGATTTCGGTGTCGAGGTCACGCAGGTAGTCGGCGTACATCGGATCGTGTTCGGCCACGAGCAGATCCTCGATGCCGAGATCGGCGGTGCGCAGCAACATCAACAGCCGCGCGGCGTTGTCGGGCGAGCGGGAGATGTGGCTGCCGAGGTCGTGCGCGAGCGCATCGACGTCGACTTCGCCTTGCTGCACAGTGAGATTCGCCGCGAACCACCGATACGCGGGCACCAGCGCCTCGGCATACATCTGCCCAGCCAGACTCAACAGCAGCGCGTTCGGCCGCACCAACGGCACCAGCGCCGCCACCCCGTACCGAGCCGCCTCGAACATCGGCCCGATCTTCACCTCGTCACCGTTGCGCTCGAACACGATCCGCTTGCGCGAGCGCGGATGCGTGTACAACCACTCCGCCACCACATCGGCATTGCCGAGCTGGAACCCGTAGGTATAAGGCACACCTTCGGCGACGAATCCCGCGACGAATTCCGTTGGGCGATCAGCGAACCCGAGATGCGGTCGTCGCACAGGGCCCGCGTACGGATCCCACCCGCTCACCGAATTCAGCACGGCATCACGCATCTGCCCGAGCGCGTCGATCAGACTCGTCTTCCCGGACGCCGCCACCCCGTGCACGGCGGTAACCGGCACCGCCAGCGGCCCGGCCCCCTTGGTCAGGCGCAACTGCTGAGCCTCGGCCAGCGATCCATGATTGGTCACCTGAAAACTACGCAGCAAAGGTCCACCTCTCCGAGATTCTTCGCAAGACTAGGGGACGTCCGACCCCTACGACGCGGCAGACCGACGTGTCCGCCGATTCAGCGGCCGGCGGACTCTACGGCGGGGTGCGGGCAGTCGGCCGGGGACACGATGGCGCACGCCCGTCGCGGGACGGTTCGGGCATTGAGATCGCGGCGAACCTGCCTCGGCTGCACCCGGAGACGGCCAACCACCGGGCAGGTTCGGTGCGAACACATTAAGGTGCTGAGCACTGTGGCTGGTTGGTCGCACGTCAGGGATTCGGCGACGAGGATGGGTGCGCGTGTTATGGCGGTTCGGATGATGGTTCGCGGAGTTGTCGTTGCGGCGGTCACGGCGGGAGCGTTGGTTCCCGCGGCGCTGATCAGTGCGCCGAGCGCGATGGCTGATCCGTGCCCGAACGGGACCGCGCGGGTGTTCCTCGGAAACTCGACCAACTCGTGTCAGGGTGCGGGCTCGGTTTCGTACACCGATGGTCCGGTGTCGAAGGTGTGCTCGATGTCCGGTACCGATGTGACAGTGGAGATTCGGACCAACATCAAGAAGCGGCCGCTGCGCACCCAGGAACTCACCAACGGGCAGTGCGCGTCGTTCGATATCAAGACCCAGATCGGCAACACCGTCACCGTCACCCCGAACTGACCGTCGCGCGGCCGGTCACCGGCCCGGGTGCCGCCACAGCGCCATCAAGCCTGTTGTCACGGCGGTGATCGCCACGATGCTGTAGACCACGGCGCCGGGCACGTCGGGGACGTACGGATAGATGGTGGTGTCCCGCAGGATCTTGAACTTCAGATCCCACGAGTGCAGTTGCAGCGACTGCAAGATCGTGATCCCGACCAGACCGGCGCTGCCGAGGGCAACCGTCCACCGGCCGAATCCCTTCCTCGCCAGCAGTCCGGCCGCGCCGATCGACAACAGGACCGCGACGGCGGCCACCCCCAGGGTCAACACCGCGAGATGCTCGACCGGCAGCGGGCCGTACCCACCGGTCATCTGGTACGACGGCGAACCTTCGGACCTCGCGCGGATCTGCGTCCACAGTCGGTACGCCCCGAAAGCCGCGTACAGGCCACCGGCGAGCGCGGCGCAACTCAGTGCGATGACCACCCGACCTGACCGCGTCGGGCGGCGGGCCGGGTTTCGCTGGGCACTTCCGGATCCGGCCTGACGCGGCGCGCGCGAATCCCGGGACACCGACGCGGAGCGCGACACCGACCGATCCGGCCGCTCCCGTTCGTCCGGCCGTACCCGTTCGTCCGGCCGCTCCCGTTCGTCCGGCCGTACCCGTTCGTCCGGCCGTACCCGTTCGTCCGGGCGTACCCGAGGCGGGGTGCGTGGCGCGGACGGTTGTCGCGCGGCCTGGTCCCCCGGCGCGACCCTGTCCTGCGGCAGCGGGAACGACGTCGGGTGGGCAGGACGTGAACCTCGCATCGCGGGCGGTGCGGGTCGCGCCATCGCCGCGGACAGTTGCCGTGGCCCGAGCGATTCGCGCGGCACGGTCCGGGCGGACGCCGTCGCCTGCTCGTGCGGCGCGACCCGCGTGGGTGCGCGCCGGGCGTCCATCGATGCCCCGTCGACGGCCGCGACGGCCGCTGCGGAGAAGTCGGCGCAGGTGGCGAAACGGTCCTCGCGGCGTTTGGCCGTGGCGCGGGCGATCACGTCGTCGAGTTGCGGCGGGGCATCGTTGCGCAGTCTGCTCAGCGCGGGCAACGGCTGTGCCAAGTGGGCGGCGACGACCTCACCGGGGCTGCGCCCGGCGAAAGGGGGACGTCCGGTGAGCAACGCGAAAAGAGTGCAGGCCAAAGAATATTGGTCGGCACGGTGATCCACCGGGGCGCCGCCGAGCTGTTCGGGGGATGCGAAAGCCACAGTGGCGGTGAACATTCCGGTGGCGGTGAGTTCGGTGGTGGCATCGAGCAGGCGGGCGATGCCGAAATCGGTGAGTACCGCCCGCTCGTCACGGCCGGTGTCGGGTGCGGACAACAGGATGTTGGCGGGTTTCACGTCGCGATGCAGGACTGCGCGACTGTGCGCGTAGTCGAGCGCGGACGCCGTCTCCGCGACGATCCGTAAGGCCCGCGCCATCCCGACATCGCGTGGATCGAGGGCCGACGCGTCGGTGCCCTGCACGTACTGCATGGCGATCCACAGTTGCCCCTCGTGCATCCCGCGATCGTGGATACCGACGATGCTCGGATGGTCCAGGCGGGCGATCGCCTGCGCTTCCTGCTCGAACCGCCGTCGTAGGTCGCCATCGGACGACACCTCGGGAGCGAGCAGTTTGAGCGCGATCCGACGCTCGAGCCGGGGATGTCGGGCCAGGTAGACACTGCCCATGCCGCCCTTGCCGAGCGTTCCCTCGATCGTGTATTCGGCGAAGGTCTGGCCCTCTACGAGCTGAACCACTCCGCCCCCATGCTTCTCCTCGAACAGGTATACGGCCAGTGTAGTCAGACGACCCGATCCCGCTGTCCGCGTTCCTGATTCACCAGCGTCACTGTTCCTCGACCGATTCCGGGCGCACGGCCGACGGCCCCTCGTCGAGCAACAGCCGAAACGCGTCCTCGTCGAGGATTTGAACGCCGAGTTCTTCCGCTTTGGCGGCCTTGGAGCCGGGTGCTTCGCCGATCACCACGAACGCGGTCTTCTTCGACACCGAGCCCGCCGCCTTGCCGCCGCGCACGAGGATCGCTTCCTTGGCGCCGTCGCGGGTGAAGGTTTGCAGGGAACCGGTGACGACGATCGACAAGCCTTCGAGGTTGCGTTCGATGGATTCGTCGCGTTCATCCTCCATCCGCACCCCGGCCGTACGCCACTTGTCGACGATCGCGCGATGCCAGTCGACGGTGAACCACTCCACGACCGCGGCGGCGATGGTCGGCCCGACACCGTCGGTGGCCGAAAGTTCTTCTCCGGTAGCCGCTTCGATGCGTTCGAGGCTGGCGAATTCGGCGGCCAGCGCACGGGCCGCGGTCGGCCCGACGTGGCGGATGGACAGGCCGACGAGCACCCGCCACAGCGGAGTGTCCTTGGCGGCGTTCAGGTTTTCGAGCAGGCGGGCGCCGTTGGCGGAGAGTGCGCCGTCCTGCTTGGTGAACAGGGGGACGCCGAGGAGGTCCTGCTCGTCGAGGGCGAACAGGTCGCCTTCGTCGGTGATCGCACCCGAGGTGAGCAGGGCGTTGGCCGCTTCGTAGCCGAGGGCTTCGATATCGAAGGCGCCGCGACCGGCCAGGTGGAAGACGCGTTCGCGCAACTGGGCCGGGCAGTGCTGCTGGTTGGGGCAGCGAATGTCGGCGTCGCCCTCCTTCGCCGGGGCGAGTTCGGTGGCGCATGCGGGGCAGTGCGTCGGCATGACGAATTCGCGTTCGGCGCCGGTGCGCGCGTCGACGACGGGGCCGAGCACCTCGGGGATCACATCACCGGCCTTGCGGATGGTGACGGTGTCACCGATCAGCACACCTTTGCGCTTCACCTCGGACGCGTTGTGCAGCGTGGCCATCGAGACCGTGGACCCCGCGATCGAGACCGGTGCCATCACCGCGAACGGCGTCACCCGACCGGTCCGGCCGACGTTCACCTCGATATTCAGCAAGGTGGTCGTCGCCTCTTCTGGCGGGTACTTGTAGGCGATGGCCCAGCGCGGGGCACGCGAGGTGGAACCGAGGCGGCGCTGCAACGCCATCTCGTCGACCTTGATCACCTGGCCGTCGATCTCGTGCTCGATGTCGTGGCGGTGTTCACCCCAGTAGGCGACCCGCTCGACGACCGCGTCGATGCCCTTCACCAAGCGGGTGTGCTCCGAAACCGGCAGCCCCCACGCGGCGAGTGCCCGATATGCCTCGTGCTGGGAGCTGGGCCGGTACCCCTCGATGCGGCCGAAGCCGTGGCAGATCATCCGCAACCTGCGTTGGGCGGTGATCGCGGGATTCTTCTGACGCAGCGAACCGGCGGCGGTGTTGCGCGGATTGGCGTACGGCGGTTTGCCCTCGGCGACGATCTGGGCATTGAGCGTCGCGAAATCCTCGAGCCGGAAATACACCTCGCCGCGCACCTCGAGCAGTTCCGGAATCGGGAACTCCGCGGTGGGGGTGAGCTCGGTGGGGATGTCTTCGATGGTGCGCGCGTTGAGGGTGACATCCTCGCCCGTTCGCCCGTCCCCACGCGTCGCCCCTCGCACCAGCTTGCCGTTCTCGTACACCAGGTTCAGCGCGACACCGTCGATCTTGACCTCGCACAGATAGTGCAGGTCGGACCCGGTTTCGGCTTCCACCCGGCTCGCCCAGGTGCGCAGCTCGTCGTAGTCGAACACATTGTCCAGCGACAGCATTCGCTCGAGGTGATCGACCGCGGTGAACTCGGTCGCGAACCCGCCGCCGACCAGTTGGGTGGGCGAATCGGGGGTCCGCAGATCCGGCTGTGTGTCCTCGAGTGCTTGGAGTTCGCGCAGCAACGTGTCGAACTCGCCGTCGGTGATGATCGGCGCGTCCCGCACGTAGTAGCGGAACTGGTGCTCGCGCACCTCGTCGGCAAGCTCCTGCCACCGCACCCGCTGCTCGGGTGTGGCACTCACGGATACCGCGCTGTCGCTCTCACTCACCCTGCCGAGATTAGTGGAGGCTCCTGACCGTCACTGCACGTCGGAGGCAAACACGCTGAGCGGTCATTCTTCGCACAATCGGTCGCGATCGCTACCGTTTCTCGCAAGAATGACCGCTCAGCGTGGTTCCCACGACTCGGGGTCTTCGGTGAAGGCCCGAGCAACGTCGGCGCTGAGCGCGAGAGCCTTGCGAGCCCACGGCAGCGGTGCCGCGGCGAGACCGCAGGCCGGCGTGACCAGGACCTGAGTGGACAGCGTGGTGCGAGGAAAACCGAGGCGGTCCATGAGGCGCGCGGCCGGCTCGGCGACGTCACGCCAGGTGATGGGTTCGGCGGGCGGTTCGGTCGGGGTGAGGCCGGGGGCGATCTTCTTGCCCGAGTCGATGATCTCGCCGAGGGCGTCGAGGTCGGCGGTGGTGATCGTCGAGGCATCGAAGGAGATCGCGGCCGCCGCCGTACGACCCAGCGTGGTGAGCCGGGGGCGAGATGCGCAGGTGTGCAACAGGACCGGGGCCGACTGGGCGTTGATGACGGTGTCGAGGATGTGCAAGGCATCCGGTTCCGGGAGGGCGCGGATGGTGTTCAGGATGCTCGGGCCCTGCAGCGCGCCCTCGAGGACCGTGTCGATCTGGGGTTCGTCGAGTTGGATGATCACCTCGGCGCCCAATCGTTTGCGGATCTCGGCGGCGTGCCGGGACAGGCCTTCGGCGAGGGACTCCGAAAGATCGCGCACCGCACCATGATCGGTCAGGATCCGGTGGCCGCCGGGGAGTTCGACTTCCGCGGCGAGGGTGAGCGGGCCTGCCGACTGGATCTTGATCACGTGGCCGGTCCCGGCCAAACCTGCTGTCTCCCACGCCTCTTCGAGTGCGTCGAGGTCGGCTTGCAGGAAGTCGCGGGCGCGCCGCGAGACGTTGGTCCGGCGGTCGGCGAGCCGGTAGCCGCGGGTGGTGGAATCGAAACGGAGGTCGACCAGCAGGGCGGAGACCCGGCCGATCATGTCGGCGCCGATGCCTCGCTCGGGCAGTTCGACCAGGTGCGGAAGGGCCGGGAGTTCGCCGATGATCGTGGCGGCGGCCTCGAGCGGGTCGGTGCCGGGCCACGAGCCGACGCCGGTGGGGATGCCGCCGACCAGCAACGCGCGCTCCTGGGAGTTCTCGCTTCGCGGGAGTGTCACGCGCTCAACACCTTTCGAATCGTCGTCACGCCAGCGTCCACCTGGCCGGTGAGGACATCACGCTCCACGGACCGTGCGACGCCCGGACCCGCCTTCGCCATCTTGCCCGCACCGCCCCGACGGCCACACACCGACCACGTCGAAACGTCGTCCGAGAAGACGCTGACCAGCACACCGCGCAACGCTTCCGCGCAGGCGATCAGGCCGAAGCGTCGGCGGCGTCCGCGATAGCTTCGGAGCGGTCGGTGCCGTTGATGGTTCCACTGCCGATCACGGTGTCGCCACCGTCGGCATCGGGGAGATACAGCACGATGGCCTGCCCCTTCGCGACACCGGTGAGCGGCTCGCCCAGGCGGGCGACGAAACCGTCACCCTCAGGCTCGACCACTGCCGATGCGGTGCCGCCGTGCGCGCGAACCTGCACGACGCACTCGACAGGACTCGTCGGCCGAACACCGGAAGTCCAAATCGCCCGGTCGGCGGAAACGACGTCGACCTGCAGGTCTTCGACCGAACCGACCTTGACCGTCCCCGAATCGGGATCGATCCCGGTCACATAGCGCGGCTTGCCATCGGCGGCGGTGTGGCTCAACCCGAGCCCCTTGCGCTGGCCGACGGTGAACCCGTGCACACCCTCGTGCTCACCGAGCACCGTGCCGTCGGAGTCGACAAGGGCGCCGGGGCGGATACCGATCTTGGCGCCGAGGAACGCGCGCGTATCGCCGGACGGGATGAAGCAGATGTCGTGGCTGTCGGGCTTGTTCGCCACCGCCAGCCCACGCTCGGCCGCCTCCTCGCGGATCCGCGGCTTCGGGGTGTCACCGACCGGGAACATCGCCCGCGCCAGCTGCTCAGCGGTGAGCACCGCCAGCACATAGGACTGGTCCTTGTCGGCGTCGACGGCGCGACGCAGCACGCCCTCTTCGAGACGGGCGTAGTGCCCGGTGACGACAGCGTCGAAGCCGAGGGCGGCAGCGCGGTCGGCCAGCGCGGAGAACTTGATCTTCTCGTTGCAGCGCAGGCACGGGTTCGGGGTCTCCCCCGCGGCGTACGCGGCGACGAAATCGTCGATCACGTCTTCCTTGAACCGATCGGCGAAATCCCAGACGTAGAACGGGATTCCGAGCACATCGGCGGCGCGACGCGCATCGCCCGCGTCCTCCTTGGAGCAGCAACCACGCGACCCGGTCCGCAACGTGCCAGGGTTGGCCGACAGTGCCAGATGCACCCCGACCACCTCGTGACCGGCGTCCACGGCCCGCGCCGCGGCCACCGCGGAATCGACACCACCACTCATCGCGGCGAGAACTCTCATCGGGCACCTCCTCTAGCGCCGGCCAGGCCTGCGGCCCTGGCCCGATCGATGACCTGCGGGAGCACGGTCAACAGTGTTTCGACATCGGCCTCGGTCGACGTGTGACCGAGGGTGAAGCGCAGCGAACTGCGCGCCTGCCACGGTTGCACACCCATCGCGATCAGCACATGGCTGGGCGAGGCGACGCCCGCGTTGCAGGCCGAGCCGGTGGAGCATTCGACACCGGCGGCGTCGAGCAGCATGAGCAACGAGTCGCCCTCACAGCCGGGGAACGTGAAGTGGGCGTTGCCGGGTAGTCGCTGCGCCGGACCGTTGAGCATCGCGTCGGGCACCGCCGCTTCGACCCCGGTGATCAGTTTGTCGCGCAGCACCCGCAACTGCTCAGCGCGCGCGGGCAGATCGCCGACGGCGTCACGCAGTGCGGCAGCCAGCCCGATCGCCGCGGCCACATCCGAGGTTCCCGAGCGCAGATCGCGCTCGTGTCCACCGCCGTGCACCAGCGGCACACACGGCACGTTGCGCCCCAGCAGCAACACCCCGATCCCGTGCGGACCGCCCACCTTGTGTCCGGCGACGCTGAGCGCGGCCAGTCCACTGGCGGCGAAATCGATCGGAATCTGCGTCACGGCCTGAATGGCATCGCTGTGCATCGGGATATCGAATTCCTGTGCGACAGCGGCCAATTCGATGATCGGTTCGATGGTCCCGACCTCGTTGTTGGCCCACATCACACTGACCAGCGCCACCTCGTCGGCATGCGCGGCCAACTCCGCACGCAGCACCTGCGGCGAGACAACACCCTCGGCATCGACAGGCAACCAGCTCACCTGCGCGCCTTCGTGCTTCTCCAGCCACTCGACCGCGTCGAGCACCGCGTGATGTTCGACCGCGCTGGTCACGATCCTGGTGCGCCGCGGATCAGCCGCCCGCCGCCCCCAGAAGATCCCCTTGACCGCCAGATTGTCGCTCTCGGTCCCTCCGGAAGTGAAGATCACTTCCGACGGCCGCGCCACCAGATCAGCCGCGATCGACTCGCGCGCCTCCTCCAGGGAACGCCGTGCCGCCCGACCCGACCCGTGCAGCGACGACGCGTTCCCGACCGCCCCGAGGGCAGCCGTCATCGCCTCGACAGCGGCAGGCAACATCGGAGTGGTCGCCGCATGATCGAGGTAGACCGTCCTGGGCGCACCGTTGACCGGACCCGAATTAGCCGACTTCATGACCGTCAAAGCCTATCCCACCGCTGACCTGGTCATCTTCGGGGTCCACCCCTACCTTCTACGATTTTTCGACAAGTTGCCCAGGACTTCCAACCCGCCGACCCCCGTTGATATTCCGACAGACCTTCAGCGATGCGCCTGGCGAAGGCTGTCGGAGGTCGAGATCAGACGGACGAATTCTCGTTCCAGCTCGGGGTCTTCGCACGCCACCACATCACCAGCACCACTACACCGGTTACCGCGAGGAAAACCGTGGTGAGCAGGCGGGGTGCCAGGGGGAAGACGGCGATGGACAGGTCGGCGATGATGTGGGCGATGATGATCGGCCAGATCAGTTTCACCCTGGTGTAGGTGTAGTAGAGCAGTGCCATCCAGATCAGGCATTCCACGATTACCGCGGGGCCTTGGTAGAGGTGGAACGGTGTCCTGAGTGCGGTCAGGACGAGAATTTGGGCCCACCACGGCATGCGTAGGCGGTGCATGATCGCCAGGGGTAACGCCAGCAGCAGCGTCTCCTCCACCACGCCCATCCGCAGGCACCACTCCACCACCTGGCCGACGCCGACCGATTCCTCGCCTGCCGAGGTACCGGTCCCTCCGGGCAGCCATCCGGTGAGCGTTTTCGCGATCCACTGCGCCGCGAACGCGGCCGCGATCGCACCGACCCAGCCCCACCGCACCGGTCGCGGCTGATGCAATCCCAGTTCGGACGCGCTGAGCCGCAGCCACCGCCACGCCAGGAACAGCGTCACTGCAGCTATCGGCCACATCAACCATTGCGACCACTGATACAGCGTCGACACCGTATCGCCGAGGTCCGGTATCCGACGATTCACCAACGCGATCACAGCCACCACGATCGATGACCCGAACGCGCACACGTACGCGATCAGCTGCAGGCTCCACGCCCGCACCGCCCAGCCCTGTGAGCTACTCGGTCCCAGCGAAGTACCTGCGGCGACGGGTGGTGTCGGGGGCATGGTCGGCTCCGATCTCGTGTTCCTGCGAACTCGGAGAATAACTGAATATTCGCTCAGCGCCGCGCGATGAGTTTCCCCGTGTGACCTCGTCTGCACAGATGTACCCGCACACGACAGAGGAGCACCCGATGGCAACCACCTACACCTTCGACGTCTTTTCCAGCCTCGACGGCTACGGCAGCGTCAGCGGTGGCGACTGGGGTGGGTACTGGGGTAAGCAAGGCCCCGAACTGCTCGACCACCGCCTGAGAATGCTCGAGCCGGAGCAGCGAATGGTCCTCGGGCCCAGAACCTATCGGGCGTTCGCGGACATGCTCGCCTCCGACGACGTGCCGGAGGTGCGCGACCCCTGGGTCACGCGGATGCACAACCTCCCGGCCACGGTGGTGTCGAACACCCTCGACGGCCCGCTCGACTGGCCGGACGGCACCATCGCCCGCGGCGACGCCGTCGACGTCGTCGCCCGGCTCAAGCAGGAGTCCGACGTACCGCTGCGCTCCCACGGCAGCCTGTCGATGAACCGGGCCCTGATGGCCGCCGGGCTCGTCGATCGGGTGCAGGTGACGCTGTTTCCGGTGATCACCGGCCTGAACGGTGCCGACCCGATTTTCCGTGACGCCGCCGACTTCGACCTCGAACTGCTCGAGAGCCGCACCCTCGACGGCAACATTCTCGAACTCGTCTACCGACCGACCTTGCACGGCTGAATCCTCAAGCGGTGCCGAGTACTTCGCGCAACCTGACCGCGAAAGCCGCGGGCTGCCCGGCATAGCCGAATTCGCCGTCGAGGAATCCACCGTGGTGGCTGGGAAAGACCGTGGCCGACCTGCCGAGCAGGGCCGCGGTGCGGGACCGGTCGAGGTGTTCGGCAGCAGCGGCTGCGCGATCACCGCGCACCCCGCCGGTCCCGGCGTGCGTTCACCCGGGTCAGTTTGGCGGGGTTGGTCACCGAGTAGACCCCGATCACGGTGTCGTCGGCGGCGACGTCGAGGACCACGACCGCCAATGGCGCGTCACCGTCGAAGACCACCGCGCACGGATCGCCGCTGACCGTGCGCCAGCCCACCCGGTAACCGTCGAGACCGGCTGCCGCGACGGACATGAACACCTCGGCAACAGCGGTTCTCCCGTGGACCGGATGCAAGGAGGTAGCGGCACCGGCGCCGCCGCCATCGGTCCAGAGGGTGACGTCCGGCGCCAGGACCGCGAGGAGCTTTTCGAGGTCTCCGCCCATCGCGGCGTCGACGAAACGCTCGGTGACCTCCCGGCGGATCCGCGGGTCCACCTGGGTGTGTGGCCTGCGGGCCCGAACGTGGGCGCGGGCGCGATGGGCGATCTGGCGAACGGCGGCGGGTGAGCGGTCGACCATGTCGGCGATCTCGGTGTGCGGGTAGGCGAAGACCTCGTTGAGCACGAACACCGCCCGCTCCAGCGGCGTCAGCGATTCCAGGACCACCAGCATCGCCATCGATGACGACTCTGTCCGCACCACGCTCGCCGCACCGTCATCGGCGGCGGCGTCGCTGTCGAGCAACGGCTCCGGAAGCCATTGCCCCACATAATCTTCCCGGCGCCGGGCCAATGCGGACCGCCGGGCGAGCGCTTGGTTCACCGCGATCCGGGTGAGGTAGGCGCGGACGTTGTCGATCGGCTCGGCGCCACGAGCGCGGGCCTGCCATGCCAACCACACCTCTTGCAAGACGTCTTCGGTGTCGGCGACGCTGCCGAGCATGTTGTAGACCACCGAGAACAGCAGCTCGCGGTAGCTGACGAACGTCTCGGTCACGTTGTCGATGTCGTCGATCATGGCAGTCCTCCGGTCCGGCAGGGTGATGGTGCTTCTACGAAGAGGGCCGCGGCGACACAAGTGTGACAAAGGAACCGGATCGGGTGATCCATCCCACAAAGTCACCACCGCGACGTCACATTTCGCCGCCACCGCTTGCTCCTTGTCGACGAAATCCTTTCCCCGTCCCGATCAGGAGCTCTCATGCGCACCAGAATCAGCAATGTCCGCGTCTTCGACGGCGAGCGACGCACCGACCGCACCACAGTGCTCATCGATGACGACAGGATCATCGCCACCGACAATGCTCCCGCCGACGTGGAGATCGACGGGACCGATCGCACCCTGCTGCCGGGACTGATCGACGCACACACCCACATCTTCGACGGTGACCTGGCCGACGCACTCACCTACGGCGTCACGACCGAGCTCGACATGTTCTGTCTCCCAGCGGTATTGAGCGCCCAGCGGACGGCGGCGAAGCTGCGTGACGATGTCGCCGATTTCCGCAGCGCGGGCACCCTGGCCAACGCGCCGGGCGGGCATCCGAGTCAACTGCTGGCCTCACCGGAAATCGCCGCGCTCGGTCTCGCGCCGTTCGACACCATCTCCGGCCCCGAGCAAGCGGCTGAATTCGTGCAGGCCAGGCTGGCCGAGGGCGCCGACTATCTCAAGATCGTCATCGACGACGGCAGCGTGCACAGCACGAGCCTGCCGGTGCTGTCGGCACAGACCGCGCGGGCGCTGACCACCCACGCCCATGACGCGGGATTGCAGGTCATCGCGCACGCGATCACCGAAGCCGAGGTGACGATCGCACTCGATGCCGGTGTCGACGGGCTGGCCCACGTGTGGACCGACTTCACCGCCCACACCGGCGATCTGGTCGATCGGATCGCCGCGCAGGACGTGTTCGTGGTGAGCACGCTTGTGTATTTCGAGGCCGTCACCGGACAGCGTGAGATCACCGCGGACTGCGCGGTGCCCGGGTCGTTCGCCGACGCGATGCGGGTGACGCGGGCACTGCATCGAGCCGGGGTGCCGCTGCTCGCAGGCACCGACGCGAACCCGTACATCCCCGCCCACGGCGCGAGTATGCATAGGGAACTGTTGCTGCTCAACGAGATCGGGTTGAGTCCATTGGAAGTGCTCACGGCCGCGACGAGCAGGACCGCCGATCGCTTCGGGCTCACCGATCGTGGACGTATCGCACCGGGCCTGCGGGCGGATCTGCTGCTCGTCGACGGAGACCCGACCACCGATATCACCGCCACTTCCGCGATCGCGGACGTGTGGCGGCGCGGCGTGCGCCAGGTTCGCCGGTGACCGCGGCCGTGGTCGCCCGGTGGCCGCTGCCGCTGTTCCGGGCGATCGCGACCACGGCCGAGGCACAGCACATCTCGACGTCCTGGCGGGTCTGCGCACCGAGGCCGACTTCACGGTGACGTAACCGGTCTGGTCGGCGTGTCAAGATCCATCCATGACCATCAAGTTCGACGCGCTCGATGCCGCGCTGCTTGCCGAACTGGCCCGGGATCCGCGAACGCCGATTCTCGAGCTGGCGCAGCGGCTCGGGGTCGCGCGCAACACCGTGCAGGCGCGGATGAAGCGGCTCGAAGCCTCCGGTGCCGTACGGGGTTATCCGCCCGATATCGATGTGCAGGCGATCGGTTTCGCGGTGCACGCGTTTCTCGGCATCGAGCTCGATCAGAACAGGATGGACCCGATCATCGAGACACTGCGCGGATTCCCGCACGTGCTCGAGGTGCACGCCACCACCGGCCGCGCCGACCTGCTGGTCCGCATCGCCGCGCAGTCACAGCAGGATCTCCTCGAGATCATCCAGCGGGTGCACGCCATCGAGGGCGTGAAACACACCGAGACCATGCTCGCGCTGGCCACCCCGATCGGCTACCGCAGCCTGCCGCTGGTCGAACATCTGACGAGCACCCGCGATGTGACGTAGGTCTCCGCGCCTCGAGCAGATTGACGCGTTCGTCCCAGTGGCGTAGGTCACTTTTGAGCAGTCTGATCAACTTTTCGGCTGACTGTTGACATAGATCACCCTTCCCCGGCACATTGCGCAGCACCGATAGCAAGTTCCTTCGTTGCGCAGCTCACGACCTGGGTTGTGGAAAGTGTGGTGAGGCACCATGACCACCGTCGCTTGTCCGACCGTCCAACAGCCGGCCGCCCCTTATGACCTCGCCGACCGCTATCGCTCCGGCGCGGGCCCGGTCCTGCTGACCGGTGTCCAGGCCATCGCCCGGTTGCTCGTCGAACAGCACGTGCGCGATATCCGCGCCGGTCGCCGCGTCGCCACGTTCGTCTCCGGTTACCAGGGCAGCCCGCTGGGCGGGGTGGACAAGATGCTGCTCGGCATGCCCGCGGTGCTCACCGAGCACGACATCACCTTCGTCCCCGGGTTCAACGAGGAACTCGCCGCCACCTCGGTCTGGGGCAGTCAGGCCGAGCTGCCCGCTGGGCGGCCGACCCACGACGGCGTGATCGGGGTCTGGTACGGCAAAGGCCCCGGCGTCGACCGCGCGACCGACGCCATCCGGCACGCCAACATGTACGGCGTGAACCCGCGCGGCGGCGTGCTGCTGCTGGTTGGCGACGATCCGGCCTCGAAGTCATCGACGGTGCCCGCGGTGAGTGAGCGTTCCCTCGCAGCCATGGGTGTGCCGGTGCTGTTCCCGCGCAATGCCGAGGAGATCGTCACCCTCGGCATGCAGGGCATCGCGCTGTCGCGGGCCTCGGGCTGTGTCGTGGCGTTGAAGATCGTCGCCGATGTGGCCGACGGGACGTGGACGGTCGGCGCGGGCGTGGCCGATCTCGCTGTCACGGTGCCCGAAGTCCAGTGGGAGGGAATGCCTTTCACCTATCGGCAGCGTCCGATGGCGGCGCCGACCGACAGCGTGCTCGCCGAAGCGGACCTTTACGGACCGCGCTGGGCGATAGTGCACGCTTACGGCGCGGCCAATGCCCTCGACGTGATCGAGGTGGATCCGCCTGAGGCCAAGGTCGGAATCGCTGCTACCGGGACCACTTTCGATGCGGTCCGCCAGGCATTGCTGGATCTCGGTGTCGACGACGCGGCCATGCACCGGGCCGGAATTCGCTTGCTGCGCATCGGGATGCCGTATCCGCTCGGCGCGACCACGCTCACCGAGTTCGCCCGCGGGCTCGAGGAGTTGATCGTCGTCGAGGACAAGACCGCGTTCATCGAAACCCAGGTTCGCGAAATCCTCTACGGCACACCGGATGCGCCGCGCGTGCTCGGCAAGCAGGATGCGCGCGGCGCACGACTGATGCCCGTCGACGGCGAACTCACCGCGGGTCGACTGCTGGCACCGCTACGCCGGGTGCTGCGTGCGCACGTCGAGCTGAAACGAGCAGCCCCGCCGGCACTTTCGCTCGAAGTGCTTTCCGCCAAGCGGACGCCCTATTTCTGCAGCGGCTGCCCGCACAATCGCTCCACCGCCCTGCCCGACGGCTCGATCGGCGGCGGCGGCATCGGCTGCCACACCCTGGTCACCCTGTCCGGGCGCACCGACAGCGCGGTCACCGGGCTCACCCAGATGGGCGGTGAGGGCAGCCAGTGGATCGGGCAGGCACCGTTCACCGATGTAGGGCACCTGTTCCAGAACATCGGCGACGGCACCTTCTTCCACTCCGGGCAGCTGGCGATCCAGGCCTGCGTCGCGGCCGGGGTGAACATCACCTACAAGCTGCTGTGGAACGAAGTCGTCGCGATGACCGGCGCCCAGGACGTGGAGGGCGGGCTCACCGTCGCGCAGCTGACCCACAAACTCACCACCGAGGGTGTCAAGCGGATCATCATCTGCGCCGACGAACCGAAGCGGCACAACAAGCGCGCGCTGGCCAAGGGCACGCTGCTCCTGCATCGCGACCGGCTCGACGAGGCCCAGCGGCTGCTGCGTGAGGTCGAGGGCGTGACCGTGCTGATCTACGACCAGCACTGCGCCGCCGACGCCCGCAGGCAGCGCAAGCGCGGGACGCTGCCGGTCCGCAACACCCGGGTGGTGATCAACGAGGCCGTCTGCGAGGGCTGCGGCGATTGCGGCGCCAAGTCGAATTGCCTGTCGGTGCAGCCGGTCGAGACCGAGTTCGGGCGCAAGACCCGCATCGATCAGACCTCGTGCAACACCGACTACAGCTGCCTGGACGGCGACTGCCCGTCGTTCGTGACGGTGGAGGTGGATCCGGGTAAACCCCAGCGGCGCAAGATGATCGAGCCGCCCGCCGTTGCCGATCCGGCGATGGAAGCACCGCCGCGCACGCAGAACGTGCTGATCGCCGGCATCGGTGGCACCGGCATCGTGACGGTGAACCAGGTGCTCGCCACTGCCGCCCTGCGCGCCGGATACGCGGTCGAAAGTCTGGATCAGATCGGCCTGAGCCAGAAGGCCGGGCCCGTGCTGTCCCACTTGCGTTTCGCCGCAACACAATTGGAGCCCGCCAACCGACTCACCCCGGGCAGCGCGGACTGCCTGCTCGCTGTGGACCTGCTCACCGCCACCGATCCCAAGTACCTGCAGTTCGGCGACGCGGCCCGCACCGTGGCCGTGGCGTCGACGAGCCAGACCCCGACCGGCGACATGGTCTACGACAAGTCGGTGGCCTACCCCGCCACCGAGACCCTGCTGGATCGCCTTGCCACGGCGACGAATTCGATCAGCCACTTCGACGCGCTCGACGCCGCCAAGACCTTGTTCGGCAACACCGCGGCGGCCAACTTCCTGATCGTCGGCGCAGCGGTCCAGACGGGCGGGCTGCGCCTGCCCGTCGCCGCGATCGAGGAGGCCATCGGGATCAACGGTGTCGCGGTGGACGCCACCATCGCGGCCTTCCGCTGGGGTCGGGTCGCCATCGCCGATCCGGCCGCGTTCGCCGCAGCGGTCAACAAGCCGGCACGGCGAACCCCTGTCGTGCCATCGGAACTGCTGGCGCACAACACCTTCGAGGGCGAAGTACGTCTGCTCGTGGAACTGCGAGCGGGTCAGCTGATCGGCTACCAGAACGTCGCAGCGGCCCGCCGCTACATCGACACCGTCGAATCCGTCTGGGCCGCAGAGCGTGCCGTCACCGAGCGCACCGAGTTCAGCGAGGCGGTGGCGCGCGGGCTGTACAAGTTCACCGCCTACAAGGACGAGTACGAGGTGGCCCGACTGCTGGTCGACCCGGACTTCCTCGCCGATGTGCGAGCCCAGGTACCCGGCGGCGAAAAGCTCACCTACAAGCTGCATCCACCGATGCTGCGTGCGCTCGGCCGCGACAAGAAGATCGGGCTCAGGCCGAAATCGCATGTGGCGCTGAAGGTCCTTGCCAAGGCCAAGGTCCTGCGCGGTACCAAACTCGACCCCTTCGGCTACGCCCACGTCCGCAAGGTCGAGCGCGAACTGCTGGCCCACTACACCGCCATGGTGTGCCGACTGGCTGATGACCTGACCACCGAGAACTACGACACCGCCACCGCAGCCGCCGCACTGCCCGACGTGGTGCGCGGCTACGAAGACATCAAACTCGCCAACGTCGAGCTGTACCGCGCCGGACTACGCGATCTCGGCATCGACTACTGACCAAGGGCGCCGATCCTGAGGCACAACCAGTTCGCCTCGATGGCCCGAAACCCTCACACCCGCGTCGCGGCCACCGACTGCGCTGTTGCCGAACCATCGGTGGCGCAACCAGAACGCCGTATCGCCACATCGCCGCACCAGCGGCACAACCGAACCGCCGCGAAACCCGCGGCACCACTATCGCGCCCCAGGGCAGAACCCTGGTGCGCGGTAACCCGAAAGGAATCGACAGTGACCGTTGCGCACACCGAGCCCGGAGTCTTCGGACGATCGCACGAGCTCAGCGCCCGCGCCCACGAACAGGTCGTGTTCTGCGAGGACGACAGGTCAGGGCTGAAGGCGATCATCGCCATCCACTCGACCGCGCTCGGCCCAGCCCTCGGCGGCACCCGCTTCTACCCCTACGCCGACGAATCCGCCGCCCTGCAGGACGTGCTGCGACTGTCGTGGGGTATGACCTACAAGGCCGCTGCGGCGGGCGTCGACCTCGGCGGCGGCAAGGCCGTGATCATCGGCGATCCGGCGACTCTCAAGAGCGAGGAACTGCTCGCCGCCTACGCACGTTTCGTCGAAACCCTCGGCGGCCGCTACATCACCGCCGGTGACGTGGGCACCAACACCGACGACCTCGATGTCATCGGCAGGCACACCCGCCACGTCACCGGCCGCAGCGTCGGCGCGGGCGGCAGTGGTGACAGTGCCCGGCTGACCGCGCTCGGCGTCTTCCACGCGATGCGCGCCGGAGCCGAATCCGTCTGGGGTGCACCGACACTGGCCGGTCGCACGGTCGGCGTCGAAGGCGTCGGCAAGGTGGGCAGCGAGCTCACCGCACTGCTGCTGGCCGACGGCGCCGAGGTCTGCGTCACCGATGTGAACTCCGCAGCGCTGCACCGTATCTCCGTCGAACAGCCCGCTGTCCGGCTGCTGTCGGCGGTCGCCACCGCACCGGTCGACGTCTACGCCCCCTGCGCCATGGGCGCCACCCTCACCGAAGCCAGCGCCGCCACCATCGAGGCGAAACTGATCTGCGGCGCGGCCAACAACCAACTCGCCACGCCCGACATCGAGCAGGCACTCGCCGCCCGCGGCATCACCTGGGTGCCCGACTTCGTCGCCAATGCAGGCGGCCTCATCCAGGTGGCCGGTGAATTGCGCGCCGCCGCACCGGCCGAGGTCGAAGCCGAGGTGGTCGATATCTACCAGCGCTGCCGCGAGATCATCGCCGCCGCCGAAGGCATCGGAACCGGCGCCGCCGCAAACCGTTTCGCCGAGCGCCGTCTCGACGCCATCCCCCGCTCGCTCTGAGCCCGAGTTTCGAAGAGGACACCAACAGTGGCGATCAAGAGCAGCTTGTTCCGCACGAAATCCGTCGAGCAGTCGATCCGCGACACCGACGACCCAGATGCCAAGCTCCGCAAGGATCTGACGGCCAAAGACCTGACGATCTTCGGCGTCGCCGTGGTGATCGGCGCGGGCATCTTCACCCTCACCGCGCGCACCGCGGGCACCGTCGCCGGACCGGCGGTCTCGCTGGCCTTCGTCTTCGCGGCGATCGCGTGCGGGCTCACGGCCCTGTGTTACGCGGAATTCGCCTCGACCGTGCCGGTGGCGGGCAGCGCCTACACCTTCGCCTACGCCACTTTCGGTGAGGTGATCGCCTGGATCATCGGCTGGGATCTGATCCTCGAGTTCGCGCTCGCGGTGTCGGTGGTCGCCAAGGGTTGGTCGCAATACCTCGGCGAGGTGCTCGGGTCGTCGGCGCCGGTGGTGCACCTCGGGTCGGTGACCTTCGACTGGGGCGCAGTGCTGATCATCGCGGTGGTCGGCGTGCTGCTCGCCACCGGAACCAAGCTGTCCTCGCGGATCTCGGCCATCGCCGTCGCGATCAAGCTGGGCGTGATCGCGCTGGTACTGGTGGTCGGCGCGACCTACTTCAAGCCGTCGAACCTGACGCCCTACATTCCGCCGGCGCAACCGTCGGAGAAGGCCGAAGGAATGCACCAGTCGCTGTTCGCCTTCGTCACCGGCTCCGGCGGCACCAGCTACGGCTGGTACGGGCTGCTCGCCGCGGCCAGCCTGGTGTTCTTCGCCTTCATCGGCTTCGACGTGGTCGCCACCACCGCCGAGGAAACCCGCAACCCGCAGCGCGACATCCCGCGCGGCATCCTGGGCTCGCTGGCGATCGTGACGGTGCTCTACATCGCGGTCTCGGTGGTCCTCACCGGCATGGTCTCCTATACCGAACTCGCCGACGGCAACGCCACGCTCGCAACAGCTTTCGCCATCCACGGCGACACCTGGGTGAAGAACATCATCGCCATCGGCGCCCTCGCCGGACTGTCCACGGTGGTCATGGTGATGTTCCTCGGCCAGACCCGGGTGCTGTTCGCCATGGCCCGCGACGGCCTGCTCCCCCGCGGCCTCGCCAAGACCGGCAAGAAGGGCACCCCGGTTCGCCTGACCGTGCTCGTCGGCGTGGTCTGCGCCCTGCTGGCCGGCTTCGTCGATTTCGGCACCCTGGAAGAAATGGTGAATATCGGCACTCTGGTCGCCTTCGTCCTGGTGTCGCTCGGTGTACTGGTCCTGCGCCGCACCCGCCCAGACCTGCCGCGCGGCTTCCGCGTCCCGTTCGTCCCGGTGGTCCCCATCCTCGGCGCCCTGGCCTGCCTGTGGCTGATGGTCAACCTCTCGATCGAAACCTGGGTCCGCTTCGTCATCTGGATGGCACTCGGTGTCATCGTCTACTTCGCCTACGGCCGCCGCCACTCACTCCTCGGCCGCACACAGCCCACAGAACCCGAGCTGACACCCGTTTGATAGTCCAGTGCACGCGCGAGGACCGGCGCTCCCCCGAGACCGCCGGTCCTCGCGCGTGATCCGTAACGAAAGCCACGATTTGCCAGGCGAATCCGCTGGTTAGGATCGCTGGATGGACGGGCGCTCGGAGTTGACCAGCTTCCTCATGTCGCGCCGAGCACGGTTGCGGCCCGAGGCGGTCGGCCTGACCACCTACGGCGATCGGCGGCGGGTGCCCGGCCTGCGCCGGGAGGAGATCGCGCAGTTGGCCGGGGTCAGCGTCACGCACTATGTCCGCCTCGAACAAGGACAGAGCCGAAACATCTCCGCCGAGGTGCTCGACGCGGTCGCCGCCGCGCTCGGCCTCACCGACGATGAACGCGAATACCTGGGAAACCTGGTTCATCCGCCGCACAACGAGCCGTGCTCAGGACCCACGGAGGTTCGCACGGACCTGGTGCACCTGGTGAATTCCATCACCCAGGTGCCCGCCTACATCACCGGCCGCTACGGAAATGTCCTCGCGTGGAATGCGATGACGGCGACCGTGCTGTACGACTTCGCCGCCGTACCGCCCGCCCTGCGCACCTGGACGCATCTGATCTTTCTCGATTCGCCGTTTCGCGCCATGTTCTGCGCGGCCGACTGGCTCGACATCGCGCGCTGTCAGGTGGCTTTCACCCGCATCGCCTGGAGTCGCCACCCCCGGGACCCGGCGCTGGCCACCCATCTGAGCTCGCTACGCGAGCACAGCGCGGAATTCCGCGCACTGTGGGACGAGCACGAGGTCGGCACCTGGCCGCCGCGTCGGGTGCGCCTGGATCACCCTGAACTGGGGCCGCTCGAGCTCGCCCTCGAAACGATGCAACCCGGTGAAAGCCGCGACCAGGCCTTCACAGCCCTGGTCGTCGAGCCCGGTTCACCGACCGAATCGGCCCTACGCCGCCACACCCTGCGATGCCAGGCGGTGCCTCCGTCGGCCTGACTGGTCAATTTTTGGCTAGCCAATTCTGTGGGCTTGGCCGCGCCGGTTCCAGGCAGGACGCTTGTCCGGTCGGTCCACACCATCGGGCCGACCCCTGCGAGAAAGGCAATTTCGCGATGTCTCTGATCACTCGTCTCACTGTCGGCGCACTGTCGGCCGGTGTCGTGCTGTCACCGTTCGTCACCACGCACACCGCTGCGGCGCAGCCTCTTTCGCCATCGATCACCGTCGCGCCGGTGGCCGTGACACCGGTGGTCGGCTCCACGTCGGCCGACGTCTTCTGCGCGGTCCTGGCCTTCTTGAAGGGCGGCTGGGCGGGCCGGCCCGGCGACTGCACCTTCTGACCAGCCCGCCGCCCGCCACGAACGGCATCGGTTTCGACGCATCGCCTGCCCTCGGCTGCGCCGGGTGCGATATCCCACGTTCCGCCAGCCTGTGGCACTCAGTGCCAGCTCGGGTGAAATAATCGGCGCAACAGCCAGGCAATGCGATGTTGGGAGTACTCCAGTGGAGTTGATCGGTGTAATCGGTGGCGGCACGATGGGCGCGGGGATCGCGGAGGTGTGCGCCAAGGCGGGCAGCTCGGTGCTCGTGCTCGAGACGAAGCCCGAGTTCGCCGAGGCGGCGCAGAACCGGATCGCCACCTCGATCGGCCGGGCCGTCACCAAGGGCAAGATCACCCAGGACGAGGCCGACGCGGTGCTCGCGCGCGTGCGCGTGACCCTGGACATGGACGAGTTCGCCGATCGTGACCTGGTGATCGAGGCCGCCCCGGAGATCGAGTCGCTCAAGTACGAGATCTTCGGCAAGCTGGACAAGATCGTCAAGCCCGAGGGCATCCTCGCCACCAACACCTCCTCGATCCCCGTGATCAAGGTGGCCGGTGCCACCGAGCGGCCCGAGCGCGTGGTCGGCGTGCACTTCTTCAACCCCGTGCCGGTGATGCCGCTGGTCGAGATCATCTCGACCCTGGTGACCGCGCCCGAAGCGGCCGAGGCCGTCACCGACTACGTGAAGAACACCCTCGGCAAGATGGCCGTGCAGGCCGGTGACCGCTCCGGGTTCATCGTCAACGCGCTGCTCATCCCGTACCTGTGTTCGGCGATCCGCATGCTCGAGTCGGGCTACGCCACTGCCGAGGACATCGACGCGGCCATGAAGGGCGGCTGCGGCTACCCGATGGGCCCGCTCACCCTGCTCGACACCGTCGGCCTCGACATCGCCCTGGCGGCGTCGGAGTCGCTGTACGCCGAGTTCGCCGAGCCGCACCTGGCCCCGCCCGCACTGCTGCGCCGGATGGTCGACGCGGGCCGACTGGGCCGCAAGACCGGACGCGGGTTCTACGACTACGCGAAGTGATGTGACCACGCTGAGCGCCCACTAATCGCACTTTTCGTCGATTTTCGACCATTCGGGCGAAAAGTGGGCGCTCAGCGTGGGGCCCCACCCCATAACGACAAAACCGGAGGCCATGAACACGGCCTCCGGTTTTCCGTTGCGTCGATGGCTACCGGACGGCAGCCCCGGCCGGTCGGCGAACCGGCTCCTGCTCCCCCATCGAGGGGTCCTGCACGCGGGTATTGCCCGCTTCGATCCACTGGGTGTCGGCGACGCCGTGACGGGACCGATCCGTGCCACGCACCGCCGTCGCACAGCGCCGAGCCAGATCGCGGCGATCCAGTCCGGGATGCTCGAGCGGTTCCAGCACGATCTCGGCGATCATGCCCCTACTCCGCAGCACCCGCTTCGCGGAATCGGCGAAGGTATCCTCACCCACGAAACCCGGTACGGTGCAAGGCATCCCGTCACTGTCCAGGTAACGCAACCGCACCGGCTGCACCGGAGTCACCGTGTCGATGGCCGCCTGGAACATCGCGGGCCGCATCGAACCGTAGGCCCGGCCGCACCAGGTGGTGCCCTCCGGGAAGACCACGATCCGGTTCCCCGAAGCCAGCCGATCAGCGACCTGCCCGACCACGCCAGGCAGTTCACGCAGCCGCGCCCGCTCGATCGGGATGACCCTGGTGAGCTGGGCCAGCTTGCCCAGCAGCGGCCATTCGACCATGTCGGCCCTGGCCACGAAGCTGACCGGCTGCACCGCGGCCAGCGCCACCACATCCGCCCAGCCGATGTGCCCGGCCACGATCATCACCGGGGTGCCCGTGTCGGCGAAGCCCTCCGCAGATACCTGCTCGGGCGAGCGGTTGTCGATGATGCGCAACCGCATCCCGAGGCAACGCAGTGCCGCCCTGGCGTAGCGGCGCTGCACCTGCTCGCGTCGCGATTTCGGGGTGGCCACGGTGACCACCGGGAAGCTGAGTACCAGACCGGCGATACCGGCCAGGCGGGCGAACATCGTTGCGGTGCCGACCTCGTCGATCGGCTCGATGCAACCGGAACCACAGGGGCTCGACGGCATCCACGAATGAGAGTGAGTAGCGAGCGGCGCGTCGAACACCATGGTTTTACTTCCCGTCGAAATTGGCGGCCGCGCTCTGCAGCCGCTCCAGGTACCGGGTGTTGATGGTTTCCATGCCGAGCAGCGCGACGAAGTCGGCGACGGCGAAATCGGGGTCGTGGGCGGGTTCGCCGCAGATCTCGGCGCCCAGGCGCAGGTAGCCGCGCAGCAGCGGCGGCATCTTGGGCCGGCTCGGCGGGGTCATCTGGTCGAGGGTGAGTCCGTCGACGACGACCGGGTTGTACGGGTGCACGCGACGCTCGGGGTCACACGCGTGCCGGCCGAGCAGTTGGTCACGCACGCCGCGCACGTTCACGCCCGCGGGATCTTCGGGCGAATCCTGCATCGGCACCGACACACAGCCCATCACCCAGTCGTAGCCGGTGAGCTGGATGTAGTGCAGGATGCCCGCCCACATGAGGGTGAGCACCGAACCGTTGCGGTGATCGGGCACCACACAGGCCCGGCCCATCTCGACGATGCGGTTGCCGGTGGGATCGAGCTGGGTCAGGTCGAACTCGGTGGCGGTGTAGTAGCCGCCCGCCGCGTCGACCTTGTCCGGGGGCAGCATGCGGTAGCAGCCGACGAACTGTTCGGAGAATTCGTCGCGAACCAGCAGGTGGTCGCAGTGCTCGTCGAACTTGTCGGCGTCGAGGCCGGTGCCGTTCTCTGGCATCTGGAAACCGGGCTCGGAGGCGAACACCTGGTAGCGCAGTCGCTGCGCGGCTTCCCGGTGCTCGGCGTCGGATGCGACGACCAAGGAGTACCGAGACTTCCCCACCCCGGAGTCCGGCGCCGGGGCGGTCAACACGGACGAAATGTTCATACTGCTGATGAAGCCAGTCCGAGCTGGCATCGGAGCGACACATCGGTGTCGTGTCGATGCCCGTTCGGTGAACGAGATGGGGGTCACACCGGGCGTTCACCGACCCGCTGCCCATCGTTCGCTCACCTGCGGGTTTCTGGCGGGACTCGGCCGTTTTCGGCGCGGAACCCGGTTCGCGAGCGTGTATTTCGAGCGTTGCGGAAACGACGACGGCCCGCCTCCTCGGCGGGCCGTCGCGGGGTGGATCAGGCGTGCACGTGCTCCTTGACGGTCGCCGCGTCGGTACGATCCGCCGCCTCGACCTTCGCCGGCTCAGCGTTCGCCGGCTCGACCTTCGGACGCTCGACCTTCGAACGCTCAGCCTTCGTCGGCTCGACCTTCGCGCGCTCGGCCTCGGTGCGCTCGGCCTCATCGAAGCCCGGACGCGCGGTGCCGATGAACGCCACCAGCCAGCCCGCCACCGCCGCGAAGCGATTGCGGAAGCCGACCAGGTACATCAGGTGCACGGCCAACCACATCGCCCACGCGATGGTGCCCTTGAAGGTGATCTTCTCGTTGAGCTTCACCACCGCGCTGAAGCGGCTGATCACCGCCATCGAGCCCTTGTCCCAGTAGACGAACGGCGTGCCCGCGTCCTTCTTGCGACGGATGATGTCGGCGGCGTGGCGACCCTCCTGCATGGCGACCGGCGACTGGCCGGGGTAGCCGTTGAGCGAGGTCATGTCGCCGATGGCGTAGATGTCGGCGTGGCCGCCGACGGTCAGGTCGGGGTTGATCAGGATGCGGCCCGCGCGATCGGTCTCGGCGCCGGTGGCCTCTGCCAGCAGCGTCGCGAAGCCGCCCACCTGCACGCCCGCCGACCACACCACCGTTTCGGCAGCGATCCGGCGCTCCATGCCCTCTTTGTCCTTGACCGTCACCTTGCCCTCGTCGATGTCAGTGACGAAGGTGCCGAGTAGCACCTCGACGCCGCTGTCGACGAGCGAGCGCTTCGCGTATTCCGAGAGCCCACCACCGAAGGGCGGCAGCACCTCACCGGCGCCCTCTACGAGGGTTACCGAAACCTGCTGGTGGAAGTGCCTTTTCGCGAGTTCCTTGATCTGGCCCGCGACCTCGACACCGGTCGCGCCCGCGCCGACCACCACGAAGCTGAGCAGCCGGTGCCTGGTCACCTCGTCGGCGTTCTCGGCCAGGGCGAACACGTGGGCGATCTGGTCGCGCAGGCGCTGGGCGTCGTCGATGGTCTTGAGCGAGTAGGTCATCTCGGCGAAGTCGTCGCGGCCGAAGTAGCTCTGGCTGGCGCCGGTGGCGGCGATCAGCGAGGCGTAGGCGATCTCGCGGGGGCCCTCGGCGGTTTCGTAGGTGAGCACGGCGTTGTCGGCGTCGATGCCGGTGACCTTGCCGAGGCGGACGTCGATCTCCGGGTGGCGGCGCAGTACGTTCTTGATCGGCGGCGCGATCTCTTCCGGCGCGAGCACGCCGGTCGCCACTTGATACAGCAGCGGCTGGAACAGGTGCTCGGGCGTGCTCGAGATCAGTACGACACTGACGTGTGACTTCGCCAGTTGTTTGGCTGCGGCCAGGCCACCAAAGCCCGAGCCGACGATGACGACATCTGTGTGTTCCATGATCGCTCGCTCCAAGATCGCGTTCTAGATCGGTAATCAACCCTTTCCTATGAGTAAACGCGATGCGGAACGTAGATGTTTCCACTGCCTGGGCGCATAATGAAGATGACTCTTATCTGTATAACTAATCAATGGGAGGTACCTGGTGGAACTTCGACAGTTGGCCTACTTCGTGGCCGTCTGCGAGGAGCTCAGTTTCAGCCGCGCGGCCAACCGCTGCTTCATCTCCCAATCCGCGATCAGCCATCAGATCGCGAGACTCGAACGTGACCTCGGCGCGCAACTGTTCGAGCGCACCACCCGCGCCGTCGTCCCCACCGACGCGACCCTGCGGCTACTGCCGTTGGCCAAGCAGATGCTGAGCCTGGAATCGGCGATCCGCGCCGCCGTGCGCACCACCGGACCGCGAATTCGCTTGGCCGCCAACATGTCTTTCGCGGCGCCCTCCCTATCGGCGATCGCCGCCGCACGCGCCGCCCATCCCGACGCCGAGATCGAGTACGTGATCAAACCGTTCCGTCAGCGGATCACCGCCGTGGCCGACGGCGACTGCGACCTGGCGCTGATCCGCGGCAGCATCGACCAACCGGGCCTGGCGGTGGAACAGCTGTGGGTCGAAGACCTGGTGATCGCGATCTCGAGCAACCACCCCCTAGCTGAACGCGGCGCTGTCACCCTCGCCGACCTCAGCCCCTACCCGCTGCTGCTCCCGCCGGAACAGGAACAGGTGCTCCTGCACACCATGATCCGAACCGCCTTCGCCGACCTCCCCACCGGCCCCACCTTCGGCCCCCCGATCCCCCCCGACCACACCGCCACCATGGAACTCCTCAACCGCCCCGAATCCTGGACGATCCTCTACGAAGGCCCCACCAAGGGCTTACTCACCCTCGACCTCACCGACCACCGCCTACGCATCCCGGTCTCGGCCGTCCTGCGCGAGGATGCCCGCGAGAATCCCATCGTGCAGACCCTGCTGGATGCCCTGCACCGACCGTGAGCGGCGGCGGTCCCGGCCGTTCACCTCGGGTCGCCGGATCGCCACGGGTCGCCTGCCAGCGCCGTCGCGACCGCCAGGTGCAGGGGCAGGGTCTCGTCGTCACCGTCCTCGACCGACCACACGATCTCCTCGATCGCGCGCAGGAAAGCCCAGGCGCCCGCGCGGTCGACCGGGACATCGAGATGTCGCGCCGTCGTGACCACGACGGCGCGCGCGTGCTCGGGGGTGGGAGTCGTCTGGACCTGGATCATGATCAGGAAGCCCGCGTCGAAGGCCGCCTCGCCGAGGCAGGGTTTCGGATCGATCAGCAGCCACGGTTCCCGTTCGGCGGCAACGATATTGCCGAGATGGGTGTCGCGGTTGACGATCAGCAGTTCACCGGCAGGCTCGCTCAACTCGGCACACTTGCGTGCCACCTGTTCTCTTAGCAGCGGTGAGATGTACTCGGCCAGTGCGGGTTCAGGGATGGCCAGCCGTGCGCGGAGACCGGCCGCGATATCGGTGGCCGAGGGTAGCTCCGGGAAACCGGCGGGAACCGCGGACGGGACGCGCCGCAGCCGGCGATACAGCCCGCAGGCGAACGCCACCTTGTCGGCGTTCTCCGGCCGACCCTCCAGGCTCGGGAACCCCGGCTGCGTGAGCAATTCCGTGCCCGGACGGGCCCATTCGAGCAGCAGCGCACCGCTGTCCGGGTCGAAATCGAGCAGCCGCACCGCACCGTCGCCGCCATAGCTGTGCAGTGCGGTGGCCTCGGCGACGTTCTCCTCGTCGACCATCGGCACCTTCAACACCACCCATGCCCCGCCCACGCGCCGCGCGGCCGCCACATAAGCGTGCGTTCCGCCACCGAACGGCGCGGAGAACTCCGTCAGCCCCCACCGCGCGGCCAACCCGGCCACCACCTCGGGCAACGCGTCGATCCACCGCGCCCCGGCCGCACCGAACACCGCGCGAACCGTCTCCTCGACCGACGGTGGCAACACCACCGGCACAGACCCCGACGACATCAGCCCACCCTACGGACCAACGCGTATACCGCCGGTCATCGCCGACGACTCGCGCGCACCGCCTTGCGATACCGGATCCAGCGCCCGGTCGACGATGATGCCGCGAAGCCGACCAGCGCCGCCGAGAGGACGAACACCGCGGCACTGGCTGCGGTCGCGGCATAGACCTCGCCCACCGCGGACCCGATGACCCCGAACCGCGCGAAGAGCCCGACGAGTACCGCCGTGATGATCGACATGACACGACCGGCGGTGCGCGCGCAGAGCAGTAACACCGCGCCGCTGCCGGTGAACGCGACGACGACCGTGAGAATCGCGATCGCGATGAACGACCCGCTCGGATCCTTGCCCCGGTCGATCTCGTCGAGCGTCTCGGTGATGCCGTAGATCAGGAAGGCCGCGGTCGACAGGCTGAACAGCAATGTCACGATGCCGACGAAGAAGGCGGCGGCCGACCGGGGCCTGCTGCCACGGACCGCCTGCCGCCATCGGGTGCAGCCGCGGGTCCCCAACCGGCACACCGTATTCCGCGCGTCCCCACCCGGGCTGCGCCTGTCCGCCGGAGCCATACGCCTGCGGGGCGGGCTGCGGTACGTACCCCGAGGGGCCAGACCGCTGCGGGTGTCCATCGGAGCTGTGCCACTGCTGGGCGGGGTCCGTCCATGGCCGCTGCGAGTGTTCACCGGAGCCCGGGACCCGGGGTGTGCGGGGTCGGTCCACGGCTGACGCACGGTCGGCGCGACGACATGCCTTCCCTCGAGCGCATCCCGCAGTACGTCAGTGAATTCCGTTGCGCTGCCGAATCTCTCGTCGCGGCGCTTGGCCATCGCGCGGGCGATGACGCCGTCGACCGCGGGCGGCAGATCCGTTCTGACCGTGGTGAGTCGCGGCACCGGCTGCGACAGATGGCCCGCGACCACCTGGCCGGGGTTGGTCGCGGTGTAGGGCGGGTGCCCGGCATGCATCGCGAACAGCGCGCAGGCCAGGGAGTACTGGTCGCTGCGGTGGTCGACGATCTCACCGGAGAGCTGCTCGGGCGAGGCGTAGGCGAGGGTGGCGGTGAAGTCAACACCCCGACGATACTCGGGATGATCCAGCTGCGCGACAACATCGGCCTCCCGCTCGAACCGCCGCTGCAGTTCCTGATCGACCGAGAACTCGCGATTCAACAGTTTCAGCGCGACGCTGCGCGGCAGCCGAGGATGCCTGGCGAGGTAGACCGTTCCCATCCCGCCCTGCCCCAGTACGCCTTCCACCTGGTACCCAGCGAAATCAGCCCCCGCCTGCAGCACAACCGCTCCTCACTGTCCCCAACTCGCAGCCTCGCACGCTACCCGTGTGGACGAACTTCGGCGATCTGCCGATCGCCGGTCCGGCCACCGCGATCGAGCCCTCGTGCCCGCGAAAGATCCCTGGACGAACCCCTTCTCGACGAGTTCGAACCCGTCCGGACGTACCCGATGCCGATTCCGCAGCGAGAACGATCAGACCGTCACCGATCCCGCGTCGGCCAAGGCGACACGTTGCTCAGAAGTCCAGTGCGGGCCAGAGGATTTCGATGGGGAACGGGTAGGGGAAGGAGATTCCCGCGCGCGCGTCAGGGGTCCACTCGCCCGCCAGGAGGTAATTCGCGTTGCGGAGGGGGCGCACGCCGGGCGGGAGTTCGGCGTGTCCGACCTCGAGAATGTACACGCGAAGTGCACCGATGCCGGTGAGGTCCGGCGTCAGGTCGACTTCCCAATACGAGGGGATTCCCGCGCTCGCGTAGCGGGCCTTCTTCGCTTCCATCTCAGCGGGCGTGTTCGACGGCGACAGCACTTCACCGACCAGCACGACCTCTCCAGCCCGAACATCAGCGCCCGGCGGCAGGCAACGGTGCACGAGAAAGTCCGGGGTGACGAAGTCGGATTTCCCGGCGTGGCCGAAGAAGACATTCGTCTCGAGGTTTCCTCGCCAGCACCGTTCGGGATGCGCGGACATGTCATCTCGGGCGCACCGTTCGAGTTCGTTGGTTAGACGGCGCGTCGCTGTCTGGTGCTCGCCCGGCCCCCGACGCACCCAGACAACTCGCCCATCCCATAGCTCGATCTGATCAGCGACGTCCTCGGGAAGTTGCTCCAACTCTTCCCACGTCATGAATTCTGGCAGGCCAGGATGCTCGACACCGGGTAGGGACATAGCGTCATCGTAGTCGCCACCAACGACAACGGCCCGCGAAACCTGCCTGCGCGTGAGCGGCAACAGGAATCGCGGGCCGAGGTCAACTCAACCGCGAGGAGATCAGCCCTTGTGGGACTTCACGGCCTCGGTCAGCTGCGGGGAGACGTTGAACAGGTCGCCCACGATGCCGTAGTCGGCGATCTCGAAGATGGGTGCTTCCTCGTCCTTGTTGACAGCGACGATGGTCTTCGAGGTCTGCATGCCGGCGCGGTGCTGGATGGCGCCGGAGATGCCGAGGGCGATGTAGAGCTGCGGGGAGACGGTCTTGCCGGTCTGGCCCACCTGGAACTGGCCCGGGTAGTAGCCCGAGTCGACGGCGGCACGCGAGGCGCCGACAGCGGCACCCAGCGAGTCGGCCAGCGCCTCGACGACCGCGAAGTTGTCGGCGGAACCGACACCGCGACCACCGGAGACAACGATGCTCGCCTCGGCGAGATCGGGGCGGTCGCCACCGACGATCGGGTCACGCGAGACGACCTTCACGACGCCGTCTTCCTGCGCCGGAACCTCGACGACGACCTGCTCGCCTGCACCGGCCTGCGGAGCGGACTCGATGGCGCCGGGACGGACCGAGATCACCGGCAGGTCGCCGGTGGCCTTGGCCTCGACGGTGAACGCGCCACCGAAGATGGAGTGCACGGCGGAGCCGTCGGCGTTGACGCCGATGACGTCGACGAGCAGACCGGAGCCGATGCGCGCGGCAAGGCGGCCCGACACCTCCTTGCCCTCGGCGGTGGCGGCGACGATCACGGCGGCGGGTGCGGCGGACTCGGCCAGACCGGCGAGCACGTCGACCTTCGGGGTGACCAGGAAGCCTTCGATGTCGTCGGACTCGGCGACATAGATCTTCTCGGCGCCCGCGGCGGCCAGCGCGGCGGCCAGCTTGTCGGCGGTGCCGGCCGGGCCGGTGACGACGGCGGCGGGCTCGCCCAGTGCGCGGGCGGCGGTGAGCAGTTCGGTGGTGACCTTCTTGACAGCACCGTCGGCGTGCTCAACGAGCACAAGTACTTCAGCCATTAGTTCTTTCTCCTCGGAAATCGCAGCAGTCTCGGTGCCGGATCAGATGATCTTCTGACCGATGAGGTAGGACGCGATCTGGTTGCCGCCCTCGCCCTCGTCCGCGATCTTCTCGCCCGCGGTGCGAGCCGGCTTCGGGGTGGCACTGGTGACCTGGGTGCCGGCGTTGGCCACACCCACGGTCGCCGGGTCGACGCCCAGATCGGCCAGGGTGAAGACCAGAACTTCCTTCTTCTTCGCGGCCATGATGCCCTTGAAGGAGGGGAAGCGCGGCTCGTTGATCTTCTCGTTGACCGAGACGATCGCGGGCAGCGACGCCTCGAGCTTGAAGACACCCTCGTCGGTCTCCCGCTCGCCGGTGATCTTGTCGCCGTCGACGGTGAGCTTGCGCAGGTGGGTCAGCTGCGGGATGCCGATGTACTCCGCGATGATCGCGGGCACGGCACCGGCGCGGCCGTCGGTGGCCTCGTTACCGGCGATGACCAGTTCGACGCCCTCGACCTGGCCGAGAGCGGCGGCCAGCACGTAGGCGGTCTGCACGGCGTCGGAGCCGTGGATGGCCGGGTCGTTGATGTGGATGGCCTTGTCGGCGCCCATGGACAGCGCCTTGCGGATGGCCTCGTTGGCGCGGTCGGGACCGGCGGCCAGCACGGTGACCTCACCGCCCTGTGCCTCCTTGATCAGCAGCGCTTCCTCGACGGCGCGCTCGTTGATCTCGTCGAGGACCGCGTCGGCGGCTTCCCGGTCGAGGGTGTAGTCACCATCGGTCAGCTTGCGCTCGGACCAGGTGTCGGGGACCTGCTTGATGAGTACGACGATGTTCGGCATCGGTCTTCGTCGACCTCCTTCTGGGGACACGTGTGTGGTGGGGCCGCACGAGCTGGCGCCGTACGTCCAGGTGAGATATCTAGCTCAGTTCGGAACACTACCCTACGCTAAGTTACCCGTGGGTAACCTATTTGCGCAACAGGTCCCTGACTCCTGCGCGGACCGGCGGTACCAGTAACCTCGGAGCAATGAGCGAGGCTGTGATCCCTGCCGCACCGGTGGCCGCCACACATGAACCACTGCCGTTGACCGGCGAGCGGACGGTGCCCGGCATCGCCGAGGAGAACTACTGGTTCCGTCGGCACGAGATCGCCTACGCCCGCTTGCTCGACCGCTGCACCGGCAAGGTCGTGCTCGAGGCGGGCTCGGGCGAGGGCTACGGCGCGGACATGATCGCGGGCGTCGCGCAGCGCGTCACCGGTCTGGACTACGACGAGGGCGCTGTCGCCCATGTTCGCGCGCGCTACCCGCGCGTGGAGATGATCCAGGGCAACCTCGCCGCGCTGCCCCTCGATGACGAATCCGTCGATGTCGTGGTGAATTTCCAAGTCATCGAACATCTTTGGGATCAGGGACAGTTCCTGCGCGAGTGCCTGCGCGTGCTGCGTCCCGGCGGCGTACTGCTGATCAGCACCCCGAATCGGATCACCTTCTCCCCCGGTCGCGACACCCCGCTCAACCCGTTCCACACTCGCGAACTCAATGCGGCCGAGTTGACCGAACTGCTCGTCGACGCCGGGTTCACCGTCTCCGAGATGCTGGGCGTGCACCACGGCGCGAGCCTCAAAGCCTTGGACGCCAAGCACGGTGGGTCCTTCATCGAGGCCCAGATCGAGCGCGCGCTGGCCGGTGAGCCGTGGCCCGCCGACCTCACCGCCGACGTCGCCGCCGTGACCATTCACGATTTCGACCTGCGCGAAGGCGATATCGACGCGAGCCTGGACCTGGTCGCGATCGCCGAAAAGGCAAGGCGTTGACCGACTCCCGCTCCGCCGTGCCGGGCCAGTTCACACTGGTCCTGCACTCCCACTTGCCGTGGCTCGCCCATCACGGGCGTTGGCCGGTCGGCGAGGAATGGCTCTACCAGTCCTGGGCCGCGTCGTATCTGCCGCTGGTCCGGGTGCTGAAAAATCTTGCCGCCGAAGGGCGTTCACACCTGTTGAGCCTCGGCATCACGCCGGTGCTCGCCGCCCAGCTCGACGATCCGCACTGCCTCGCGGGCATGCATCACTGGCTGGGCAACTGGCAGTTGCGCGCCGACGAGGCGTCGATGTCGGGCAATATTGCGCTCGGCCGTCACGAACATCGCCTTGCCGCAACGGCTTTGGCCGATTTCGAACAGAACTGGCAGCACGGCGGTTCACCCGTCTGGCGTTCGCTGATCGACGCCGACGCGATCGAACTGCTCGGCGGCCCCCTCGCCCACCCCTTCCAGCCGCTGCTCGACCCACGCATGCGCCAGTTCCAGCTCACCGAAGGCCTGGCCGACGCGCAGCTGCGCTGGGGCACCACCCCGACCGGCATCTGGGCGCCCGAATGCGGCTACACCCCCGGCATGGAACAGGGCTACGACGCCGCCGGCATCACCCACTTCATGGTCGACGGACCGTCGCTGCGCGGTGACACCTCCCTCGGCAGGCCTGTGCGCGATGCCGACGTGGTCGCCTTCGGGCGCGACCTGGCCGTGAGCTACCGGGTCTGGTCGCCGAAACAGGGCTACCCCGGCCAGAGCGCCTACCGCGACTTCCACCACTACGACCACGCGACCGGCCTCAAACCCTCCCGCGTCACCGGCAAGACCGTCGACGGACCTGACAAGGCCCCTTACGATCCCGAATTGGCGGCCGAAGCGGTCACCCGCGACGTCGCCGACTTCGTCGAGACTGTCCGGGCCCGGCTGATCGAGGAGTCCGCGCGGATCGGCAGGCCCGCGCTCGTGGTGGCCGCGTTCGACACCGAACTGTTCGGGCACTGGTGGCACGAAGGCCCGCAGTGGCTCGAGCAGGTGCTGCGCGCGCTGCCCGAAGCGGGCGTGAACGTGGGCACCCTCGCCGATGCCCGCGAGAACGGCTACGTCGGCGAACCTGTGCAGCTCAACGACTCCTCGTGGGGTTCGGGCAAGGACTGGCGGGTCTGGGCGGGCGACCAGGTTTCCGACCTCGTCGAGCTCAACGCCGACATCGTGCGCCTCGCCCTCGACACTCTCGACAAGGTGCGCCGCGACGGATCCCTGCGCGATCCGGTCGCCGACCAGTTGCTGCGCGAGGCGATTCTCACCGTCTCCAGCGACTGGGCGTTCATGGTGAGCAAGGACTCCGCCGCCGGGTACGCCCGCGATCGCGCCCACGAACACGCGCACGCCGTCCGCGAGCTCGCCGAGGCGATCGGCGCTGGCCAGTTCGCCAAAGCGGCCCGACTCGCGGCAGGATGGAACGCGGCCGACGGATTCTTCCCTGGTCTGGACGCGCGGCGGTTGCCGACCGCTGTCCCGTCGGCCGCCGCTGAAGGAATTCGATGAAGATTTTGATGGTGTCGTGGGAGTACCCGCCGGTCGTGGTCGGCGGGCTCGGGCGGCATGTGCATCACCTGGCCGTCGAGCTGGCCGCGGCCGGTCACGAGGTCGTTGTGCTGGCACGCAGGCCGACGGGGACCGATTCGGTCACCCACCCCACGCACTCCTACATCGCCGACGGCGTGCTCGTCGTCGCGGTGGCCGAGGACCCGCCGTGCTTCGACTTCGGCGAGGACATGCTCGCCTGGACCCTCGCGATGGGGCACGCGATGGTGCGGGCCGGGGTGGCGCTCGGTAAGCCCGGCGTGGGCGAAGGCTGGACACCTGATGTGGTGCACGCGCACGACTGGCTCGTCGCGCACCCCTCGATCGCGCTGGCCGAGTACTACGACGCGCCGCTCGTCTCGACAATCCACGCCACCGAAGCCGGCCGCCACAGCGGCTGGGTGTCGGGCCGGGTCAACAAGCAGGTCCACTCGGTGGAATGGTGGCTGACCAACGAATCCGATCAGCTCATCACCTGCTCGACCTCCATGCAGGACGAAGTCGACCGGCTCTACGGACCCGAACTGGCCCCGATCACGGTGATCCGCAACGGCATCGACGTCGGTTCCTGGACCTTCCGCCCCCGCGCACCGCGCTCGGGCCCGCCGCGCCTGCTCTACGTGGGCCGCCTCGAATACGAGAAGGGCGTGCAGGACGCGATCGCCGCCCTCCCCCGCATCCGCCGCGCCCACCCCGGCACCACTCTCACCGTCGCCGGCGTCGGCACCCAGTTCGAGTGGCTGCGTGAACGCGCCCGCAGCCACCGCGTGGCCCGCGCCGTCCACTTCGTCGGCAGCCTCGGCCACGACGAACTCCTCGGCTGGCTGCACGGCGCCGACGCCATCGTCCTACCGAGCCGCTACGAACCCTTCGGCATCGTCGCCCTCGAAGCCGCCGCCGCCGGCGTGCCCCTGATCGCCTCCACCGCAGGCGGTTTGGGCGAAGCGGTCATCGACGGCGTCACCGGCGCCTCCTTCGCCCCCGCCGACATCGACGGCCTGGTCGACGCCACCCGCGCCGTCCTCGACGACCCCGCCACGGCCCAGGACCGCGCCTTCACCGCCCGCGAACGCCTCACCGCCGACTTCGCCTGGGACGTGGTAGCCGCCGAAACCGCCCAGGTCTACACCGTCGCCAAACGCCGAGTCCGCACCTCCCTCGGCCGCCCCGACATCGTGGAACGCCCACTCCCGGAACGAGATCCGAAGTAGCGCCGATCTGGCGGGGCGCCTACTCGAACTCGTGGCTGTTCCGGCCGGAGTTCCGAACCGGATCATCCACGCAGACCAGCTGAGACGAAAGTTCCACGACTACCTGAGGTGATTGCGATGCCGACGACCAAGAAGAAGACCACGGCCAAGCGCACCCCACGACGGGTGGCTGGTCGGCCTACCCCTGCCCCCCGTTCGCCGAAGGCGGATGCTGCGCCCCGTCACGACGACACCGGCCTCGACCAGCTGGATCCGGCCACCACTCACGCAACCGACGCAACTCACTTCCGCCGCATCATCGCCGCACGGAAGAAGGTCGCCGAAACCGAGGCAGAACTGCGGGATGCGGTACGGGATGCGCACGCGGAGGGTAACTCCTGGACCGTCATCGGCACGGCATTGGACACAACCCGCCAGGCCGCGTTCCAGCGCTCCGGAAAAGCCTGACATCGTCGGCGGTAGTCCGGATTCTCCGGCCAACGTCACCACGGCCACCGGCTCCTTCTACAGCGGGGTGGTGCAACCGCTGCGCGAGTGGGTGCCGGCGGCTCCGAAACCAGCCGAGGTCAGCTCGAAGGAAAACAGCCGAGTGGTCCGCGACGCCAGGGCCGCGTCGGCGCTCGTGATGACCCCATGATTGCGGGCAGACGCTTGCCTGATCGCGCGCTACGGTTCGCCAGTGGGTAATGGGGGCGTACGGGCATCGTGGGGACTGTCGCGTGCGGTGCTTGTCAGTGGAATTCTGTTCACCGCTTCGCTTTTCGCCGTCGGGGGGTGGGAGCGGCGTTGGATCGCCGACGATGGGTTGACCGTGTTGCGGACGGTGCGCAACCTGTTGGCGGGCAATGGTCCGGTCTTCAATGTCGGTGAACGCGTGGAGGTGAACACCAGTACGGCGTGGACGTATCTGCTGTGGTTTCTCGGCTGGCTGACGCAGGCACGGCTGGAATATGTGGCGCTCGGCATCGCGCTGATCCTGTCGGTCGGGGCCGTCGTGTTCGCGATGGCGGGCACGGCGCGACTCTGGGAGGGCAGCGGTGCCCGGTTGCTGCTTCCGGCCGGGGCGATCGTCTACATCGCCGTTCCGCCGGCTCGCGACTACGCCACCTCGGGGTTGGAGTCGAGCCTTGTCATCTGCTGGCTGGCAGTGCTGTGGTGGCTACTGATCCATTGGGGCCGTTCCGAGACAGTGCGCCCCACAACACTTTTCGTGCTGTCTTTCGTCGCGGGTCTGGCGCCGCTGATCCGGCCGGAGATGTCGCTGGTCGGGGCGCCAGCCTTGCTGATGCTCTGTTGCGCTCCTCATCCTGGACGTCGGCAGTGGGTCCATCGCGTGTTGATCGTCGTGAGTGCGGGTTGTGTTCCGGTCGCGTACCAGATCTGGCGGATGGGCTATTACGGTCTGCCGTACCCGAATACGGCGGTCGCCAAAGACGCGGGTGGTGCGAAATGGCACCAGGGGTTCGTGTACCTGTGGAATCTGGTCGGCCCGTACTGGCTGTGGGTGCCGCTCATGGCGCTGGGTATCGCAGCAACGGTCATGTGGCCACGAAACAGCGCGACCACCTGTGGTACGAAACCCACTCTGCGCGAACGTCTTCACGAGTTGCGCAGTTGGCTGAGATCTCCTGCCGCAGTGGTCGCTCTCATGCTCGGCAGCGGCATCCTGCTCACCATCTACGAAACCCGTGTCGGCGGCGACTTCATGCACGGCCGCATGTTGCTGCCACCGCTTTTCTGCCTGTTACTGCCGGTGATGGTCCTTCCACTGAAAACCGTTGCTGTACCGGTTGTTTCGAAAATTCCGCAGTTGATCCTGCCCGCCACTTTCGCCGTGACCATCGGCTGGGCGCTGTGCGCGGCCGACGTCACCGCGATCGACTCCAGCAACAAGATCACCCCCACCGGCATTGCCGACGAGCGGCTCTACTACATCCAGACCACCGGGCACGAACACCCCATTCGCGCAGAGGACTACCTGGACTACCCGCGAATACGGGCCATGATCAGCGAGATCGCGCGAAACCCGAACGGCGGACTGCTGATCAACTCGCCGACGTGGACCTGGCAGGTCGTCCCGCCGCCGACAACCGGTCCCGACGGCGCCGCCGGGCACACCGTGTACTTCATGAATCTCGGCATGATCGGCATGAACACGCCGCTGTCGGTCCGCGTCGTCGATCCGATGGGTTTGGCGTATCCGCTTGCCGCACACACGTTCCGGTTTCCCGATGCCCGCATCGGTCATGACAAGAACCTCGACACCGACTGGGCTGTCGTCGACGCGGGTATGGCAGCCCAACATCCGCTGCTGCCACTGTTCATCGACGAAGGCTGGGTGGCCCGGATCCGCACCGCACTGAGTTGCCCCGGGACGCGGGATCTGCTGGCCGCCACCCGCGCCCCGCTCACCGCTGACCTGTTCCTGCGCAACATCTCACGATCGCTGGAATACGCAACGTATCGCATCGACCGGGTGCCGGAGCACGAGATCGCGCGGTGCGGTGTGGGCGAAACACCGAGTTAGTGTCCACGACCGCAGGTGGGCAACGGGCGTCAGGCAGGTTGGAGGCCGCCGCCGTGGTAGCGGGTGGCGGCGTTCCAGAGGAAGAAGCTGTCGATGCCCGCGTCTCGGGTGGCGTCTATCTGGGCTCGGAGTTCGGCGTCGCCGTAGGTGACGCCGAGGCTGAAGTCCTGGAGCCAGGGGGCTACTTTCGCGCCGGTGCCCGCGGTGGCCGTCACGAAGTCCTGTAGGGAGCGGAAGATGATGTCGTAGGGCTGGGCGTTGGGGTTGGCTACGCCGTATTCGCCTGGGCCCCAATGGGATGGGTAGATCATCGGCGCTACGAAGTCGACGCTGCGCGACATCAGGGGGATGTTCTGGGCGATTTCGTCGGGGCGGGTGGAGGCGATGCCGTAGACCGCGGCGCTCACGTGTGCGCCTGCTTGGTGAATCGGGTAGCGGCTCTGGGCGAGGAACGCCGCGACCGCCTCGGTGGGGGTGCCGGTGAGGCCGGCGAAATTCATGCTGGTCAGGCTGCCGTCGGGGCGGCGGACGTAGTCGAACATGACGCCGTCGAAGCCGAGCTGTGCGGCTTCTACCGCGAGATCGATGTTGTATTGCCGCACTTGTGGATTGGCGAAGTTGGTGAAGGCGATCGGGCCGTAGTGGCTGGAATAGGGCTGGCCGGAAGGGTTTTGGACAACCCAGTCGGGACGACCGTTGTGCCAGGCCCAGTCGGCGAGTGTCGGATCGCGGAACGCGACGATACGGCCGACGACCTGCAGACCCATGTCGTGCAACTGTCCGAGGGCCGCGCTGGCATCGTAAATTGCGGTGGCCGCGCCGGATTCGCGTGCGAGAGGTACCTGCGAGTCGTAGCCGACGACGCCGTCCTCGTCTTTGATATCGAGCTGCACGGTATCGATGCGACCTTCGCGAGCGAGATCGAGAACGGCTTCACGCAAGCCTTCATGTGACCAAGCATGGGCGGTGACGTGCACGGCCCGCATCCGCGGCAGGTCGACTCCCGCGACGACGATGCTGCTGCTCTGATTGCCCGCGGCATCCACCGCGACGACCTCGACGGCGGGCGCCCACGGCACCGAGATCTCGAAGGCCCCGTCCGGGCCGGTGGATACCGTCGTCGGGCCGATCGAGACTCGTACCGCGTCGACAGCGTTGCCCCGCACCACAATCGGCGCACGATACGAACGGGCCGGTTCAGGCGGTGTCACCCGCAGTGTCAGCGGCACGGTGTCCACCGCAGCCACCTCGGCGGATCTACCCAGCGCGAATCCGGCCAACAGCGCCGCCATCACCACTGCGAGTACGGCACCGGCGGCGATTGCCACCCATCGCCGTCGATCGACCGACAGGAGCCGCAAAACCAACGCCCGGAGATGGTCGTCATCGGCCGAGTCGCGCCTATCGGACCCGTAAAGCTTCACCTCGTCCACACCAACTTCCACTACCGTTGTCGGGCCCACTATCCCGCAGTTCCCGCACGGTCGCCGGTTATCGACAAGATCAAGAGAAAACCTTTGCGGGCGCGTTATATTGGCCCGATGGCGGGCTGCTCGAACTCGATGATCCGGCTCGTCCCTGCGCTCTTGGTCGCGGCAACGCTCACCGCCTGCACGGCAACATCCCCACCTGCTCCGCCCGAACCACCCGCCGCGACGACAACGAAACCGGCACTGCCGAACCCGGCCGAGATCGCCGCCAACGAACTCGGATTCGTCCCGGTCCTGATGTATCACCAGATCGCAGCTGACCCGGCAGGCGAATACGACCAGACCCCACAGGAATTCCGGGACGAACTGGAACGGCTGTACCGCGAGGGCTACCGTCCGGTGACTGCCGCGCAATACATTTCGGGCGACCTGGATGTACCCGCAGGTACCCACCCGGTCGTCCTCACCTTCGACGATTCCACCCGCAGCCAACTCAGCTTCACCGATTCCGGCGCGGTGGCACCGGACAGCGCTGCGGGCATTCTCGCCGAGTTCGACACCCGCTACCCGGACTTCCGACCGGTGGCCACCTTCTACGTCAACAACGACCCCTTCGGCGGCGACCCGCGCGCACTACCGTGGCTGGTGGCGAACGGTCACGAAATCGGCGCGCACACAGCCGATCACGCGAATCTCGCGAGCCTGGACGCCGACGGCGTGCAACGCGAACTGGTACAGAACATCCGCGCGGTCACCACGGCCGGAATCACCGTGCGCACCATGGCATTACCGCTCGGCGTCTACCCCCGCGACAAAACGCTGGCCTCGGCGGGCAGCTGGGACGGCACGTCCTACCGCTTCGACGCCGTGATGCTGGTGGGCTCCAACCCGGCCCCCAGCCCGTACGGGAAGGTCGACCCCGGCGCAGTGCCACGCATCCGATCCGGCCGGGGTGCGGTCCCGTTCGATTCGGCCCATTGGCTCGACTGGCTCGCCGCCAACCCCGACCAGCGCTACACCGCCGACGGCGACCCGACGCGCATCTCGTTCCCCAGCCGGCACGCGACGGAAGTCAACGCACACTGGCTGGACCGCGCCAACCCGTACTGACGCCACCCTCCACTGCGGCCATCCGGCGCTGTCGCGACCCCGTAGGTCAGTCCGTCCGAGGAGCGCTGTCGCCCGTCAGACGTCCGGCGTGAAGGCGAAGATCTCGCCGAGGCGAGTGGCGACGACGACTTCACCTTCGGGGCCGATCGAGGTGCCCGTGGTGGTTCCCGTGGCGGCGGGCAGCGGATCGGAGTCGATGGTGTTGCCGTTGGTCGTGTCGAAGGTGATGAGGTTGAGGCCGGCGCCGATCGCGGCAACGGTGTAGCCGATATCGCCCGCGGTTTGCGCAGGGGCGCCACGGAGCGCGAGATCCTTTCGCTCCCAGACGATTTCGGCCTTGTCATTACTGTCACGCAGGGCGGTCAGGTAACCGTCATCGCCCGCGGGGATGATCAGGTCACCGGAGACGGAGATGCCGCCACGGGGCGCCCAGGACAGGGGCTGAACCCAGCGGGTAGCACCGTCGGCGGCATTCAGGGCGATCAGGCGCTTGCTGTTGTCGCCGATGTAGACGGTGTCGCCGTCCGCGGAGAGGGCGGGGCTGGTCGCGCTGCCGCCGGTGAGGATCTCGGCGTTCCACTCCTGGGTCACGGTGCCGTCGGCGTAGCGCATCGCGCGCAATGCGGCGGCGGGCTTGCCCGGCTCCCAGACGGTGACGAAGAAACGACCGGTCGACGGGTCGACGGCGGTGGTATTGGCGACGGCGCAGCGCGGCCCGCCGACCTGGCAGTCGTCGAGTCCGTCACCGGAAGCGGGGCGGGTGAGGCCGGGGTACTGCAGGAAATCGGGTTCGCCGAGCAACTGCACCGTCGGCACCTCACGACCACCGGTCTGGCGGCTGAGCACGTCGACCTGGCCGGACTGGGTCACCGTCAGCACATTGCCGTCACCGGTGAACTGGATCGCCACCGGCACACCCGCAACGGGCGTGCGCCAGCGCGGCTGACCGAGGTAGTTGAAGGAGTTCACCGCGCCGTCGTCACCGACGTAGACATTGGTGACCCCGTCGATCACGGTCGGCGCGTCGATCGTCGACGGTCCGAGCGGGTTGCAGAAGCGTTTGCGGCCGGTGAGCATCTGGAACGAGAAGATCGCACAGTTGCCGGTGCTGGTGGTGACGAACATCTGGCCTTCGGCGCCGATCGTCAACGGCTGGGCGATCGGTCCACCCACCGGACGTGACCAGCTCAACGACACCGAGTCCGCACCCGTCACCGGGCTGTTGCTCGCATTGGTGCCGCCGTGATGCGTTGCGGGCCAACCTTTTCCGGCCCCGACGGTGATGTCGTCCACATCCGTGCCGCACCCGGCCAGCGCCACCACACCGGCGGCAGCGAGCGAGGCGACGACGCGAGTCCGAGTTCGCACCTGCTGATCTCCCTGTTTAGTCGGGGTATGGCACGGTAAGTGTGCCTTGCGAAAGTACTCTGTGTACCCGATGACCGAATCCTCGGGGCTGGCCCGGCGGATCATGACGGGAGACTAGTTCGTGACGAGCATGTGGGGCGCGCCGTTGAGCGCGCGCTGGCGTGGTTCACGCCGCCGCGATCCGCAGCAGGCCCGATTCCTGACCGGGGATTCGCTGCGCTGGGTGCTCGCCAACCGCGCCTACACCCCCTGGTACCTGGTGCGTTACTACCGTTTGGCCAAGTTCCGCCTGGCCAACCCGCATATCGTGCTGCGCGGAATGGTCTTCCTCGGCCGCAATGTGGAGATCCACGCGACCCCGGAATTCGCCCGCATGGAAATCGGACGCTGGGTCCACATCGGCGACGGCAACGCCCTGCGCTGCCACGAGGGCTCGCTGCGCATCGGCGACAAGGTGGTGTTCGGCAAGGACAACGTCGTCAACACCTACCTCGACATCGAGATCGGCGAGTCCACGCTGGTCGCCGACTGGTGCTATATCTGCGACTTCGACCACCGCATGGACGACATCAACATGCCCATCAAGGACCAGGGCATCGTGAAGAGCCCGGTCCGCATCGGTCCCGACACCTGGATCGCCGCCAAGGTGACCGTGCTCCGCGACACCAGGGTGGGCCGTGGGTGCGTGCTCGGCGCGCACGCGGTGGTACGTGGGGATGTACCCGACTACAGCATCGCGGTCGGCGCGCCTGCCAAGGTCGTGAAGAACCGCAAGGTCGCCTGGGATGCGAGCGCCGAGGAGCGTGCGGCGTACATGGCGGCACTGGCCGATATCGAGCGGAAGAAGAACGCCGCCGCCAAGTCCTGACACGGCTGCCGCCGACGATGGTTTCTGTCGGTGGCGGTCGGTACGGTCGGCAGCGTGGAGAGCTATGCGGCGCTGCTGCGCGGGATCATGCCGTCCAACCCGAACATGCGCAACGAGAAACTGCGCGGGGTGTTCGAGGGGCTCGGCTTCGAGAAGGTCGCCTCGGTACTCAGTAGCGGCAACGTCGTCTTCCGCACAGCCGACGACCCCGCCGACCTGGAAGCCCGCATCCAGCAGGCACTCAACACCGAACTCGGCATCCCCGGCGGCACCATCATCCGCAGCCACCCCGAACTGCGCGCCCTCCTCGACCGCGACCCCTTCGAAGGCCTCCCCCACGAACGCGGCTCCTACCTCACCGTCACCTTCTTCAAGAAGACGATGCGCGAAGCCGACACCAAGGCCTTCGACAACGACCCCCTCATCCGAGTCATCGGCTACGACCGCAGGGCCCGCGCCTTCCTCACCGTCATAGACAACAGCTCCGGCAAAACCCCCGACTTCATGGCGAGCCTGGAAAAGACCTACGGCAAGGACATCACCACCCGCACCTGGCTCACAGTGCAGCGGGTCGTGAAGAAGATGGAAGGTTAGGGCGTCGGCTCAGTCGGCAAAGGCGAGGCCACGCGCCGCCAGCTCCTCGCCGAGGATGCGGATGGATTTGGGCCCGATGCCGTGGATGGCCAGCAGTTGCTTCGCACTGACCTCGGTCAGGTGGGAATAGGTGGTGTAACCGTGCGAGGTCAGCTCGCGGGTGGCCACCTTGCCGATCCCCCTGGGAAATTCCGATTCCGTCATCGCACACCTTTTCTGTCAGCTCGGCTGGCTAGCATTGGATCATGTCGACGCCGCGTGTTCAGCGCCCAGAGCTTCCCGCGACCATGACGTGGGACGAGCTCGAGCAGTTGCCCGCGGAGATCGCCGAACGGATCGAGCTCCGCGACGGCGTGCCGGTGTGGATCGCCGACGAGGTGATGTTGCGGCACGGGCCGGCTGAGCACCAGCGGTACAGTCGCCGATTCACCAATGCGCTGGAGCGGCGGGCCCGCGCGCACATGGCCGCCGATCCCGATGTCTGTTGGCAGGTCGATCTGGAGACGAACGTCTTCTTCCGGCCGGACAGGTCCAGCTTTCTCACGCCGGATTTCATGATCTTCCGCTGCCTACGCGACGAATTCGACTGGGTCCACGCTGATGATGTACTGCTCGCCGGCGAAGTCCTGTCCCCCGCGAACACACCCAAAGCGATCGAAGCGAAGAAGCGCCGCTACGCCGAAGGTGGCATCCCCTGGTACTGGGAAGCCGAACTCGCACCGAACCCGCGCCGCGTCGCCGTTGTCCGCGCCTACGCCCTCTCGACCGACGAAGTCCATCTCCCCCAAGGGGTTACGCCGTTGCGGAAGGCGAACTACATCCTGACCGGTGAATGGCTCGCCGATGAACACCCCGGCGTGCAGACCGCGCATCCTTTCCCGATCGACATTCCCTGGACAGAACTGGCGTTCTGACACCGCAGCAACAGTCAGTGGATCGTCGGTTGTGCCGCGTGGGCGGTACACAGGAAAACTGTTGCGGTTCGGCCGATTCGGGTGATGACCAAGCTGTAGGGGCGGGTGCCGCGTAGCTTGAGTTTTTTGCGTAGTGCGTCGGGGTCAATGTCGACGCCGCGGATGAGAATCTCGAGCGCACCGCAGTCGCGTCGGGTGAGTTCCTGGCGCAGGGTTTTCTCTCGAAGTTCGAAGCGGTCTTCGATGTGGAAGCCGCGGGTGCCGGCGGGGACGATGTTGCCGGTGAGGTAGGCGATGCGGGGATCCAGTTGCCAAAGGCCGTGTTTGGCGGCGTAGTGGCGGACCAGGCCTGCTCGGACTACGGCTCCGTCGGGGTCGATGATCCAGTCTCCCGGGGGGAGGTCGGGGATGTCGTCGGGGGCGGCGTCGGTGAGAGTTGTTGTGGTGCCTCGGGAGTCGAGAACGGTGGCGCGGCGGGTGACGGCGGGGGTGGTGAGGCCGGGGGACCAGAGGCAGGCTTCGCGGACGGCGCCGTCGAGGGAGACGATTTCGACTTCGCCGTCCCAGGCGAGACGGTCGAAATCCAGGCCGGGGGCAGATTTCACGGCGATGTCGCGGCCCGCGTAGGCGGCGAGCAGATCCGGAAGTGGGGGTTGGAGTTTCGCGGGGTCGTAGGTGCGGCGGCCGGCTGCTCGGCGCGCGGGATCGGCGATGATCACGGTGTCGCGGGTGGTCGGGGTGAGGGCATCGGCCTTGGCCAGCACGATGTTTCGGTGGCCGACTCGCAGGCGGTCGAACGCATCGCGCCCGGCGGTGGGTTCGGCGGCAACGAACGCACCGTTGTCGCTCGCCTGAACAAACTCGATGTCGCCGGTCGCTGACGGGGGAACGGTGGCGAGGTTGTGGGCGGCCATCGCCAAGCGCACGTCGTCCAGATCGCTCCCGATCACGGCCGGACAGACCTCGGCCAACTCAGCGAGCTCAGCACCGATCGAACAGGTCACGTCGTGCACCGCGCGACCGGCCAACCTGGCTGCCCGATGCCGGGCGACCAGCGCCGGTGTGGCCTGCTGCAGCGCGTCGTCGGTGAACAACCACTCCCCCGCCGTGGGTAGCTTCACCACGGCCTTGCGACGCAATCGCACGGTCTCGATCAGCGCGGGCGCCAGTTCACCGTGCGAGCGACGCACCTGCTCGATATCGCGCAGGTGCGTCGCGGGGGTCAGCTCCAGCCGGTCGACCTCGGCGAGCGCGGCACGGCCTGCCGCGCTCGCGAGATAGGCGACGTCGTCGCGGCCGAAGCGGTAGCCCACCTACTTCTGCGCCGCGCCCGGCTTCACGCCGGTGATCATCGCGTTATAGAAGAACTCGCGCGGCACGACCTTGCGCAGCACGTTCTCGTCGAGCCAGCTCAAGCCCAGCCACGCGCGGTACTGGGCCATGCGGTACGGCATGGTCAGCTTCTCGTCGGGGACGGCGGCCTCGAAGGTGCGCACCGGCCAGCCCCACAGGGCGGCGGCGAGTTCCTCGGTGGTGGCCTTCACGTCCACGGCACCGGCCGACTTCGCCATCTTCTCGAGATCGCTCGGGTCGAAGGTGTGCAGGTCGACGACGGCCTCGAGGGCGGCGGCGCGGGAGGACTCGTCCAGCTCGGTCTGCGGGCGACGCCAACCGGACAGGAACGGCAGCTTGGTGATCTCGGTGGTCACCTTCCAGGTGGCCTGGCCGAGGCGGCGGGCGTAGATGTTGCCGATGGTGGTGGGCTCACCGGCGAAGACGAAACGTCCGCCCGGCTTGAGCACGCGCAGGCACTCCTTGAGGGCCAGTTCCACGTCGGGGATGTGGTGCAGCACGGCGTGGCCGCAGACCAGATCGAAGGTGTCGTCGTCGTAGGGGATGGTCTCGGCATCGGCGACGCGACCGTCGACATCCAGGCCCAGGTGCTCGGCGTTGCGCAGCGCGACCTTCACCATGCCGGGCGAGAGGTCGGTGACCGAACCGGACTTGGCGACACCGCCCTGCATCAGGTTGAGCAGGAAGAATCCCGTGCCACAGCCGAGCTCGAGCGCACGCTCGTACGGCAGCGGAGCCGGGCCGACGGCGAGGTCGAACCGGCCGCGGGCATAGGCGATACAGCGCTCGTCGTAGGAGATCGACCACTTGTCGTCGTAGGTCTCCGCTTCCCAGTCGTGGTACAGGACCTGGGCGAGTTTGGTGTCTTTGCGCGCTGCTTCGACCTGGGCCGCGGTGGCGTGGGGGTTCGGCGCCGGGTCGTCGGGATGGACCGTCATACCCGTCAGCCTAATGTGTGCGCGCGAGCACGCTGCTCCGGGGACGACGAAGTAAACGCCGGTTCTGGTCGGACCGCTACTGCCCGGTGAACGTGGCGGCGTTCGGCCCCTCGGCGGCGAAGGTGCGGGTGCCGGTGCGGGCGTCGTCGGTGTCGAACAGGGCCGACCATTCGGTGACGGCGGTGGCGTGGCCGTGCGGGCCGGATTCGAAGACCGCCTTGGCGGCGGCGAGGGCGCGGGGGGCGGCAGTGATGAACTGGGCGGCCCAGGCGCGGGCGGCGGTGAGGACGTCGTCGGGGGCGACGACCTCGTCGACCAGGCCGATCTTCGCGGCTTCCTTCGCATCGACGAAACGACCGGTGTAGACGAGGTCCTTGGCGCGGCTCCCGCCGATCAGCAGCGAGAGCCTGCGGATGCCGGAGAGCGGGATGAGGCCCGCTTTGATCTGTGGGAGGCCGAGTTTCACGTTGTCGCCGACTATCCGGTGATCGGCGCCGAGGGCGAGTTCCAGGCCCGCGCCGAGGCAGTATCCGGTGATCGCGGCGACGGTCGGCTGCGGCACCCGGGTGAGGCAGCCGAGCGCGGCCTGCAGATCGGCGGCCATGGCGGCGGCCTGGCCGGCGTCGAGTTCGGCCAGCTCCTTCATCTCGTCGCCCGCGCTGAACACCCGCTCGTCGCCGTAGACGATCAATGCCGAGACGCCGGGGTGGTCGGCCACCGTGTCCGCGGCGGTCGCCACCTCACGGGCCAGCTGGGCGTCGACGAGGTTCAGCGGCGGACGATCGATGCGCAGCAGCGCGACGCCACGGGTGGTCGGCTCGGCGGGCAGCTCGAGGGTCACGAATTCGGCCATGGGTGCAACCTACCGGCCGCCGAAACCGCCCTGTCGCGGTAGCTCGTCGAAATACCGTTCGTTGTCGGGGAAGTCCGAGAGCGGCCGGCCGTCGGTGCCCGGCGAGTACTTCGGCATGATCGGCGCGATGGCACGGTCGGCGGCCAACACCGCGGACGTATCAGCGAACCCGCACAGCGCGTCGAGCTGCGACCATGTCGGCGGCATCAGCACGTGCTCGCCGGTGCGCCAGCTCGCCAGGGCGTCCTGCGGTGTCCGCCAGACCACCTGCGCGGCCTCGGAGGTGGCGCCGTCGGCGATCTGGCCCTGCGGGAGCACCGCGACGAAGAAGCGGGTGTCGTAGCGACGGGGCTCGGCCTCGGGGGTGATCCAGTTCGACCACGGGCGAAGCAGGTCGGCGCGCAGGACCAGGTTCTCGGCCGTGAGGAACTCGGCAAGGGAGAGGTCGCGGCGCTCGAGCTTGCCGCGCGCCTCGCGATAACGCGCGGAGTCGTCGACGACGGAGTCCGCGGTCGGTCCGGCCAGCAGCACGCCGCATTCCTCGAAGGTCTCCCGCACGGCAGCGGCGACGAGTGCCTGCGCGGTCTGTTCGTCGGTGCCGAAACGCTCTGCCCACCAGGCCGGTTCGGGGCCGGTCCAGGCGATATCGGCCGTCCCGTCGGCGGCGTCGACACCGCCGCCGGGGAACACCGTCATCCCCGCCGCGAACGCCATCCCGCTGACCCGGCGCTGCAGGAACACCTCGATACCCGCCGCACCGTCACGCACCAGCATCACCGTCGACGCGTCCCGTGCCCGGACCCCCGACTCACTCATACCGTTCCTCTCACCGCCGAACCCACTGCCCGGCGCCCGGCTGTCGCTCGCGAGCACAGCCGACCTTTCAGCACCCTAACGCCCGCTTGGTCGACGGTGCGTCGAGATCCCCGACTCGACCGACGCCTGCCAGGTCAGCTGGGCCTTCACCACCATCGCAGCCCTCGCAAGGCCGTGCGCGGACGCGAATCGGTGCGACCGGAACCCGCGCGCGCTCAGCGAAGCACCCCTCAGTTCCGGCGACGATGCCCGCCCGAACGACGAGCCCGTCGCGCGAACCACCGCCCATCGATCCGGTCCAAGGCAATCTGCTGACTGAACGCATTGCTCAGATTCTCGGCGGTGAGCACATCGCCCAGTAGTCCCTGACCGACGACTTCACCCTCCTTGAGCAGCAGCGCATGGGTGAACCCCGGCGGAATCTCCTCGACGTGGTGGGTCACCAACACCATCGCGGGCGCGTCCGGGTCGGCGGCGAGATCGCCGAGCCGCTCGACCAGTTCCTCGCGCCCGCCGAGGTCGAGCCCCGCGGCCGGTTCGTCGAGCAGCAGCAGTTCCGGGTCGGTCATCAGGGCGCGCGCGATCAGCACCCGCTTGCGTTCACCTTCGGACAGGGTGCCGTAGGTGCGGTCGGAAAGATGTTCGGCGCCAAGGGTTTCGAGCATGTCGACGGCGCGTTCGGTGTCGATGTCCTCGTAGCGTTCGCGCCAGCGGCCGAGCACCGCGTACCCGGCCGAGACCACCAGGTCACTGACCTTCTCGTCCACCGGGATCCGGCTGGCCACCGCCGCCGAGGACAACCCGATGCGCGGTCGTAGTTCGTTGACGTCGACGCGACCGAGCGTCTCCCCCAACAGATTCGCGCTACCTGAGGTCGGATGGAGTTCGGCGGCGGCCATTCTGAGCAGCGAGGTCTTGCCAGCGCCGTTCGGGCCGAGCACCACCCAGCGTTCGTCGAGCTCTACTTGCCAAGAGACAGGGCCGACCAGGGTTCGGCCCGAGCGGCGGATGGTCACGTCGGAAAAGTCGATGAGCAGATCGGGATCGGGTTGCGACACGCGCTCCATCTTGGCCCACGCGAGCGCTCAGCGCAGCGACCGGCCCGGATGGAATTCATCGGCCCCGGTCGTCGACGGGTCACCCGTGTTGCGGTGTTCGCTGCGCAACATCCGCGCAGCGACGAAGGAGACGGGCACCGACAGCACGACCCAGACGATCAGGATCACCACAATCGTCGTCATCATCGCGGAACCTCCCTGCACCTCGATGCACACGGCTGTCGGAATACGTATACCCGTGCGGGACGACCCCACACGGAGAAATCACGGCGAGTCGTGAAAACCACAACCGATCCGCCGAATTCGACAGCACGTGTCGAGCAGGTCAGTCCCGCGCGGGCACCCCGATCACCGTCATCGAACCGGGCGCGACCTCGGTGAAGCCGGCATCGCGCACCGCCACCGCACGACCGGCGCCCACCTCGGCCACCAACTCCGCCCACTGCCGCTGGTCGGCATCGCGCACCGCGCACCGGAATCCGCGCTCGGCCCATGCGAGGACCACGTCCAGCGGCAGCGCACCGGCAAGCAGCATGCTCGCGTGCCCGACCTGCGCGGCCGCCTTGCCGACCGACATCTCCAATGCCGCGTTCACCCACAACACTGGCAACGTGGCATCCACCGGTCCTGGTTCATCGTGTTCGAGATCGGTACCGCCGATCTGGAGCTTGCGGATGCGCTGATCGATCTCCCCGACCGGTCCGGGAACGAACGCGCGCGCCTGCGCACCGTCGAGGTCGACGGTCACCCCGTCGACCTCCTGCGCCGCCACCCACTGCGCACCTCGCGCCCGTCGCGCCACCTTCCTGATCCGCGACCGCTTCCACGCCAGGTACCGCGACTCCCACTCCCCCTCCGGTCCCGAACGCGGGTCGAGGCACACCGCGACCGCCGCCGCGGCAGCCGCCGCCAACAGCGCACTGCGCGCGGGGGGCTCGGCCTTCGGAATGTGCAGCACCATCTGCATGGCCTGCACCATCGCCGGGTCGTCGGGATCGCCCGCGCCACCGTAGCCGCGCGCGAGTTCGGCGTGCTGGTCGGCGAAGGCGACCCGGTCGTCGGTGCTCTGTTCGGTGCTCACTGCTTCGTCGCTCATCAACGAATCAGCCTAATCGAGCCGGTGCGGCGACGACCGACGTCGACAAGTCAACACCGCGCGATCTTCACTTCGCAATTGCATGATCAATAACTCGCGATGCGCGTATGCCGATAAGTAGCAGCATTCGGGCCGATGCGGGTAGATCGAATTCATATCGAACGACACTTTCGGACCAGTCGTTATTTTGTCTCAATTCGATTCATGAACCTCTAGATCCGCAACCTGTTTGTTATTTATGATCTAGAAGAAATTACCCACACACCGCTGAACTGCGGAAACACATTCTTACGTCGAGCCCGCTTGCTGTAAATTCCGCCAATCGGATGCCCATTTCGGATACCGTCGTAAGCGGAAATCGAACCGCGGATACCGACCGGTTCATATTCCTTTTCCACGATCGAAAAGGGGAGACCATGCGCATTCTCTTGATTGCCAGCGCATTCAACAGCCTGTCCCAACGAGTGCACGCCGAACTTCGGTCACGCGGCCACGACCTCGGTGTCGAACTCGCGCTGGGCGACGACACGATCCGCGCGGGGGTGGCGCGGTTCGAGCCGGACCTGATCATCGCGCCGATGCTCACCACCGCGATCCCAGGCGATATCTGGACCGCCCACACGGTCCTGATCGTGCATCCAGGGCCCAAAGGCGACCGAGGACCGTCCTCGCTCGACTGGGCGATCAGCACGGGAGCCCGCCAATGGGGTGTGACCGTGCTCCAAGCGGTGGCGGAAATGGACGCGGGCCCGATCTGGGCGTCGGTCCCGTTCCCGGTGACCTCCTGCGGCAAGAGCGAGCTGTATCGCAACGAGGTCTCCGACGCCGCCGTCGAGGCCGTGCTGCTCGCGGTCGAGCGGTTCGCCGGTGGCAGCTACGAACCAGAGCCCCTCGACTACCGGCGCGCGGGCGTGCGCGGGAGCCTGCGGCCCTATCACTCCCAGGACCGGCGACGGATCGACTGGTCCACCGACACCACCGCCGACATCCTGCGTACCCTGCGCGCCGCGGATTCCCAGCCGGGCGTGCTCGACGAACTGTTCGACCGGGAGTACTTCCTGCACGGCGGCCACAACGAGGACCGACTGCGCGGCGAACCGGGCGAGGTGATCGCCACCCGCGAAGGCGCGATCTGCCGCGCCACCGTCGACGGCGCCGTCTGGCTCACACACCTGCGCGCCCGTCGCACCACCGGCGGGCCACGCGGTGTCAAGCGCGCGGCGGCGGAAGTGTTGCGCGAGAACCTGACCGACGTGCCGGAGCAGCCGACCACCCCCGTCGAGGCAGCCACGCGCGACACCTGGTCGCAGGTGCGCTACCGCGAACGCGACGGTGTCGGGTATCTGGAGTTCAGTTTCGCCGGCGGCGCCATGAGCACCGAACAGTGCGAACAACTACTGGCCGCCTACCGCGACGCGTGCGCCCGCTCGGTGAGCGTGCTGGTGCTCGGCTCGCCACGCGACTTCTTCTCCAACGGCATCCACCTCGACGTCATCGAGGCGGCCGCCGATCCGGCGCAGGAATCGCTGCGCAACATCACCGCGATGAACGACCTCGTCGAGGCGATCCTCACCACCACCGACACGTTCGTGATCGCCGCGCTGGCGGGCAATGCCGCCGCGGGTGGCGTCATGCTCGCGCTGGCGGCCGACGAGGTGTGGTGCCGGGAAGCGGTGGTGCTCAACCCGCACTACACGCTGATGGGGCTCTACGGTTCGGAGTACTGGACCTATTCGCTGCCCCGTCGCGTCGGCGCGGCGACGGCGGCCCGGCTCACCTCGCAACCGCTCCCGCTCGGTGCCCGCTCGGCCGCGGCGCTCGGCCTGGTCGATCGGGTGATCGCGGGCGATCCCGACGGGTTCCGCGCGCGGGTGTGCCGCGACGCGGGCCTGCTCGCGAAGGACCCCGAGTTGACGACCCGACTCGTCGAGAAGAAGCGCAGGCTGGCCACCGACGAGACCACGAAACCGCTGTCGCGCTACCGCGCCGAGGAGATGGCCCACATGCGCGAGAACTTCTTCGCCGCCGACAGCGACTACCACCCGCTGCGACGGAAGTTCGTCTACCACGAAAAGCCTTCCAGCACACCGCCTTACCTGCGGGGCACCCCGCCGCGGTAGCTCTGTCCCGCCGGTCGGTCCACCACGAAGGTGGGCTCTGGATCGACCGGCGGGGTGACTATCGGCCGAGCAGCGGAACCCGGCGCACGCCACCGTCGCGGGCGTCGGCCGCTTCCACCTCGTCGCGAGTGACGCCGAGGATGAACAGGACCGCGTCCAGGTACGGATGCGACAGCGCCGTGTCGGCCACCTCGCGCAGCGCCGGCTTGGCATTGAATGCCACGCCGAGCCCGGCGGCGTTGAGCATGTCGATGTCGTTGGCGCCGTCGCCGACCGCCACGGTCTGCTCCATCGGCACGCCCGCTTCGGCCGCGAACTTGCGCAGCGCGGTCGCCTTGAACGCCCGGTCGACGATCTCGCCGACGACCCGTCCGGTGAGTTTGCCGTCGATGATCTCGAGGGTGTTGGCCTGCACGAAATCGAGTTCGAGCTCGTGTGCGAGCGGCTCGATCACCTGCCGGAACCCACCGGAGACCACACCGCACCGGAAGCCGAGCCTGCGCAGGGTGCGGATCGTGGTGCGCGCGCCAGGGGTGAGTTCGATCCGGTCGGCGACCTCCTCGATCACCGACTCGTCGAGTCCTTCGAGGGTGGCCACGCGCTGACGCAGCGATTCGGCGAAGTCGAGCTCGCCGCGCATCGCCGCCTCGGTGACCTCGCGGACCTGGTCCTCGACGCCGGCGTGCGCGGCCAGCATCTCGATCACCTCGCCGGTGATCAGGGTGGAGTCGACGTCGAACACGATGAGCCGCTTGGCACGGCGTGCCAGACCAGCTCGTTCGACAGCGGTGTCGACCTGTTCGGCGACCGCCACCTCGGCGAGCGCGGTGCGCAGCAGCGCATCCCCCTCGGGGGTCGTATCAGTGGCGGTGACCATCAGTTCCATGCCGACCACGGGGTAGTCGGCGATGCCGCGGATCGAGTCGATGTTGGCGCCGAGGGAGGCGAGTTCGCGCGAGATCGCGCTGAACGCCCGTGCGGTGACGGGGGCACCGAGCACCACGACGGCGTGCGTCGACATCGGCGGCTTGCCGATCTGCGCATCGACCGACACGTCGACCTGCATGCCGACGGTGTTCATCGCCTCTTCGAGCTCGTCCTGCAACGCCTCGGCGTCGTTGGGGCACGACACCAGCACACCGAGGGTGAGCCTGCCCCTGATCACGACCTGCTCCACATCGAGCAGGCTCACCGCGTGCCGCGACAGCGCCGCCAGCAGCACTGACGTGACGCCGGGTCGGTCCGGTCCGGTGACGGTCACGAGAACTGTGGTGTCAGCCAAGTCGATCTGCTCCGTTCGAATACCCACAAAAAGAGTGTGCACCTGCTGGTCTGTCAGCAGGTGCACACCCTGTCGTTCGGTGGTGTCTTACTTCTTCGCGAGCGCGCCCTCGGACGCGTGCGCGTTGTGCTTGCCCGAGCCCCAGCCCACGTGCGCTTCGGCCTTCATGCGCTCGACCATGTGCGGGTAGTGCAACTCGAACGCCGGGCGCTCCGAGCGGATACGCGGCAGCTCGTAGAAGTTGTGACGCGGCGGCGGGCAGGTGGTGGCCCACTCGAGCGAGTTGCCGTAACCCCACGGATCGTCGACCGTGACGACCTCGCCGTAGCGGTAGCTCTTGAAGACGTTCCAGATGAACGGCAGCATCGACGAGCCGAGGATGAACGCACCGATGGTGGAGATCGTGTTCAGCGTGGTGAAACCGTCCGACGGCAGGTAGTCGGCGTAGCGACGCGGCATGCCCTCGGCGCCCAGCCAGTGCTGGACGAGGAAGGTGGTGTGGAAGCCGACGAAGGTGGTCCAGAAGTGCCACTTGCCCAGGCGCTCGTCCATCATGCGGCCGGTGATCTTCGGGAACCAGAAGTAGATGCCGGCGAAGGTCGCGAACACGATGGTGCCGAAGAGCACGTAGTGGAAGTGCGCGACGACGAAGTACGAGTCGGTCACGTGGAAGTCCAGCGGCGGCGAGGCCAGGATGACACCCGACAGACCACCGAAGAGGAACGTGACAAGGAAGCCGATCGACCACAACATCGGTGTCTCGAAGGTCAACTGCCCCTTCCACATGGTGCCGATCCAGTTGAAGAACTTCACACCGGTCGGAACCGCGATGAGGAACGTCATGAAGGAGAAGTACGGCAGCAGCACCGCGCCGGTGGCGTACATGTGGTGCGCCCACACCGCGATCGACAGCGCCGCGATACCCAGCGTCGCGTAGACCAGCGTGGTGTAACCGAAGATCGGCTTACGGCTGAACACCGGGAAGATCTCGGACACGATGCCGAAGAACGGCAGCGCGATGATGTAGACCTCGGGGTGGCCGAAGAACCAGAACAGGTGCTGGTAGAGCAGGATGCCGCCGGTGGCCGGGTCGTAGATGTGACCACCCAGGTGGCGGTCGTAGGCCAGACCGAACAGCGCCGCGGTGAGCAGCGGGAACGCCAGCAGCACCAGGACCGAGGTGACCGCGATGTTCCAGGTGAAGATCGGCATGCGGAACATGGTCATACCGGGTGCGCGCAGGCAGACCACGGTGGTGAGCATGTTGACGCCACCGAGGATGGTGCCGAGACCGGAGACGGCCAGACCCAGGATCCACAGGTCGGTGCCAACGCCGGGCGAGTGCAGGATGTCGGTCAGCGGCACATACGCCGTCCAACCGAAGTCCGCGGCACCGCCGGGGGTCACGAAGCCCGCGGTCGCCATCGAGCCACCGAACAGGTACAGCCAGTAGCTGAACGCGTTCAGTCGCGGGAAGGCGACGTCGGGTGCGCCGATCTGCAGCGGCAGGATGATGTTGGCGAAGCCGAACACGATCGCCGTGGCATAGAACAGCAGCATGATCGTGCCGTGCATGGTGAACAGCTGGTTGAACTGTTCGGGCGAGAGGAACTGCAGACCCGGACGTGCGAGCTCGCCACGCATGAGCAGGGCCATGAGGCCACCGACCATGAAGAAGCTGATCGCCGTCACCAGGTACATGGTGCCGAGCACCTTGGGGTCGGTGGTGGTGACCGCCTTGTAGAGGAACGAACCCTTGGGCCCGGTCCGAGCCGGATACGGTCGAGTCGCTTCCAACTGAGGGACTGGCCTGGGCTCTACCGCAGTCACTGATCCTCCTGAAGATGCCTGTACGTCACTCGCAGGGCCGGCCGCGTCTTCGGGAACGAACAGCAGCAGACATGCGTTGGAGTGAATCGTAAACCGTGCTGCCGCAGCATTCCGCGCGGGTCCTACTCTGTGTCGTATTCGGCGCGCCGTAGTTCGCGTTCCCGATCTTCCTCCGCAGGTCGCGTGGGTGCAATGGTTGTCGGCGATGACTTTTCGACGCTCGGCGCGTCATGATCGATGACGGGATGCCCCCGTGTCACCGTCTCTGTCGCGCCACACCAACAGCGGAGGAGAGTCATGTCATTCACCCCGAAGCCCGGTGATCCCACCTGGGTCGACCTCTACACCACCGATCTCGACCGCGCGATCGCCTTCTACGGCGAACTGTTCGGCTGGACCGCCGAGCGCGGCGGCGAGGAATTCGGCGGCTACACCACCTTGCGCAAGGACGGGCGCGCGGTGGCGGGCGCGATGGGTCGGCACGACGATCCCGGCGACCCGTATCCCGACCGCTGGACCGTCTACCTCAGCTCCCCCGACGCCCTCGCGACCACGGCGAAGGCGAGCGCGGCGGGTGGCAATGTGATCGTCGAGCCGATGGCCGTCGGCGATCTCGGCGCGATGGCGGTGCTCGCCGATGTGGGCGGGATCGGCGTCGGCGTCTGGCAGGCCGACACCTTCGCGGGCTTCGAATCGGTGGGTCTGGTCGCCGGCGGCAACTGGTCCGACCACGTCGGCGTCCCGTCCTGGTTCGAGCTGACGACCCGCGCCTACGACGACTCACTGGTCTTCTACCGCGAGGTCTTCGACTGGCGCGACACCCTCACCATCGCCGACACCGACGACTTCCGGTACACGACCATCCACGCGACCCCACCCATGGGCGGCGGCATCCTGGACGCCGGAACCCACCTCGCCGAAGGCGTGCCCGGCTCGTGGACGGTCTATTTCGGCGCCGACGACGTCGACAAGTCCGCCGAACAGGCCGTCGCTCTCGGCGGCACCATCGCCTTCGACCCGATCGACACTCCGTACGGTCGCCTGGCCGGTCTGATCGACCCGACCGGTGCGCATTTCAGCATCGGCGGCAACACGAAGTAGGTCATCACGCGGACCGGTGCCGTGGGCGGACGGATGATCGAGGCCGCCCGTGGTGCTCGGTCGGCGGTGCTCGGGGCCCCCGTCCCGGTCCGTATTCGACGCAGTACCCTCGTCCGCATGCCGGTGAGCGCCCGAGTACGCACCCGATTCCGTCGCACGACTGCTGCCGTGGCTCTGCTGTGCACGGCGGCTTTCGCGGCGGGTTGCGCGGACAAGCACGACGACGCGAGCACGATCATCCGCACCACCACCAATATCGCGGGTGCGGGTGTGGTCGGTGCCGATCGCGATACCGCGACCGCCTGCCCGTTGCCGAGCGCGCCCGATGCGGGATCGGGCGCGACCCGCACCGTCACCCACACCGCCGGTGTCACCCAGGTGCCCGCCGACCCGCAGCGCATCGTCGTGCTCACCACCTCCGCCCTCGACGCGGCCTGCGCGCTCGGCCTGTGGGAACGGGTCGCGGGCGCTGTCACCCTCGACGGCGACCGCACGCAGCCGATGTACCTGGGCTACGGCGTCGTGAAGGTGCCCAGCGTCGGCCCGATCGGTCAGCCCGATCCCGCGCGCATCGCCGAACTGAAGCCCGACCTCATCCTCGGCGACATCGCCCCTGCCGCAGGCGATTACGACGCACTGAGCAAGATCGCCCCCACCGTCCTGATCGGCGCGGGCGGCAGCTGGCAGTCCGATTTCGCCGCCTACTCCGCTGGCATGAACCGCAACGACGCCGCCGAAACCGCGATGCAGTCCTATCTCACCGAAGCCCACGACCTCGGCCCCGCCCTGAACGCAGGCCAATCCCAGGCCTCGGTCCTGCGCTTCACCCCCGACACGATCCAGATCCAAGGCACCGAAACCTTTGCCGCCCAGGTCCTTTCCGACGTCGGCGTCCAGCGCCCCACCGCCCAGCGCGGCCCCTCCTCCGACATCACCGAGTCCGACCTGGCCACCAAGGCCGAAGGCGACGTCATCTACGTGATGTTCGCGGGCCCCGAAGGCGAGGACCACGGCAAGAAGGTCCTGCGCTCGGACCAGTTCGAAGAACTCGGCGCCGCCACCGACAAACGCGTCTTCGCCGTCGACGACAAGATCTGGCACACAACAGGTCTCACCGCCGCCCGAGCCATCCTCACCGACCTCCGCAACAGCCTCAACGGCTACGTCACCGACTGACCCACCCGCTATCCTCAGCACCGCGACGGTGATCGCACCATCGCTGGGGAGGGTCGATGAACACATCTTTGCCACGCCTGCCGGACTATTCGCGGGTGGCGAACGTCGCCGCGATCACGGGGACAGCTGTTCTCCTCGGCGGAGTCGGGCTCGGAATCTACAGCCGATTCATCGCCGCACCGAACCCCGTCGCTCCGCAGGACGATGGGCTGGCCGCCCTACCTGACGCGCTCGGGATGTCGGCGATCGTGGTCGGTGTCATGGCCCTACTTGTTGTCGCTGTTGCGCTGACGTGGGCTCGCCGCCTTCAGCGCGCAGGATTCGGCAATCCCGGCGTCGCGATCTATCTGGTGTTGGCCGTCGCAGTCGTGCGCACTCTGCAACTTCACATACCGTCCACGACGAAGCTCATCGCCGACCAGTACGCGGCGTTTCCTCGACTACCGACAGCCGTCGCCGCCTGGATCCTCGTCTGCCTCGGCATTCTGATCGTCAGCTACCCCCTCAGCGTCGCACCACAATTCACGCTGAAAACTCGCGGTTTCGCGGTTCCCGCGTTGATCGCGCTGCTGGTCTGCGCGCTCACCGCCGGCGTGGCCGCCTGGTTCGGCAATGACAACCGGTTCTTCGAACATCGCCCCGCCACTTCGGTAGTCGCTGCGCCGATTCCGAATCGCCTCGGGCAGGAGCGATTTCGCATCGACCTACCCGAGGAGAACCGGGTCGTCGTCGGCGGGCCCGGCTTCATCGTCGGCACCGCAACCGGGATCACCGCCTACGACGGAGCCACAGGTGCTCCGCGCTGGCACTACCTACGCCCGGGCGCCACCGAGGACAGCGTCCACCACAGTTACACAGAGTTGCTGTCCATCCCCTCCGAGAACGTTGTCGTTACCGATTGGGCCAGCCTGGGGTTGATCGCGTTCGATGCCACCACCGGCCGAAAGCTGTGGACCGACTCCGAATTCGTCGACGACGTCAGAGACGGGGTTCGCGCGGCGAAACGGTTCGATTCGACCACCGCACCCATGCTGGCCTGGGCCGACAACGACTACGCCAGCCACAAGTACGGAAATTTCCGACGGTACGACGCTCGTACGGGGCGACTGCTGTGGACGGTCCCGCCGGTACCCGAGATGTGCCGCAAGGAAGTCTCGAAGATCGCGATCACCTCCCGCGCGGTCTATCAAGTACTGGTGTGCCACAGGGACCAGTCGGCGTGGACCACGATCCACGCCTTCGATCCGGCCACCGGGGCACAGATCGCGCAACGCGACCTTCCCAACCCCGAACCCGATCGCGAACCAAGACTTTCGGTGAACAGCGACGTCGTATCGATCGACTGGCCCTACCGCACCGAACCGCTCGATCGCCTGATCATCACGTCCCCAGCACAACTCAGCACGGCCGCCACCACAGCGGATACCGGGCAGGTGATCGCCGCCGATCCGAGCACCGACACTGTCGCCAGCTACTCGTGGTCGACTGGTGTCACCCTGTCCGAGGGCCGAATCCCGACGCAGCCACGCGTCCTCCCTGATTCCATACCGCTGGACGTGAATTCGTCGAACTCGGCGCTACTGGCCGATGAGTTCGTCGCCGTCGGCCCCGAGCGATTGCACACGTGGCGACGCGACGACCTCACCGGGCGATCGACCCCTGTGCCCACCGCTCCCACCAAATCCTCCCAGATCATCGCCGCGCCCGGCATCATCCTGATCGCCACCAGCGACAAGGCTGGGAGCGACCAGCTCATCGGATTCGCACCGCGCTGAATCAGCGCTGACGTCGCGGTCTCGACAGCCTGCCGATCCACCGCTCAGCATTTTCGAGGAGTCGGGTGATGGTCGGGCTGTTGTAGCGGGCGATGTCGTCGCACTGGGTCGCATCGGTCATCGCATCCATCAACCCGTTGGACTGGCGGTCGATCTCCTCGCGCAGCCAGTCGGGCTCGACGTGGACAGCGGGCGCGAATCGAGCCCAGTCGGTCATCGCGATCTGTTCGGCACGGTACGTCTGGTTCACGCTCATGGACAGATCGTTGCCCGAGCCATCGGAAAACGCGAGATGGGAGTTCAGGTCGTAAAGCGGTGCGAGTCGGACCGATTCACCGCTGAGCAACAGCGAATAGTTTCGCGCGTGCGCGTCCGTGCCACAGATGAGCCAGTTGAAGACGAGTGCCTGGGCGAAACGGCGGTTGTCCTCCTCCGGACGGTGGCTGCTGGCTCTGATGAGGTCGGCAATCATCTCGGCACCGGGTCCACCCTGACTTTGATACTTGCGAGTCGGCCAGATCGCCATCGCTTGGCACATGTCCTCCTGATGGACGCGCTGCCACTGGTCGTTGCGCCGGATCCGGTCGTAGCGGGCGACCACGATGCCGCGCTCGTCATCGAACTCCTCGATGACACAAGACGCGGTGCGCAGTCCGAGGGCGGCCGCAGTACGTAGCGTGACCGCCTCGGCCAGATCTTGGTCGAGCATCGCGGGAATCGGGGGTTTGATGATGTGCGTCGACGGGATGGCACCGACCGGGTCGCTCCAGCCGTCATCGGTGCGATGCAGGGCGATCTTCGCCTGGGCACCGGCGAGGGAGAACTTGCCGGACGAGTCGTCAGTGCCCGATATCGGGAGGTCGGCCTTCGCTCGGCGCAGCATTTCCGCGATCTGGCTCGATCCCAGCTCGGCGAGTTCGCCCTGCCGTTCTTGGATGAAGTCGAGTCGGTCGGGTCGGACGAACTGGGCGGCGCCTGCGACATCCTCGCCGACGTGCCGCAGTAGCGAGAAGGAACTGTTGTCGTCGGCGATGCCGAATCGACGACGCCACTGGCGCAAGGTTTCCGGGCGGTCCGGAAGCAGGCCTTCCAACCAAGGCGCCAGGACGCTCTCCCGATAGCGGCCAGTGGGGCCTTGCATCGACACAGACAAGGGAGTGAATCGACCGGACGGATGATCCGCGTAACGGAGCCTCATCCTGCGTCGACTGGAACGCTGGATATCACCGATCACGCGGCCGTTCATCACCACGTAGAGGACATGATCGTCCGAGCCCGTCATCGCTGTGTGCCGTCGACGATGGAGTCGAGATCGATGGGTTCATCATCGCCGGGGGGCCAGACCAGGTCCGGTCGACGGGAGAGTTTCACGGATACACCGAGGGCGGCGATCACGCGCATGACCATATCCAGCGGGGCGGAGGGCTTCTGCCCCGCCTCGAATGCATTGAGCCATTGGCGACCGACACCGGCAATCGAGGCCAGGGCCTGCTGAGTCATGTCCTCGACAATTCTCGCCTCGCGCAAGGCAGGGCCGAGATCCTCCGCTCGAGAAACCGCAACTGTCGCCATATGACGACATTACCACTTGTCGCTATACGGCGACAACGACACTCAACTGGCGGACCCCCACGTCAGGCACGGTGAGCTGAGCCGACCATCGGCGACGGTGCTGACGAGGGGAAATAAGTCGGTGCCATCAGATAGGCTCGGCGCACGCTGCGGACGGAGTCTGCCGAGAATCTGTCCTGGGGTGCGGCGTGTGACCGATCCGGGGGGAACATGTCCGACGAGCCGTCAATCGAACGCGCCGAGTCCACGCCGAGCCGACTGATCACGGTGGCAGGCGTGGCCGGCGCGGTCTTGCTGCTGGGCGGTATCGCGGCAGCCCTCTACAGCCAATTCTTCGCCGCACCGATTCCCGTGCCGTCGGACGAACCCGACAGCAGCCAATTCCCCGCGCGAATCGTCTGGGGCACCCTCATCATTGGCGTCGTTGTCGCCGTGATCAGCGGTTTCATCATCGTGCGCGGCCGCCGACCGGACCCGGGGGCCGACGGCGCGACGGCGGCCGGCGTGCTCGCGCTGCTGTTGATACTGACGGGCGCAGGCGTATTCACCATTTTGGAGCACATTCCGTCGACCTATGGCCGGCTCACGTCGACTTTCGTGGTCACGTCCCGCTTGCCGTTCGCGATCGCCGGGCTGATCCTGGTGCTCGGCGGGGCGATCTCGATATTCACCCTGGCATCGAAACCGCGCGCGCTGATGATGTCTCGTCCGGTGATCGCGATCGGATTGTCGCTGGGCGTGGTGCTGTGCACGAGTATCACGGGGTTCGCGCTGCGGGCGGGCAACGACGGGCGCAATATCGACCATGTCCAAGCGCGGGACATCTCCGTGCCGGTAGTGCCCGCCACGATCGGCGCCGAGAAATTCCGGATTTCGATTCCGGCTACCCGTCTACGCAACGCCGTCATCACCGCCGGTGCGGGGTTCGTCGTCTCGACCGAGCACGGGATCACTGCCTACGACGGCGCGACCGGGGCCGAACGCTGGCACTATCGCCGAGTATCGGGCGCCGTGCGGAATCTGCCGCAAGAAACTCGGTCATTCGAGACCGAACGCGTCGTCCTCACCTTTTGGGACAACCGTGGCTGGATGGCATTCGACTCGTTCACCGGCGAAATACTGTGGAGTGAGAGCGATTTCAACCGGAGGCCCTTCGAGGACCGCTTCGGCCCGATCCCCGGCCCATTACTGATCACCAGCAGCGACACGAACGAGCTTTCCCGCTTCGATGCCCGCACGGGGCGTCGGTTGTGGACTGCTCCTGCCGCACCAAAGGACTGCCGATCAATATCCAGTACCGAGGCGATCATCACCACACGCATCTATCGAATGTTCGTGTGTACGGGAGATTCCACGACCATCGAGGTCACAACGTGGGATCCGGGTTCGGGCTCGATGACCGACCGCCGCACGATAGCGGCACCCGGCGCCCGGTATCTCAGCCCCACCCGCACGGTCTCCTTCGAGGACGGGTTCGTCTCGTTCAGTTGGTCCCAAGACGGCGGCGAACATCAGCTGTGGCTGCGACCGGCCACTGACATCAACATCGCCGAGATCAACCGGTCCCGAGACGATGTCGTCGCGACCGGCGGATCAGGCGGTCAGATCCTCGTCGACGGGCGAGGCGCGACGTTCGATATCGTCGACATCGACGGCCGGAACGATCCCATCGCGCTCAGCGGCGTCTCCACCATCCTGAATCCGATATTCGTGGCCGATCGGATCGTCGGGCTGGGCACCATCCCTGATCAGTACGTGGTGCAGACGTGGAATCCCGCCACCGGCGCCATCGACGCGACCGTGCCGATCGGTCCGATGCCCGACATCCGCGATCTACGGCTGATTCGTGCGCCTGGTTCCCTGTTGGTGATCTCGCCTCATCGCGACACCGGTACCGTCGATATCATCGGCCTGGGATGACACGAACAACTGCTATCCGCTCGGATCGTGCGATATCCGCCCGGCCGGCACCGCACTGGTGAAAGATTGCAGTACCTCTGGGGGGAACGTCGGAGGCAACCCACCGCCCGACATCTAGTGAGCGAGTTCGACCATGCTTGTGCACCGCGACCACGCCGACATCCACTTCACCGATACCGGTGCGGGCCGACCGGTTGTGCTGTCTCATGGGTTCCTGATGGACGGAACCATGTTCGATCGCACGCGAGATGCGTTCGTGGAAAACGGTTTTCGTGTCATCACTGTTGATGCTCGCGGTTTCGGCGGGACCGAAACCGATCCCACCAGATCGTTCACCTACTGGGATCTCGCCGACGACATCGCCGCTGTCCTCGATCACCTCGCCATCCCCGGCCCGGTCACCCTCGGCGGGATGAGCCAGGGCGGCTACACCTCGCTCCGCTTCGCCCTGCGCTATCCCGACCGCACCAAAGCCCTGATCCTGGCCTCGACCGCGGCGCGCGCCAACACCGCTGACGAGACCGCGCAGTACCGTGCCATGGCCGGCGCCTGGACCGATCCGCAGGCGCTGCTGGAACCGCAGGCCCGCGCACTCGCGCCGCTGCTCATCGGCGGTCTTCCCGAAGACCAGGAACCCTGGATCACTCGCTGGCTGAGCGACCCCCACCGCACCCGCACCACCGCATCATGGGAAACGCTCGCTACCCGCGACGAAATCACACACCGGCTCCACGAAATCGATTGCCCCGCGTTGGTTTTGCGCGGTCATGCCGACCAAGCGGGCGGCACCGCCGATGACGCTTCAGCGCTGGCCGAGCGCCTCCCCGGCGCGGCGGGCGTCTCCTCGGTGATCGCGGGCCCGACCGCGGGCCACGGCGTGTGGTGGACCCATCCTCGAGCCGTCGCCCACTGCACCCTCGCATTTCTCCACACCCTGAACACGACCGAACAATCGAGAGCCTCGGCTTGATGACGAGCCCTACTCTCGCGCAGGTCTCGACAGCCGGTGCACGATGGCCCACGTTCCCCCGACCACCAGCAGCGCGAACAGCAGCAGGCCGCCGCCGAACGAGGCGATGATCCATAGGCGGCCGCCGAGGGACAGGTTGCCGTTGAGGGAGATGTTGAGGGAGCCGACGGCGAAGGCGATGATCGCGGCGAAGATCGAGACGCCTTCGATCACCTTGACCACCGAACCACGCACCGTCTCAGCGAGTTTCGCGATCTCGTCTTTGATTCGCTCGGCATCCTCACGTTCGGCCGCTGCTCGGCGCGCCTGCACTCGGGCAACCTCGATCGCCTCGCGGCGGGCGAGGTACTGGCCCTGCAGCAGTTCGTGACTGACACGCCAGCCGATGGCGGGCAGCAGTCGCAGTGCGGTGTCGATGCTGACGAGTGCGTCGTCGTGCTCGCCGCACATCAGTCGACCCGCGGCCAGGCGGTAGTGCAGGATGTGACTGTCTGGGTACAGGGCGACCGCCTCGGTGGCACGATCACGCAGCAGGACACCGAGACCGTCGAACTCCACGCTGAGCGCCAGGCCGTTCAGCGCGACATCGACTGCGGCATAGGTTCGTTCGGGATCGGTCCACACTTTGTCGAACAGCTCACGCGCGTATTCGGCGGTGGCGCGCCTGCTCCCGAACGCCGCGAATGCGCGTAATGCCCTGAACAACACCGAATCCCGATGCGGTCCGGCCGCCATCGCCAGTGGTGAGGCGTCGAGGAACAGCGCCAGTTCGTCGAAGTAGAGGTCGGCGCGCAACTTTCCGGCGTGGTACAACGTCGCGAAATACGCTTTGTTGCAGGAACTGTCGTCAGCGGCGACGATGTCGCCGGTGGCATCGGCGATCTCGCCGGCCGACTCCACCGAGTCGCGGGTGATGAACGCGTAACCCAGCGCCCACTTCTCCCGAATCGGCTCGTGTACTGCCGCGGCGACGTGCTCGGCCAACCAGGCCGCGCAGGCGACCGCGGTGACCAGGGTCGGTTCGTCCCGAAACCTGTGGTTCCAATAGCGGTCGGCACAGATCAGGAACGGATCGCGCTCGAAATCGGCTGAGTTCACATCGAATTGCGGCTCCACCTGCTCGCGCACGTAGCTGCTCGCGATGCGATCGCAACGACGTTCCAGCTCACGGGAGTTCGCCGCGGCCAATCCACCGAGTGTCGACTCGATCAGCGCGTGATCCATGAAGCTCCCCTGCCTGTCACCGCACCCGAATGATCAATGTCACTGACTACCACAGGGTTCGGTGTCGCGTCGACATGGCACAGTGACCGATGTGGAGATCGCGGTGCTGACGGCGGTACACGCCGGGTACGCCCGCTACCTACCCGCCGCGTGGGCATCGCTGTGCGCGCAGACACACCCGGACTGGTCCTGGTATCTCCAAGTCGACGGCGAACGGACCCTCGACTTGATCGCGACCCTGACCGATTGCGGCGCATTGGATGATCCTCGACTTCGCTTGGCGTTCAACGGAACCCGCGAGGGCGCGGCGATCACCCGCAATGTCGCCCTCGCGCGGATCACCGCCACTCTCGTGCAGAATCTCGATGCCGACGACGAACTCGAGCCGACCGCCCTGTCCACACTGGCCGCGGCCCTCGACGCCGAACCCGATGCCGGGTTCGCGGTGGGACCGGCTCGCGACCTGCTCCGGTCGGGTGAACTACGTTCCTTCCCCTGGGTGTTCCCCACCGGAAAACTCGACCGTGGCGCACTGCTCGATGCCTGGGTGACCACCCCGACCAACTACCGACTGCCCGTCCACCCCGCCGGGGTGCTGTGGCGGCGAGCACTTCTGCTCGCGGTCGGCGGCTGGGCCGCACTGCGCGGGATGGAAGACACCGCCTTGCTCATGTCGGCCAACGCCGTGGCACCGGGCGTTATCGTCGACTCGCCCACCCTGCGCTATCGCAAGCATCCGCTGCAGCACTCGTCCGAACCCTCAATCTTCGAGGGGGGGGGGGGGGAGCAGATATCGCTTATTCGAGAACGTGCGGCTACCCTGCTGGCCGGACCGGGCTGGATAGCACCCTCAGCCCGCTGAGCGCCGCCCAGCAGCCGCCAAACCCCAGTGCACGATGTCGGCGAACGCCATGAGATCCCTGATCAGCGTGTCGATTTCACCCGAAGTACCGGCATCGGTGTGATGTAGCCAGTCGGCGACGGTGTCGAACAGACCGCCGATGGTCGATACCGCCAACGCGTGCAGATCGATATCGATTCCACCCTCGGGAACGAATCCGTTTTCGCGCCACAGGGTTTCGAGGAACTGGGCGGCCCAGCGACGATTGGTGCGGCGCTGTTTCTCCACGTTGGCCGAAATGCCGCTGGCCTCACCGAAAGTCACCTTCGCCACGCGTGGGTCGTCGACGAGTGAGTGGGCGAAGGCGGAGATGACGACCGAGACCAGTTCGTCGCGCTCGCCCGAGGATTCGAGCAGTGCGGCGGCGACCGCCTCCTGCGAGCGGTCGCTGAGCTGTTGCAGAAGGGCTAGATAGCAGGCCTCTTTGCTGTCGAAGAGTTCGTAGAAGGCTTTGTTGCCGACGAAGGCGGTCTGGCAGATCTGTTCGATCGCGGTGTTGACGTACCCGTCTTCGGCGATCAGTTCGAACGCGGCCGCCAGGATCTGATCACGCCTGCGGGCTTTGCGCTGCTCGGCGTCCAAACCCTGGATCCGGCGACCGCCTGCGGATCGGGGCTGCGCGCTCTTGGAGATCGACGTCACGCAGCTCAGCATACCGATCATTCAATTGAAACAAGAGTTCTTGTTTCTAATAAGACGTCGTGCTGTAATCAGCATCACCTACTGAAGGAGTTGCCATGCAGCGCCGCACGGCCACCACCACCCTCCCCGAACTGCCGAGCGAGTCGCAGGACACTCTGAGCGCCGGGATTCAGAAGGAGATCAGCCTGCTCGGCCAGTTCATGGCGGCGGGCGCGGCGGTGGCCGTCACCGATTTCGACGGCAAGAAGAACACGATCATGTCGCCGTCGGAGGGCCGGATGGTCCTGGACGGTATCCGTGCGGCCAAGCGCGGCGGGCTGGGACTCGAGGCGTCGCCTGTGGGTCTGTGGGGCTATTCCGGCGGCGGTAATTCGTCGGCGTCGGCGGCATTGAATGCCGAACTGGCGATCGACAACATCGCCCGCACCTATTGTGAGCGCGGCGTGCACCTGCGGATGTTCGAAGTCCCTGCGACCGAACACATCAGCGCCGAGATCGTTCCCGAGTTGGGCACTGTCGCCTGGCTGCTCGCCGTCACCGCGGGTGCTGATGCCGGGCCGCGGGCATGTTGAGCGCATTGCGTCGCGGGGCGCTGATCGTTGTCGCGTTGTTCGCCGTCACGGCCACCCCCGCTGTCGCGCAGGTGCTGCCCAGCGAGCCGCAGGTGTACGACCTGCTGCCACTGCAGAATCCGCGCGACGACCCGTGGTATTCGGCACCGGACGATCTCGCGGAGCTGACCAACGGCCAGATCGTGCGCACCAGGGACATCCAGTCCTACGCCCTCGGTCTCCCGATTCCCGTCGCCACCCGTCAGATCCTCTACCGCAGCAGTGACTCTCGCGGCAATCCCCTGGTCACCGCGATGACCGTGCTCACGCCTGGCATTCCGTGGGTAGGTAGTCCCCGTCCGCTGGTTTCGTACCAGGAGGCGATCGATTCCCTTGCGCCCGTCTGCAATCCGTCTTACACGCTGCGGTCGGGGACGTTCAAGGAGATCGCGGTCATCCAGTACTTCCTCGAGCAGGGTATGGCGGTGACCATCCCCGACTTCGACGGCCAGCACAATTTCTGGCTGACTCCAGCCGAAGGTCACATGGTGCTCGACGGAATCCGGGCCGCGAAGTCGGATCCCACATTGGGACTGGCTGATTCAGGCGTCGGCCTCTACGGATATTCCGGCGGCGGTAGCGCGAGCACCTGGGCGGCGGAACTGCACGCCGCCTACGCGCCCGAGTTGGCCATCCGCGGTGTCGCGGCGGGTGGGGTGCCGTCGGAGAAGCGAGCGATCGTCGAGGTCGGGGCCAGGCGAGAGCTCAACCTCACCAGTTGGGGTGTGTGGACCGTGCTGCTCGCGCTGTCGCGGGAGTTCCCCGATGTGGTGAACCTGAGCGAGCTCGTCACCGACGAGGGCCTCGACATTCTGCGCGACCTGGAAAATCGCTGCGTGTACACGATCGGCGCCACCGGCACCTTGAAGCAGATCGTCAACTACCTGAAAGATCCTGCCGCACTGCAGGACCCGCGCCTGCTCGCCCTGCTCGAGGACACCACGCCCGGACGCGACGACACCCCGCCGCGCATGCCGTTGCTGATGTGGCATTCCACGACCGACGAGATCCTGCCCTACGAAACCACCGCCGGACCGCTGATCGACCGGTACTGCCGCACCGGCGCCGACCTGCGTTTCCTGCCGATCCCACTGTCGGAGCACTTCATCGCCGCCGTCACCGGCATCCCCGCCGCGATGGGCTGGCTGAGCCTGCAGCTACGCGGCGGCCCCACTCTCCCCCGTACCTGCTGACCAGGAGAAATCATGAACATCTCCACCCTCGCGCACACCGCGCGGACCTCGCTGCGCCAGATCCGCGTCATGCAGCGGGCAGGGATCATCGACCTGCGCAATCCACCCCAGGTCGTGCGTACCGCCGCCACGATGCGCGCCTATGGCCCCATCGCGGGCGGTATCCGCACGTCCGCGCGACGAACCCCCGACCGGATCGCCCTCGTCGACGGTGAGCGGCGAATCTCCTACCGCGAACTCGATGCCCGCACCGACGCGATCGCCGCCCACTGGCACGCTGCCGGATTCGATGCCGACGACACCATCGGTGTGCTCTGCCCTGATGGTGCGCGGCTGGTCGAAACCATGGTTGCCGCAGCGAAACTCGGCGCCCGGCTGGTGCTGCTCAATACCGGCTTCGCGGCGGCACAGTTGCGTGACGTGCTGGCCAGGGAAGAGGTTCGTGCCCTGGTTCTCGACCCGAGTCTGTCCGCGCTGGCCGAGGATCTGCCCGACGATATCGCGCTGCTGGAAGCGGACGCCTCGCCCGGTGGCAAACCCCTCCCCGCGCCGACTGAACAAGCGGGGTTCGTGCTGCTCACCGGCGGCACGACCGGCACTCCGAAGGGTGCGCCGCGTCGCGTCGAATCACCCTTGGCCGCAGCGCAATTCGTTGACCGGGTGCCGTTGCGCCGGGGCCAGACCGTGCTGCTGTGCGCGCCACTGTTCCACGGCACCGCCCTGTCCCAGTTCATCGTGTCACTGAATCTGGGGTCGACGATCGTGTTGCACGGCAGGTTCGACGCCGCCCGTGCGCTGGCCCAGATCGCCGAGCATCGTGCCGACATGGTGGTGCTGGTCCCGACGATGCTGCGCCGGATTCTCGATCTCGGACCGGATGTGTTGTCCGCCAACGACACCACCTCGCTGCGGATCGTCTTCACCGCGGGTGCCGCACTGCCGTCGTCGCTGGGTACGCGGGCCATCGAGGGCTTCGGCCCGGTGATCTACAACTTCTACGGCTGCACCGAAACCGGCACCGCCACCATCGCCACCCCGCAGGACTGGATCGCCGCCCCCGGAACCGTGGGTAAGGCGCCGGTCGGTATCACCGTCGCGCTCTACGACGGCGACACCCTCGTCACCGAACCCGGCACGGTGGGCACCGTCCACGTCGGCAACTCCATCGCCATCGCCGGCTACTCGAGCGGCGGTGGCAAACAGATTCGCGGCGGCCTGATGAGCACCGGCGATCTCGGCCATTTCGACACCGGGGGAAGACTTTTCATCGACGGTCGCGATGACGACATGATCGTCTCCGGCGGCGAGAACGTCTTCCCCGGCGAGATCGAGGACCTGCTCTACACGCACCCTTCGATCACCGAAGCGGCCGTGATCGGCGTCCCCGACGAGGAATTCGGCCAGCGGCTCGCCGCGTTCGTCGTCGCGGCGGCCGACCTCGACGCCGACACCGTCCGCGCCTACGTGAAAACCCACCTCGCCCGCTTCAAAGCCCCCCGCGACGTGCTGTTCGTCGACGACCTCCCCCGCACCCCGACCGGCAAGATCGACCGTCGCGGTCTGGCCGCACTGCGCTGAACGCCATCGACGGTGGTGGCGAGGGGTCGCCACCGTCAGGCGTGGGCGGTTTTCCCACCGTCGATCACCAACTGGGCGCCCGTCAGATACGGGTGCTCGGGTGAGGCAAGGGTCAAGGCGAACGCCGCGATCTCCTCAGGAGTCGCCAACCGGCCCAGACCCGGCACATTGCTCGACGCCCACTGTTTCATGGCGACCCGGTACGCGTCGTCGGGAAGGCCGCCGATGGGGCTGAGGCCGCGCACGAGTTCGGTGTCTGTGGTGCCGGGGACCAGCGCGTTCACCCGGATGCCGTCGGCCGCGTAGTCCAGTGCCGCACCCTGTACCAGGCCGACCAGTGCCCGCTTGCTCGCGGTGTAGGCGCCCCGATTGGCGTCGGTGGCCAGCGCATTGCTCGACGAGGTGACGACGATGACCCCGCCGCCCCGGCGAAGCAGGTGTGGCACTTGGTATTTCATGGCGAGGAAGACGCCGCGCAGGTTGGTGTCGAGCACCCGGTCGAATTCCTCGGCGGTGTATTCGTGCAGTTTGCGCTGCACGCTGATCCCGGCATTGTCGAAGGCGATGTCGAGGCCGCCGTGGGTATCGGCGGCGGTGTCGACGAAAGCCCGCACCTGCTGCTCGTCGCGCACATCGGCCGCGATGAACGTGGCGTCGCCCCCAGCACTTCTGATCTGCGCTTCCACCGCGCGGCCGCGATCCACCCGGCGACCACAGAACGCGACGCGCGCGCCTTCCGCGGCGAACAACCGCGCGGCGGCGGCACCGATGCCGGAGGTGGCGCCGGTGATCTGCACGCACTTGCCTGCGAATCGTTCGGTCCGGCCCGGCAGTAGGGGCGGGTTGGCGCCGGACCCGAGGGCGACACCGCCCGCCAGACCGGTGGCGGCGCCGACGGCGAGCCCGCCCGCCATCATCCCGAGCATCCCGCGTCGGCTGGTGGATCGCGCTGGGCCGGAACCGGATTCGATGTTGTCGTCGTTTGTCATGGATCCAGCCTTCACGCCGGGCGCTGCGCTGACTTCCGCCTCTGGTCCGACCCGCACGGCCGCGAGCAGGAGCGCGCCTCCTCCCCAGGGAGGAAGAGCAACCGCCCGGAATCGGGGCATGATGGAACGGTGTCGGAATCACTGCTCGGTGCGCGGATGGTGCCCGTTCGGGTGACGCTGCTGGTAGGTCTTGCCGTCGGCTATCTGCTGCTGCTCGCTGATCACCCGAGCGCCACGGACTGGTTGATCGGCCTCGCCGCGGTGAGCGTCACCGCGCTCGGAGTGCGAGCGCCGCTGGTCACGTCGCTGGCCACGTCGGGGTTGCTCGCACTCGGGTTCGTGATCGGCGACAGCGGACCCGTGGTCGCCAAGATCGCTGCCGCGTTCGCGCTGACCGAGTTGACCGCCCGCCGTGGCGGCAGGCTCGCCGTGCCCGCCGCGGCCCTGCTCGTCGCGGTCTATCTGCTGCATTCGACCGGCGGCACCGCGGTCACGCTGTACCGCGCGGTGACAATGGCGTTGGTACCGGTGCTGATCGGCATCCTGCTCGGCACGGCATGGACCGCGCAGCGCAGTGCGGCGCGCACCGCTGCCGACCTGGCCGCACACCGCGAGCAGCAGATCGCCGCGGCCAGGATCGCCGAACGTACCGCCATCGCCCGCGAGCTGCACGACCTTGTCGCCCACCATGTTTCGTCGACAGTGTTGCGGGTGGGCGCGGCCAGGCACGCCTACACCGATGCACCGCCCGCCCTGTTGCAGGTGCTCGACGATGTCGATGCCACCAGCAGGGAGGCGCTCACCGATCTGCGCAAACTCGTCACCGTGCTGCGCGATCCCACGCACGAACCCTTCGTCGCGCCTTCGGTTCTGGCGCAGACTCTTGGCGAGGTCGTCGACCGCGCCCGACGCACCGGGCTCGACGTCACCGCCCGGGTGGACGACGCGGTGGCCGTCGTCGATCCGGTCTCGGCGCTGACGCTGCTGCGCCTGACCCAGGAAGGCCTGGCCAATGTCACAGGCCACGCCGGTCCACTGGCCAAGGCAGACCTGCGCGTAATCGTCGGCGACACAGTCTCGTTCGAGGTCCGCGATCGCGGTGGCGCAGCATCGTCCGGCTCCGGCACCGGGCTGGGCCTGGTCGGCCTCCGGGAACGGCTCACGCTGCTCGGCGGAACACTGGAAGCCGGTCCGCACGACGACGGCTGGCGACTCGCGGCGCGCTGGCCACTGGGAGCAGTCGCATGAGCGTGCGTGTGCTGATCGTCGACGACCAGCAGCTGGTGCGCGCGGGCGTGCGCATGCTGTGCGAGACCGCGCCCGATCTCGACGTGGTCGGCGAGGCGACCGGCGGCGCCGACGCGGTGCGTCTGGCCGCGCGCACCAGCCCGGATGTCGTCCTGATGGACCTGCGGATGCCCGGCACCGACGGCATCGCGGCCACCCGGCAGATCCTCGCCACGCGCCCCGTCACCCGAATTCTCGCCCTGACCACGTTCGACGACGACGAGCACCTCTACCCGGCCCTGCACGCGGGCATGTGTGGATTCCTCGTCAAGGATGCCCACCCCACCCAACTGCTCGACGCCATCCGCCGCGCCGCCGACGGTGACCCGGTGTTCTCCCCCGACGTGCTGCGTCGCGTCGTCGGGGCGGCCCTCGACCACCGCGCTCCACCGGCCGTCCCGGACGGTCCCGAACCGACTCCGCGCGAACGCGAAGTCCTGCGGCTGCTCGCCGACGGGCTGTCCAACGCCGAGATCGGCGCGCACCTCAACATGGGCATCACCACCGTGAAGACCCACGTCGCGAATCTGATGACCAAGACCGGCGCCGATAACCGCGTGCGGCTGGCCGTGCACGGCCTCCGCACCCTCCGGCACTGAGAAAACCGCTGGTAGCCGCCCAATTGCTACGATGGTGAGCAGCTCTTCCCGCCCAGCGCTCGAGGAGGAAAACGTGGCTCAGCATTCCGACGATCAGGTCCCGCCCGCATCTGACAACGCCGCCGATCTCGATCTGCCGTGGGCGCCCCGCGATCACAAGTGGAGCGGGCCCAAGGCCGAACACGACGCCTTGAAATGGGCTGATGGCGACGCGACCAAGATGGCAAGCATCTACCTGTATCGCAAGCCCGGCGGTAATCCGGCGACCGAGGCCGACTACAAGTTCCCGGTCGCCGACATCATCGACGGCAAACCCACGCGGGTTTTCCACGCGGTCACCAACGCCGCGTCACGCCTCGGCGAGGCACACATCTCCGAGACCGACCGCGCCACGGTCAAGCATCGGATCTCCGAGCTCTACCGGGATGCGGCGCAGGCCTTCGACGACCCGTCACTGCGGGCGCCCTGGGATCGCTGATCAGCGCAGTCCGCGAAAGAACGCGCGGATGTCGTCGACCAGCAGTTCCGGCACCTCCATCGCCGCGAAGTGGCCGCCCCGATCGAACTCCGACCAGTGCACGATGTCGGTGGCCGGGTCGGCGTAGCGCCGGATCGCGATGTCCTCGGCGAAGACCGCGACGCCGACCGGGGTGGTCAGCGGCGTGGTCTCCCAGGAGCGGAAATGGGTGGCCTCGTAGTACAGCGCGGCCGACGAACCCGCGGTGCCGGTGAGCCAGTACAGCATCACGTTGGTCAGGAGCCGATCCCGATCCACGGCATCCTCCGGCAGCCCCGCGGTCGGGAACGTCCATTCCTTGAACTTCTCCACGATCCACGCGAGCTGGCCGATCGGGGAATCGTGCAGGCCGTAGGCCACGGTCTGCGGGCGCGACGCCTGGATCTGGAAGTAGCCGTTGCCCTCGCTCTTGAACAGCGCGAGACGATCGAGCCGGGCGAGTTCGGACGAGGTCATCGTCGTCTTCTCCTCGTCGGAGACGGGGCCGAACGGGATGTAGCCGAAGGTCGCGGCGTTGACGTGCACGCCGATCACCTTGTCGCCACCCGCGCGCCCCACCTCCGGCGTGACGAACGCACCCCAGTCACCGCCCTGCGCGCCGTAGTTCTCGTACCCGAGCCTGCTCATCAACTCGACCCACGCCCTACCGATCCGGGCCGGATCCCAGCCCTCGTCGGCGACCGGGCCCGAGAAGCCGAAGCCGGGCAACGACGGGATCACCAGGTGGAAGGCGTCGGCCGGATCGCCGCCGTGGGCCGCGGGGTCGGTGAGCGGGCCGATCACATCGAGGAATTCGACGATCGACCCCGGCCAGCCGTGCGTGAGAATCAGCGGCGTGGCATCGGGATTCGCCGAACGCACGTGCAGGAAATGGATGCGCTGACCGTCGATCTCGGTGGTGAACTGCGGGAATTTGTTCAGCTCCGCCTCGGCAGCGCGCCAGTCGTAGGAGGTTCGCCAGTACTCGGCCAGCTCGCGCAGGTACGCGACCGGCACGCCGCGACTCCACTCGGCACCGGGCTGCTCCGCGGGCCAGCGCGCGTCGGTCAGCCGGGCCGCCAGGTAGTCCAGGTCGGTCTGCGCGATGTCGATGTGGAACGGGGTGATGTCGTTGCTCATGACTACAACGGTATGAGCAGACGCGGACATATTCTGTCCGCAATTGCCGACAGCGGCGAATTCGTGAAAGAGACTTCGGCGCAGCTACTTTAGCGGCAAACCCACCGCGAACGGTCCGCGACAGCGCAATGGCGGCGGAAACGCTCCGCCGCCATTGCCGTCGAGTTCGCTCAGAACTCCCAGTCCTCGTCTTCGGTGTTGATCGCCTTGCCGATGACATAGCTCGAACCCGAACCCGAGAAGAAGTCGTGGTTCTCGTCGGCGTTGGGCGACAGCGCCGACAGGATCGCCGGGTTCACCTCGCACTCGTCCTTCGGGAACAGGCCTTCGTAGCCGAGGTTCATCAGCGCCTTGTTGGCGTTGTAGCGCAGGAACTTCTTGACGTCCTCGGTGAGGCCGACCTCGTCGTAGAGGTCCTGGGTGTAGTCCACCTCGTTGTCGTAGAGCTCGAACAGCAGCTCGAAGGTGTAGTTCTTGAGCTCGTCGCGCTCGGCCTGGGTGACCTGCTCGAGGCCCTTCTGGTACTTGTAGCCGATGTAGTACCCGTGCACGGCCTCGTCGCGAATGATCAGGCGGATCATGTCGGCGGTGTTGGTGAGCTTGGCCCGCGAGGACCAGTGCATCGGCAGGTAGAAGCCGGAGTAGAACAGGAAGCTCTCCAGCAGCGTGGAGGCCACCTTGCGCTTGAGCGGGTCGTCGCCGTTGTAGTAGCCGAGGACGATCTCGGCCTTGCGCTGCAGGTTGCGGTTCTCCTCCGACCAGCGGAACGCCTCGTCGATCTCCTTGGTGGAGCACAGGGTGGAGAAGATCGAGCTGTAGCTCTTGGCGTGCACCGACTCCATGAACGCGATGTTGGTGTACACCGCCTGCTCGTGCGGGGTGATCGCGTCGGGGATCAGCGAGACCGCGCCGACGGTGCCCTGGATGGTGTCGAGCAGCGTCAGGCCGGTGAAGACCCGCATGGTGAGCTGCTTCTCGTCGGGGGTGAGGGTGTTCCAGGACGGGATGTCGTTGGACACCGGGACCTTCTCGGGCAACCAGAAGTTACCGGTCAGCCGATCCCAGACCTCGGCATCCTTCTCATCGGGCACCCGATTCCAATTGATGGCCGACGCCCGATCGATGAGCTTCATTCCGCCTCCACACCTTTCCGCCAGACCTGATGACCCGCACCTGCCGCCGCGCACGAGCCTGTTCACCCAGAACACTACTCGTAGTGGGTGACAGTCTCGGGGAGCACTACAGCTTGTGTTGCGGCGCGTAGAACCCGACCTGACCGGCCGAACACCCGCGCCACACACGCGGCCCCCATTGTGCGCCACGATCGCCGACACACCACCATCGCATCGCCAGTGATTCGCCACATGCGAACCCACGCCCGCCCCGCACAGTGAGCGTCACCACTGCCGGACCCGGTGAACAGGACCACGGTCGACGTATCCCGGCCCAGTGGAAGCCCGTGGCGGCAATTCCGGCAGACTGGCACCCGGAACCAGGGCAACAGGAGGCGGGCCTGCCCGCACAGGGGGAACTTTTCATGCCGATACGCAGCGCCGCATTTGTCGCCGCCGCCGTCACCGCCGCGGTCGTACTGGCGGGGTGCCAGGAGCAACGACCTGGCGCGACCCGTCCGCCTATCTCCTGGGCCACCGCGCCGACCAGTGACGACCAGTACCTCGCGACCATGGCCGCCGCGCGGGCGATCGACCCGTGCGCGCTGGTTCCGCGCTCAGCGCTGGATGCGATCGGCACCGTACTGAATGTCGAAGCCGACACCCCGTCTTCGTGTGCCGCCGAACTGAATTCCACCGAGTTCGGCAGCAAGACGAGTCTGAGCTGGTCGATCACTGTCAACCGGGATCCGCTGGACTCGTTCGACGGGGGCGTGGAGTCCCGGATCGGTGACGCAGTCGTCTTCGCCGAGCAAGACGAGGCCGGGCCGGAATCCGGGGTGCAGGTACATTCGTGCATGGCGACGGCCCGGTTTCCGGTCACCATCGGCCTCTTCGTCCAGATGACCACGCCCGTCGCCGACAAGCCGTGCGCCCTGCTCGACTCGATCCTGCCCGGTGCGCTCGACGTGCTCCGCAGCGCTCCGGCAATCGGCACCTCACCGGACACACCGAAAACCGTTGTCGCGGGCGCGAATCCGTGTGCGGTGCTGACACGCCTCGGCACGACGACCCCACCGACCAGACAGTTCGTGCACGGGTGCGTCTTCGAATATCAGGGCAGCAATATCGACTTGCAGTACTCGTACACCGGTGAGCGCATGGTCGTCCAGGGCGAACCGATTCTGGTCGTCAACGGCCACCCCGGCTACGACCTTCGCAGCATCACCGAAGGCTATTGGTACGGGGCCGTTCTCGGACCTGCGATGCCCTCCACCGGCAAGGCCAACTCGTTCTACGGTCCGCGCGTGCCGGTCGTCAAATTGATGGGTCGCGACCCTGCGGTATTGCGAGAAGTGCTGACCCGCACCGCCGAACTGTTCCCGGCCACCTGAACGAAGGGAATCGACCTTGCGACGGATGATCCTCTTGATCACCGCAGCGCTGACGTTGGTCGCCTGCGGGAGCGAACCCGCACCGGACTCCATGCCCAAGGGCGGATTCTGGTCCACCGCAGCGGATTCCGATCAGGCGAAGGTCACTGTCCTGCGTAAGGTCAGGGCGATCGATGTGTGCGCGCTGTTGCCCCGCGCGGCGCTGGGCAGCCTCGGGACCGTGCGCGACGTCGAGAACGTGCATCCGAATCAGTGTCGGCTCAATATCGCTGTCGACGGCCATCTCACCGGGATCGATGCGACGTGGAGTACCGGGGTGATGTTCGAGGGTGAACCGAGCATGGACGGGCCGGTGGACGACGAGTCGATGGGTGATGTGCGGGTGTTGTTCAACGACGAACCCGCGGCGTCGGCTGATCCGCAGGTGCGTGGCGCGTGTCAGGCGTGGGCGCGGTTCGAGGCGGGGGCCGATCTGTCCTTCAGTGTGCGGGCGCCGCAGGACGCGTGCGCGTCGGCGAAGACGCTGTTGCGGATCGCGTTGACCGAGTGGCGTAAGGAACCGGCGCAGGGGACCTCGCCGGACTCGGACCGGACGGTGATCACCGGGGCTGATCCGTGCGCGGTCGCGCCTGCGCTCGGTGTTCGGGTGCCGGTCGCCGATCAGGGTGTCATCACCTGCAAGGTGAGCGTCGGCGGGCGCGACGCGATCATCACCTACGACTACCTCGAGGAACGTTCCATCGTCGACAACGCTCCTGCCTTCACGGTCGGTTCCCGCCAGGTGTATCGGTTCGACACCGCGCAGGCCGAGATGGCCTCGCTGTCGGCTGTTGTCGGTCCGGGTTTGGCGCCGGGGCCGACCGACGCGCTGATCGGTCGACGCGTGCCCACCGTCTCGGTCACGGCCGATTCGGCGATCGCGGAAAAGGTCATGCGCGAAACCCTGCCGCTGGTGCGGTGACAACGTTCTGAGAACGACCTCGCCCGATGTTTGCGCGCGGGTTGCCGTCGCGGGCAGACTCGGGGGTCGGGCGCGTGTCGGGGCCCGGATCTGCCGAGGACAGGGGTGCGGATGTATCGCAGGATGGCGCTGGCCGCTGCCGCGTTGCTCGTGTGCGCCGGCTGCGGGGGCGACGACGCGGGCGACCCACCCGATTACGGGAAGTTGCCACCGCCGCCCGCACCGGTGATCCCCGCCCAACCGCCGGAATTCTGGTCGAAGGTCCCCCAGAATCAGCAGCAGCGAGACGAGGTCGCCCAGGCCACCCGCCAGGTCGACGTGTGCGCCCTGCTACCCCGCGAAACACTCGCAGGCCTCGGCGAGGTCAAGAGCGTGACCGTCGGGTTGGATTCGTGCCGGGCTGTTCTCGGCAGCGACAAAGCCGGTGAGGGCTCGACGCTGACCTGGCACGCGACCCTGTTGAGCGAGGTGTCGTCGGGCGGCAAAGGCTTCGTCCGGCCGATCGGCGACGCGACCGTGCGCACCATCCCCGACCGCGACACCGGCGAACCTCGCGCCTGCGGTGCGACCGCGCAGTTCCCCTCGAGCGCGGCCTTCTACCTCGGCCTTTCCACCCCGGGCAAGAACCCATGCACGGTCGCCGACGAACTGATTCCCGGCATGCTCGACCGCTGGCGCCAGTCGCCCCCGCAGGGCACCTCCCCCGACACCGCGCCGACGGTGCTGCTCGGCGCCGACCCGTGCACGGTCCGCACGAAACTGCCCGACACCGTCCCCGACGACGAGCAGCGCCTCACCCAATGCCTGTTCGGTTATCGCGGCGAGAAGATCACCGTGAGCTACGAATACCGGGTGCCCGACTACCTCGCCGCCAACAGCACCGAAGACCACATCGACGGCCGCACGGTGCACCGCTCGGTCTCGGTCTACGACAACACGATCCCGATCTACACCGCGGCCGTCGGCCCGGAACTGCCCGCCGAGTCCACCGCGTTCGGCAGGCGCATCCCGGTGGTGGAGGTGGTCGCCAAGACCGACGACGTCGCCAAGGACGTCATGAGCAAGGCGCTCACCTTGTTCCCGCAGCGCTAGATCCCCAACACCAGCTTGGCGGTGGTGAAGTAGATGATCAGCCCGGTCGCATCGACGAGCGTGGTCACCATCGGCGCCGACACCACCGCGGGGTCGATGCGAAACTTCTTGGCCAGCAACGGCATCGTGCCGCCGATGGTCGCCGCCCAGCCGCAGATGACCACCAGTGTGATGGCCACGACGATGGCGATCTTCGGCCCGACGAACACCGTGCCGATCAGCAGACCCGCGGCGGCCAGCATGGTGCCGAGCACCAGCCCCACCCGGCATTCACGCCAGATCACCTTGAACAGATCCGAGACGCGCACCTCGCCGACCGCCAGCGCACGCACACACGCCGTCGCCGCCTGCGCGCCCGCGTTGCCGCCCGCGCCGATCAGCAGCGGAATGAACAGCGCGAGGCTCGCGGCCTGTTCGAGGGTGGAGGCGAACATGTCGGTGACGCTCACGGTCAGCGTGGCCGCGAACAGCAGCAGCGTCAGCCACAGTGCCCGGTAGCGCGCCAGCTGGAACACCTTGGCGGCCATGTAGTGGCCCTCCCACGGCGCCGAACCGGCCTGCTTGGCGACGTCCTCGCTGTCGGCGGCCTCCAGCACTTCCATCGCGTCGTCGATGGTGAGCAGCCCGACCACGCGATCCTCGCTGTCGACGACCACCAGGTTGATGAGGTTGGTGGAACTCATCAGCCGGGCGGCCTTCTCCGCGGCATCGGTGGCGCGCACGAACGGCGGCTCGGTGACGACGAGTTCGGACACCATCGCGTCCGGGGAGTGCAGCACCAGCTCGCGCAGTTCGACGATGCCGGTGAGGCGGCGGCCGCGATCGACCACGGGCAGCGTGTAGACAGTCTCGGCGTTGCCGCCCTTGGCGCGCACACAACCCAGTGCCTGCGCGACGGTCAGATTGTCCGGCAGCGCAACGACTTCCGGCGTCATGTACATCCCGACCGAGCCCTCGGGGTAGCCGAGCAGCGTGGCCGTCATCCGGCGCTCGCGCGGGCTCAGCCCGGCCAGGACCTTCTTGGCGACCTTGGCGGGTGCTTCGTGCAGCATGCGGGCGCGGTCGTCGGGGTCCATCGCCTCGACGAGATCGCGAAAGCTCTTCTCGCGCAGGCCCTGCAGGATCTGCTGCTGGTCGACCGGCTCGAGCTCCTCGAACACGCTGAGTGCGCGCTCCTTGTCGAGCAGCCGGAAAACGACACCGGCCTGCACGGCGTCCATGCGGGCCAGCGCGTCGGCGATGACGTGCGGCGGACGGTTGTCGAGCCAGTCGAGACCGCCGCAGACGCGGTGGGTTTCGACGATATCGCGCACCGATTCGGACAGGATCTCGAGCGCCTCGGTGACCGCATGGTCCTCGACGGCCGTGCGGCGCGGCGAAATCACTTCGGGCACAACGGTTTCGGTGGGTACGTGACGGGTGGTGACGAGATCGACGTTCGACATGATCGAGTCCTCTGGCGTTTACAGCGCACACCCCTGCGGCACAGCTACAGGATGGGCGAGAAGTGGAACGAGTGACGGTGTTTCACACCGCGGGGCGTCCACCGCCGAGGCCGACACGCACCGACCGCAAGCAGGTCAGGATGTGTGGTGCGTGAGCGAAGGGGCGACGCCGCGCGGCCTTCGACTGGGGGGTTCGTTGCGCATAGCAACCCCACCTCCTCACAGTCGCCGCGGGTGATGACTCCGCGGATCGCTTGGAGTACCCACCCGGGCACACCCTTCCACTGACGAGACTACATGCCGAGCTCACACGTTTCATCTCGAGCTCGCGTACCACTGGTCACAGTGGCACCGGTCACACCACCTGCGGCAGTCCCGCGATGACGGTATCGACGGCCTGTTCGGCGAGCGGCCACAGTTCGGCGCGGTCCAGGTGCCGCAGCGGCCCGCGCAACGCCAGTTCCGCGAATCCGTGCACGGTGGACCAGCAACTCCAGGTGGCGCCGGCGCGTGCCGCGGGGGCGAGGCCGCCGATGTGCACCATCATGTCGAGCGCGTCGGCGAGCGCGAGATAGGCGGGCGAGTCGACGACCGACTCGGGCGAGGTGTCGCCCGCACCGAAGAACGCGACCGCGAACCAGCCCGGTTCGGTCAGCGCGAAGGCGATATAGCCGAGGCCGACCGCGCGCAGGCTCTCCCGCGGCGCCGTCGGACTGCGCTCCATCGCCGCGGCCATCCTGGACTCGATCGCGGCCGAGACCGCACGCAGCAGGGCTTGCCGGTCGGGGAAGTGCCGGTAGGCGGCGTTGGGCGTGACGCCGACGCGGCGGGTGACTTCGCGAATCGTCAGCGCGTCAGGACCGCCGGATCTGGTGAGTTCCAGTCCCGCTTCGACCAGCGCCGCCGCGAGGTCACCGTGGTGATAGGCCAACCCTTGAACTCCCTTTCGAAGAAGTATACGGTGTGAACATAGTAAATGTGGACGCTGTGCACATCGTACGGCGCACCATGACCGGGGTTGTCCATCACCGTCGAGGCGCACCGTGACCGGACTGCCCACCACCGTCGGGAGGCGCACCATGACCGCATTGCCCACCATCGTCGACCAGGACACCTGGCAGGCCGAACTCGATCAGCTCCGGATTCGGGAGAAGGCCGCGACCCGCGAACTCGACGCCGTCGCCGCCCAGCGACGCCGCATGCCCGCCGTCCAACTGCCCGACTACACACTGAAAGCCGAAGACGGCAGCGATGTTTCGCTCGCGGAGGTCTTCGACGGCCACCCGCAGCTGATCACCTATCACCACATGTGGACGCCCGGGAACACCTGGCAGTGCCCCGGCTGCACCGGCCTGACCGCGCAGTGGGCCCGGCTCGATTTCCTCGACGGCTACGACGCGCGATTCGTCATCGTGACGCAAGGGCCGATGGATGAGGTACTCGCCTACAAGAAGCGCGTCGGCAACACGATGACCTGGTATTCGACCGCCGACAGCCCCTTCGGCGCCGACATGGGCGCAGGCCCCGACGCCGGCTTCGCCGTGAACACCTTCCTGCGCGACGGCGACACCGTCTACCGCACCTGGCACACCGACGGCCGCGGCACCGAACAACTCGCCTACAGCTTCGGCCTCATCGACGCCCTCCCCTACGGCCGCCAGGAGGAATGGCAGGACAGCCCGGAAGGCTGGCCCCAATCCCCCACCTACAGCCGCTGGCCGAGCAGCAAAGACATCGCCGCCTCCTACGGCGACCCGAACACCTGATCCATATCGGCACCGACCGCCCGCTCGACGGCAGGCCAGTCGGGCGTGTGGGTCACCCATCCGGGGACCTGCCCGGTCTGAGCGCCGAACAGGTACAGCCGCGGCACGAGGTCGCGCAGGAAACGGTGCACGTCGAGGCGGTCGTCGATCATGTGGGTGATGCCGAGTTCGGCGCAGTGCGGGGCCTTGTCGGCGCGAGTTCTGCAGAAGCGCAAGTGTTCTCGGGGGATGCCGGTGCGGGCGGCGAAGTCGTGGTGGTCGAGCCACTGCCTGGTTCGCTGCTCGATGCGCGGGCCGCATTTCGAGATCACCCAGGCGTTGCCGTGCACCCGGTCGACCAGCCGGGCGAGCACCTCGAAGGCGTCGGGGCTCGGCGGCGTGCTCATCGCTTCGTCGAAGCCGCCCGACAGGAAAGCAGTGTCCGCGGCACCCGGTGTGAGCGCGGCCCCCTGGATCACTCGGCCGAAGTCGATGCCGAGGCGGGGTGGGGAAATATTGTTCATACGAGAGTGAGCATGCCCGGGTTTTCCCCGCGTGCCAAGTGAATTTCGGCGGATAACGGCCGGTCCAGGGTTCAGCGCGGGGCGCGTGGAATGGTTGTCTGGGCGCGTGGAAGTGGAACAGTGGAGGTCGACAGACGCGGCGGGTGGCGCCGCTCGGGTTCTATGACTCCAGGAGAAAACCTGTGCGCTTCGGCATCTTCGTTCCCCAGGGCTGGCGGCTGGATCTGGTCGGTATCGAACCGGCCGATCAGTGGTCGGTGATGCGCGAGCTGGCTCAGCGGTTCGACGCGGGCACCGAGTGGGAGTCGATCTGGGTCTACGACCACTTCCACACCACGCCCGTGCCCACCGACGAGGCGACTCACGAGGCGTGGACGCTGATGGCGGCGTTCGCGGCCACCACGTCCCGGGTGCGGTTGGGCCAAATGTGTACTGCCATGAGCTACCGCAACCCCGCCTACCTGGCCAAGGTGGCTGCCACCGTCGACCTCATCTCGGGCGGCCGGGTGGAGATGGGCATCGGCGGCGGCTGGTACGAACACGAGTGGCGCGCATACGGTTACGGCTTTCCGTCCGCCGGTGAGCGCCTCGGCCGCCTCGACGAAGGCGTGCAGATCTTCCGTCAGGCCTGGCAGACCGGCCGCACGACCCTCGACGGCAAGTACTACCAGGTCGACGACGCCATCGTGCACCCACGCCCGTTGCAGGAGAACGGAATTCCGATCTGGATCGCGGGCGGCGGCGAGAAGAAGACCCTGCGCATCGCGGCGAAGTACGCGAACTACACCAACTTCAGCGGCCAGCCCGAAGAGTTCACCCGCAAGTCCGATATCCTGCGCCAACACTGCACCGAGGTCGGCACCGATTTCGCCGCGATCACCCGCAGCTCCAACTTCAACGCCATCGTCGGCACCACCGAAACCGAAGTACAAGAACGCATTTCGACTGTCATCGATCGCTTCACCCCCTTCCTCGGCGCCGACGAAGCGGAAACCTATGTCCACGAACAGTTCGCGACCAGCGCCGCCGCAGGCACCCCCGAACAGATCATCGAACGCCTCACGGAGCTGAAGAATCTCGGCCTCGGCTACTCCATCCTCAACTTCCCCGAAGCCGCCTACGACACCTCCGGCATCGAACTCTTCGAACGCGAGGTGATCCCGGCATTGGCCTGACCCCCAGCGGCAGGCCTATGCCGGGAAGGTCGGGACGATCGATTCGCCCATCTGACGCAGGGCGATACAGGGGTCGATGGGCAGGTCGGTGGGGTTGTTCACTACGACCATCCGGATGACGCCTTGGTCGGCGGAGAAGAGGACGTCGCAGGAGTTGGGGGCCGCTGCGGCGGCCAGGCGGCGGCCTGCGCGGCCTGCGACGGTTTCGTCGGTGAAAGCTGTTTTGCCTGATTCCTTTTCGAACTCCTCGAGGGTTCTCGAGGTCGAGAAGACCTTCAGGTGGACGGTGGCGCCGGTCCATTCGCAGGTCTGCCAGCCCGCGGCGGGTGCACCCGCGGCAACTTTCGTCGCGGGGTCGACACCGGCCTTCTGCAGTGCGTCGGCGGTCACCCCGGTGCAAGGCTCGAACAACACTTTCGCTTCCGCGGACTCGTCGCTCGAACATCCGACCAGCGCCGCCAGCGCCAATCCCCCGGCCGCTACCGCCATGAGCGCGCGCTTCATCTGCTCCCTCTCACCGTGCATCGCAAAACGCGGCCACGTTAACAAGGTCGGCAACGGTGCGGTGGGGTCCTCGGACAAGACTTGGGCCGATCACCACAAGCACGCCGATCGTCTGTGACGAACCCGCACCCGCGCACCGGACAGGCGAACTAGGTGCACGCCCGTTCACTTGTGACACGCTCCGGCAGCGGGTCCGCAATGGACCAGCCTGCGGCCAGCAGCGCGTCGACGGCGGCCACTGCGGCGGCCATGCGCTGTTCGTGCGGGCCGGTGAGCATCGTGAACGGTCGTCCGGTGCGGGTGAGCTCGTCGCGGAAGCGGCCGGTCATCCACGGTCGCAGGTGCTCGCCGTCGCGCAGACCGTCGTCTTCGAACGCGACGCCGACATGGTCGGTGAGCAGCCACAGGTGCTGGCGCCGCTCGGCGACGATGCCGGGATGGGCGTGGCCGAGATAGCGCTCATGCCAGATGGTGGTGGCGAACGCATCGGTGTCGCAGACGAGCACCGGCCCGGTGTCGCGGGCCGCGCGATCCTCCGCCGCCTGCTGACGCGAGGCGATCAGCGGAAATTCCGGGGAGGTGAACTCGACGTCGGACCAGTGCCCGTCCGGACCGAGCGCGGCCAGCTTTCGTTCGCTGTATTCGCGGCCGTATTCGGGGACGTAGCCCGCGCCGTAATGCTGGGCGAGCGCTCGGGCGATGGTCGTCGTTCCGGTCGACTCCGCACCGAGCACCACCACCCGCTTGGTCATGGCGGCGCGGACCGGCGGCGACAGGAAATCCCAGTGCGCGAGGGGATTTCGGCGGATCGCAGTCGCCGAGATCGGATGACGGAGTCGCTGCGGGTCGACGCAGATCGAGTCGGCACCGAAGCGTCGACCCAGCTCCTCGCCATAAGCCTCCGAGGTGAAGACCGCATCCACGCGATCAGGAACAGCAGCGAAGAACACTGCCATGTGCGCATCCCAGATCGCAGGATCGGCGATATCCATCGGTACGTCGTCCACCGCGCCGACAACGGAAATATCAGGCTCCGAATGCATTTCGCGCATCCAGGCCACGCGGTCGGTCAGCGGGATCGACTCCGCCGACGAGGCGCAGACCAGCACGGTCAGCCGATCGCAGCGGGCGGCGGCGGTGCGAATCAGGTGGTGATGTCCCGCGTGCGGCGGATAGAACTTGCCGAGAACCAGCCCGTGCCCGTATCGCGTCATGCCGCGACCACCACCCGCTCCTCGACCGCATCACGCCGCCAGGCGATCAGCCCGCGCACGCAGAGCGCGAGGAATCCGAGGTACAACAGCGCCGTGAGGAACAGCCCCTTGTGGGCGTAGAGCGGGATATAGACGATGTCGGCCGCGATCCACAACCACCACGACTCCAGTCGCTTACGACACTGCCCATAGGTCGCCATCAGCGACAACGCGGTGGTCAGCGCATCCCAGAACGGCACGGTGGACTCGGTGGCGGTGTCGAGCAGCACGGTGATCGCGGCGGTACCGAGCACGCCACAGGCAGCGAGCACCACCCATTCGACCCGCGTCATCCGACGGACGGGCAGCGGCTCGGTACGCGTGGCCCCGTGCGCCCACGTCCACCACCCGTACCCGGCCAGCGCGATGAACACCACCTGCAATCCCGCATCGGCGAAAAGCCCTGCCTGCGTGAACAACAGAATGAAGAACACATTGTTGGCGATGCCGATCGGCCAGTTGGCGATGTGCTGGCGCGCGACCAACCACACGCACAGCGCGCCGGTGCCGAACCCGAGCACCTCGGTCCAACTCACCGCGGTTCCGAGCAGTGTGAACAACGGTTGCTGCAGTGCGGCAATCAGATCCGACATATCCATGTCCCCACCTTCATTATTAGTCGAATTGCCCATAACTTAGGGCGGGGGTTGCCGCAAGCTTCTTCGGGTTGACGAGAGTCGTTGATCAGGGCGGCAAGGTCAGCAGCGGGTGCTTGTTAAGCGGCGTCGACCACGCTGAGCCGCATGAGCAACGCAGCACCGCCCCGGCACGCGGCGAGGAACCGTGGAGACGAGCGACCCGGGTTCGTCGCACCCGATGCCCGTGAGCCCCGCCGGCCGAGCGACGAATTCCCGCTCACCGCACGCACTTCCAGCGGCGACGAAACCGGCGTGATCCCGGCGTTCCTCATCGACATGACACTGCACGCCGCGATCGGCGCCACCGCCTGGTACCTCGCGCCCGGCGCAACCGCCGTCCTGTACGGCATCCTCGCCTGGCTCGGCGCGTCCTTCCTGCACCGCACGGTCATCCAACGCCACACCCGAACCACCATCGGCAAATGCCGATACGGCCTGCGCCTGCGCTACGCCGACGGCACCTACCCCTCGACCTGGCAACTGATCGTCCAGTGGTTCCGAGGCGGCTGGTCCTGCTTCGATCTCTTATAAGTTCAGCTATCCGCTTCAGATTCGGGAGCGTTCTGCTTCGCCTGGTCCTCGATGCAATACGCACAGGATTCTTTGAACACAGCCTTATTCGTGTGATGGCGGGTGTGTGCGTTACGCCTACTGGAGGGCATCGGTCGCCCCTTCCGAACAGCAGACATCTTCGCCCGAGTCTCGGCACTGGCTGTCCGCCCGTAGTTCGGGTTTCCTGCGCCGGTTCTCATCTCAGATAGGCGCAGGCGCTGCTCCTGCGACATCACGCGGCCGAATCCGGGGTGTTCTGGACCGAACTTCCCATAGTTTGGATTGGCTTCGCCCGGCCGACCATTTCGCCCGTTGTGCAGCCGAGTGCGTACGCCCGTAGAACGGAGCCTCGGCACCGAACCGGTGTACGCCCGGACGGCCAGTCCCGCGAATCCGCGCGGCCTCCCGCATCTCCGCAGTCCAGACCACACCGTTTGGTCCGAGTCCACCCTCGGCCAGATTGAGCAGCGGCTGGCCTTCTCTCCGCAGATACGCAATCCAGTCAATCTCCGCGCGCCCCAGATTGTTCAGGCCATAGACCCAATCGAGGACGTCGGCAACTACATCATCGCGATTCTGTTTGCGCAGCCAGTCATAGAAGGGAGTCTTCCGACCCGCACGGGCGACGTGGAAGTGCTGTCGAAGCCGAACATTCTCCGACTTCGTTGTCAGCCCGATATACCGGTAATCAAATTCAGCACGGAGGCGAACTCCGTAAATAACACCACTTCGTGGCTTACTCATTTCCCCCCAATGCCGAATTTTACCGAGGCATTATAGCATACAGCTAACGCAACCCTCCACGGCAGTCCCCTCGAGGGCCATCTGGCGCAGGCGGATGTAGTAGAGCGTCTTGATGCCCTTGCGCCAGGCGTAGATCTGCGCCTTGTTGAGGTCGCGGGTGGTGGCGGTGTCCTTGAAGAACAGCGTCAGTGACAGGCCCTGGTCCACGTGCTGGGTGGCCGCGGCGTAGGTGTCGATGATCTTCTCATAGCCGATTTCGTAAGCGTCGTCGTAGTACTCGAGGTTGTCGTTGTCCAGGTAAGGGGCCGGGTAGTAGACGCGGCCGATCTTGCCTTCCTTGCGGATTTCGATCTTCGACGCCACCGGGTGGATCGAGCTGGTGGAGTGGTTGATGTAGGAGATCGAGCCGGTCGGCGGGACGGCCTGCAGGTTCTGGTTGTAGATGCCGTATTCCTGCACCGAGGCCTTGAGCAGGCGCCAGTCGTCCTGGGTGGGGATGCGCACGCCGGCGTCGGTGAACAGCTGAGTCACCTTGTCGGTCTTGGGAATCCAGGCCTGCTCGGTGTACTTGTCGAAGTACTCGCCGCTGGCGTACTTGGAGTCGGCGAAGCCGCCGAAGGCGGTGCCGCGCTCCTTGGCGATCAGGTTCGAGGCCCGAATCGCGTGATAGACAACGGTGTAGAAGTAGATGTTGGTGAAGTCCACGCCTTCTTCGGAGCCGTAGTGGACCCGCTCACGTGCCAGGTAGCCGTGCAGGTTCATCTGGCCGAGGCCGATGGCGTGGGACTCGTTGTTGCCCTGCTCGATCGAGGGCACCGAGAAGATGTGCGTCTGGTCCGAGACGGCGGTGAGTGCGCGAATCGAGGTCTCGATGGTCTGACCGAAGTCGGGCGAGTCCATCGCCTTGGCGATGTTGAGCGAACCGAGGTTGCACGAAATGTCCTTGCCCACCTTGGAATACGACAGGTCGTCGTTGAATTCCGAGGGGGTGGAGACCTGCAGGATCTCCGAGCACAGGTTCGAGTGGGTGATCTTGCCCTTGATCGGGTTGGCCCGGTTCACCGTGTCCTCGAACATGATGTAGGGGTAGCCCGACTCGAACTGCAGCTCAGCGATGGTCTGGAAGAACTCGCGCGCTTTGATCTTGGACTTGCGGATGCGCTTGTCGTCGACCATCTCGTAGTACTTCTCGGTGACGTTCACATCGGCGAACGGCACACCGTAAATGCGCTCGACGTCATACGGCGAGAACAGGTACATGTCCTCGTTCTTCTTCGCCAGCTCGAAGGTGATGTCCGGGATCACCACACCCAGCGACAGCGTCTTGATGCGGATCTTCTCGTCGGCGTTCTCGCGCTTGGTGTCGAGGAAGCGGTAGATGTCCGGGTGGTGGGCGTGCAGGTACACCGCGCCCGCACCCTGACGCGCACCGAGCTGGTTCGCGTAGGAGAAGGAGTCCTCGAGGAGCTTCATGATCGGGATGACACCCGAGCTCTGGTTCTCGATCTTCTTGATCGGCGCGCCGTGCTCACGAATGTTGCTGAGCAGCAGGGCGACACCGCCGCCGCGCTTGGACAGCTGCAGCGCGGAGTTGATGGAGCGCCCGATGGACTCCATGTTGTCCTCGATACGCAGGAGGAAGCAGCTCACGGGCTCGCCGCGCTGCTTCTTGCCGGAATTGAGGAACGTCGGGGTGGCGGGCTGGAAGCGGCCGTCGATGATCTCGTCGACCAGGTTGCTCGCCAGCACCTCGTCGCCCGCGGCCAGCGTCAGCGCCACCATGCAGACGCGGTCCTCGAAACGCTCCAGGTACCGCTTACCGTCGAACGTCTTGAGCGTGTACGAGGTGTAGTACTTGAACGCGCCGAGGAAGGTCGGGAACCGGAACTTCTTGGCGTAGGCCTGCTGGAACAGCTGCTTGACGAAGGGTCGACCGTACTGGTCGAGCACCTCCGGCTCGTAGTAGTTCTCCTTGACCAGGTAGTCCAGCTTCTCGTCCAGGTTGTGGAAGAAGACGGTGTTCTGGTTCACGTGCTGCAGGAAGTACTGGTGCGCGGCCTCGCGATCCTTGTCGAACTGGATCTCGCCGTTGGGGCCGTACAGGTTCAGCATCGCGTTGAGGGCGTGGTAGTCCATGACCACCTCGCCCGCGTCGGGCCGCACCGCCGACTGCTCTAGGCGTGCTGACTTGCCTGCCGGTGCTGTGGTTGCTGTTGCCAAAACAATCCCAATCCCTCTCGGACGCGCGCGACGTCCTCAGCGGTTCCCATGAGTTCGAAGCGATACAGATACGGCACCCCGCATTTTTGCGAGATGATGTCTCCTGCAACGCAATAGGTATCGCCGAAGTTCGTGTTTCCGGCCGCGATCACCCCGCGCAGCAGTGCGCGGTTGTGTGGGTCGTTGAGGAACTTGGCGACTTGCCGTGGAACGAGGTCCTTGTCGGGACGTTCTCCGCCCATGACGTGTCGACCACCACCATAGGTGGGGGTGATCAGCACGTAGGGTTCGTCGATCCGCGGCGATTCAGCAGTGGTGTGTAGTGGAAGTCGAGTTGCCGGGAGACCGAGCTTCTCGACGAAACGATGAGTGTTCTCCGAGGCGCTGGAGAAGTAGACCAGCCCGCCCGGAGTCGTCTGCTCGGGCATGGCGCCTCCTTACCGGCGAACCGGCGCGAAACTACGCGTACCTCCGCCTGCGCTCCGGCCATGCGCATCTGAAGAACGCTTCGCGTCGGTGACTATTATGCAGCCGCGACGGCGAGCGCCTTGATGCGGTCGGGACGGAAGCCCGACCAGTGATCGTCACCCGCGACGACGATCGGCGCCTGCAGGTAACCCAGCGCCATGACGAAGTCACGCGCCTCGTCGTTCTCCGAGATGTCGATGACGTCGTAGTCCACGCCGACCTTGTCGAGAGCCTTGTAGGTGGCGTTGCACTGCACGCAAGCGGGCTTGGTGTACACGGTGACGGTCATTGGGAGTCCCTCTCTCTATGCCTGATCCACAGCCAGTGATCCGTATGCAATGCACGAACGGGTGATGCTGCGCAAACTCCTGGATCTGGCGGAGAAAGCCCTGCTCGCAACCCCTTCCCTTGGGCCCGATCAGTGGTGGCTCCACACCGTCTTCCAGTACGACAGACACTACACCTAGTGTCCGACAGATGGGAACAACACAAGGTGTTGCGAGTCGCACCGATGTAATTCCTACGCGGTAAGTCCCAGGACGGGCGCCCGGCCAGCAGGGAAAACGGTGGTTCAGATCACAATTTCGTCTCCCGGCGAGTCTTCAGCAAACTTCGCGGACAGCGAAGGGGCGTCGCATCCGCGATGGATGCGACGCCCCTGTTCGAAGGCCCAGCTTACGCCGAGATCCGCGCGCCCTTCGCCGCCGCGACCAACTCGTGCACGGTCGCGCCGAGTTGGGACAGCGCCTCCGCGTCGCGGGCCGGATGCGTCTGCCCGAAGCGCTCGCCGATGGTGGCGAACTGCGCGGTGGCCGACTCGACGACGATGCCGCCCGCCACGCCGACCGACTTGACCGCGTCGCCGTGCGCCCACGCCGCGGCGCGCGGACTGATCGACGCGCTCACCACCGCGACCGGCTTGCCCTTGATCGCACCGGCGCCGTACGGGCGCGAGGCCCAGTCGATGGCGTTCTTCAGCACGGCGGGCAGGGTGCCGTTGTATTCGGGAGTTACCAGCAGCAGGGCATCGGCTTCGGCGACGGCGGCACGCAGGGCCTCGGCCTGCGCGGGCACCGCACCGGGCACGTCCAGGTCCTCGTCGTAGAACGGGAGCTCGCCGAGACCCTCGTAGATGGTGATGGCGACGTCGGCGGGCGCGGTCTGCGCGGCGGCCTCGGCCAGGCGGCGGTTGATGGAGCCCGCGCGCAGGCTTCCGACGAGAGTGAGGATGCGGGTCTCGCTCATGGCGACTCCTGGTGTACTCAGTGGGGTGATCCAAGTTTCATCCAGCATCAACCGGACTGCGGTCCGATTACTTCCCGTGGAGGGCTAGTGAGCGGCGTGAGCTCCAGCACACCCAGGTCCGACGAGCCGCTGCTGCTGGGAATCGGGCAGCCGCTGCCGGGCAGCGCGGAGCCGGTCGAACGCGCCGACGCCGCCCGTAATCGCGCGCTACTGCTCGACGCGGCGCAGCAGCTGGTGCGCGAACACGGTGTCGACGGCCTCACCATGGACGCGCTCGCCAAACGAGCGGGGGTCGGCAAGGGGACTGTTTTCCGCCGGTTCGGCAATCGGACCGGGCTGATGCTGGCCCTGCTCGACCACTCCGAACAGAAGTTCCAGGCGGCGTTCATGTTCGGGCCAGCGCCACTCGGGCCGGGGGCGAGCCCGGTCGACCGGCTGATCGCGTTCGGGCGGACCCGGCTGCTCGACATCGAGGTCGAAGGCGATCTGCACCGCGCCGCGGAGGCCGACGGGCGTTTCGGTGCCGGACCGTACGCCCTGCACAAGGCGCATGTGGTGCTGCTGTTGCGCGCGACCCGGATCGACGGTGAGATCCCGCTGATCGCCGACACGCTGCTGTCCTCACTGTCGGCGGCCCTGGTGATCCACCAGGTCGAGGTGCTCGGCTACTCGCGCGAACAGATCGGCGACAACTGGGAATGGCTCGTTCGCCACCTCGTTTCGCCTGTCTCCCAAGTACAGTGAGACCGCATGGGGACACTGCGTGAACAGATCATTGCCGAATTGGGTGTGCTGCCCGAGATCGAGCCGAAGCAGGAGGTCCGGCAGCGCGTCGACTTCCTGAAGGACTACCTGGCCACCACCCCGGCCAAGGGTTTCGCCCTCGGGATCAGTGGCGGGCAGGACAGCGCGCTGGCCGGGCGGCTGTGCCAGCTGGCCGTCGAGGAGTTGCGGGCCGACGGTGTCGAGGCCAAATTCCTCGCCGTGCGACTGCCCTACGGCGTGCAGGCCGACGAGCACGACGCGCAGATCGCCCTGAACTTCATCGACCCCGATCGCACGGTCGTGGTGAACATCCGGCCCAGCGCCGACGCGATCGGCATCGAGGTCGCGGGCGCGCTGGATCACGAGCGGTTGCGCGATTTCGTGCGCGGCAACATCAAGGCGCGTGAGCGGATGGTCGCGCAGTACGCCCTCGCAGGTCAGGAAAGCCTGCTGGTGGTCGGTACCGATCACGCGGCCGAGGCGGTGACCGGGTTCTTCACCAAGTTCGGCGACGGCGGTGTCGACCTGACGCCCCTCACCGGCCTCACCAAGCGCCAGGGCGCAGCCCTGCTGCAGGAACTCGGCGCCCCGTCGAGCATCTGGTCCAAGGTCCCCACCGCCGACCTCGAGGACGACCGCCCGGCGCTGGCCGATGAGGACGCCCTCGGCCTGCGCTACAGCGAGATCGACGATTACCTCGAAGGCAAGGACGTCACCGCGGAGGTGGCGACCCGACTGGAAACGATCTTCACCAACACCCGCCACAAGCGCACCGTCCCGGTCACCCCGCTCGACACCTGGTGGCGCTAGGCCGACATCGCCTCGGTCAGTCCGACGACGAACCCGACCAGACAGGCCAGCAACGTCAGCCCGGTCAAGCAGCCCCCGACCAGGTTGCCGCGCTGTGTACGCACCCGCTTGGCCTCGGCATCGAGACCGGCCTCCCTCGCCGAGGGCAGGAAGAACAACACGAGCGCCCCCAAGCACCCCGCAGCGAGAATCCACGCGAACGGGTTGAACCCGCGCTGATACGCGAGCACGCCCATCACCACCATGACCACGACCATCCCCAGCGACACCGCACACACACTTTCTCGAAACGCACGCCGGGCCCCGGCACGTCGAGGAGCGTAGCGAGGTCTACGATGCGGCGCGAATCCTGTTGCGGATCAACAGATCACCGCGCCGTCACCGGATGCGGTGGCGCGCAACAGGTCTCGGACCAAGTCGTAGTCCGGTTCTTTGCGGAAGCGTAGGCAGCTCTTGCCCATGTCGTGGGCTGCGAGGCGGTCGGTGAAGGCTTCGTGGATGTCGGAGCGGAGCAGGTAGACGGAGATGTAGTGCTTCTGGCTGGCCACGGCGACTTCGGGGGTGCCGTCGCGTTCGTAGGTGGGCATGCCGTAGGCCATCACCTCGGTGAAGCCGGGCAGCTCCTGGAGGCACAGGTCACGCAACCTGGTGACGGCCTCGCGACGACCGTCGGGGAGTTCGGCGAGATAGGTCGGTACGTCGGGGGCTTTGCTCTGGACCACGGCTAGCCGCCGGCGAAGGGCGGGAGGACGTCTACTCGGTCGCGGAGCATGGCGGAGGGGTCGCGGGTGAGTTCGTCGCCGATCAGGAAGGCACAGACGCCGACGAGGCCGTCTACGTCGGAGCCGTAGGTGGCGGCGAGGGTGGCGCGTAGGTCGGCGACGGTGGCGCCTGCGGGGAGGTCGAGTAATTCGGTGTTCTTGCCGACCGCGTCGGCGATGGCGGCGAAATAGCGGACCTCAACCACCGATGGCTCCCATCGTGCGTTCCGGGGGGACGAAACCGGCGGCATCGATGCCGTGACCGGCCCATTTCTGCCACATCGCGCCGCGCCACAGTTCGGCGACCTCGTCGTCGTCGGCACCTGCCCGCAACGCGGTGCGCACGTCGAATTCCTGGTCGCTGAACAGGCACGAGCGCAGCATGCCGTCGGCGGTGAGCCGGGTGCGGTCGCAGCTGTCGCAGAACTTGCGGGTGACCGTGGCGATGATGCCGACGGTCGCCGGACCGCCGTCGACCAGCCATTTCTCGGCCGGGGCCGACGGGTCGGCGCGGGCGGTCGGCGTGAGAGCGAAGCGTTCGCCGAGGACTTCCAGGAGGTCGGCGGCGGTGACCATGTTGTCGCGGGCCCACTCGTGGTCGGCGTCGAGGGGCATTTCCTCGATGAATCGGAGTTCGGCCTGTTCGGCCAGGCACCAGGCGAGCAGGTCGGCCGCGCCCTCCAGGTTCTGGCGCATCAGCACGGCATTGACCTTCACCGGAGCCATGCCGGCGTCGCGCGCGGCACGGATGCCGTTGAGGACCGATTCGAGGCGATCGCGGCGGGTGAGGCGGGTGAAATCTTCCCGGTCGACGGTGTCGAGGGAGACGTTGACCCTGGTCAGACCGGCGGCGGCGAGCTTGTGGATGCGGTGTTCCAGGCCGACCCCGTTGGTGGTCATGGCCAGCGGCGTGCCGGGCACCGCCTCGTGACAGCCCGCGATGATCTGTTCCAGCTCGCGGCGCATCAGCGGTTCGCCACCGGTGAACCGGACTTCCTTCACACCCAACTCGCGCACGGCAAGCGACACCAGGCGCACGATCTCGTCGGCGGTGAGCAGTTCCTCGCGCGGGATCGGCGGCAGGCCTTCTTCGGGCATGCAATAGGTGCAGCGCAGCGAACACTTCTCGGTGATGGACACGCGCAGGTCGCGCGCGATCCGGCCGAAGCGGTCGACGAGGAACGGCGTCTCGGGCCTGCCGTCCAGGGACGGCCGCTCCGAGCGCACAGCGGGAATCCCCATCTGGACCAGCGTCATCCTTCCAGTATGACCCGTAGGGCCCGTCACATTCGGGGCGCCGGGCCGATTCGTCGCGAACTCGTCAGCTCACCGCGGGGCACTCGCCACCGTGAGCGACGCGGAACCGTCTCCGCCCGAGAGCGCCTATTAGGCTGGCTACATGACTCCCCGGCCCGCCACCGCGTCGGCACGCAGCGTCGACGAGTACCGCGACACCGTCGCCGCGCTGCTGGCCCACCTCGCCGACCGGCCCGACGAACAGGTGCCGGTTCCCGACGCGCTCGGGCGCACACTGTCGGCCGATGTGGTGTCGCCGATCGACCTGCCGGTGTTCCGCAACTCGGCGATGGACGGTTACGCCGTGCGCGCGGCCGATGTCGCCGTCACGCCCGTGACCCTGCCCGTTGTCGGCGTGGTCGCGGCCGGGAAGCCGGGCACCGATGCCTTGCCGGCGGGTTCGGCGTTGAAGGTGATGACCGGTGCGCCGATGCCACCCGGCGCTGATTGCGTGGTGCCGGTCGAGGACGTGCAGGCGGGCGAGGGACGGATCGTCATCGAACGTGGCCGTGGGCGTGGGGAATTCGTGCGCGAGGCCGGAACCGATGTGCGAACCGGGGAGCTGGTCGCGCGAGCGGGAACGGTGCTCGCGCCCCGGCACATCGCGGCGCTGGCGGCTGTCGGCTTACCTGCTGTCCCGGTGCTTACTCGACTACGTGCCGTCTGCATCACGACCGGTGACGAATTGCAGCCCGCGGGCAGCACCCTCGCACCCGGCCAGATCTACAACTCCAACGGCATCGCCTTGGCCGCCGCGTTGCAGGCCGACGGGGTGGAGGTGGTCGAGATCGCGCACAGCACCGACGACCCAGCCCTGTTCACCTCGGTGCTGCACGCCGCGACCGCCGTCGCCGACCTGGTTTTCACCTCCGGTGGGGTGTCCAAGGGCGATTTCGAGGTGGTCAAGGATGTGTTGGGGCCGCTCGGTGGCACCTTCGGGTCGGTCGCGGTGCAACCCGGCGGGCCGCAGGGGTACACCGTGGTCGACGAGGTGCCCGTGCTCAGTTTTCCCGGGAATCCGGTGAGCACGATGGTTTCCTACGCCGTCTTCGCCCGGCCCGCCGTGCGCGCGCTGGCAGGACTGCCGGAAGTGGTGAGCCGTGAGGTGACCCTGCTGACCCCGGTGCGCTCCCCTGCCGGTCGTCGCCAGTATCTGCGTGGGTTGCTGACCGAGGACGGGGTCGAAGTGATCTCGGGCCCCGGGTCGCATCTCATCGCGGGGATGGCCTGGGCCGATGTGCTCGTCGACGTTCCTGCCGAGGTCACCTCGCTGGCCGCCGGTGCCCCTGTGCGAATCTTGTCCCTATGAGCGAGTTGTCCCACGTCGACCGTGAGGGTCGGGCGCGCATGGTCGATGTCAGCGCGAAAGCCGACACCACCCGGATCGCTGTCGCCGCAGGCGAATTGCAGACCACGGCCGAGGTGATCGCGCTGGTGCGGGCCGAGGGGATGCCGAAGGCCGATGTGTTGTCGACGGCGCGGTTGGCCGGGATCGCCGGTGCGAAAAGGACTTCCGAGCTGATTCCGCTGTGCCATCAGCTGGCGTTGTCGTCGGTGAAGGTGGAGTTCGGGTTCACCGAGACGTCCATCACTGTCGAGGCGACCGCCAAGACGAAGGGGCCCACCGGGGTCGAGATGGAAGCGTTGACCGCTGTCGCCGTGGCGGGGCTGACGCTGCACGACATGGTGAAGGCGGTGGATCCTGCCGCAGTGATGAACGGGGTGCGGCTGGTCACCAAAGAAGGTGGCAAGCACGGACATTGGGTGCGACCGGAGGTCCGGGGCGACAGTGGATCCGTGCCGACTCCGGCCGACGCCGCACCCGCCGGAGTCGAGTCCGCGCCGCCAGTGACCACCGCCGTCGCGGATGTTCGAGCCCACTGCATCGCGGGCGCTCTCGACATTGCCGAGGTGGCAGAACTCTCCGACGCTGAACCTGCCGGCGCACAGGATATTTCGCGAACGGCCGTCGTCGTGGTCGCGTCCACCGGCAGCGCGGCCGGCACCCGTACCGATACCACTGGCCCAGTTCTTGCCGATTGGCTTGCCGCCCAAGGTTTCTCGGTGCGCGGACCGCTCGTCTACGCCGATGCCGACATCGCCGCCGGACTGGCCGACGCGCTGAGCGAGCAGCCCGCGTTCGTCGTCACCACCGGCGGCACCGGCGCCTCCCCCACTGACGCGACACCCGAGGCCACCCATGCCGTGCTCGACCGTGAGCTGCCCGGTGTCGCCGAGGCGATCCGGCAGCGTGGGACCGCGAAGTTCCCGCTCGCCGCGTTGAGTCGTGGCGTCGCCGGGCTGGCGGGTCGGACCGTCGTCGTCAACCTGCCCGGGTCGCCCGGCGGGGTGAAGGACGGGATCGCGGTGCTGGAACCGCTGTTGGATCATCTGCTCGCGCAAGTAGCCGGAGGCGGCAATCATGAGTGACTTCGGTGCGGTTCGGCTGGCGACCATCAGCGATTCCGACCTCGACCCCCTCGTCGTCGAAAAGGCTGTCGACGGGCCGGAATTCGGCGCTGTCGTGGTGTTCACCGGCAAAGTGCGCAACCACGACGGTGGGCAGGAGGTGAGTTCGCTGGAGTACTCCGCGCACCCCCAGGCGCAGCGCTTCCTACATGCGATCTGCGCGGAAGTGGCGCAGGCGAGCGGACTTCCGGTCGCGGCGACCCATCGGGTCGGGCCACTCACGATCGGCGGGTTGGCGATCGTCGTTGCGGTGGCCGCGCCGCACCGGGCCGAGGCGTTCACGGTGTGTGCCGAGCTGGTCGACCGGATCAAGCACGAGGTGCCGATCTGGAAACGTCAGCTGTTCGCCGACGGGCTGTCGGAATGGGTCAACGCCTGCGGCTAGTCCGCACTCGGGGTGTAGCGCCACACGCCGAGCATCGACTGCTCGTCCATCGGTGTATCGCCGTCGAAGATGGTGTCGTGCAGGCGTTTCAGTGCGGCGTCGGCATCCAGGCCGGCGCCGATGAGCACCAGGTTCGAGGTGCGTTGTTCGCCGCGTGCCCAGGTTCCGGGTGTGAAGACGATGTGTCTGCCGACCACGTGTAATTCGAACTTGCGCCGCTCCCCCGTTACCGCGAACGCCACACATCCCTTGGCGCGGAACAGGCCTGGCGGCGGATCTTCCAGGAAGCTCACCAGTGCACGGGGATTCAGTGGTCGCTCGCTGGTGAACGAGACGGACACGTAGTCGTCGTGGAGATGGTGGTGGTCTGGGGCGTCGTGATCGTGGTCGTCGAGCAGCGCGTCGAAGCTCAACTGCTGGGCCACTTTCGGTTGTTCCGGGTCGCGGTCGTCGAACAGCAGGCCGGGGTCGATGCGGCCGTGCGTTGTCGCGTAGACCGGGACCTGGTCGACCCAGTCGGTGATCTGTGCGCGTAGGGCGGTCAGCGCTTCGGGGGTGACCCGGTCGGCCTTGTTCACCAGGACCAGATCGGCCATTCGCAGGTGTGTCACCAGCTCGGGATGTTGGGCACTGGTCGAGGCGAACTGTTCTGCGTCGACCACCTCGACCAATCCGCCGTAGGCGATGCGGGGGTTCGGGTTGGCGATCACCATGCGGATCAGGTTGCGGGGCTCGGCCAGGCCGCTGGCTTCCACGACGATCACGTCGACCGCGCTGCGGGGTTGGGCCAGCCGGCCGAACAGGTCGTCGAGTTCGGAGACGTCCACCGCGCAGCACACGCAGCCGTTGCCGAGCGAGACCATCGCGTCGACCTGCCCGGCCACCAGCATCGCGTCGATGTTCACCGCGCCGAAGTCGTTGACGACCACCCCGATGCGGGTGCCCCGGTTGTTGCGCAGCAGGTAGTTGAGCAGGGTCGTCTTTCCCGAGCCGAGAAACCCAGCAACGATCACGACAGGAATCACCCGGCCCATGCTGCCACTTCGCCACCGCACCGACGTCGGCCCGTCCGTGCATCCACCGCAGGAGTCGACGTCGCACCCCGGATGACCTGCGGTGAGGCGACCTGCGGCTCGACCGACTACGAGCTGGAACGTGCCCCGACTGCCGCCGCACAGCACACCGCCCACCCCGTAGCAGGGGTGGGCGGTGCGCTCGGGGCTACTGTCAGCTGGGGCCGAAAACCATGCCTGCCAGGGTGTAGACCAGGTTGATCAGCTGGCCGGGGATGGTCGATTCGTCCATGCCGAGGGCTTGGGCCAGGGGCATCAACAGGGTCATGACGGTGGTGATCGGGCCGCCGAGCGTGCTCAGGTCGAGCTCGGATTCGTTCGAAGGCGACTCTGTCTTGGGGGTTGTGCCACGCTTCTTGGGAGTGGTGGCGGGAGCCTCGGGTTCGGCCGTACGGGCGGGGGCGCCGGGGGCTGCGGTGCGGACCGGGGCTACCGGAACCGGATCGGCGATCGGGGCACGGGCGGGGACCTGCGCGGGTGCCGGTGCGAGGGGTGCGTTCGTGGCCGGTTCCTCGGCGGGTGGCGTGTCATCACTGGACCCGCTCGGAAGCCGCGCCGGGGCCTGCTCCTGCGCGGGCGGCTGAGTCGGCGTCTTGGTGCCGGTCGTCGATGTCGACTCCTCGGCAGATCGCTGGGCCGGTGCCGGTGCGTTCGTCTCGGGGTCCGGTGTCGAGGTGGGCGTGGGACCTGCGGTCGCGCCCTCGGCGGGAGTGCCTGCGCCGGTCGGATCCTCGGCCGGTGCGGAAGCTCCGTTCTGGTCTCCGGCAGGTCCGGGTGCTGTCGGCTCGGCCGACGGATCCTCGGTCGGGGCCACAGCTGCGTTCGGGCTCCCAGCCGGGCTCGGTGCGCTGGATGACGACGGCGCGGGGGTCTGGGTGGAGTCGGCCGCGGGTGCGCGCTTCGGTGTCTGGGTCGTGGTCGCGACCGGCACCCGGGCGGGTAGCGGCGCGGCGGCGAAGGCGGGGATCGGTTTGTTCAGCAGGAACCCGACGACGCCTGTCGTGATGGCGACCGCGTGCTCGAGCTGACCTTCGCGCGATTCCAGGCGGGCGGCATCGTCGACGTTGGCGCCGTTGCCCATCTCCACGAACACCATCGGCACCTGCGTCAGCGCCGGGCCCGCCACGTCTTCCCGGGTCTGCAGGCCCGCCTTGACGCCCGCGTAGTTCGCGGGCGAGAACCCGGCCGCCAGGTAGGCATCGCGGACCGCGCTCGACACCAGGCGTCCACCACCGGACTGTGCTTTGTCGGCGATCGGGTCGGGGATCGGCAGCTGCGGCACGATCATGTGGAATCCGTGCTGGTCGGGGCCCGCGCTGTCGGCGTGGATACTCACCGCCACATCGGCGCCGGACTGGTTGGCCGCGCGGGCGCGATCGTCGACGCAGCCGCCCCAGCCGGTGTCGTCGGCACGGCTCAGCACCACCTCGGCGCCCAGCGCCTTCAGCGACGCCTGCACGAGCTGCGCGACGTCCCAGTTGATGGTGTGTTCGGGGATCCCGTTGAGCGAGGTCATCCCGGTGGTCTGGCAGTCCTTGGTGCCGCCGCGGCCGTTGTCGACCTGGCGGCTCAGGTCCTCGGTGTGCGCGGTCCCCTGGTGTCCGGGGTCGAGGAAGATCGTTTTACCGGCGAGCTGCTCACTGGTCGCCGGCTCCGGGGCGGCGTGGGCGGTCACGGGGACCAAGCCCGACAGCGACACCACCACCGCGGCGGACACGGTCGAGCAGATTCCGGCCTTGATGATGTTTGGTTGCATGTTCGGTCGGTGCTCCGGGGACGGAGCACCCCTCCCTTCCCATTGGTAACACCTGGTAACACCAAACCCAGTGGTTCACTCTTGCAACGTTGGCAACCACAGGGCAAGCACAGTTACCGAACTGTAACCGGATGGAAGTATCAAAAGACGCTGGTCGGGTGCCCAGCCGAGCGATCAGCGATCGAAGTCAGGCAACTTCTGGCAATTGCCGCAGCGATCGCAGCGCATAGTGGACCCTGGTCTTCACCGTCCCGACCGGAACACCGAGGTCCGCGGCGACTTCGCGGTATCCACGGTCGTGCAGGATCACCTCGGTCACCGCCGCGCGCTGCGGTTCCGGGAGCCGCGACAGCAGTTGGTCGACGAGCAGTCCGTCGACCAGTCCGTCGGCGAAATCCGGTCTTCCGTTGACGGACACCTCGGTGATGTCGTCCCAGCCCACATCGCCGGGTCGCACCGCGCGGGCCCGCACGATGTCGATGATGACATTGCGTTCGATCGCCAGCAGCCACGTCCGCACGCTGCCTTTGCGGCTGTCGAAGTCGCGGCACGAACGCCAGCCGCGCAGCAACGTCTCCTGGACCGCGTGCTCGGCCAGCCCCGCATCGCTGAGACTGCGCATCGCCCGCCAGTGCAGGAGCCCGCGATCGGTGGCCAGCACCTCGGCCAGCCCGTCCCTGGTACACAGGCGCGCGCAGTGCGCACCGCAGGAATTGTCCGTCATACGGGGGTATCGCGGTGAATCGCGCCGATGACAACGTCGGCGTTAAGTGACTCTTAGGGATCCTGCTGGCCCCGCGCGCGACACTTTTCTCGCGAGCCCGGCCGGGCCTGCTCCAGGAGGGGGGAGCAGGGACGCCGGGCTCGCTCATTTTCACCCGCGATCCCACCCTGGGCGACGACAATCGCCGCGAGGAGTGAACATCGTGGACATCCATGCATATCGGACCGACGCGCTGACGCCGGTCGACCGGGCCGAGGCCACGCGAGTGGCGGCCGAATACCTTCCTGCTGATCAGCCGGGGCACGATCGGAAGATCGTCGAATTCGCCGACGGTTTCGCCGTGTTCGCGGTGCAGCCGTTACACGCGCCACCGGATCGACCGATCCCGATCGGCGGCTCGGTGTACGTCATCGACAAGGCGACCGGGGCCGTCTCGTTCTGGCCGACCTATCCGCCCGGCGTGATCGCCGCGCATTACGGGCTGCTCCTGGCGGCGGACCGGTTGATCGTCGCCGATGAGTGGCCCGAACTGGACTGATCGAGCTGTTCTCGCGGTCTCCTCGGTCGATCGGCCGGGCGACGCAGAGCCGCGAGTCCGCAGGCCACCGTCAGCGCGATGGACAGTGCGCCGAACCAATCGCCCCATCGGGCATAGGGCGTGTGACCGTCAGCGGTGCGGATGTCGGCCAGTGCGGTATGGGTTTCGGTGATGTCGGTGCGGACCGACGCTCGAACGGTGCCCCGGGCGTCGATGGCGGTCAACTCGCCGAGCTGGGCGGGGCGGGCGATGGCGATGCCCGATTCGGCGGCCCGTACTGCTGCCATCCGGCTGTGTAACCAGTGGTCGACGCTGAAATCCAGTGCGGGAGCCAGGAGTAGCGTCGCCCCGTCGGTGCGGTTCTGCCGTACCAGGGCCGGGCGGTCGAGGTCGGCGCAGATGGTGAGCGCCCAGGAGCGGCCGGGGATCCGGACAGCGACCGAGCCGCGCTGTAATTCGGATTCGAGTCCGGGGACGAGATAGCGCTTGGCATAGATGGTTTCGCCCGGATAGGCGATGGCGGCGTTGACGGTGCCCTCGGGTTGCTCGAATTCCAGGCCTATGACCACGTGGACGCCACGGCGGAGAGTGACGGCGGTGAGCGGGTCGCGCAAGAGGAAGAGTTCGGATCGGCGTGCGTGCCAGGCCTTCTCGGAGAACACGATGACTTGCGCGCCTTGATCGGCGAGCTGGTCGATGGCGGTGATCGCGTCGGCGACCATTCGCGCACCGTCGGGCGACGCGATCGGGACATACATCGGTGGCTGTGCGAGCGCGACCAATCCGACCCGCGCCACCGGACCGTCACTCGCCGTGGTGGAGCACCACTGGCCCGCCCCGATCGCGGCGATCAGCGCGAGGGCCGCCATGCCCGCCAACGCCGACCGCGACGACTGCGGTCTACCCGGCGCGCGCGGGCCGCGGTGTGCGATCACTGCGGCTACTGCGGCCGGCACCCCCAGCACGAGAAAGCTGATGCCCCACACCCCGGCCACCGAAGCGATGCGCACGATCGGCCCCACCTCGGCTTGTGAATATCCGATACTCCACCACGCACCGATCCCGCCGACCATCCCGAACAGAAATTCCGCGGCTGTCCACGCGGCGGGTAGCGCGACGACTGCCCACCCGAATCTGCCCTGCATCAACAGTTTCCGGAAGAGCGCCACGCACGCGCCGAAGGTGAGTGCGCTGCCGATCAGCAGGGCGACGGCGGTCGCTACCGGTTGTTCCAGAGTCTCGGTGAAGTAGGACCAGTATCCGATGTTGCCGCCGAGCCAGGACAGCGCCGCCGCCGCGGACGCCGCCGGGGCGGACTGGCGTGTGGCCAGCCACAGCACCGGGAGTGGCGCGAGTAAGGCGATGCCGGGAATCGGATGCAGGCCGGTGCCGAAACTCCACAGCACCGCCGAACTCACGGTGGCGGCCGACCACACCGCGGTCAGCCGTCCGGTAACTCGCCGAACGACCCGCCCGGAGAACCCTTCGCGCACAATCTTTTCAGTAGAAGTCACCCGACAATCGTCACGGCGGAGGGGGTTCTCGCGCATCGCCCGCACGAGCGGAGTCGCCTCCCTCGCGCGAGTGAGATCAGTGCGCGCTGCCCGGCAGTTGGTTGTCCCCTCGAGCCACCATTCCGGATTCGTAGGCGAACACCACCGCCTGCGCCCGATCCCGCAAGCCCAGCTTCGAAAGTACGGAACTGACATGGGTTTTCACGGTGTGTTCGGTGACGACCAGCCTGGCCGCTAGCTCGGTGTTCGAACGGCCCGCGGCGAGTTCTCGCAGGATGTCGTGTTCGCGTGGAGTCAACATGGCCAGCTGCGCGGACGCTTGGGGATGCGGGCGCGCGCGGGCGGCGACCTCGGCGACCAGCCGCCGCGTCACCGAGGGCGCCAGCAGCGCGTCGCCGACAGCGACAACCCTCACTCCGTTGATCAATTCCGCCCGGCGCGCGTCCTTGAGCAGGAACCCGCTCGCACCCGCTCGCAAAGCGGCATAGACGTATTCGTCGATGTCGAACATGGTGAGTACCAGTACTTTCGCCGTCGTCTCCGCGCAGATCCGCGCGGTGGCGGCCACCCCGTCCAGTCGCGGCATGCGCACGTCCATCACCACCACATCGGGGGTGAGCCGCCGGGCCGCCGTCACTGCTTCCACACCGTCGCAGGCCTCCCCCACCACCTCGATGTCGGCTTCGGATTCCAGGATGAGCCGAAACCCGGTGCGGAACAGTTCCTGGTCGTCGACGACGAGCACGCGCATCGTCAACTCCCCTGCGCCAGTGGCAGATCGGCCGACACCACGAAGCCCGAACGCGTCGGCCCCACCCGCAGCACGCCACCGCACGCGTGGACCCGTTCGCGCATGCCGACCAAACCGAAGCCCGTCGTGTCACCCACTCGATCGTCTTTCGCCGTGGTGCCGTCGTCGGCGATGCGGACGCCGAGCCGACCCGCTGACCAGCTCAGCGCCACCTCGACCCGCGTCGCCTTCGCGTGCTTGCCCGAATTGGTCAACGCCTCCTGCACGATCCGGTACGCGGCCGCATCGGCTTGCGGTGAAATCGGCACGCGTGCTCCGTGTTCGGTGAAATGAGCGGCCAGACCACCGTGTTCGGCGAGCGCGACGAGGTCGGCGATGGCGGCCACCCCCGGCTGATGCGGCGGATCGTCCTCGCGGAGCGCGCCGATACTGTGTCGCAGCTCCCGCAGCGCATCGCGCCCACCGTCGGCGATCGCCGCGAAGGCCGCGTCGGCGCCTGCCCGATCGAGCAGCGGACCGGTCTCGGCGCGCACGATCATCGCACCGACCGTGTGCGCGAGCCCGTCGTGCATATCCCGGGCGATCCGTAAGCGCTCGCGGACCACGGCGGCGTCGCGTTCGTCGTCGAGGCGTTGGGTCCGCTCGGCGAGTGCGTCGATCTGGGCCTGCTTCGCCCGCACCCCGGACCCGAGTGCCCACGCTGTCATGAACGACATCGCGGCGTAGGCGTAGGAGTCGGCGGTCTCGCGTGGCACCAACAGCGATACCAGGATCCCCACCGCGACCAGCGCGAAGGTCATCCGCCGCTGCCGCGCGGTGCAGTACGCCGCGATCGTGTACACGCAGACCACCGTCCCGAACGGCAGCACCGGTAACGCGTGCACGCAGCCGAGCACGGTGATCGCCGGGCCCACCACGCACAGCACACCCACCGGAGCCACCCGCCGCCACAACACCGGTGCCGACGCGAGGACCGACAACACGACAACCCACCACGTAGCCCCGACGACGAGCGCGGGCACGACAGTGGCGACCGTCACGGCAGCGGCGATCACCGCGTCCAGCGGCGACGGATGTTTCCGAGGTAGTCCCACGACGTCATAGTGTGTCCGACGAACAGTCCATCGCACCTCACTCTCGAGAGTGATTCCTTGCGCCGCACCGCGACCTACGCTCGGCACATGCTGAAATCCACCGCCGCAATACCTGCCCTGATCAGGAATTATCGAGAAGCGCGCACACGCGGCGCAGGTCGTCGTCGGTGGCGGGACGCTGCACGACCAGCAGCAGGTCGGGGTCCTCGACGAGGCGCAGCTGGAACAGTTCGAGCTCGAGCTCGCCTGCCGTCGGATGTGTGAGACCCAGTGTGGTCGGGCGGAATTCGGCGACTTCGTAGCCGGCCCACCAGGCGCGGAACTCGGCGCTGTGACCGGTGAGCGCGGCGACCAAGCCGGCCAGGCGGGCGTCGTCGGGGCGCGAGCCGACGACGACGCGAAGTTGGCTGACGATCGCGCGGGCGGCGCGTTCCCAGTCTCGCATCGCCGCTCGGTCGGCCGGGTCGGTCAGCATCCACCACAACAGGTTTCGCTGTCCGGGCGCCAACCGCTCCGGATCGGTTCTGACCAGCGCGAAAGCACGATTCCAGACGACGAAGTCCCACCTCGCGTCGTGAATCACCGCAGGGCTCGGCAACAGTGCGTCGACCAGCCGCTGCAGTCGGTCGGCGCCACACGCTGGCGTGGCCGTGAGTTTCGGTTCGGCGAGGTCGGCGAGTCTGCGCAGGTGTCGATGCTGGGGTTCATCGAGCCGCAAAGCCCTTGCGAGAGCATCGATTACCTGCGAACTCGTGCTGATCCTGCGCCCCTGTTCGAGCCAGGTGTACCAGGTCAGACTTACCCCGGCTAACTCAGCGACCTCTTCGCGGCGCAGGCCGGGGGTGCGGCGGCGGCCGGGTTCGAGGTCGCCGGGCAGGCCGACGTCGGCGGGATGCAGCCTGGCGCGGTGGGCGCGCAGGAAGGCGGCCAGTTCCGCGCGGCGATTCTCGCTCATGACGCTCCGTTCGTCTCTACGAACAGTGATGTTCTGGGTAGCAGTATCGGTGCCAGGACCGGCGGAGCGCACCGCTTTACCGTCGTATTCACGAGGTGATTACGAAAGGTCATCCACGACAAGGGAGTACGACGATGAGTACCAACAACGGACCCGTTCTGGTCATCGGTGCGACAGGTCAGCAGGGCCGGGCGACGAGCCGGGCGCTACTCGGAAAAGGCAGGCAGGTCAGGGCTTTCGTGCGAAACCCCGAGTCGGCGGCCGCGAAGGCGCTGCAGGCCGAGGGCGCCGAGCTTGTGGTGGGCGACCTCGACGACGAGGTCAGCGTCAAGGCCGCTCTCGACGGTAGCCGGAGCGTGTTTCTGATGCTGACCATGATGGAGGGCGTCAACATCACCGAAGCGGGTATCGCGGCCGAACAGCGCCGCGGCGAAACGGTGATCGACCTGGCTCGCGACAGCGGTATCGAGCACCTGGTGTACAGCTCCCTGCGTGGGGCGGGCCAGAACTCGGGCGTGGAGTATTACGCGGCCAAGGAGCATCTCGAGGCCTACCTCACCGCACAGGAGATCCCCTCGACGATCCTGCGGCCGGTGTTCTTCATGGACAACTTCGCTTCGTTCAACCGCCCGGTCCTCCACGATTCGGGCACGTTGGTCCTGAATCTGGCCGTGCGCGCCGATATTCCGATGTCACTGATCTCGGTCCGCGACATCGGCGAGTTCGCCGCACTGGCTCTCACCCGCCCTGCGGACTACCTGGGGCGCACCCTGTCCCTTGCCGGCGACCGCCTCACCCCGCCGCAGATCGCCGAGGCGCTCGGTGTCGCGGCAGGCCTGCCCGCGCGCAGTTTCCAGGTGCCGATCGAGGCGGTCCGCGCCTTCGACGAGCAGGTCGCCAAGATGTTCGCCTTCTTCAACGAGCGCCCCGACGAGGCACTCGACATCGCCGCCCTGCGCGCCGAGCACCCCGGCCTGCAGGATCTGCCGACCTGGCTGGCCGCCTCCGGGTGGCGGCCCTGACCCGCGCCGCACCACCGCATCGTCCCCGCGCCTACGCTTGAATCCGACGCAGCCACAAACCGGGTGACCAGCGACGATCAGGATCGATCAAGAACAAATTGCATACATAGCGATGTGTGCATATGATTGCCGATGATCGGACCGCAGAAGAGGGGAAACGCGATGGGCGCAGGACACGGGCACGACCACAAGGTCTCGGCCGACAGCGATCGGCGCTGGCTGGCCGGGGCGCTGGCGGTGATCGTCACCTTCCTGATCGGCGAGGTGATCGTCGGCATCATCGCCGATTCGCTCGCACTGCTCTCCGACGCCGCGCACATGACCACGGACGCGGCCTCGATCGCGCTGGCACTGTGGGCGATCCGGCTCGCGGCCCGACCGGCGACCGGACGGATGACGTTCGGCTGGAAACGCGCCGAGATCCTGTCGGCCCAGGCCAACGGGCTGACGCTGCTGTTGCTCGCACTCTGGCTCGGCTACGAGGCGATCCGCAGACTGTTCGAGCCGCCGGAGGTGCACGGCTGGCTGGTGCTGATCACCGCGCTGGTCGGCGTCGCCGTGAACGTGCTGGCCACCTGGATGATCAGTCGCGCCGATCGCACCAGCCTCAATGTCGAGGGCGCCTACCAGCACATCCTCAACGACCTGTTCGCGTTCATCGCGACCGCCGTCGCGGGCCTGGTCATCATCCTCACCGGCTGGGTCCAGGCCGATGTGGTCGCCACGCTGATCGTGGTGGCGCTGATGATCAAGGCCGGGATCGGGCTGATCAAGGCGTCGAGCCGGATCTTCCTCGAGGCCGCGCCCGACTACCTCGACCCGGACCGGATCGACACCGACATCCGCGCACGCGACGGCGTGGTCCGAATCCACGATCTGCACGTCTGGGAGATCACGTCCGGCTCCCCCGCGCTGTCGGCCCACGTCCTGGTCGAGCCCGGCCACGACTGCCACGCCGTCCGCGAGGACATCGCCCACATGCTCGACCACGACCACCACATCGAACACGTCACCCTGCAGGTCGACCACGCGAGCCCGGAGGTCCTCGACATCGGCAACCGCGCCTCCCACCCGTGCGGCCCGAAACAGGGCCCCGCGCACACGCCCCACACCCACTGACCCACGAACGAGGGAAGGCCCCACACCCATCGGGTGCGAGGCCTTCTCGTCGGTCACCCGCCGGAGCGAGGACCAGGTCGTTTCATCGACCTATGGGGCTGATTCAGCCGCCGAAGGAACCGGTCCACAGGGTGGAGACCAGACCGTGCAGTGCGGCGCCGAAGGTATCGAAGAGGCCGTTCAGGGCGGCGCTACCGGTGTCGATGATAACGGGGATCATAGTAATTCCTCTGTTTCTCGCATAGGCCCAGCCGGAGCTGGCTTACGAATGGCATATCGAGCGCAAAGCGCCACGAGTTACGGTTTTTCCGAATTAGTGACACTGGTAACAATTCGACCACAATGCCGCTCCCACCTGGCATTTTCGCGCGATACCCGACGATTCTTAATTAATTCTGAGAAATCCGTGAGAGCAATATTGCGGCATCCGATAAGGCCACATTTCCATTGCCCCAGAAAATAGGGGCCCCGCTACACATCGTCACACATAAATACGAATTCGGCTGTCGTAGGAGCGCGATCAATCAGCCGGGCACGCGTCCACGTAGGCGTGCCCGGGCAGCGCGTCGGCCCACTCCTCGGGGGTGATCGGGGTGGTGCCGCTGGCGCAGATGCGGTCGGCCTCGGCGGTGGCGTCGGTGCGCCATCGACGCAGAGTGCCGTCGACCGCGGACTCGATGAGGACGGCGCCGTCCGCGGCGAAGGCCAGCATCGTGGGTTGGCGGTGGCGCTGGCCGCGGGCGATGGTGGCGTAGGCGATGGGATTCGTGGGGTCGCTGTAGTCCCAGAGCAGGATGGTGCCGCTGACGATGTCGTCGACGGCGAGCCGGGTTCCATCGGGGTCGAAGGCAACCGAACCGGCGGAGCCGTTGGCACCCGAGGGGGCGCGCAGGGGGCGGGGCGCGGTGCCGGGCGTGCCGAGCTCGTAGACGAAGGCGCCGGTGAGGGTGCCGACCGCGAGGAGCCCGCGCGAACTCAGCGCCAGCGAGATCGTCTGTCCCGGCGTCTGCAGATCGGACAGTTCGGCGATCGCCGCCGCGCCGGGCGTGGTCGGGAAGACACTGACATTGCCGGTGCGGTGACTACCGATCGCGAGTCGGCGGCCGTCCGGGCTGAAGCCGAGCGAGGTCGGGTAGCCGCGGCCGAACCGAATACTCGATCGCAGCGCGGGCTCGCCGGTGACGTCGTAGATGTCGACGGTCTGGGTCAGGCTGCGGCCGATGGCCAGGCTGCCGTCGGGGCTGAACGTGATGGCGCGAATGTCGACGCCGGCGGCATTGAGCGGGGCGCCGACGCGGCGCGGTGTCGCGGGGTCGGCGATGTCCCACACCTGGATGATGGATTCGGTTCGGGTCACGGCCCTGGTCGCGTCCGGGGCGATCGCGACGACATCGACAAGACCGGCGGGGTCGCCGTCGAGCTGCGCCCGATCGGTGGCGAAGGGCGTTCTGGCCAGTGCTCGCAGATGCGGGAACAGCTCCTGCGGAAGGACGGGTTGGTCGAGCGGAAACCGGAACAGCGTGAGCGGGCTGGTCGACACGACCGGACCGGGCAGGTCGAACACATGCACCGCGTGGTCGAAACTCGTTGTCACCAGCGATCTTCCGCCGCGCAGGAAGCGCGCACGAGCGACCATGTCGATCGGGAGCGTGACCACCTCCTCCCCCCGGTCCAGTTCGCGAATGCGGGCCCGGGTATCGCCGCCGACGATCACCGCGGATCGGCCGTCCGCGGTCAGTGACACGTCGATGTATTCGTTAGCGCCCCTGGTCACGGCGGGCATCGGCTCGAAGGTGGCCGGCCCGACTTTCCACCGCGCGACCTCACCGGGATTGAGGCCGACGGCCAGCACGGTGCCGTCGCCGTTGAACTCGACCGATCGCGCCTCCGCACCGCCGGGCCGTTCGACGCGACGTTCGAACGCCGGTGTCTGATCGCGGTCGAGGGTCGCGGTGTTCCAGGCGCGCACGGTGCTCGTCCAGACTCCGCCGAACAACGACGGCGCCGCCACCGCCAGGGTGCGCTCGCTCAGCGCGACCTCGGCACGCTGTCCCGAGACCGTCAGCATGGGCAACGGGACCGGGCGCGCGGGATCGTCGCCGAGACGCCAGACGGACACGGTCGCGCTGTGCGTGCCGATGGCGACGAGCTCGGAGCTCAACGCGACCGAGGCGGGCAACCGGCCCGCGAGCGGAAGCTGGGCCACCTGACGCGGCGCGCCGGGGTCGGCGATATTCCACACCGCTGAGCCAAGATCGCCTGCGACAACGAGTAATTCGTGATCATCGCTGATCGCGAGGCCGCGGATATGGCCGCTACCGGTATCGATGCGCGGCCAGCGGTCGATGCCCGCCTCGGTGACCCGGACCAGTTCCACGGTGCCGTCGCCTTCGCCGATCGCGATCACATCGCCCTGCGCGGTTGTCGCGATGCGCGGGGCGTCGGGGTCGAAGATCACTCCGCGGCCGAGGACCACGCCGGGACTGATCCGGATCGGCGCGTTCGTCGCGGTGTTCTCCAACAGCGCCGAACGTGCTTCCTCGGTCGGGGCGGTGCGGTAGGCGGCGAGCGCGATCTGTTGGGACAGTGCGGGATTGAGATTGCCGCCGCCGCGGGCGACACCGGCGAACAGGCGCGAATTCGATTCCGCGCGCGCGGCCGCGTTCTCGATCCGCAGCTGGACGAGGTTGGTCACCGACACCACCGCGAGCAGCACGGCCAGCACGGCGGCGCCCGACACCAGCCACAGCGCGAGGTTCGCCCGCGTGCGGGTTCGCGCGATCGCCTCGGCGACCGTGTGGGCGGCCGAGATCCGGTCGGCGTAATTCTGCGGCGCCTCCTTCGCGGCTTCGCGATAGGCCGCCGATGCCACCACCACTCGCAGCGACGAGCGTTGTGCCGCAGAGAGTTTGCCCGCGTAGCCGCCGACCGCGGTGAGGTTCGCACCCGAAAGCCCGGCGGTCACGGCGCATTCGGGGTCGAGTCGCCGTGGACGCAGCGTGCGCAGCACCGCGTGACGTGGGGCGAGGTCGTCGAGGGCGACCGCGATCGCCGCGCCCATCGACGCACCGTTGATGTCGTTGGCCGGTGCGCTGCCGTACGTCGACACCGACCAGAGCACACAGGCGTCGGTGGCCGCCAATCTGCTGATCTGCCAGGCATTTTCGAGACTGTCGGTGAATTCGCGATCCGCCTGCAGGAACCCCGTCCTTGCCGGGTCGGGATGCAGGCCGCTCGGCCCGCCACGAACCTGGTCGAGGCGCAGCACTCCCACCTCGCCGCCACCGCCGAAGTTCAGGAACAGCACGCTGATCCGGCTGCTGCGCACCACGGGCAGCCGGTGCCCGGCCAACTCCAGCGCGGCCATGATGGCGTATCCGCGCGCGGGCCGACCGCCCTGGCCGAGCAGGTGTCGCACGATGTCGCCGAGCGGAGCGTTGTCGCTGGTGATCGGAATGCCCGCGGGCAGCAACTGGGTGCCGACCGAGATCAGACCGGCGCGTTCGGCGTGATCGAGGAACATCTCGCATGCCTCGTCGGTGTCGAGCGCACCGGTCAGTGCCTGCGCGAGCACGGCCATCGCCCGCGCGGCGGACAGGTCCGCGGTGATCCGGCGGCCCTGCGCGTCGGGATCCTCGGCTTCCTCCTCGAGCAGATCGTCGTCGGCGGCGAGGTCCTTCCACCGGGCCAGGGACTGCCGGGCCAGCACACCCGTCTCCCGCCGGTGCTCGAGCAGCCGGCTCGCGGCGTCCGGTCCGGCGGCCACGGCATCGCGACACAGGGCGAGCCACCGTTGCGGCGCACCGGTGAGCTCGATCAGTACCGCGTCGTCGCTCGACAGCGCGTCATCCGGCTGGGCGGTCGTGTCGACCGTCATCGCTCCCCCGTCTCCCGCCGGATATCACCCGACCCTCCGTGACCATGCCCCGATACGATGGCATCTCAGCACTCACCGTTCTACCCAGGGGACCACGTTGTCGAGACGACACATCGCCCGACGCAGCTCGATCGCGACGGCTCTGCTCGTCGCGCTCCCGATCACGGCGAGCTGTTCGTCCGGCGAGGAAACCAGTCCCGCGCCGACATCAGTTGCCGCGCAAACGATTTCCGCACCACCACCGCTGCCGAGCGCCGAAGAGATCGGCCGGCTGATGACGCGCCTGCTCGACACCTCGGTCTCCAATGCGGACAAGCTCGAGCTCGTCCAGGGCATCGAGAGCGATCCCGAACTGCCCAACCGGGTCGCCGACGCGCCCCGCCAGGGCGGCGCCACCGTCGCGATCACGATCACGGGTACCCGAACGGCACCGCCCGGCATGCTCGCCGACGGCACCGCCTCGATCAACAACAGCCCGCCGTATCCGCTCATCGTGAACTTCGTCGACGAGGGCGGGAAGTGGAAGGTCGAGAAGGCCTGGTACTGCCAGATCGCGTTCTCGTTCATGGTCGCCTCCCCCGCCTGCCCCACCTGACACTCCCCGCGAACCGGTCGGGGCGAGAACCGCATCTGTGTAGGAGCCCATCGACGCAGAGGAGGAGGCGCCGCGATGCGACACGCACTGGCACGGAACCGACCTGCGGCGCGGGTACGATCGACGGCGTCAATAGTGCGGGCCACGGTGTGTCCGTCGCGGGTCGAGCGGGGGTATCAGGTGGATTCCGATCCCTTGGACCGATGGCTCGGCACCGCGTGGAACGAGGTCCCCACCCACCTGCGCCCCGCCGTCGTCGAGCACATCTTCGGCGCGGACCTGATCACCATGTCGACCTACGCGGCCGCCAAGGCACGGTATGTGGTGGAACGCATCGACCCGGACATGCGCAGCGACTTCGAAGACGTCGCCCAGGACACGATGGTGGCACTCACCGCGACCCTGCCCCCCGAACGGATCCGGCACTGGAAAGCGCTGGTGCTCAAGAAGCTTCAGTGGCAGGTACTGCAGGATCGGCGCAGCCGCACCGCCGAGAAGCGCCACCCCGGCCAGCGGGTCGACTACGAGTCGGCCGTGCTGGTGCTGGAGGATCACCGGTGCGGCGATACCGAGAACCGGCTCGCCGACCGCGCCGTCCTGCGTGACGCCCTTGCCTCGATCACCCACGAGGAGATCGCGGCAGTGCTCCGCGCGACCTTCGTGATCGCCCCGGACGGCAGCTACACCGATGTGCAGACCACCGGTGAGGTGGCACGCGACCTGCGGTTCAGCCAGGAGAAGGTCAAGCGATTACGCGCGGCGGGCGCACCGTTGCTGCGCGAGGCCGTGCGCGCACAGCTCGACGCCCGCGATCGGGACAACGAGGAGACATCGTGAGCGTGCCGGATCATGACGCGGACCGGCTGAGTCTGCCGGTCGATATCGATGTGCTGCTCGCCGTCGCCGAGTCCGAGGTCGATGCGGAGTCCGCGGCGGCCGGGGCGCGGATCGCCGAGCGGCTGTTACGCGGCGGCACGGACGAGCTCGGTGCGCGCCGGGCGGTGATGGCGGTGCCCGGCTGGACCGTGCGACCGCTCGCGGCCTCGTCAGAAGCGGACACGACCGCCCTGCGCGCGATGCAGAAACAAGGCGCGGTGCAGAAACAGAGCGCAGTCCAGAAACAGAGCGCAGTCCAGAAACAGCTCGACCGGGAATTGGGGATCGAGTTCACCCGAGCGCCCGCCGGTGCGGAGCAAACGCGAATCTCGGTGCACTCCTTCGGCGCTCGGGCCGCGGCGGGCGACATCGTGCGGGTGGCGGTGAGTGTCGGTGGCGAACGCGCCGAACTGCTCGTCGTCCTCTACGCCGACGACGAGGGCACGCTCACCGGTCAGGTCGTCACGAGGGCTCTCACGATGGCGGAGGATCTCGAGATCTCGCTGCTGCCGGGTGCCGCGCTCGGCGCCGCGCACACGGCCGCGGTCACCGACGCGGTGCGCTGCTCGCTCACGGCCGGGCGCAACGCGTGGCGCCGGGTGGCGAAGGGTCTGCCCGCCGGTGATCCGGTGCGGGCCGCGATCGTCGCCGGTTTGAGCTGATGACGAACCCGGTTGCCGGAAGTGCTTGTCCGGCAACCGGGTTCTCCGAAAGCCCTGGGAGGGCGCGCCCGACCGGGTGGAACCCCCCTGCGGTTCCACCCGGCAAGTGTCGGCGCGGCCGTCGCTCCCAGGGGCAGTAGTACTTCACCGAGGCCGGCGCGTGATGGCGTCGACATCGGTGAAACCCCTCACCGACACTGATGCCGTGCGGGCGGGGATCGGTTCGCGGCGAACCGCTGCCGGGACGTGACGCATCTATGTTCTCGACGGCCACGAATCGGCCCGGTAGTGAGGAACGCGGAAATGACACCTTCGAACAACGACGCAGCGCACCGGCTCGCTGTCGCCGCGGCGATGGTGTTCCAGGTCAGTGCGCATGCCAGGGCCGGATTGCGATCCACGGCCGAGGCTTTCGACACACAGGCTCGGCTGCTGCTCGCCGAGGGTGAGGCGAAGCATCGCGAGAGCGTGACCGACGCGCCGGACCATGCCGCGATCGACAAGGCGGATCGGCGGCGGCAGTCGCTGATCGCCGCTATCGCCCGGCATCGGCTCGACGAGGACACCCGCAACCGGCAACGCGGCGCCGCCATCGACAAGCAGGAACACGCGGCGCAGCGCATGCTGATCGAGGCGGACCGCGGTGATCTGTGCGCGTACCGGCCGAACGCTCACCCGGCCGGTGGCGTGACGGTCGACGAACTGGTCGCCGCGCAGGAGCTGGCCGTGCGCGAATTGCGGCGTCGCCTCGACGCCTACCTCGCCGCGATCGAAGCGAATCCCGGAGACGATCGGTATGTGGCAGACCTGTGAACTCGATCGAAACCCACGCCGCCGATCGCACCGGACCGAAGGCAGCTACCGCTGAGGCACGACCGCCCACCCACCTTCGCGAGTGCACCACCTCAACACTTGACGACGATCGAGGCATCATCGACAACGTGCGCATGTTCGGTATCGCGGTGACCCAGGCCGGTTCGTTCCGGTGAAGCGCCGCCGATCGGCATCCCGGCGAGCATGCGCAGCGCCAGCAGCACGAACGCGAAGTGCGTGCGCAGCGCCCGCGGCGAACGGGCGACGGAGGTGACGGTGCAGGTACCGGTCGGTGCGGGCATTCCGGCGAAGCGATCGCTGAGCCAGTCGAGAATCGCGGGCACCATGAGGAATTCGAGCGGCAGGTGCGAGCCGCGACGCACCCGCAGGTATCGCACCGTCGCCCCGGCCCGCTGATAGCGCCGCACGTGGGCGTCGATATCGGCGACGGCGATCACCTCGTCGTGCACGCCCTGAACGATGAGCAGCGGTGCGGCGGGTGCGCGGGTGCCGGGTTCGATGTCGGCGAGAATGCGGCGCAGCACCGGTTCGGCGAGCAACTCCCCCATTCCGCCGCGCAGGTGACGCGCGATATCGCGGCGGGCGAACCGCAGCAGCAACGCGAAGGTACTGCGTTGTTCGGCTTCACCGAGCATCCCTCGATACCGCGCGTCGAGGTGCTCGTCGATCATCGGCCCGAGCTCGGGATAGGCCTGGCGCAATCCCGCCACGAAGGCGGCCGGGAACCCGGCGAACCAGCCGCCGTTGAGGCGCACGAACGCGGCGGCCGGGTCACCCACCGGTGAACCTGCCGCCGCACCGACGATATTCAGTTCCGGCGCGTACTCCTCGGCCAGTTCCGCCGCCCATGCGGTCGCCAACCCGCCACCCGAATAGCCCCACAGGGCGACGGCGGTGGACGACGCCAGCGCCATCGGCGCGAAACTCAACGCGGCCCGAATCCCGTCCAGCGCACGGTATCCGGGCTCGCGCGCCGCACCGAACCGGCCACCGAATCCCTCGTGGTCGGGCACCGACACCGCCCACCCCTGCTCCAGGGCCATCGCGATGATCGGCAGCTCGAGCGGCGCGATCGAACCGATCGTCGACGCGCCACTGCGCAGCGCGTACGACGGAAAACACTGCGGTGCAACAGCATCGATCGCGCACTGGAACGACACCAGCGGCCGGGACCGCGCGGACGCACCCCACGGCAGCAGCACCGTCGTCATCGAGACTTCCGGCGTGCCGTCGAGATCGCATGTGCGATAGAGCAATTGCCATGCCGTGATCCGCTGCCGCACCACCCCGAACAACGCGACATCCACCGGTCGCGAGCGCACCACCGTCCCCGGCGCGAGCGCGTCGATGCCGGGCGGGGTGGCGTAGAACGGGTCGTCCGGCGGGAGCAAAACAACGTCGGTCATAGACTGCCGCCGCCTCCGAAGAACCAGGGGTTGAACGTGCACGCCAAGGCGGGACTACCTTCCGGATCGAGAGCACGCAGCGCGATCGAGGTCGCTCGCGGCGAATACATCATGGTCAGGTGGTCAGAGATGTCCTGTTCGCAGCCGTTCTGCAGGGTGACGTTGTCGACGGTCGCGCCGGGTCCGGCCTTCAGGAAGCCGAGGTCGAGGGGATTCATCACCTCGTCGTAGCGGGAACCGACCACGGTGTAGTCGACCCCGGGCACCGTGTCACCGGCGGCGTTGAGGGTGGTGTAGAACGACGAGCCGATGGCCTGTTCGACATTGGCCACGCCGATGACCGGCCGGTAGAAGCCCATGATGTCGATGCCAGCGTTGTTGATCATGCGGCCGAGCGTGGCGAGACCCAGCAGCGAGGTGCCGTGGTGGGTGGCGCCGAAAGTCACCACCTTGCCGACCTTGCCCTGGCCGCCCTCGAACTTCAGATAGTGGTTGGCGATGGTGCCGCCCTGGGAATGGCCGACGATGTCGACCTGGTCAGCACCGGTCGCGGCGCGGACCCGCTCGATGAAGGCGGCGACCTGACGCGACGATTCGACCATCGGACCCACCCCGTAGCGACCCGGCAGCACGGCGCCGAGTCCACCGGCCTCCAGCAGCCCGGATTTGCCGAAGTTCAGGGTGAACACGCAGTGTCCGGCCTCGGCCAGGCGCGGTGAGAGGTGGGAGAACGTGTCATAGGCGTTGAGCCAGCTGCCGTGTAGCAGCACCACCGGGCGTGGGTGCTGCGGCGACGGCTTGCAGCCCCAGCGGTTGGCGCCGGGCGGCGCCGCGTCCGGGTGGAGCAGGCCGTAGGCGAAGGCGGCCAGGTAGGACGACATTTCCGGGCCCTCGCCGATCGCGTCGGAGGCGCGGCTGCCCGCCGAACCCGAGCTGCTGCCCGAGGCGCTGCCGGTGTCGGCGATGGCGGTGGGGGTGCGGCCGTCGGCGGCGGCCACCGTGCCCGCGTTCAGGTATTCGGCCATGGAGGCGACCGTCGGTTCCAGCGTGGGAGTCGCACCGGCTGGGCCGGAGGCCGCGGTCAGTACCGCGGCGATGCCGATGCCGATCAGGGCACGGCGAAGGGGATGCAACGTTGCATTCATGGGGAGTCACTTCCGTAGATCGGCGTCGAGCGAGCTAGCTCGGACGCGCTCTGCGAATCTATGACCCAGGCCACAGTGCTGTCACTGCACCGGACAACGAGAAACTCCGGACGAGATTGTCGCGGGAGCCAAGGTCTGGTCGGATTCGATCGGAAGGTTCTACTCGGGCCTGTTGTCGGACACAATCGAGTCATGCTCGCTGAACACCCCGTTTCCACAGTCCCCGCGCTCACCGCTCGCCTGCTGACCCGCTGGCCGCAGATCGCCGAGCGCATGCTCGCCGCGGGCCTCGGCACCACCGCGCCCGCCGAGCTGCCAGAGGGGCACTTCGCCGCGGAGGTCCTGCCCACCATCTACGCGTGTGGGCGCGCCGTGCTCGAGGCGATCGCCGCCGACCGGGAGTTCACCTACGCCGAGGTCGCGGCGTTCGTCGCCCCGGTCGCCGAGCGGCACGCCGAGGACCGGCTGCCGTTGCCGATGCTGATCAGCGCGATCCACGGCTCGGCGCAGGCGGTGCTCGCCGAGGCCGCCGCGCTGACCGAGCCTGCGGAGATGGCGGAGTTCGTGGTGGTCTTCAGCCGCCTGCTCGACCTGCTGCGCCACATCAATATGACCGTGGTGTCGGTCTACACCGAGGTCGAACAGTCGATCTACCACGCCGAACGCGAGGCGCGCCGCGAACTCTGCTCGGCCCTGGTGCGCGGGCTGCCCGCCGAGGAACTCGCCGCGCGGGCCGACACGATCCTGACCGACCAGTACACGGTGCTCGCGGTCCACCTCAGCGAACCTGCCCGCGTCGGCACCGCCGCCAACCTGGTGACCAGGCGCCGGATCCGGGTCTTGCAGCGCGCACTCGACGAACTCACCGGCACCACCACCCCGGCCACGTTCGACGGCGCTTACGGCATCGCGTTGCTGAGTCACAGTTCCGAAACCGACTGCCTCGACGGCGCGAAGTTCGACGAACTCGCCGACCGTCTCGGCGCCCAGTTCGGCGTACCGGTGTATCTGGCCGAATTCCCCGGAGTCGACCGCGAGAACATTCCGGCCGCAGTCAAGGACGCGACCGAACTGACCGAACTGGCGCGCCTGCGCGGCAAGCCCGGCGGCTGCTATCGCCTCGACGATCTACTGCTCGAATACCAGCTCACCCGTCCCGGCCCGGCCCGAGAACGACTGGCGCAGCGGGTGATTCCGCTGTTGACGAGTCCGCACCTGATCGACGCGCTCGAGGCGCATCTCGTGCACGGCGCCGACCGCAAAACAGCGTCACGACTGATTCACGTGCACCCGAACACCTTTACCTACCGACTGCGCAGAATTGCCGAACTCACCGGCCTCGACCCGGCCGATCCGACGGATTCGCGCATGCTCGCCGCATCGCTCACGGTTTATCGATTGGATTCATTGGACAACGAAAAAACCCGCTATTCGATGTGTGCATCGAATAGCGGGTAATTCGTTTCCCGACAAGGAAAGTCTGTCGGCAGCGCTCTTTACAGGTAGGCGCTGCAGGTCGGCCAGGCGCCGGGACCCTGCGAGGCCAGCACGTTCTCGGCCACGCGGATCTGCTCTTCACGGCTGGCGTTGTCGGCGGTGCCGGTGCCACCGTAGGCTTCCCAGGTGCTCTGCGAGAACTGCAGGCCGCCGTAGTAGCCGTTACCGGTGTTGATGTTCCAGTTGCCTGTGCTCTCGCACTGCGCCACTGCGTCCCAGTCGTTCGCCGAGGCGGTTGCGGTGGTCAGACCGGCCGGAACGGCGATCATCGCGCCGGCAACAGCGGCAAGGCCAAGGGCACGGGTGGTGAACTTGCGATTGAAAGACATATAAGCATTCCTGTCTGCGCCCACCGACTGCGGTGTTGGAAACTACCGCGTCCCTGCCCCTCAGTCGTGTCGGGGATCCTCGAATCGTGGAGCAGGCTTTCCGGTGTTCTTCGATTCGATTCGGCTCGGTTGTTGTTCAAGCCGTGATCGAATGTAGCCGGAATGCGCGCTGAGATCACGTACCGATTACGAAGGTGTTTGTAGCGGATATTGTCCAAAGGAACAGTGTTCATCGCAGGTCGACCGTAATAAATCCGTAATCACATTACTGTCGTTAAAGCGCCTTTATGTGACGGGGCTCATAAACATTAAGAGACCCCCGTCACAGCGTCTCCCGACAATTCGGGCACCCCGTTGCCTGCCCTGCCGGGGGATGATGGGTGAAAGGAGGCGCATATGAGCACTCGCCGGACCCTGTTCACCGTCATCGCCATCGGCATGGTCGCGGCGGTGACCGTCGGGCTCTACCTGTTCCAGCCGTGGCGGTTGTTCACCACGGTGACCGTCGACGAGGCCCCGATCGTCGCGCTGGACGGTGCGCCACCGCCGGTGATCGCCGGGGGCACCTTCCTCTCGCACGAACACGACACCTCGGGCACCGTGCAGCTCCAGCGCACGTCAGAGGGCACTGTCGTGCTGCGGATCATCGACCTGAACACCTCCGACGGGCCCGCGCTGCACGTCTGGCTCACCGATCAGCCGGTGATCGCCGACGACTGGCACAACTTCGACGACGGCCACCACATCGACCTCGGCTCGCTCAAAGGCAACGAGGGGAACCAGAACTACGAGCTGCCCGCGGGGACCGATCTGTCGACGGTGAAGTCGGTCAGCATCTGGTGCGAGCGCTTCCGAGTGTCCTTCGGCGCCGCCACGCTGATTCCCACGTAATCACCTCAGGCGAGTAGCCGCCGCTCGGTGGCCACCGCCACCGCCGCCGCGCGGGTGTCGACGCCGAGTTTGTCGTAGATGCGGCCGAGATGCGTTTTCACCGTTGCCTCGCTGATATGTAGGGCGCGGGCGATCTCCCGGTTGCCGAGACCGTGCGCGAGCTGGCCGAGGATGTCGCGCTCGCGGGCGGTGAGGGTGGGGCCCGGGTTGCGCATCTTGGCCATCATCTTGGCGGCGACCGGCGCGGACAAGGCGGTCTGCCCGCTCGCGGCGGCGTGGATGGCGGCGAAGAGTTCCTCTGGACGTTCGGCCTTGAGGAGGTAGCCGGTGGCGCCCGCCTCGATCGCGCGGGTGATGTCGGCGTCGGTGTCGTAGGTGGTGAGGACCAGAACGTGCGGGCCCGGGTTCTCGGCGGTGATGCGGCGGGTTGCTTCGATGCCGTCCATGTCGCCGCCGAGTTGCAGGTCCATCAGGACCACGTCGGGGTGCAGGCTCGCGGCCAGCGTGACCGCGGTCGGGCCGTCGGCGGCTTCCCCGATGACTTCGATGTCGGGCGCGCTCGACAGCAACGCGTGCAGGCCTGCGCGAACGACAGCGTGATCGTCGCAGATCAGTAAGCGCACGGGGGTGGTCACAGGTGCCGATGTTAGTGCGCTGCCGCTCGCGGCGGCGATGGTCTCGGCCGTCATGGATCAGATGGGCGGTCGCCGCGCGGCGACGGTCGCCGCGCGGCAGTCGGGTGCGGCCACGGGCGATCAACTGGCGGACGTCAGGGGGCGGTGGTCGACCTCGCGTCGGTGGCCAGCGGAATGGCGGCGGAGAGCACGGTGCCGTCGCCCGGTGCGGACTCGACGGTGCAGGTGCCGCCGAGTTGGCGCACGCGCGCGCGGATGGCGGGCAGGCCGTGGCCGCGGTGTTCGGACGGGTCGGCCGGGGCGTCGGGGGCGAAGCCGCGACCGTTGTCGGCGATATCCAGGACGATCTGGTCGTCGAGGCTGGTCAGCGTGATCGTGGCGGTGGTGGCGGCCGCGTGTTCGCGTACGTTGGCGAGCGCGCCCTGGGCGATCCGCAACAGGGTCGCCTCTGTCCGCTGCGGTAGCGGACCCGGTGTGCCTTCTATATGGCAGCGCACGGTGAGCGTGTCGGTGGTCTCGCGTTCGGCGATGGCGGTCAGGGCGGCGGGCAGCGATCCGCTCGCGGCGAGGTCGGCGGGAGCCAGGTCGTGGACGAAGCGGCGGGCTTCGGTGAGGTCACGGTCGGCGATCTCGGCAGCAGAGCGCACATGAGTGTGCGCGAGTTCCGGATCGGTGTCCCACACCAGGTCGGCGGCTTGTAGCAGCATCCGCTGACTCGACAGCCCCTGGGCCAGGGTGTCGTGGATTTCCATCGCGAGACGTTCGCGTTCGGCCAGGGTTCCCTCCCGTCGCTCCGTGGCGGCGAGTTCCTCCCTGGTGCGCACGAGGTCGTCGATGAGGGCCGTCTGCCGTTCGGCCTGCCGACGCATCCCGACGAACAGCGCCGTGGTCACCGCCGCGACAGCCGGTGGGGCGAGCACCAGGTTCGGGTCGAGCCACCCGGCGATGCGCACCTGACTGACCACCACCAGCGCGGTGAGCACGACAACCAGGATCACCGCGGCCCGCACCGACAGAATCCGCAGCCCGGTGTACACCAGCGGCACCGCACACCAGGCGAAACTCGGCGCGAGCACCACCAGCACGGACCAGGTCAGCACCAGCAGCGCGAACCATTCCAGCCGATGCGACTGCCGCAATTCGCTGAACGCGTACAGCACCGCCAGGATCAGGGCGAGCACGACGATCAATGGTGTCGAGCGCGTCTCGCTGTGCCGGATCAGCCATCGCATCAGCGATGCGGCCAGCAGGACATAGAAGGCACTGTGCACGATGACTGCGAGCAGTCGCGAGTCGTCGCGCGCCTCCCCGAGCAACTGCGCCATCTGCCACCTCCGTCGTCTCGCGTCTCGCGGGTGCCGCCGTCCTCGTCGGCTGATGCCACGGTCTCGGCCGGCGACCTCGATCTTGCCTCGGCCGGGCGCTTCATCGCCGCAGGTTCCGGAGTCGGCGGCCCAGAACCGGCCGATGGCCTGGGCAAACTCCCATTCTCCCCGCCGAATGTTCGCGGCGGGTCATCCGATCGGTTGACACCGGGGTCGATCGATTCGTGCGCCGAGTGCAGCCACTACGTCGATTCGGTGGGACCGCGCAGCGAACAGGATGGATATCAACAGGCCACGGCAGATCGCCGACGGGCCGAGATCCACCCAGGAGCAGCTATGACCGCCAAGTCCACCACCCGCAACCGCCTCATCATCGCCGGCGCCACGGCCGGTGTCGTCGCCGCCGGTGTCGTCGGTGTCGTGACCGTCCAGGCCCAGGATCAGGACCCGGCGAGCCGCACCCCCGTCGTCGTGAACGCCGCCGACGCCAACCTGGCCCAGTCCACCCACCTGACCGTCGCCGCCGCCACCAAGGCCGCCCAGACCGCCCTCGACGCCGCCGCCAAGGAGAACCAGCGCGTGAGCGTCGCGGTCGTCGACCGCAACGGCAATGTCATCGTCACCCTGCGCGGCGACGGCGCGGGCCCCCAGTCCTACGACGCCGCCCAGCAGAAGGCCTTCACCGCCGTCTCCTGGAACGCCCCCACCACCGAACTCGCCAAGCGTCTCGAAGCCGCCCCCACCCTCGCCGACATCGACGGCACCCTCTTCCTCGGCGGCGGCGCCCCGGTGAAGTCGAACAACGCCCCGATCGCAGGCATCGGCGTGGCAGGCGCCCCGAGCGGTGACCTCGACGAGAAGTTCGCCCAGGCAGGCGTGGCGTCGCTGGGTGGCTGAACTCCCGCGAACAGGTGAACAGCCCACTGGCACTGTCGGATTCGACGATGCCGGTGGGCTGTCGCGCCCTGGTCCTCAGCCGATGCCGCGACCGCGGAGCCAGTCGAAGGTCCAGCGGTAGAAGTCGGCGGCGCCGGAGCTGGCGTTGATCGAGTGGCCGCTGGATTCGATGATGCGGTCGGCGGTCGCCGCGCGGGGGTCGATGGTGCAGTCGCCCGCGGGACAGGCGATGGTGTCGTGACGGCCGAGTACGTAGGCGGTGGGGACCTCGGATTCGGCGGGTGCGGGCGCATCGGTGGCGCCGGGGTCCGGTCGTACGGAGCGCAGTTCGCCGATGGCGAGGGTGTCGGCTATTTGTTCCTCGACGGCCGGGATGGCGGGGTCGTAGGTGCCGGGGTAGTGGAAGGCTTCCATGCGGGTGCCCGGTCCGGTGGTGAGATAGCCGGCGCTCCACGGGTTGTCGGCGAAGCGAGGATCCTTTGCGGCCGAGACGAATTGGTAGCGACTGCGGTCATCGTCGGGTCCGTCGTCATCAGGCTGACCGGCATCGGGTTCGGGCGGGATTCCGCTGACGATCACCGCGTCGACATCCCCGAGCGCCGCCGCCCGCACCGCGACGATCCCACCCATCGAATGCCCGTTGAGCACCACGGTGCGCGCACCCGGCCCCACCGCACCGGCCCGGATCTGCCCGACGACCTTGTGCACCGCATCGGCACCCGCGTCGAAGTCGAGGACCTTGCCGTCGGGTCTGCTGCTGCGCCCGTAGCCGAGCCGGTCGATGTTCACCGTCACGTACCCGGCTCGAACAGCTTGGCGGACATAGGAATACGTGTCGGGGTGGAAGGGGAGATCCCAGTAGCGGTGGTCGTAGGCGCCGCCGTGCAGCAGTACCTGCACCGGGGTGTTCGACTCCCACTCCCCCGCTTGACATATCTGAGCCGTCACCCGCTGCGGGTCTGCACCCACTGCGGGCACGTCAACGGTGAAATCGTGGTCGACACACTGCATTTCGCTCGATCGAGGGTCCTGGCCGGAAGTGCATGCCGCTAAGGCACCGAGCGCCGTACCGAGTGCGAGAACTCGGACGCCCCAGCCGATGCCGGAATTATCTGCCATACCGCGACGGTATGACTCGACACCGCGCCCGGTCCTCCCCCACCAGGCCGAAATCGATCCCCTACTGCGGTATCACTCGGCGCGGCGGGCGCGGGCGCGTCGTTTACCTTCGTGCATGGCCTGAACCCGGGCGATCGGAATCGTGTGTCCCTCGGCAATCAGATCGGCCGGAAGTGCCTGTGGTTCAGGCATTTCGGTGGCCCACGGATCGGTGTCGCCGAGAAGGTCCGCAGCGGTGCGCAAGGTGAAGTCGGCGGGCGTCACCGAGTCGATGTCGTTCCAGCGCAAGGGAAACGACACCGGAACTCCCGGACGAATACGCGGACTGTAGGCGGCGATCACCGTCGCACCACCGGCCCGTGTCGAGTCGAGAAAGACCTTGCCCTCCCGGTCTTCGCGAATGAACGCCGTGGTGCCCACGGTGGGGTCGATGCGCTCAGCTCTGGCGGCGATGGCGCGAGTCGCGGCGGCGGCGTCCTCGATGGCGACGCCCGCTTCGATCGGCACGAAAACGTGTAATCCCTTGGCACCACTCGTTTTCACCGCACCGGCAAGCCCATCCGCTTCGAGCGCCGCCCGGATCAGATGCGCGCCCGCGGCCGCATCGCGAAACGTCTGCCCCGGTGACGGATCCAGATCGAGCACCAGATGCGTCGGCCCCGCGCTGTGGTCGATCGGCAACAACAACGGGTGATACTCCACCGCCCGCTGATTCCCGAACCACAGCAGTGTGCGCACATCGTCACCCAGCGCGTAGGTGACCTCCCGATTCGAGCTCTCCGCCCACACCGTCGCTCGCGGCACCCATTCCGGGGTGTATTTCGGCAGGTTCTTCTGCATAAAAGGTTCCTGCCCTGGCCGCACCCGCACCACCGACAGCGCCCGCCCACGCAACACCGCGACCAGGCGCTCCCCCACGAACTCGAGATAGTCGACCAGATCTCGCTTGGTCGCATCCGCCCCGTCGAACAGTGGCTGGTCGAGATTGCTCATCTCCACCCCGCCACGCAGCTCTTTGCTGGTCATGGCCTCACTGTGCCCCGCCCGCACGAGATGGTCAACCACACGGCAGGTGTGGAAATTTTCCATGTACACCAGTGTTCTCTCGGCGGGTATGGTGCTCGGTAATGCCGATTTGCCGGGGCTGCACGAGGTTTCATGGGGTGGCAGGACAGCCGGTCGAGTAACGGGAGCACGGAGTTGCATCTGCAAGCGGGGGCGGTTTTCGCCGGGTACACCATCGAAAGAGTTCTCGGCGTCGGTGGAATGGGCGTGGTCTACCTGGCCCGACATCCACGGTTGAGCCGTCGGGTCGCGTTGAAGGTCCTCAACGAATCACTTGCCGCCGACCCGGCCGCGCGCGCCGCCTTCGATATCGAAGCCGAACTCGCCGCGGGCTTGGAGCATCCCAATATCGTTCCGGTCGAAGATCGCAGCTCGCCGGGCGATCCCACCCTGTGGCTGGCGATCCGCTACGTCGAGGGCGGGGACCTGTCCGCACTGATGGCGACTTTTCCGAGAGGTCTGTCCCCCGAACGCGCGGTCCGATTGATCACCGACGCCGCGCACGCACTCGACTTCGCACACCACCGCCATGTGCTGCACCGGGACGTGAAGTCGGCAAACCTGCTCCTCGGCCACGACGCCAGGCACGGTGAACGCGCGCTGCTCACCGATTTCGGGATCGCCCGCGCGCTCGATGGACCGCACACCAGCACCGGAGTGTCGGCGACGCTGGCTTATGTTGCCCCCGAACGCTTCTCGAGCCGTCCGACCGACCATCGCGCCGATCAGTACTCCCTCGGCTGCACCTTCTACCACCTGCTCACCGGCCAACATCCGTTCGCCGGGCGGGATGAGGCGGCCATGATCGCGGCCCACCTCTACGAGGCACCGCCGGATCCACGCCGGATCCGCCCGGATCTGCCCGGCGAACTCGGCACCGTCTTCGCCACAGTGCTGGCCAAGGACCCCGCCGATCGCTACCCGAATTGTGTGGCTTTCGCCGAGGCTGCCGCCCGAGCGGTGCAGCCCGCGGCGCCGACGGTCGTCACCGCACCTCAGTTCGCGCACCCCAGTACCGCCCCGATCGCCGACGGGCTCGCACCGAAGCCGAAGGGCACAACCCGGCGCAGGCTGCTGATCGGCGGCGCCATCGCGATTCCCGTCATGGCCGCGACCGCCGCCTTCACACTGCCCACCCTGTTCGAGGACGAGCCGACGGTGTTCTTCCGGCCCGCGCTGCACCCGCTCACCGAGGGCGGACGTGTGCTCGCGGTGGCGTCGAGTCCGGACGGCACCCTGCTCGCCACCGGCAGCTCCGACAACGATGTGCGGCTGTGGAACGCCCGTACCGGCGAACCGGCGCGGGCGCCGATGGAAGGCCACACCGATTATGTGTGGTCGGTGGCCTTCAGTCCGGACGGCACCTTGCTCGCTACCGGTGGCGACGACAGAACCATCCGGGTCTGGAACGGCCGCACCGGCGAATGGCTGAAGACCTTGCAGGGCCACGACGACTATGTGTCGTCGGTGGCCTTCAGCCCGGACGGCACCCGGCTCGTCTCCGCCGCCTGCGACAAGGACGTCCGGCTCTGGCATGTCGACAGCGGCCAACTCGATCGCAGGCTCACCGGTCACACCGAGAAGGTCCGCGCGGCGGCGTTCAGCCCCGACGGCAACACCGTGGTGTCGGGCGGCGACGACAAAACCATCCGAGTGTGGAACGCGAACAGCGGAGAGCTGGAGATGCCCCGGCTGACCGGCCATACCGGTGGGGTGCGGACACTGGCCTTCAGCCCGGACGGCAGCGTGTTCGCCACCGGCAGCAACGACAAGACCATCCGGATATGGAACGCGCGCACCGGCGAACCCGACCGCACACTGTCCGGGCACACCGACGCGGTCCTGTCGCTCGCGTTCAGCCCGGACGGCACCCGGCTGGCCTCCGGCAGCAGCGACAAAACGGTCCGGACCTGGAATGTCAGCACCGGCGAACCGGAGCGCCCACCCCTGACCGGTCACACCAGCCCGGTCAATTCGGTCGCCTACCGCGACAACATCAGCATCGCGACCGGCGACGACGATGCCGCACAATTCTGGGTCCTCTGACACTCCTGCCCGCGCCGTCGACCGGTCACTCGACGAGCAGTCGGCGCAATACGGCCGGCGTGTGACCGAGGTGCTCGCGGATCGTGCGAGTCAGGTGGGATTGGTCGGCGAAGCCGAGGTCGGCGGCCAGCGCGGCGAGTCCGGTTTCGCCGGCGCTGAGCCTGCTGACGGCGTGGCCGACGCGAATCCGGTTGCGGTAGTGGGTCACCGAGACGCCCATGTGCCGGGAGAACACCCGGCTCAGCCGATACGGCGAGACGTTCAGCAGCGCGGCCAGCGACCGCAGCCCCGCGGCCTCGGAGTCGCCGGTGCGAATCGCCTCCCGAGCCGCTGCCACCAACGCCCGCTCCCCGGGATGCGCGGGCGGGGCGGGCCGACCGGTGGCGGCGACGACGAGACGCAGCAACTCCTCGGTCAGGGCATAGTCGATGTCGCCGCCCGCGGCAGTGCCGAGCAGACGGCGGTGTGCCAGCTCGACGCGCGCGTCGATGTACACCGAGCCCGCCGAAGCGCGACCCGCCCAGAACTCGGGCGCGACGCTCACCGAGGTGCAGACATCGCCGCCCGCGGGATGGGCGAACCGTTCTTCCTCCCCCGGCCTGCCCAGATAGCCGACGGTGGGATCGAGGTCGGCGTCGACCCCGTCGGCTCGTCGCCGGAACCTGCCCCGCCGCACCAGCACGATGCGGTGGTCGTCGCGGGCCTCCGGCGCCGACCAGCGAGCATGGTCGTCGTGGCAGGTCACCGCGGTCACCGTGAAATCCGGTCGAGCGGCCAGCGGTACTGCGCACAACATACTTCGACCGTACGCCCGGACTGTGACACAAACGGCCGCAAGAATCTTCAAGACCCGATGCCTGCCCGAACTCCATGCTGACTCCATGGCATCTGTGCACAAAGAATTCCTCGTCGACGCCACACCGGAACAGGTCTGGGACGTCCTGTGCGATTTCGGTGCCGTACACGAACGACTCGCTCCTGGCTTCGTCACCGACACCCGGCTCGACGCCGACACCCGCATCGTCACCTTCGCCAACGGCACCGTCGTCGCCGAACGACTCGTCGATCTCGACCCGGCCACCAAGCGCATCGCGTACACCGCGGTCGGAGGCAGCCTGCACCCTTCCCACCACAACGCCTCCATGCAGGCCGTCCCGACACCAGACGGCAAGACACGATTCGTATGGCACACCGACGTGCTCCCTGATGCTCTCGCCGCACCCATCAGCGAATTCGTCGAACACGGCGCCCCGGTCGTCCGCGCGGCGTTGGAAGCAGCGCGGTCGCCGCAAACCGCCCACTAGCAACCAGAGCCCGCGGCCGGTACCAGCCGTTTTGGTCGAACACCGGGTAGTCGGCTATCGTATGTCCGCGCGGCTCACGCAGGTGAGCTGTTGTTCTGGCCCCGTCGTCTAGCGGCCTAGGACGCCGCCCTCTCAAGGCGGTAGCGCGGGTTCGAATCCCGTCGGGGCTACAGCGAGAACTCCTCGGTCATGGTGACCGGGGAGTTTTTTTGTGCCCCTTTATGTCTCCCGAGTGCAACACATTGACAGACGTTGCATGATTCATACACTGTAGGAACCGTGCATGGAGGTGACGTGATCGAGCAGACGGCGTGGGAGTTCCATGAGGCGGCGCGCCCCGATGCCGCGAGCGCGTTCCGGGCCGCCAGGGGCGCGTTCCTGGCCGGGCACCGACTCGAGATGAAGGAACTGGCCGTCGCGCTCGGGGTGAACCGGGCGACGCTGTTCCGGTGGGTCGGCGGGCGCGACGAGCTGCTGGCCGAGGTGATCTGGTCGATCGCCGAGCCGACCCTGCGTCGCGCGGCCGCCGCCACATCCGGTCACGGCGCGCACCGCATCGCATCGATCCTCGGCGATTTCGCCCATGCCACCAACACCTCCGATGCCTTCCGCCAGTTCCTGCTCCGCGAGCCGGAGCGGGCGCTGCGGTTGCTCACCACCCGCGCGGGCTCGGTGCAGCATCGCATCGTCTCGATCGTGGAAGACCTACTCGCCGAAGAGATTTCGGCACAACAGCTCGATCCGCTGCTACCGGTGCCGGAGCTGGCACTGCTGCTGGTGCGGATCACCGAAACCTTCATCTACACCGATGTCATCAGCGGTGAGGAACCCGACGCGGCCAGAGTTGTCCGGGCGTCATTGGTTCTGCTGGGCGAACGGCCCGAACAGTAAGTCAGCGAAAGGACATCATGAAGCGCTCCATCTACACCGAGGACCACGACGCCTTCCGCGCGTCGGTCGCCGAGTTCGTCAAGCGTTCGATCGAGCCGAAGGCCGAGAAGTTCGCCGAAGAGCGCGCGATCGACCGGCAAACCTGGCTCGCGGCAGGCGAACTGGGCTACCTCGGCCTCGGTGTGCCCGAGGAGTTCGGTGGCAGCGACGCGGGCGACTACCGGTTCAACGCGGTGTTCGCCGAGGAGCTGTCCAAGGCGAGCGCGGCGCTGGCGTCCTCGTTCGGCATCCACTACGACGTGTGCGCGCCGTACCTGGTCGAGCTCACCACCGACGAGCAGAAGCAGCGCTGGCTACCGAAATTCTGCACGGGCGAGATCATCACGGCCATCGGCATGACCGAGCCGTCGGGCGGTTCGGACCTGGCCGCGCTGAAGACCACCGCCGTGCGCGACGGTGACGACTGGATCGTCAACGGCTCGAAGACGTTCATCACCAACGGTTTCAATGCCGACCTGGTGATCGTGGCCGCCCGCACCAGCCCGGAGAAGAAGGCCAAGGGCATCACGCTGTTCGCCATCGAGAACGGCATGGAGGGTTTCACGCGCGGGCGCAAGCTCGACAAGGTGGGCCAGCCCGAATCCGACACCGCCGAACTGTTCTTCGACAATGTGCGCGTCCCCGACGCCAACCGGATCGGCGAGGTCGACCGCGGTTTCATCGCGATGATGGAGCGCCTGCCGCAGGAGCGCATCGGCGCCGCGGTCTCCAATCTCGCGCATGCCGCGGCGATTCTGGACGAGACGCTGCAGTACGCCAAGGAGCGCAAGGCTTTCGGGCAGCAGATCGGCAGCTTCCAGTACAACAAGTTCCTTTTCGCCGAACTGGTCACCAAAATCGAAGTGACACAGGCGTTCGTCGACCAGGGCATTGCCGCACACGCGGCCGGTGAGCTGTCCGCGGTCGACGCCGCGAAGGCCAAGTGGTGGTCGGCGCAGGTGCAGAACGATGTGCTCGACGCGTGCGTGCAGCTGCACGGCGGCTACGGCTACATGCGCGAATACCGTGTTGCCCGTGCGTGGATGGACGCCAGGGTCACCAAGATCTGGGCGGGCTCCAACGAGATCATGAAGGAACTGATCGGCCGCGATCTGGGCCTGTAAGGACAGATGCGTCGGGGGCCGCCGCCGAGTTGGGGGGGGGCGCCCCGCCCCCCGGCGGTTATGGTGTTAGGGCCACCCGGCCCGCGGGGGAGTGGGTGGGCCGCCCCGAATGGGAA
>NZ_JBHXRR010000006.1:201245-280893 GCF_042716665.1 Nocardia sp. NPDC058658
GGGGCCCCACCCCTTCCTTTGCGTGCGCGGGGGGGGGGGTGGGGGCTCCTTCGCCGCCTGGGGGGGGGGGGGGGGGCTCTGGGCGGCCGGCCCCCCGCCCCGCGCCAGTCAGTTCAGGATGATCGGCAACGCGGCCAGATCGTTCTGCGTGAGCACCGGCAGATTGCCGATCTCACTGTCGGGCACCGCAAGTCGCAGCGCCGGGAAGCGGGCGAACAGCGCGGGCAGCGCGATCGCGGCTTCCAGACGCGACAGGGCGGCACCGGGGCAGATGTGCGGGCCGTAGCCGAATGCCAAGTGGCGGTTGGCCGTCGAGCGGGTCACGTCGAAGTCGTCGGCGGTCTCGCCGTGCACCGTGGTGTCGCGGCCGATGGCACGGTAGGACATCACCACGCCCTCCCCCTTGGCGATCACGGTGTCGCCGACGGTGATGTCCTCGGTGGCGAAACGCATCAGCAGGTGCGAGACCGGGCCGTCCCAGCGCAGCGACTCCTCGATCACCTGCTTCCATTCCACGTCGCCCGCAAGGACTTTCGCCAGCTGCTCGGGTTCGGCGAGCAGCGCGCGCACGGTGTTGATGATCAGGCTCACGGTGGTCTCGTGCCCGGCGGCGACGAGGGCCTTGATATTGCCGATCGCCTCTTCCTCGGTGAGCGGCTCGCCGCCCTCGTCGGCGGTGATGAACGCCGATGTCAGGTCATCGGCGGGGTTCGCGATCTTCTGCCGGACCAGGTCGGTGAAGTACACATCGAGGCCGCCGATCACCTCGAGCCGCTCGTCCTGCGGGGTCATCACCGAGAAGAACTTCTTGTACCAGTCGAGCAGCATCGGGTGATCCTCGCGCCGCACGCCCATCAGGTCCCCGACCACCCGCATCGGCAGCGGATAGGCGAAGACCTCCTTGAGGTCGACCGGCGCGCCGTCGACACCCGCGGCCTCGAGATCGTCGAGCAGGTCGGCGGTGAGCTGCTCGATCACCGGCCGCAGCTCCTCCAGCCGGCGCGGGGCCAGCGCCTGGGCGGTCTTGAGCCGCAACCGGCGGTGCTCGGCACCGTCGACGCTGAACATCGAACGGTCGACCAGGACCATCCCGATCAGCGGCCACTGGGTGGTCACCACGCCGTCGGCGTACAGCGACCACGCGTTGATGTCCTTGACCAGCCGGGGATCGGTGGTTAACTGGCGCGCGATCGCGTGATCGGTGACGGTCCAGGCGGGCACGCCGAGCAGGTCGATCCGGGTGATCGGGCCGAGCTCACGAAGTCGGGCGGTCTCCCCGTTGAGGTCACCGACCATGGGGTCGATGGCAAAGGGGCATTGGGAACTCACGAAAAACCTCCGACGGGTCGAACTGGTGTGAAACGAACGGGCAGTGCGCTCATGCCCCGAAGGAAAGCCGAAGGTCGCCGGGTGAGTTGGTCGGCGGGTACTGCCAGGTCCATATCCGGGAGCCGGTCGAGCAGCACCTCGATACCGGTCCTGGCGATGATCTCGGCGATCTGCTGCGCCGCGAACGGGCAGCGGTATTCGCCGTAACTGAACGCGAAGTGGGCGTTGTTGCCGGTGGGCACCGAGCCGCCCTCGGAAAACGATTGGCGCACATGCGGATCGAGATTGGCCGCGGCGAGTCCGAGCAGCAGCATGTCACCGGCACGAATCGTCTTGTCGCCCAGGCGAGTATCGCGCGCGGCCCACCGACCGGCCAGGATCGAGGTCGGGCCCTCTTCCCAGAGGACTTCGCTCATGGCCTCGCCGACGCTGCGTCGACCACCGCCGAGGGCGTTGGCGAAACGGTCGTCGGTGAGCATCAACCGCATCGACGTGCCCAGCCAGTCGGCGGTGGGCAGATGGCCCGCGGCGGTGATCGCCATCAGGTCCATCATGTATTCCTCGTCGGTGAACGGCTCGGGATCGGCCAGCATCAGCGACACCAGATCCCCACCGGGACGGGCCTTCTTGGTCGCCAGCAGGCGCGCCATGTGCTCGGCGAAACGAGCGTGCCCGGCCTGAGCGTCGGCGCCGCCGTCGGCGAGCATCTTGATCACCAGAGCGAGGTCGTCGGCGTCGGCGTCGGGCATGCCGAGGATGCGCGACAGCGCCAGCACCGGCAGCTTCACCGCGAATTCCGCCATCAGGTCGGCAGTCCCGCGACCGCAGAACCCGTCGATGAGGCGGTCCGCGATTTCCTCACAGGCCCTGCGCAATTCGAAGTGGTCGACCGCGTCGAGAGCCGGTTCCACCATCGCCAGGTGTCGGCGATGTTCGGCGCCCGCGGTGAAGTAGATCGAGGGCATGGGTCGCCCGACCATCGGCAGCAGCGGCCAGTCCTCCGGCACCCGCCCCCACTGGTTCCACAGCGACACATCGCGCGGGAACAGCAGCGGATCGCTGGTCACCTGGTGCAGTTCGCGGTAGCCGATGATCAGCCAGGCCGGGAACCCGCCGGGCAGCTCCACGTGCACCACGGGCCCGTGATCGCGGCGCATCCGCCGATAGACCTCGTGCGGTTCGATGTGGAATTCCGGGCCGCTCAACGGCACCGCGCCGGTGATCGGGCAGGCGCCGGTGGGTGTGCTCATGAGACGGTTTCTCCCTGCGAGACAGCGGAATACAGGTGCTCGACCAGAGTGATCAGCACCTGCTTGCTCGATTCGCGCGAGCGCGCGTCACACATCACCAGCGGCACGGCCGGATCCAGATCGAGTGCACCACGCACTTCGTCGGGCGCGTGGGAGCCACCGAAGTCGTTGCAGGCCACCACGAACGGTGTGCCCTGATGTTCGAGCCGGTCGATCGCGTACCAGGAGTCACTGATCCGGCGCTGGTCCACCAGCACGATCGCACCGAGCGCGCCCGCGAACAGCCGGTCCCACAGGAACCAGAACCGTTGCTGCCCAGGGGCACCGAACAGATACAGCACATGTTCGGCATCGAGGGTGATACGCCCGAAGTCGAAGGCGACGGTGGTGGTCGACTTGCCCGGCACCTCACTGGTGTCGTCGACGTCCGCGCTCACGTCGGTCATGATGGCCTCGGTGTCGAGTGGCCTGATCTCGCTCACCGAACGCACCAATGTCGTTTTACCGACGCCGAATCCGCCGATGATCACGATTTTCAGCCCGTGCTGTGCCGTGCTGTGCAGCGGGGCGCTGGCCCGCTCCGGCACGTTCTCAGAGCTTGCGAAGTCCAACGAGCACCTTCTCGAGGGTGGAAGCGTCCAGCGACATCGCCGCCGACAGCGGTGGGCGCACGGTGATCTTGCCCGCTGCGAGCAGATCCGACAGCACAACCGTCGCGACACCGACGGGCAGGCGCAGCTCGGCCGCGATCTCCACGACCGCGGTCGGCGCCCGGCACATGTCGAGCACCGCGACCTGTTCCGACGACATGCCCGCACTCGGCGCCGACTCGCTCACCACCAGGGTGACCAGGTCGAAGTCCTCGGTCATGGGCGCGCGGCCGCCCGTCAGGGTGTAAAAGCGGTCGGGATCGTCGTCGCGACCTGCCCTGATCACTCGATCGCTCCGCGGCGTGGCTGGGCCGCCAGGTGCTCGCCGAGCTGTTCGACCAGCTCGTGCATCGTGTGCCCGACCAGGCCCGCGTCGGCGTCCTCGGCGGCCACCACCGCTAAGTGCGCGCCGCGTCCCGCCTCGACCACGAACAGGATGCCGCCGTAGAACTCGGTCATCGACTGGCGAACTCCGCCACGCCCGTCACCGAACTCGACGGAGGCCCCGTGCGAAAGACTCTGGAACCCGGCGGCGATCGCGGCCAGCTGATCGGCGCGGTCGATGTCGAGTTCCGGTGTGTGGCAGATCTTCAGCCCGTCACCCGAGAGCAGCAGGGCGTGCCTGGCGCGCGGGGTGCGGGCGAGCAGCTTCTCGAGCAGCCAGCCGAGGTTGGTGGGGGCGGTTGTGGTCATCGGTCCTCCAGTTGGTCGGCGGGTGCGGCGGCGCTGCCGGTTTCATAGCTGGTGCTGCCGGTTTCGTAGCTGGTGAGGTTGCGGCCCGGCGCGGAGCGCTGAAAGGCGCCAAGCGCAGTGGGTTCGGCCGGTCGTGCGGTGGTGGCGGGGGCGCTGCTGAGGCCTTCCGGGTGAACCTGGGCGAGGGTGTCGCCCCGGCGACGTTTCGGCAGCGAGGGCGTGGCGCCGTTCGATTCCGGTCGTGAGTGTTGGCCGAGGGGCTCGACGGCATCCAAGGCGCCCGTATCCGCACCGGAATCCATGGTGCCGGTAGCTGTTCTGCGGGGAATCGGACTGTCGAACTGGCTCAGCGTCGTGGATTCGGCGACGCGGGGCGCCGTGATCGCCGGACGACTGCGACGTTCGGCCCGAGCGGTGAGCTCCCGAGGGATGACAACGACCACCGCGGTGCCGCCGATCGCCGACGGCCGATACGACACGGTGAGTTCGTGTTTGCGCGCCAGATGCCCGACAACGGCGAGCCCGAGGCGGGTGCCCGACAGCGTGGCCAGGTCGGCGCCCTTGCCCTGGTGATCGCGTCCGGAGACGGCGGCCTCGGCGCGACGCAGCGCGGAGTCGCTCATGATCAGACCGCTGTCCTCGATCGTGATCACCACGCCCGCAGGCACTTCCGCGGCGTAGACGTGCACCTCGGTGGTGGGCGGGGAGAAGTTGCACGCGTTGTCGAGCAGTTCGGCCAGTGTGTGCATCACGCCCTCGGCGGCATGTCCGGCGACACCGATCTCGGCGATCGCGCGCAGCCGCACGCGCTGATACCCGGCCACCCGACCCATCGCGCCGCGCAGAATCGATTCCATCGCAATCGGTTTCGCCCAGCGACGGCCGGTGCGCGCGCCGGACAGGACCGCGATGCTGTCGGCGAGGCGGCCCGCCTGGGCGGTGCGGTGGTCGATGTGAAGCAGGTCGGTGAGCACCCTCGGGTCGGCGTGGCGGTGTTCCATCTCCCGCAGCTCGGCCAGCATCGAGGTGGTCATCGCCTGGATGCGGCCCGCAGCACCGGCGAACGCGGCCAGTGCGGCCGCACCACGGCGCGAATTCTCCTGGGCTTCCCACGCATACGCGGCGGTGTGTTCGTCGGCCTCGGCCAGGCGTGCGGTCGCCTCGGCGACGGTGGTAGCCAATTGCTGTTCGGCTCGCTGCGCGGCGGCCTGACTCGCGCGCGCCCGCGTGCGTTGACGCAGCGCGTACCAGACTGCGGGACAACCGATCAGCGCCGCGGCGAGGGCGGCGGCCAGCACCGGGATTCCGATCGACTGCGGCGCGAACACCGCGGTCACAGCGGCGATCGCCACCACCGCCACCCCGGCGCCGAGCACCACGGATCCAGCGTTGTCACCGGACTCCGCCGGTTCGGCTACCGTCTGCACTTCCGCAGTACTCACACGCCCCCAGCCATCAGTGGACTCTCAAACACGCAGCAAGGCAGCCTGTTCCGAAGATGAAGTCGAGCATATCGAGCCCCCGCCCTACCTGCCACTCGACCGATCAGGGTTCACCGGCCGTTGGGGTACGGGTCAGTAACGAGCCTGGTCGTGACGGCCGCGGCGAGACGGTGATCACGCGGCCAGCGCGGGTGCGATGGCCGTCGCGATCGCACGGTAGCCGGAATCGTTGGGGTGCAGGTGATCACCGCTGTCGAAGGCGTCGGCGAGGCGGGTGCGATCGTTCGGTGCGGCGAGCGCCAGTTCGAGATCGACCACCTTGTCGAAGGCGCCCGCCTCGCGTATCCAAGTGTTCACCTCGGTACGAAGCCGCTCCTTCTCCGGCGAGAAGAACGACGACCCGGCGAAGGGCAGGATCGTCGCGCCGATGATGCGCACCCGCGCCGCGCGCGCCTGGGCGATCAAGTCGCGGTACCCGTCGATGAGTTGTTCTTTCGACACCGGCGGGAAGACGATGCCGTCCGGGCCCGGGTTGCCCGCGAGCCCGATGTCGTTGATGCCGATCAGGACGACGGCGGTGCCGACACCCGGTTGGTCGAGCACGTCACGGCGGAAACGAGCGATGGCATTGTCACCGAGGACGGTCGAGTCGGCGATCAGTCTGTTGCCGCCTGCTCCGGCGTTGACCACCGGGCCGTGAAAACCGGCTGCCGCGAGTAGGTCGGGATAGCGCTGGTCGGAGTCGGGAGTGGAGCGGAAACCCTCGGTGATCGAATCCCCGAAAGCCACAGTGACGTCACCTTCGCCGGCCCGGAGCGTCTCGACGCCCGCCAGGTAGTACCAGGACTGCGATTCTTCGGTGAAGTCCGTTGCCGAAGGGTCCGCGACATGATCTCCGGTCGCCCGGTACGAGGTCGCCTGCGCCTGTCCGTGCTGACTCGCGGGGCCGGTGGGATAGGTGAAGTAGAGCGTTATCGCCATCAGTGGCCCTACGGATTCCACTGCGTCGGTGACTATTTCGGCACCTGGCGCCGCCACGAAAGCGGTCTCCCCACCAACGGTCAACGCCCGCACCGATTCCGGGACAACGGCCGCGCCACCCGCACTCCGTGCCACCGTCGCCGCCGCGACCGGCAACGGGTACTCACCGTAGCGATTCGACAGCCGAATTCTGACCTGCGGCCCGTCTTGCGACAGCCGAACCACCTGCCGCACAGTCTGATCGGAGAATCCCATCGCGGACCAGTTCTGGTAGATGGGGTACTGGACAGCGGTGGCCCAGGCACTCGACCAAGCAGGCTCGGTGTCGCGCACACCGAACGCCACTACCGCCAGCGCGGCTACGGCGGCGACGGGCGCGGCAATCCAGCGTAGGCGCAAGGGTTTTCCGTTCGATCAAGGTGAGAACATTCTAGGCGCCACCGCCCGAGCACCCCACCATCAGGATATTCCCTCGACAGCGGCCGACACTGGATGTCTCAGTCGAGCACGGCCGTCGCCTCGACCTCGACGAGCAGATCCGGCTCCCCGAGCGCGGCGACCCCGATCAGCGTGATCGGCTTGACCGGATCGACCCCCAATTTCGCCGCCGCCCGCGCCACCCCCTCGCCGAGCAGCGGGAACTTCTCCGGACCCCAGTCCACGACGTAGATCGTCAGCTTCGCGACATCGTCGAACGAACCGCCGACGGCCGCGAGCGCGGTGGCGACATTGAGGTATGCCTGCTCCACCTGGGCGGCGAAATCGTCTGTGCCGACCCGGTTTCCGTCGGCGTCGCGGGCGACCTGCCCGGCCAGGAAGACCAGCCGAGAGCCCGTCGCGATCGAGAGCTGCCGGTATACGTCCGGCTTCGGGAGCCCGTCCGGATTCATCAGTTCTACAGTCATGTCGAATAGCATAACGCTGTTATGTAATCTTGCGCTATGGCCAGGACGAAGAATCTCGCGGTACGTTCGATGCTGATCGACCGAGCGGCGCAACTGCTGCGCGAGCGCCAACCGGTCACGCTGCGTGGCCTGGTGGCGGGCACCGAGGTGTCGACCATGGCCGTCTACACCTACTTCGACGGCATCGACGGCCTGTGGCGCGCGGTCCGCCAGGAAGGTTTCACCCGGCTCGCCACCCGCCTGACCGAGGTGCCGACCACCGACGACCCCGTCCATGACCTGGCCGCCCTCGGCAGCGCCTACCTGTCCAACGCCCTGACCAACCCCGACCTCTACCGGGTGATGTTCGACGCCGGCGTCGACCTCGAAGACGCCGCAGCCGCCGATGCGACCCTGGATCGCCTGGTCACCGCCGTGCAATCGGCCAAGTCCGATGACCGGTTCCGCGCCGATGTCGATCCACTGGACCTGGCAACCCAGAGCTGGACCATCGGCCACGGTCTGGCCGGCCTCGTCGCCACCGGCCCCCTGCCACCCGCAGCACTGAACTACGGAATCCCCATGCTGACAGCACTGTTCATCGGGGCCGGTGATGAACCACAACGCTGCACGCAGTCGGTCACCACGGGCTGGCGCATCAGCGAGGAGCGATACCCATGAGAATTCAGCGAACTGCCGACGTATGGGAGGCGATCGCGAACTCCCCTGAAGAGGAACAGCAGCTTCGTGCGTGGGTCGAGATCCTGGACGAGACGGGTTCGTCGGACGAAGACGGCCCGGACACAGAGTAGGTACCTGCCGGGGTCGGTTACCGGAGTGCGCCGACTGCGGCCCTCGTTGCCTCGGCTACGAGGTCGTTGGAGGGTTCCGCGTTCTGGTCGGGTTTGGTGGTCAGGACCGCGAGGACCAGGGGTTGGCGGCCCGGGGGCCAGGCGATGGCTACGTCGAGGGCGGAGCCGTAGGAGGGGGTGCCGGTTTTGTCGCCGACTTTCCAGTCGGCGGGCAGGCCCGCTTTGATGCGTTTGGCGCCGGTGGCGCCGGCGAGGAGCCAGTCGGTGAGTTGGGCGCGTTCGGGGGCGGCGAGGGCGGTGCCGAGGACGAGGGCGCGGTAGTCGGCGGCCAGTGCGGCGGCGGTGGTGGTGTCGCGTTCGTCGCCGGGGACGGCGGTGTTGAGTTCGGGTTCCCAGCGGTCGAGGCGGGTGACGGAGTCGCCGAGCGTACGCAGGAAAGTTGTGAGGCCCTCGGGGCCGCCGAGTTGCCGGAGGACGAGGTTGCCCGCGGTGTTGTCCGAGACGGTGATCGCGGCGTGGCAGATCGTGGAGACGGTCATGCCGGTGTCGACGTGTTTCTCCGTCTCGGGGGAATTCACCACGATGTCGGCGGACGTGTAGTGGATGACCTGGTCGAAATAGCCCGTGGACAGTGGATGTGCCTGCAGGAGTGCGCCACACGCCAAGCCCTTGAAGGTCGATCCCATCGCGAAGCGCTCGCCTTCGCGGTAGTCGACGGTCGTCCCATTGCCGGTGTCGACGACCGCGAGACCAAGTCGAGCACCATATTTCGCCTCCAGATCGGCGAATAGTGGTGTGACGGAAGCGGTTGTCGATGTACTCGGTGCCGGTTCGACGTCGCCGCTCGCGCAGGCGGTGAAAGTCACGGCCGAGGCCGCGAGCACGAGGGCGGCGATCCGGGTTCGCAGGAGGGGCTTCGGTGCGGTGGGGGTCACCGCTGCACAACATCATCATCGGCCGGTTCGGGGCCAATATCGGACAGCACCCTGAACGAGTCGAACTCGATATAACCACAGGTAGGTACCGGTAAATCTCATCCGAAAGCCTATCGACGCGGCCTCGTAATGGCCGATTGTCCAAGTCGCGGCAAACGCGCTGGTTCAATGGCCGATATGGATCTGATCCGCCACCTCCGGTTCTTCGTCTCCGTCGCGGACGAGGGCCACTTCGGGCGGGCGGCAGCGGCGCTTGACATGACCCAACCACCCCTGTCGCAGGGTTTGCGCCGCCTCGAACAGCACCTCGACGTCGAACTGATCCGCCGCACCAGCCAGGGTGCGCTGCTCACCACCGCGGGCAAGCACCTGCTGCCGCGCGCCCGGTTGCTCGTCGACGACGCCGACCGCCTGCTCGCCGAATCCCAGCGGATCGCCCAGCTCAGCGGCACCGTGCGCTTCGCGGCGACCAGCGCGCTCCCCGACCGCCTGGTCACCGCCTGCGTGACCGGCCTGCGCGCCGCGGGTGGCAGTGTGGCGACAACGCTCGGCACGACCGTCGACCTGGTCACCGAGGTGCGGACGGGCGTGTGCGATGTGGCGGTGATCGAACATCCGGCGCTGGTCGACGGTGTCGAGGCCGGACCGGTGCTGAAGTTGCCGCGTTGGTTGGTGGTGCCCGCCGATCACCGCACGACCACCACCGAGCGCCCGACGTTCCCGATGCTCGCCGGGCTGTATTTCGCGCACCCACCCCGCGCGGCGAACCCGCCCGCCTTCGACAGCATCGTCGATCTGCTGCGCGAACGCGGGCTGGACGCACCACCACTCGCGGCGTCCGACGATCGAGCGGTGCTGGCGGCAGTCGCTGCCGGAACGAGCTTCGGCGTGACAGCCACCCCGCCGACCCCCACACCGGGAGTGGCCTGGCTGACGCTGGCTCCACAGTCGATTGCGGTGCGGGTCAGGGTGATTCGCCGTCCGGATGCCGCGGCACATGCCGATGCGGTGGATCGGGTGCTCTATCGCGAGCGACTGCGATGAGCACCTTCGATGCGGCGAGAACGGGCGGCCGACCCGTCCCCGGCTCGAGCTCGGGCGATGCGCGCCCCAGTAGGCCGGACCTGGCCGACATCGGACCGGGCGGCTCCACCGCGACGATCTCGGAGGGTTCGAGCGTTCCGGAAGCAGCGGCCTCGCGAATCCGAGCGGTGTTCGCGGACGCGGGTTGCGCCGGCTGGTTGCATGCTCGCAGGTGTGACGGGTCACCCGGCGAGGTTTCCGTCGGTGGACACGACCGAGTGGTGTTCGCGTCGGTGTACAAACTGGTGTTGTTCGCGGCGTTCTTGCGTCAGGTCGACCGGGGACAGATCGATCCCGCCGGTCTCCTCACCATCGATCCCGCCGACTGCACGCCCGGCCCGACCGGCATTGCGGCACTGCATGATCCGGTCACGCTGAGCCGCCGCGACCTGGCGACGTCGATGATGACCGTGTCCGACAATGCCGCCGCCGACGTCCTCCTCGGCGAGGTCGGTCTCGCTGCGGTGAGCGAACTCGTCGACGAACTCGGCCTCACCGACACCCGCATCATCGGCGGCACCGCCGACCAGCACCGCAGGCTGGTGCGTGACACCGATACCCACACCACCGCAGAGGCTTTCGCCGCATTGGCCGACAATGACGAGGCGTGGACAGTCGCCGCGTACGACCCCTCCTACGCGAGCGCGACGACACCCGAGGAGATGACCCGCTTCCTGTGGAAGTTGTGGTCGGGCGACATATTGTCCACGGCCGGTTCGGAATTCGCGCGCACCGTGATGGGCAAACAGGTCTGGCAGCACCGCATCGCCGCCGCCTTCCCGCATCGCGGAGTCCTCGTGGCGGGGAAGACCGGCACCATCGGCGTGATCCGCAACGAAGTCGCCGTGATCGAGTTCCCCGGCGAAACACCGGTAGCGGTAGCGGTTTTCACCCGGGCGGCCCGCGCCGACCCGATGCTGCCTGCGGTCGACGCCGCGATCGGTGAAGCGGCCCGCATCGCTGTGACCGAACTGCGCCGCCCGCGCTGAAGCGCACCACCATGGCTAGCATCATCGCTTGTGGGTGGAGATTCTTCCGGCTTCGGCCGAATGCGGAAAATCGGGATCGCGGCGGGGGCGCTGGGTGTAGTGCTGGCGGTGGCGACTCCGTTGCTGCCGGTTCAGCAGACACGCGCGAGTCTGGATTGGCCGCAACCGCAGTCGATGCAGGTCAGCGCTCCGCTCGTGGGGTACGTGCCGTTGTCGCTCGACGTGAGCATTCCGTGCACTGCTCTGCGCGACATGAGCGGCGGGACCGTGCTGGCCACGGTTCCCGCGCAGGCGCCGCGAGCGGGGTCGAAGGGCCTGGTCGCGCGGATCGAGGACCGGCCGGGAGCTGGGCGGACGCTGTCGGTTGTGCTGCGGGACAAGTTGTTGCTGCGTGCGTCGATCGCGGAGATCGCGGGGGGCCAGGCACAGGGCGGCGCCCCGGCTCCCGCCACTGACGGGCAGACCCCACCCCCTGGAACTGTCCCACCGGCGACCGGCAGCGTCCCCCCACCCGGCGGTCCCGCCGAGGGAAGCGCTCCGCCGAACGCCGGGCCTCCCACTTCTGCCAGCGCCGGACCGAACTCCGGGATTCCAGGTGCCGGTCAGCCTCCGGGGTCGCCGCCTCCGGGCAGCGCTCCCCCATCGGGCAGCCCACCGCCGAGCGGACCCAACGGCGCGCCACCGTCGAATTCGGCGGGACCGGGCACCAGTCCGCCTGCCGGTCCGAGTGGCGGGCCCGGCGCTGCGCCCGGGAACGTGCAGCCGGCGGCATGCGGTGCGTTGACGGTCGTTTCGACGGCGTCGAGCACGACTGCAGAGCTCACCGGCTTGAAGCGGGCGGACGGCTCGCCGATGAAGACGACGGTGGACGCTGATGTGCGACCGCAGGTGGTCGGGGTCTACACCGAACTGGATCGCGGGCGGATGGGCGATGCGCGCCTGCATGCCGAGATCGACGCGCGGTTCTCGTCGAGTCCGAGCGGCTGGAAGCTGGCGGCGATCATCGGGGCCGTGCTGTGCACGCTCCTCGCGCTGATCTGCCTGCACCGCAGCGATACTCGCGACGGTCGACGAGCGCGGCGCGTACTGCCTGCCCGCTGGTGGCGATTCACCGGCATCGACGCGGCGGTCGCGAGCACATTGGCGGTCTGGCATGTGATCGGCGCCAACAGTTCTGACGACGGCTACATCCTGACGATGGCGCGAGCCTCGAAGGAGGCCGGTTATACCGCCAACTACTACCGGTGGTTCCAGGTCGCCGAAGCCCCGTTCGGGTGGCCGTACGAGGTGCTCGCGCAGATGACTCGGGTCAGCGAGACCGGTCTGTGGATGCGGCTGCCCGCGCTGCTCGCCGGGTTCGTGTGCTGGCTGGTGCTCAGCCGGGAAGTGCTGCCGCGCTTGGGTTCCGGTGTGCGAGCCAGCCGCGTGGCCCGCTGGACAGCGGCACTGGTGTTCCTGTCGATCTGGCTGCCCTACAACAACGGCCTGCGCCCCGAACCCCTCATCGCGGTCGGCGCCCTGCTCACCTGGTGCTCGATGGAACGGGCGATCGCCACCCGCCGCCTGCTGCCCGCCGCCGTTGCGGTACTGATCGCCGCATTCTCCCTCGCAGCCGGCCCCACCGGATTGATCTGCGTGGCAGCACTATTGGCGGGTTCACGTCCGGTGCTGCGGACAATTGTCGCCCGTGCCACCCCCGATTCGGGCGGCAAGTCCAGGCTCCTGCGGTACGCCGCGCTCCTGGTCCCGATCGTCGCCGCGGGCACCCTCGTGCTGGTCGTCGTCTTCGCCGACCAAACCTTCTCGACCGTCATGGAAGCCACCCGCGTCCGCCAACTCGTCGGCCCCGACATGTCCTGGTTCGAGGAACGCACCCGCTGGGATTCCCTGCTCTCGGTCAACCCCGACGGCTCCCTCGCCCGCCGATTCGGCATCCTCGCCATGCTGCTGTGCCTCATCGTCGGCATCATCGTGACCCTGCGCCACGGCCGCATCCCCACCACCGCCCGAGGCCCGGTGACCCGCATCCTCGCCGTCGTCTTCATGGCCCTGCTCCTGATGATGTTCACCCCCACCAAGTGGACCCACCACTTCGGCGTCTACGCGGGCCTGGCCGCCGCCCTCGCCGCGATCACCGCCGTAGCCCTCACCCGCACCAACTACCTCCGAACCCTGTTCGCCGCCGCAGTCCTGTTCCTGCTCGCCGTGAGCTTCACCGGCTCCAACGGTTGGTGGTACGTCTCGGGCTACGGAGTCCCCTGGCCCGACCGCGCTCCGTCCATCGGCGGCATCGAGGTATCGACAGTCTTCCTCGCTGCAACAGCGATGGCCCTACTCGCGGCCCTCTTCCAGTACTACTCGGCGCCCGTGGCGAACACCGCTACCGCCGGGGACACCCGTGCCGAGCCGGTCGGCGGCAGCGATGGAATCGACGGCGAAATCCGCAGCGGAGGCGCTGTCCACTCTGCTGATCGCGTTGATCGCCGACGCAGCGCACCGTCTCGCAGGATCCCGGCGGTTGCGCCACTGACGATCGCTGCGGCAGCCATGGTGCTGTTCGAAGTGGGATCGCTGGCAGTGGCGGGTATTTCGCAGTATCCGGCCTACTCCGTCGGACTGTCGAATCTGCGTGCGCTGGCCGGGGATCAGTGCGCAATGGCTGACGAGGTTCTTGTCGAGACCAACACCGCGGACTCGTTGCTCGCCCCGATCAACGGAACCGTCGCCGAGGGGTTGGCCGCCGAGAACACCGGCTTCACCCCGAATGGCGTCGGAAGTCTCGCTCCCGATCCCGGACCCGGCCAATCATCGGCCCCGCCGTCAGGTTCGGGCCCTGCACCGGGTGGAGGTGGCGCGCCCGGTGGACCAGGCCCTGCACCAGGTGGTCCCGGCGGCTCAGCTCCCGGCGGCTCAGCTACTGGCGGTGCGGCACCGGGCGGTACGAACGGGTCGGCACCCGGCGGCAGCTCACCAGGCAGTGCGAACGGGTCGGCACCGGGCGGTTCCACCGGAGCGCCGTCGGGCGGTCCCAACACCGGCCCGCCGGGAGCCCCCGGTCCCGCTGTCCCTGGCGTGAACGGCAGCACAGTGGCATTGCCGTTCGGACTCGCTCCGGAGCGGACACCTGTGCTCGGAAGCTATTCAACCGGCGAACCGCAACGCACCCAACTGACAACCCAGTGGTATCGCTTGGATCTCGCTGCTGCCCACCAGAATCCAGCTCACAGAGTGCTGGTTCTGACAGTGGCCGGACGAATCGAGTCCACCGCGCCCGACGGTTCACGCATGCCCGGCCAGCGATTGCGAGTGGAGTTCGCCCGCCATGCCGAGGACGGAACCTCCACCCTCCTAGGTGAATTGGCACCGCCGACAGTCGGTGGAGCACCAGGCTGGCGCAATCTGCCGATCGGACTCGACCGAATCCCCACCGGCACCAAAGCAGTTCGCCTCATCGCCGACACCAGCGAGCCCGACCCCATGCAGTGGCTCGCGATCACCCCACCCCGCCTACCCAAAATGTCGACCCTGAACACTGTCGTCGGCACCACCGACCCCATCCTCACGGATTGGCATGTAGGCCTGGCCTTCCCCTGCCAACGCCCGTTCAACCACCGAAACGGCGTAGCCGAAATGCCGATCTGGCGCATCCAGCCGGACAAACTCAACTCCCAGGTCTCCGAAACCTGGCAGGGCGAAACCGGCGGCGGCCCCCTCGGCTGGACCACCATGCTCATGCAATCCCGCACCATCCCCACCTACCTGACCAACGACTGGACCCGAGACTGGGGCGAACTCCAACGCCTGACCCGCACAGTCGCCGCTCCCCCAGCAGAAATCACCACCCACACCGAAACCCACTGGGGCACAACGAACGAAAGCCCGATCAAAACCAACTAATGCGGCCGCCTCACTCGACACCCGTCCGCGGTCGTCCGACCCGATTGCCCTTAACCAGGGTCGGACGACCAGCACTGCAGCCACTCGACAGCCCACTTCCGGCACAACAGCGGTCAGCGAATTGCGCTCAGGAGCTCAACAGCTTCATTCATGCGATACCGCGATGCGAGAATTTTCAGGGCTTCATCCGTTGTGACAACCGGATTTCGGTATCGACGCAACATTGTCCGCAGCGCCAGCAAGGCGGTTTCCGGTGATACTGCAACAGTGTCAGCGGCGAACTGCGCCGCAGACCGCACACAGAGTCCTTCTGGCAGAAGATCTTTGGGAAAGTCGCGCAGGTTGTCGGTCACGATCGCCCCGGCGCCACCAACGACAGCTGCTGCCGCGACATGTTCGTCATTCGAGTCGGGTAGCCCGAACGATCCATCGAGGGGCTCCCAATTCATGACCAGTGCGTCGTCGAACCTCGATTCGAGAACCTCGATCAACTTGCGGGCACGCGAAGCTGCTGACAGTTCGTCGTCGCCGCGGCCGACGAGTTTGGCCTGTTCACTCAGCTCCAACTCCAACAGGATTCGCTCCGACCACAGCGGCCGGTACAACCCTTCGACCGCGAGCGACAGCAGAAAGTCGCGTTGCAGACTGGGCCAGAGAACACACGTGTCGAGCAGTACCGCGAACACCGATCCCCCTCAGCTGTTGCGCTTACCCCGGTACCGTTCTGCTGCCAATCGCCGTGCCTCGCGCAGGTGGCGGTCTACGTCGGCGGGATCTTCCTCGATCGAGATATCCACCGCGGTTTCTGCCAGTGCGTCGTACTGACGGCGCCGACGGGCCTCGCGGTAGTCAAGAACATCGTCCAACTTCAGGCGGTGGCGGGTGCCTATCCGCTCGGCGGGCAATTCGTTCTTCTCGATGAGCCGCTTCACCGTCGGCCGGCTCACCCCGAGCAGGTCGGCGGCCTGCTGCGACGTCAGGGTCATGCTGTGGGGTGCGATGGTGACCGCCCGGCCCGCGAGCAGTGCCGCGACCACCTGCTTCAAGGCTTGATGAACATCGGCCGGTAGCTCGATTCGGTCACCCTCATCGGTTCCGACCAACGCGTAACTCGGTTTCGCGGCGGCACCCCAACGGCGCTCGTGCGCTTCGAGAAAGCTCATCACGGGCGCCAACAGCGCACCGTCATCGGGCAGGAATGTGCGCTCTTCCAGCGGTTGCGTGGTCATGACACCTCCTCAGCCGAACGTTTCGCAATTAGTTTCGATTCGTTCGAATACTATCACTCGGCCATGCGACGGAGCCACGATGGATTCACCGGGTTCCACGCGAGGCTGCACCTCGTCAGAGCTGGGTCGGAACGCTGATGCCTACCGAGGAGGGTGGGGTGTTGTGCGCCCGGTCACTGAGGGATGACGATGGGACAAGACATGGCGCCCACGGCGCAGGCGAACGACTCGATGAGGTTCTGCGCCACATCGGCGGAACCGGTGCCGATCGAACTACTGCCCGTGCCAGGCGTTTCCGCGGAGGCTGCGCCGGCCGCGGTGACAAGGCCCGTGGTCAGGGCAATAGCAGCGATACTGATGCGCACGGTCCGGAAGATCATGGCAAAACCGTACATTCGGGCAGCCGATTTCGAGAGCCCCCGAATACGGGGGCTCGTCGACCCAGCATGTCCAAACATTCCATGGCGGGCCACCACGTTGGAACAAGTTCACAGCAATCGGTAGGAGTACCGACGCATCTGCCGCTCGCCGGTATATCGCTCACTTCTGCCAGAAGGGCGGACGAGCACGAGTTCGTCGTCCTCGATCCGGAATCGGGTGCCGCGTTCCACAAACACCGGCGCGAACAGGACGAAGGCCGAGGCACACATTCCCGGCCCGTCCGATTCGACTGCATCGATAGTCGTTCTTAGCCAACCCACGTTGCGTCACCCCGCGCATGGAGCGGCTGAGCATCCTCGGGCATCGGCAGAAGCGGATGTTCGCGGCCGCGCGCCCCACGGCTGGGAACATCCTGCGGCCACTGGTTCGCTCATCCGAGCGGTCAGGGTCGGTACCGATGGTCGCCGTCGGGCACACGGAACCACATGTCCGGTGGTCCGGCGAAGGCGCGCGCGTCGCGCGGGCGCAATCCGGCCCACGCGCAGCAGTAGGCGAGGACGTCGCGCTGATACAGGTACGAGGTGAGGATGTCCTCGGCGGAATCATCGTCGGACGGGGGGAGGGCGGGACTTATATCCGAGCCGGTGCGCGCGCCGTCGACGCTGGTGCTGCCCTGGCAGCCGCTCTTCGGGTTGAAGTACATCCCATAGCATTTCGTGCCGGGAGACAGTCGGGTGGAGATGCCTGGCATCGAGGCGATGTAGGACCAGGGTTGGGCGATCGCGCAGCCGCCGGGCACGTCGGTCGCCCACATCGTCAACTCGGTGTCAGCGGACAGGGGCCAGCTCGCCATGTCGTCCGGGGTCACCGATTCCGCAGGCACGACCTCGGCGTCCAACCGGCGGACAGCCTCGGCCGCGTCGATGCCCGCGACACAGACCAGGCTCATCCCGTCGATCCATGGCGTGCCCAGTGCCGTGGTCAGCTGGCGTCTTTCCTCGACCGCGGCCTGTTCGGAGGCCGACAACGCGCCGGTGACCAGCGGATGCTGCCCAGCCAGGCTCAGCCTTGCCGGGGACCAGCCCGCCATCATCGGTCGCGCCGGATCAGCGCCAGCAGCCAGCAACGCGCGGGCGTTGTCGTGACGGTTGGCATACACCGCACGCCACAACGCGGTACGGCCCCACGCCATCGCGTCGACATCACCCACCCGCGACGCCACCTCCGCCACCACCTCCGCAGACCCGCTCTCGGCGGCCATGTCCAACGGTCTCCGCTGGCCATGCAGTAGGACATCGGGGTCGGCACCCGCTTCCAGACGTGCGCGTATCTGCCCTGGTTCGGTCCATGCCGCCCGACCGAGGCCGGCCCAGCCACCCTGCTCATCATGCATGACTACAGTGTGCAGTCTCGAACATGCGTTCGGTAGCCTGTTACGTCAGCTACGGCCACACCCCTGCATGGAATCGGACCATGCAGCGCGGCAAGGGTTTGGCCGATACCGGCGATATTCACCGCTCGAGCATTCCCCTGACGAAGCGCGCCCTCGTCAGGCCGCGGTATGACAGCTGATCTTGTCGACGCGGTCCTTGTTCGCTACTTAGCCAGAGTGCTTCGACGACCCGGACCGGTTCCCGCCGGGCAGCGCGGAACTCGACTGTGCGCTACTGATGCGCCAGATACCGGTGACCTGGCGGCCCTTGCAACCTCAGCACGTCGTTGCCGACTACGCCACCGACGGGCCCAGCGCCCGCTGAAAAGCAGTGTCCGCCATCCGGTTCGGCATCGACACTCACTCATCGGCAGCACAGTGGCACGAGCGCCCAGCTCAGTCCAAATCGATGCGGACGGTCAGCAGGTCAGTACCGAACGCTCGGACAACGGCACTGTTGGCCCGCGGCAGCTCGCGCAGCCGAGCTCGCGCATCGTCGTCGGGCACCAAGTGAGCGCTGCCGGAGTACCACCGACCACGAATTCGCAGCCGAACACGGTTGTCCACCTGAATGTTTCGGATGTATTGGGACTTCTCGCCGAACTCGGAAACGAGCCAGAACGAATTGCCGCTTCGACGGCCGCCGATCGGCGTGATCCGCGGCTGACCACTCTTACGCCCCGTTGTTTCGAGCAAGGTCTGAATCGGTAGCCGACCCAGGATCGGGTTACCGATGTACCGTTGCCCGGTCGTCACCACCCGGTGTTGCAGGTCTCGCAGCTTGGTCACGACTCCAACCTACCGAAGTGCCAGTTCGCTTGTCGGCCAACGGAGGTCGAGACCCTGGACAGCGTTGTCGTACGGATTGCGGTCGAACAGAAATGGACCGAATGCGGCGCAGTCACGAGCGATGCGATGCGGCTGTTCGAAGTGATCCCACAGGACAAGGTTGCCGGTCACGGTTATGCGCATCAGCAGCGGCCAGCAGCCCAAAGCCCCGCAATTGCAGGCAAGTACGGGAGTCTTCTGCCCCACGGTGAGGGGCGAGTATCCGTGAAAATGTCCCATCGCTGACTCGAACCGGACGAACAGGGGGACGAGGCCACCGTAGGCGTCGCCCACAGGCTCCATGCCGACGCTGATTTCGAAAGTGCCGATGAGATCGGTCAACGGAATCAATGTATCCAGCGCTCGCCCCATCCCGCAACGGTGGACACCCTCTGCGGCGCAAGTATTCTCAGTTCAAGCACCCAGGGGGGAGTAAGCGGTGAAGCAGCGTAATGCCCTGAGGGGCGGCCAACCACACGAGATGTCGGCTACGTTCGAGGTAACGGTGCAGGCGCGTCGGCGCCCGAAGACCGAGATCCGACGAGCAAGGTACACAACAGCTCTTCCGATCAGTGCCGACCGGATCACTGGCTACTTTCGGTCGCACATCTCGATAGACACGATCGCGCCCACCCTGGGACACGACATGGTCGACCTGCTTACCGCGCTCACCGCCGACGGCGCATTTGTCCGCGACAAGGTCGTGCTCGACCGTAAGGCGGCCGAACTGGTCGCCACCGGCCGATACCGGCAGGCGAAGATCCGAACTACGAGCCACACCGTGCGCGTCGATCTCCATATCCCCCAGACGGCGACGAAGTCCGCGACCTACGGCGATACCGAACTCCGCACCGGATGGCGAGACCCTTCTTCCGAACGCGGAAATAGCACGTCCTCCATGTGCGTGTGCGGGCACTCATTGCCCGCACACGCGCTCGGGAAATGTGGCGACCGAAGAATCACCGACACCCACGAGGTCCCCATCGGTGGGCTCGGCGAAGATGACTCCTTCTTCGTCAAAGTCGTCCTGTTCACCGAGCCCTGTGACTGCGCGGGCTTCCGCTGACGTTGAACCGCCGACCAGCAGGGCGGTGGTTCGGTTGGGGCACAGATTATTTCGGCGGTTCGCCACCGGCGGGCGGTCCACCGGCCGGGGGACCGTCGGCGGGCGGGGCGCCGCCGCCGGGGGGTGCCGCGCCGGCGGGCAGCGGCTTGCCGATGTTGCGGGCCATGTCCGGCATCAGGCGGATGGCTACCTGTTCCCAGGTGCCCCAGTTGTGGATGCCGATGTCGGGGAAGTCGTAGCTGACGTTCTCGTAACCCAGTGCGGTGACGCGCTTTTCGAACGAGCGTGTGTTGGCGAGGGCGATCGCTTCGAGGGGCATGCCCTGGGTGATCGCGTCGATCGAGGACAGGTCCTGGTCGGCGGGCTTGGCGCTGCCTGCGGAGACGTAGAGGCGGGTGTTGTTGGCGATCAGCTTTTCGACGAACCCGTAGGGGTCCATGCGCTTCCACTTCTCGCTGCCCGCGGGTGCCATCGCTTCGATGTTGTAGCCGCCGCTGGCGATCATCGCCCCGCCGAGCGCCTCACGCATGCCGGGCATCGACATGTGCAGGTAGCCCGAGAGCGAGCCCGCGTAGGTGAACTGTTCGGGGTGGTAGGCCGCCATCAGCATGGCCGCGCTGCCGCCGCTGGACAGGCCGACCACGCCGTTGCGGGTCGAGCTGAAGCCGAGCCGGGACTTCATGGCTTCGGGCAGGGTCTCGGTGATGAAGGTTTCCCACATGTATTTGGTGGTCTTGCCCTGGGTGTCCTCCCAGCCGCCGATGGCCGAGCCGGAGTCCGCGCTGGGCAGCATCGACCCGTCGGGGTTGACGCCGTTGAAGCTGCTCGGCTGCTCCCAGTCGGCGTAGAAGCTGGACTGCCCGCCGACCGGCATCACCACGTTGATGTTGAATTTCGCCATCTTCGCGGGGATATCGGTGTGCTTTTCCCAGCCGTTGAGGTCGTCCTCGGCGCGTTCGCCGTCGAGCAGGTAGACCACCCGATCGGTGTTGCCGTCGGCCGCGCGGATGATCCTGGTGTTGATCTCGCCCATCGAGGTCTCGACCCGGAAGTCGATGGCGGACGGGTCGGCGTCGGCGGCCGCGGGCGCCATCGTCGCACCGAACGGCAGCACCGCCACCACGGCACCGGCCATGGCCCGTCGCAACAGCCCGGATCGGTGTCGGCGCTGGTGCGCCCCTCCCACAATTACGCCACGCATGATCGGTGTTCAGACCTTTCGCTAAATGCGGCCACGCCGCGTCCCCACTCCACCCGCTGCGGTCGGAAACCTGCGAACGGGGCCTGCCGGGCAGCATAGCGCGCCCCTGACTTCTGCGGCGTATCGAATTGTGTAGTGAGACAGACCGCTTCGTTCCAGCGACCGACAGCTCTGCCTCATCAGCCGAGGTCCGCGGGTTCTAGGACATGGTCGCTGCGGACCGAGCGCTACGCTGGAAGTCGATTCGTGGCCGCGCCCGGCCGCCCTGCCCAGAACGGGACCGCTGTGAAGTTCGCCGTACGCCTGATGATGTTGTTGCTGGTCCCCGCGCTGATGTTCGGGTTGCCGTGGTGGACGCTGGTCTCGGCACCGACCGGTGGCAGCGGGGCGCTGTTCTGGATCGGGACGGCGATCTGCGTGGCGGGCGCGGTGTGCCTGCCGCTGGCGATGTTTCTCGGGCACGGGCCCGCGCAGTCCGACCCGGCGGTGATCGTCGGCGACACCCTGCTCGGGGTCGTGTGGGTGGTGTTCTCCTGGTCGGTGATCGGGGTGTTCGCGCGGGGCGCGCTGGCGGTGGCCGGGGTCGATGGCGCGCAGATCGTGGCGGTCGGGGTGCTGGTCACGTCGGCGGTGCTGATCGGGTGGGGTGTGTACGAGGCGCGGCGGGTGCCGCGGGTGCGGACGGTCGATGTCGCGATTCGCGGGTTGGCCGAGGGCCTGGACGGGTTGCGTGTCGTGGTCGTCACCGACACCCATTACGCGGCGCTGAACCGGCAGCGGTGGTCGGAGCGTGTGGTCGAGGTGGTCAACGCCCAGCGACCCGATATCGCTTGTCATGCAGGTGATCTCGCCGACGGTTCGGTCGCGAAGCGCCAGGCGCAAGTCGATCCACTCGGCAAGGTCGAAGCCCCGCTGGGCCGGTTCTACATCACCGGCAATCACGAGTATTTCGGTGACGCGCAGGGCTGGATCGACTACATGGCCTCGCTCGGCTGGCAGCCGCTGCACAACCAGCACAGCGTCCTCACCCGCGACGGCGACCGCCTCGTCATCGCGGGCATCGACGACCCGACCGGCGTCGGCCTGCCCGGTCACGGCCCCGACCTACCCGCCGCGCTGACCGGCGCCCCCGACGTGCCGGTGATCCTGCTGGCCCACCAGCCCAAACAGATCCTCGACAGTGCCGCGGCGGGCGTTGCGTTGCAGATCTCGGGCCACACCCACGGCGGCCAGATCTGGCCGTTCCACTATCTCGTCCGCCTCGATCAGCCGGTGGTCGCCGGTCTGAGCCGACACGCGAACAACACCCAGCTCTACACCAGCCGCGGCACCGGCTTCTGGGGTCCGCAACTGCGGGTGTTCGCGCCGAGCGAGATCACGGTGCTCGTGCTGCACCCGGAGCGCTGATCTTTTCCCTGAACCGCGCCGACTCCGACATCAGCTTCCGACGACGCCTACTCCGACTGGCTGACACACGAGTCGCCCACTCACGCAACGTGAATGGGCGAGTCGTTCAGGCGTGGATCAGCGGTGCGGCTGGGTGACTTCCGTTGGCAGCGGACCGCTCATCACCACATTCGAACCGTTCCACGAGTAGGTGATCGTGGCAGGACCACCCTGGGGCGCGGCAAAGGGTTCGTCACCGGCCAACCAGCGGTACTGCACGGTCGCGGAGGTGAGGTTCGAACCCGTCACCGTGGTGAAGGCGTACGGCTCGGAAGTTCCTGTGCCCAAGTACTTCCCGTCGTGGAAGAACAGCACGTGAATCGGAGCTCCGGCCGAATTGCCGCCGATGGCGCGCACCCACAGCAGCTCACCACACATGCCCGGCTCATTGGCGGAGGCCTGACCGGCGACCCAGCTACCGGGCAGGCTCGCGAGCGCGTTCTGCACACCGGTCGAACCCGTGTCGATGCAGCGTCCCGGGCCGCTGATGTTGTTCGCGGGAGCGGGAGCGGGAGCGGCAGTGGCGTCGGGTACCGGGATAACCTCGGGAACCACAGTGGCCGACGGGGTTTCGACCTCCGGTGCGGTGGTGGCGCCGGGTTGCGGGGCGGGCTCGATCGCGCTGGGCGGCTCGACCACCGGCGCCGAGGTGCGCACCGTCGACGACGCGGCCGTCGAACGTGAGGTCGATGTGCTTGTGCCCGAACCACTCTCGTCAGTGCATCCTGCGACCATTGCCGCGGCGACGGCGATCAGTGCGCTCATCCGAACTGCGTTCTTCATGGTTCCTCGATTCTGTGTCCCCTGCGCGCTGTAGCGCGTCTGTGCTGACTTCATCGGGGCCCTCGACACAGCCGTTAGGCCATAAAACGAAATCCTCACCCTAGGGTGCGAGATCATCACCCTGATACCTAGAGGTGCTAGGTTATTACCTAGATCTTCTAGGTATAGGAGTGCGATGCGCATAGACAAGGACCTGGTAGCCGCCTCGGCGACGCCGCTTGTGCTCGGGATTCTGGCCGAGGGCGAGTCCTACGGTTACGCCATCCTCGAGCAGGTCAACGAGCTGTCACACGGACGAATGCAGTGGACCGACGGGATGCTGTACCCGCTGCTGCACCGGCTGGAACGACAGGGACACGTGTCCTCGACGTGGCGAGTTTCCGAGGGTGGACGCCGACGCAAAAACTACCTGATCACCGATTCGGGCCTGGCCGCGCTCGCCGAACGACAGGCGCAGTGGCGCGTGGTCGGTGCGGCGCTGGAGCAGGTCTGGCGCGACGGCACACAGCCGTTCGCGGCGAAGGGATGGGCGTGATGGAGTTGCAGGTACTCATCGACCAGTGGCGTGGTTACGTCCAGCGTCATCGCGCGATCTCGGTCGCCGATGTCGACGAGATGGAAGACCATCTGCGCGAACGGATCTCGACACTACAGGACGCGGGGCTCTCCGATGACGAGGCTTTCCTGGTCGCGGTGAAGCGTATGGGCAGCATGGATGCCATCTCGCGGGAATTCGCGCGCGAGCATTCCGAAAGACTGTGGAAGCAACTGGTTCTCGTGCCCGATGAGTCCGACAGTGGCGAGGGCAAACGGGAACTGATGGTGGTGCTCGGACTCGCGGTCGGCGCGGCGCTCGCGTTGAAGGCCGGGTTCACCTGGCTCGAGGGATCCGCCCTCGGACTCAACATCAGCCTGCTCGTATTGCCTTTCCTCGCAGGATATTTCGCATGGAAGAGGCAGGTTTCGGCCCGAGTGGCCGCCGCGCTGGTCGTGCCGTTCGCACTCGCGGCGCTGGTGCTGAACCTGTATCCGTTCGAGCCCGCGGGCGCGACCGAGATCATCGCCGGGATCCACGCGCCGATCCTGCTGTGGTTCGCAGTCGGGCTCGCCTACGCGGGCGGAGACTGGCGGTCCGCACGGCGTCGGATGGACTTCATTCGGTTCACCGGGGAGTGGTTCGTCTACCTCACCTTGCTGGCGCTCGGCGGTGGTGTGCTGATCGGGCTCACGGTCGCCGCGTTCGACACCCTCGACGTCACCATCGAACCGATCATCGAGGACTGGGTGCTGCCCTTCGGGGTGGCGGGTGCGGTGATCGTCGCCGCCTGGCTGGTCGAGGCCAAACAGAACGTCGTGGAGAACATCGCGCCGGTGCTCACCCGGGTCTTCACCCCGCTCACCATCGTCATGCTGTTCGCGCTGCTCATCGCCCTCGCGTCCACCCGTAGCCTGGCGAACATCGACCGCGAGCTGCTCATCCAGATGGACCTGATCCTCGTGCTGGTCCTCGGCCTGCTCCTCTACACGATCTCCGCCCGCGACCCGCTCGCCCGGCCCGGCTTCTTCGACCGCCTACAACTGGTGCTGGTGGTGACGGCGCTGGTCGTGGACGTGCTGATGCTGGCCGCCATGCTCACCCGCATCGCCGAGTTCGGCTCCACCCCGAACAAGGTGGTCGCCCTCGGGCTCAACGCGGTGTTGCTGGTGAACCTGGCATGGTCGGCGCACCTGAGCTTCAGATTCCTGCGTGGAACGAAGGGCTTCGCCGATCTGGAACGTTGGCAAACCAACTACCTGCCGGTGTACGGCCTGTGGGCCGCGTTCGTGATCGTCGCCATCCCGCCGTCGTTCGGGTTCGTCTGACTTCCTGGCGAAAATCGCTGGCCGGGCGTGACAGGATCGGTAAGTGCTCTTGACGATCTCTACGACTCACACGCCGGCGACGGACCTCGGATACCTCGTGGTCAAGCATCCCGACCGCGTGCAATCGTTCACGACCACCGGCGGCACGGCCCACGTCTTCTATCCACAGGCCGATGTCGACCGGTGCACGGTCGCGCTGCTGCTGGAGGTCGATCCGGTGGAGTTGGCGCGACCGTCGAAGGGGCACAACGGTTCCGCGCTGGGGCGCTATGTCAACGATCGGCCGTATGTGGCGTCGAGCCTGCTGGCGGTGGCCTTGGGCAAGGTGTTCCGGTCGGCGCTGAACGGGACGAGTCGCGACCGGGCCGAACTGGCGGACACCGCGATTCCGTTGGAGATCGACGTGCCCGCGGTGCCGTGTCGGGGCGGGACCGAGATCGTCGAACGGCTGTTCGCGCCGCTGGGCTGGACGGTGTCGACCACCTCGGAGCCACTGGACCCGGAGTTCCCGGAGTGGGGTGCCTCCCCCTACACCCACCTCCGCCTCACCGGGACGCTGCGGCTGGCCGAGGCCCTCAACCACCTCTATGTCCTACTGCCGGTTCTCGACGACGCCAAGCACTACTGGGTGGATGCCGACGAGGTCGACAAGCTGCTGCGCGCGGGTGAAGGCTGGCTCGGCGCGCATCCCGATCGCGAACTGATCGCGCGCCGATACCTGGCCGGTCGAAGAACGCTCACGCTGTCGGCGCTGGAACGTTTGCGTTCGGTGGACGAAGTGATCGACGATGCCGAAATCCCCGGTGACGCAGTCGAACGTGTCGAAGCAGCCGAACGCAAGACGCCTCTGGTGAAGCTACGTAAGGAGGCCGTGCTGGCGGCTCTGGCCGAGACCGGTGCCGCGCGTGTACTCGATCTGGGTTGTGGCCCAGGCGCTTTGCTGCTTGCGTTGCAGTCCGACGCGCGCTTCACCGAGATCGTCGGCGCCGATGTGTCGAGCGCCGCGCTCTCGATGGCGGAGCGGCGCTTGAAGTTCGAGCGGATGTCGGACCGGCAGCGGGCCAGGATCAAGCTCATCCAGTCGGCGCTGACCTACCACGACAGCAGGCTGCAGGGGTTCGACGCGGCGGTGCTCATGGAGGTGATCGAGCACGTCGACGAGTCCCGGTTGCCCGCCCTCGAACGCGCCGTATTCGGCTATGCCGCACCAGGGTCGGTGATCGTGACGACGCCGAACGTCGAATACAACGTCAACTACGAAACTCTCGACGGCCACCGCCACGACGATCACCGATTCGAGTGGACCCGTGCGGAATTCGCCGCCTGGTGTGCCCACGTCGCCGACACTTTCGGCTACACCGTCGATATCCGCCCGGTCGGCGACCACGACCCCGCGACCGGCTCCCCCACCCAGCTCGCGCTTTTCCGGAAGGCCGCGTAAATGAACATCGACCTCCCCGAACTGTCGCTCATCGCACTGATCGGCATCTCCGGTTCCGGCAAGTCCACCTTCGCCGCTGAGCACTTCAAGCCCACCGAGGTGCTGTCGTCTGACTTCTTCCGCGGCTTGGTGGCCGATGACGAGAACGACCAGTCCGCGACGAAGGATGCGTTCGACGCGCTCGGTCACATCGCCGGCATCCGATTGCGCGCCGGTCGTCGGGTCGTCATCGACGCTACCAATGTGCAGAAGCACGCGCGTGCCGAATTGGTCGCGCTGGCACGGTCTTTCGATGTGCTGCCGGTGGCGATCGTCATCGATACGCCCGAAGCTGTCGCGTGGGAACGGACTCAGGGTCGCACCGACCGGACGTTCGGGCGCAATGTGCTCAAGCGGCAGAGTCAGGATCTGCGGCGGTCACTGCGCGAACTGGGCCGCGAGGGCTTTCGCAAGGTGCATGTCGTCAGCGATCCGTCCGATGTGGCGATCACCTATGAGAAGGCGTGGAACGACCGGCGCGAACTCACCGGACCGTTCGACATCATCGGCGATGTGCACGGCTGTCGCGCCGAATTGGAAACGCTGCTGGGCGAACTCGGCTGGACGCTGGTTCGCGACGAGCAGGGTCGACCTGTCGATGCCACGCACCCGGAGGGGCGTCAGACGGTGTTCGTCGGCGATCTCGTCGACCGTGGGCCGGATTCGCCCGGCGTGCTGCGGTTGGTGATGGGGATGACCGCGAGTGGCAATGCGCTGTGTGTGCCGGGCAATCACGAGCAGAAGCTGCTGCGGAAATTGCGCGGCAAGAACGTCTCCGTGTCGCACGGTCTCGCGGAGACGCTCGAGCAATTGGACAGGCAGACACCAGAATTCGTCGCGGCCGCCGCACAGTGGATTCACGATCTGGTGAGTCACCTGCGACTGGACGGTGGGCGCCTCGTCGTCGCGCACGCCGGGCTCAAAGAGGAATACCACGGTCGCGCGTCCGGACGAGTTCGCGACTTCTGCCTCTACGGCGAATCCACCGGGGAGACAGACGAATACGGTTTGCCGGTGCGCTACCCGTGGGCGCGTGACTATCGCGGTGCGGCGACCGTGGTGTACGGGCACGTTCCGACGCCGAAGGTGGAGTGGATCAACAACACCGTCTGCCTCGACACCGGCGCGGTGTTCGGCGGCGAGTTGACGGCGATGCGCTACCCCGAGAAGACCTTCGTCGCGGTGCCGGCCGCACAGGTGTACTACGAGCCGATCAAGCCGCTCGTCGCCGAATCCACGCGCGACAACGAAACTCTCGACCTCGCCGATGTCACCGGCCGCAGACACATCCGCACCGACCACGGCACGGTGATCGTCGACGCCGAGAACTCCGCTGCCGCACTGGAAGTGATGAGCCGGTTCGCCATCGACCCACGTCTGCTGCTGTGGTTGCCGCCGACCATGTCACCGCCGTCCACCTCGACCGTCGAGGGCTATCTCGAATACCCCACCGAGGCTTTCGCCGACTATCGCACGGCCGGGGTCGACAAGGTGGTGTGCGAGGAGAAGCACATGGGTTCGCGGGCCGTGGTGCTCGTGTGCCGCGATGAGGCGGAAGCTCGTTTCGGAGTCGGCGACGGGTGCACCGGCGCGATCTACACCCGCACCGGCCGGTCCTTCTTCAACGATTCCACCCTGACCGAAACCCTGCTCGCTCGCGTACGGGCCGCTGCCGCAGCACTTTTCGACGAACTGAGCACCGACTGGCTGCTCCTGGATTGCGAACTGCTGCCCTGGTCCGCCAAGGCCGCCGGGCTGATCCGCACGCAGTACGCCGCCGCCGGTGCCGCCGCCCGCTCGGCACTGCCGTCCGCGGTCGCCGCGCTCGAAGCCGGCCTGGCCCGCGGACTCGACCTCGGCGCCCTGCGTGACAGCACAGCAGCCCGCGCCGAGAACGCGACCGCCTTCACCAAGGCCTACCGTCAATACTGCTGGCCGACAACAGGTCTCGACGGAGTCCAGATCGCCCCCTTCGCTCTGCTCGCCTCCGAGGGCGCCACCTACGCCGACCGCGACCACAGCTGGCACCTCGCGATCAGCGACCGCCTCGTAGCCGCCGACTCCGTCACCTTCCGCCCCACCGGTCGGCGCATCGTCGACCTGTCCGATCCGGTCGCCGAAACCGAAGCCACCACCTGGTGGCTCGACCTCACCGCGGCAGGCGGCGAAGGCATGGTCATCAAGCCCCACGCCGGCCTCGCCCACCGCACCAAGGGCAAACTCGCCCAACCAGGCATCAAATGCCGAGGGCGCGAATACCTCCGCATCATCTACGGCCCCGACTACACCACCCCCGAACACCTCACCCGCCTCCGCGACCGCACCCTCAGCCGCAAACGCACCCTCGCCCTGCGCGAACACACCCTCGGCCTGGCAGCCCTGGACGCCGTCGCAACCGGCGAACCTCTGTGGCGCATCCACGAACTCGTGTTCGCCATCCTGGCAATGGAATCCGTCCCCACCGACCCCCGCCTCTGACCGGCACCAGCGGATGAATCTTCCTGGCGGAGCACTGATTTCGTTCACTGGCCGTCGGTGCAACCCACCACAGCCGACCACTACTCTTGACGGATGAGTTCGGATTCCAAGAAGACGTATTCGATCGAGGTCAGCCAGCAACCCGCGGTCGCCGGCGATCGGGACACCATCGGGGGATGGCCGCTACTGGACGCGAAGCAGCCGTGGCCGACGTGTGGATGCGGCACGCAGATGGCCCTCTACTTCCAGCTAGCGGTGCCCGCCGACATCCCCCACTTCGGCGGCGACCAACTGCTGGTCTTCCAATGCCCCGACGAATCCGACGCGAGCTACGCATCCGAGGAGCAACTCCCCGCGCAATTCTGGGACAACCCGCCCCACAACGATCTGGCATTCTGGCGGATCCTGCTGCAGCGCAACGGCATACCCACACAGGCCCCGGACCCCTACTTCAAACCACGTCGCCTGACCGTGACCGAAGTCGCGGCCGACGACACGAGCTTCGGCATGGGCGGTGCCCCGACCTGGCTCCAAGACCCCGAACGCTATCGCTGCGCATGCGGCACGGATCTCGTCTTCCTCTGCCAAGTCCCAGAAGACTTCGAATTCGACGAATACATCAACGAATCCGTCGATCGACCAGGTCTCGACGACGGCCTGATGCTGGGCAACGAGGTCTACCTCCTCGCCTGCCCAGCCCACTGCCACCCCGCCGCCGCCTTCCCGGTATGCCAGAACTAACAGTCGTAGTACGACATCACCGATGGTTGGCCGGTGTAGCCGGGGCCTGATGCGGGGTCGGCGCCGAGGTAGGTGGCCTCGAAATCGGGGCGGCCGTGGCCGTGGATCTGGTGTCGGCGGCGGTCGTAGGCGAGGCCGGACGTCCGGAGGGTTTCGATGACGGTTTCGGCTGCTGGGGAGCCGTCGCGGTGGCGGATTTCGGCGGGATCGAAGTCGGCGGCGAACAGGCCCGTCGGCGCGAGCCAGCTTGTCATCGCATCGATGAGGGCCAGTTTGTCGCCGATGTAGTGCAGGCCGTGGACGCAGGTGACCAGGTCAGCCGTTCGCGGTGGGGTCCAAGTTGCGGCTGAGGTCGCGAGGAGATGCAGGCGAGGGGTGCGGGGTTTACTCAGGAAGAAGTCGACGAGATCTACGCCGATGATGGTGAGGTCGGCGTTCGGGAATTCTTCTGCGAATCTCGCTTCCGCTTCGAGCAGCGCGCGTCCCGAACCGCAGCAGACGTCGATCCAGGTGACTTCAGCGTTCGGCTCGGCGCGTAGGCGTTGCGCAAGCACCTCGAACGGATCGAAGCCGAGCTCTCGGGTGTAGCTGTTCACGCCGGACAGTCCTCGGCCACGGTTCATCGCGTTGTTCGCGACTACCGAGGACTGTTCAAGCGTCGGGTTGTCGAGCAGCACGGGATCTGTTGGCACCACACCATTATCGTGGGCGCGCAGGTCACGCGATACTTATCGACGCCAGAAGAGGTGGTGGGTCACTCCGCTGGGGCTGGGGATCTGTTCGTGGTGGAAGCGATCGTCGTATTCGTCGGGGGATTCCCAGAGGCGTTCGCCCGCACCGATTTCCACGGGTGCTACGACGATGTGCATCGCGTCGATGAGGTCGGCGGCGAGGAACTCGCGGACCGTGGCGACGCCGCCGCCGATGCGGACGTCCTTGCCGTCGGCGGCGTCGAAAGCACGGGCGAGGGCTTCCTTGGGGGTGGCGTCGAGGAAGTGGAAAGTGGTGTCGGACAGGGTGAATGACGGGCGCTCGTGGTGGGTGAGGACGAAGACCGGGGTGTGGAACGGCGGGGTGTCGCCCCACCAACCCTGCCAGTCGTAGTTCTCCCATGGTCCACGCTGCGGGCCGAACTTGTTGCGGCCCATGATTTCCGCGCCGATGTTGAAGGTGAAGTCGCGGGTCATGTAGTCGTCGAGGCCGTAGGTGCCGCCGGGGTCGGTGCGGTTGGGCCAGTGCGCGGTGGCGCCCGCCCAGAACATGAGGTCGGCGGGGTTGGCGTGGCCGAAGGGGCGCTCCATACTCTGCCCCTCCCCCGCGCCGTAACCGTCGCTGGAAATGGTGAAGTTCTGAACGCGGACCATTTGCGTCATCGGGCACCCTTTCTGATTGCGATCTGCAAGCAGTGACGAACGTATCCTAGACTGATCCTGTGTCGCAACCAGTTGCCGAAGAAAAGTTACCCGTGCCGCCGGGCAAATCCGGCTGTCCGATCAATCTGACGGTCGAACTTCTCGGCGACCGGTGGAGCCTGATCATCCTGCGCGACATCATGTTCGGCGGACACACGCACTTCCGGGAACTGCTCACCGGGTCCATCGAAGGCATCGCCTCGAACATCCTCGCCGCACGGCTCGCCAAACTCACCGCAGCGGGCCTGCTCACCCGTGACGACGACCCGAGCCATCGCCAGAAGGTCGAATACCACCTCACCGAGGCCGCGATTCAGCTCGTGCCGGTGTTGGCCGCGCTGGGTGCATGGGGTGCACGATGGTTGGAAACGGCGCCGGAATTGACCGTGCGCGCCGAGTTACTGGCCGCGGGCGGGCCGCCGATGTGGGATCGATTCATGGACGAACTGCGCGCCGAGCATCTGCACGGCGCGCCGACCAGCAGCGAAGGGGTACTAGCGGAACTCACCGCCGCCTACAACGCGGCAGCTAGCGAGCTGCCTGGCGGCCCACTTCGTTGAGGTGGGTCATCGCCTGCAGGTAGGAATCGAAAAGGCCTGTCTCACAATAGGCTACGCCGATCTCGGCGCAGAACTCGGCGACCATCGGCTGCGCGTGGCGCAGGTTGGCGCGCGGCATCGACGGGAACAGGTGGTGTTCGATCTGGTAGTTCAGGCCGCCCATCGCGGTGTCGACGAGGAAACTGCCGCGCACATTGCGGGAGGTGAGGACCTGGCGGCGCAGGAAATCGGTGTTGTCGCCGTCGGGCAGCACTTCCATGCCCTTGTGATTGGGGGCGAAGGTGGAGCCCATGTACAGACCGAACAGGCCCTGCTGAACGGCGATGAACAGCAACGCTTTACCGGGCGAGAGCACCAGGAACGCCGCCGAGCCGATACCGATGAAGTTGGCGGCGAGCAGCGTGCCCTCCCAGACGCGGTTCGGGATCGGCCAGCGGAACACCGCGACGATGCTCTTCCAGTGCAGGCTGCCGCCTTCCAACAGCAGCAGCGGGAAGAACAACCACGCCTGGTAGCGGAAAATGAAACGCCGCCAACCCTTTCCGGCCTTCGCGCGCTCGCCGGAGAACGCGAGCACACCCATCGCGTCGGGGTCCATGCCCTCGGTGTTGGGGTGGGCGTGGTGGCGGTTGTGATTGCTGGTCCACCAGCCGATACTCAGCCCGATCATGAGGTTGCCGGCGATCAAGCCGTACACATAGTTGGCCTTGCGACCGGCGAAGATCTGCTTGTGCCCGGCGTCGTGCCCGAGGAACGCGATCTGCGAGAACACCGCGGCCAGGAACGCCCCGACCGCCAGCGTCCACCACGAGTCACCGATGGCGAAAAAGGCCGCCCAACCAGCAACGAAAGCCCCCGCGGTGAGCGCACTCTTCCACCCGTAATAGCCCACCTGCCGGTCGAGCAGGCCCGCCGCCCGAACGCGGCGCAAAAGAACCGAGAACTCACTGCCACGCACGGGGACGACATCAGACGCGATAACCACGGCACAAGCATGGCGCATGGAGGCCACGGCCGGGTGAACGGGTTGCAGATCGATGACGACCGAACGCTATCGGCGGGTCGCAGCGGCCCAACGAATCCGACTCTGGGTGGTCGTGGCGGCGCACGCGAGTCGCTACCGTCGAGAGGACGAGAGGAACCCGCATGTCCGCCGAACAGTTCGTCGCGAATTTCATCGACTTCTGGGAGCGGCCGTCCGTGGCTCGAATCCCCGAGATACTGCATCCCGATGTGGTGTTGACCCAGCCGCTGTCCCCGCCTATGCACGGTATCGCCGCAGCGCAACGCGAGTTCGAACAGATTTGGCGGTTCCTCCCCGACCTGCGGGCGGAGGTCGATCGGTGGCGCGGCGACGACGACGTGGTTTTCATCGAGTTCCGGCTGCTCGCCCACGTGGGACGCCACCGGATCGAATGGCCGAACGTCGACCGGATGATCCTGCGCGACGGAAAAGCGGTCCAGCGGATGAACTACTTCGATCCGCTACCGGTCCTCCCGATCGTGCTGAAGCATCCGTCGATGTGGTGGCGCTGGTGTGCATCGGGTGCGGCACGTCCCTGGCGGACCGGGCACCGGATCGACGACTACCGGGCTGTCACCGTCGGCCACTGAGTTCGCGGTCGATCACAGTGGTCTGATGGACGCCGCGAGTTCGGCGGCGGCGGCCCGGTCCACCGGTGCGGTGGCGTCACCGAGCCAGCAGACCCACCAGCGACGCTCGCCAGAGCCGACCACTGCCGCATACACCTCGGCCGAGGGACTGCCGTTCTCGAACTTCACCCGATAGAAGCACGAATTGCCGCTGGCATCGCTGCCCTTCACTTCCTCCACCGCACGGTCCGTCCGCTGCCCGGGGGCCGGGAAGAAGAACTCGCCCATCCCCGAACCCAGCGAGCACGCTGCCTGCGCGTTATCGGCCTCGCCGGACGCGAACAACGACTGGTCGAGCTTGCCGATCAAGATGAAGCCTTTTTCCGAACCGGGCCGTTGCAGTGCCACCTGCCCATAGATCAGCCGACCCCCGTCCTCCTTCGCCTGCGACCGCTGCTCCCAACCCGTGGGAGGAACGAAACTGATTCCCGCCTCGGCACTTTCGATCCGATCGTCATGGGCCATTCGGTACTGCGAATACGCCAGATACCCGATCGCGCACAGCGATCCGACCAGCGAGATCACACACCCCGTCAGAATCCAGCGCGCAGCACGACGCGAGACCGTAGGCGTCGTCGAGTCGACCTCGTCAGGTTCCACCCCATGACGTTAACAACCCGTCTACCAATTCACCTCACGTCGGAGCTCGCCGATCGCGCAGACGGCGTGGTTGGTGCGGGGGTCCGCCCATACGGGTTGGCCGTCGACGCGGCGGGGCCTCAGGAGGTTGTGGCCGTGTGATGGCCACTGGACGAATTCGTATCCCGCCAGTTCGGTCTGCGTGAGGTCCGCGACCCACACTGCCGCGTCGCAGAAGGCGGCATCCATCGACATGCCGTTGCCCGAGAAGCCACCGATACCCGAAGTGGACCTCCAACTGAAACCGATTCCGACGTCGTAGTCGGCGCCGATGGAGATCTCCCACGTCAGACTGTCGGGATCGATCTCGCGGCCGTGACGCAGGTAGCGCAGGTCATGGGCCACCGCGACCACCGCATCCACCCACGCGCGTGGTGCGTCGATTCCCGGGCCGGGGATCTCACAGAACTCGGGTCCGTTGGCGAGCACGCGAAAGGTCCACACCAGGCGGTCATTCAGGCGCTCTGTGAGCCACGGGCGGAAATACGGCACAACCACCACTGTGACACGCCTGCCAACATTTGCGGTCGCGGGCCCAGTAGAGCCTTTCCGACCAGCTCAGGCGATATTCGCAGCCTCAGGCACATGAGCGTCTATTTGAATCTCATACTGTCTGCCACTGACGTGACAGGGGGCGGAGACACAAATACCTCACAGCTACCCGTAACACCTTGCACCGCTACGGATTTGACCGTGCCCCACACCGACGCTTGTGGCGCAGGAACAACCTTTCTCTGTTTCACCCCCACCCCTGGCGTCGGAGCGGGAACACTCCGACGATGCCGAGCGTGTCGCTCTCGGACACTTGGCGGCGATAACAATTCGACGTATCGTAGGTACGTACCTACAAGATGAGGAGTTGCGATGTCTTCGATGAGCGCTCGGGAGTTCAACCAGGATGTCAGCGCTGCTAAACGGGCCGCGGCTGAGGAGCCGCTGATGATCACCGATCGAGGCGAGGACGCATTTGTCCTCTTGTCCATCGATGAATACCGACGCCTGAAGGCGGACAGTCAGGATCTCGTGTCCCGGCTGAGCATGGACGACGATATCGAATTCGAGCCGGCGCCACTTCAGGTGGAACTGAGGGTCGCAGACCTGTGACTTTCCTACTCGACACCAACGTCATCAGCGAACTGCGCAAGCCGTCACACTCAGCGAACCCGGCGGTGCGCTCATGGGTGACACAGCGGCGACCGTCGGACCTGTTCCTGAGCGTCATCACGATCATGGAGGTCGAAGTCGGTATCGGCCGGATCGAACGGCGAGACTCCGCCCAAGGAAGTCGACTGCGCACGTGGCTCGAAGCCGATGTGCTCGACGTATTCGCGAACCGAATCCTGCCGCTCGACCTAGCCGTCGGCCGCCGCGCCGCACGGTTGCACGTGCCGGACCCCCGTCCCGAGCGCGATGCGATGATCGCGGCGACGGCGAGCGAGCACGGCATGACGGTGGTGACTCGCAATGTCAAAGACTTCGAGCCGATGGGCATACCTGTCATCAACCCCTGGGATCACTCCTGACAGTCCGTGGGCAATCTCGCCGGTCAGGGGTCGAGGTCGGCGGTAACCCCGGGTCGAGTCGCGGCGACGGAATAGGCAATTCGGCAAAACCGGACAATTGCGGATAGCGTCGCGAGCCGTGTCACCAGAAAATGTAGCGTCGGCCAGCCGCCTCACCACCGCCATCCGGGTAGTGGCGGGTCTGCTCGTGCTCGCCTCGATCGCCGAGGTGGTGCGGCGCTGGTTGAACCCTCCCCTGCTGTTGGCGCCGCTGTTGTCCAACGACATGTACAACGTGCACGTCGACTTCGACACCTTCTGGAAATCGGCCGTGGCCATCACCCACGGCACCGATATCTACGCGACTCCGGCGAAGCTGGTCAATCTCAACCCGCCGCTGGTCTCTGTGCTGCTCACGCCGTTCGCCGCGCTGGATGTGTTCACGGCCTACCGCGTCTTCGTGGTGCTGACACTGCTCATGGTGGTGGGCTCGGTGTTGGCGGTGTGCTCGGAACTGCGGCTGCGACCGGCTGTCACCGCGCTGGCCACGCTGGGTGTGCTCGCGTCCTGGCCACTGTTCGGGACGCTGATGCTCGGCCAGATCTATCCGCTGCTGTTGGTCGGGCTCGTTGCCGGATGGATCGCGCAGCGGCGGGGGCGGCCGGTGCTCGCGTCCGTTCTGTTCGGGATCGTGGTGGCGCTCAAGCCGTCGCTGGCGCCGATATTGCTGCTCGCGGCCGTGCAGCGACAGTGGGTGCCGTTCAAGGCAGGAATCGCGGGCGCGGCCCTCGCCTCGCTGATCGGGGTGTTCGTCGCCGGGCCGTCGAGCGCGATGGGATGGCTGCGCATCGCCTTCTCCGCGTCGGTGCCTGGCTGGGTGGACAACGCATCGCTGCCGGGGCTCGCGGTCCGCTTCGGACTGCCCTCCGCGATCGGGACGGTACTGGGGCTTGTGGTGCTGGCAGGCACGCTGTGGTGGTGTGGACGCCACCGCGACCGCGTCGACCCGGGCGGCACCGCGCTGTGGGCGGTACTCGCCGCGGCCCTGCTGTTCTCGCCCATCGCGTGGCACAACTACCTGATACTGCTGTGGCCGGGCGTGATCGCGCTGATCACGCTGGGCCGCGGCGAGCTCACCGCCATCGCGCTCGCGGTGCCGATCTTCCCGGTGGCGTTCACCGTGGAGTTGCCGCCTCACAGCAGCGTCACCGCCGCCGTGGCACGGTCGTTGTACTGCGCAATCCTGGTGGGCTACTGGGCGATTCTGGTGCGCGGAACGACACTGTCCGAGCTGGGCGCCTCGCCGTCGTCCGACACGCCGTCGGCGGGCACCGTTGTCGGATCGCTCGTTCCGTTGGCGGCGCGCGCCATACCTGCGGATCGGCGAACAGCTGCGCCGTAGGTAACGCCGATAGGCGGCAGCTCAACCGCGCCGACGACCAGCAGACCTGGCGGTCGCAATGGGTGTCCTCTATTCGACCGATACCTCCAATTACCCGCACGTCGTAGGTTTTTCGCGTGAGTTTGCACGACCTTGCCTGATGAAGAGCATGCGTAACCAGCGGAGGAACAGACTGTGCGCACGACCATGAAATCGAAGACCATCTTGGCGACCGCCGGCCTTGCGGCATTGGTGTTGTCGATCGGCGCGGCACCCGGTGTGTCGCTAGCCGATACCGGCAGTGGTGATACCGGCAGTGGTGATACCGGCAGCGCGGTGATCGACACCGGCAGTGGGGTGCTCGACACCGGCAGCGGCATCTTGGGAGATCTGTTCGGCAGCGGGTCGGCGGCCACGCAACAGTGCAACAACTCGACCAAGTCCGGCGGCGAGGGCGTCACTACGACGATTCATCAGCTCGGCACCGCGGGACCGACCGCATTCAATCTGGTTTACGAGACCTACGACGTTCCTGATCGAATCCAGGTGTTCTATCAAGGTGCCCAGATTCATGACACCGGCTACGTGGGCGACCAGATCAACCAGGGCACCGGTTCAGCGGTCGTCACCGTCCCCGCCGGTGGGGCGACTTCGGTCACGGTCCGGGTCACCGGCCCGAGCGGCACCAAGTGGGACTACACGGTCCGCTGCCCCTGAGTAACGCTTCGGACCGGACCGGACTCGAGAAGAGAACGCGTCCGGTCCGGTACCGACGACATCACCAGCGAGCACACCTGTGCCGCTAAGGCGTGTAAACCAGATGTACCTTGAATCTGAAGCCTGGGTCCGTCTCGTGCACGTCAACGTGCAGGCACAGGTCACTGCGGCCTTCCTCGGCGGTCCACAGATCGACAAGGACCTCCCAGCTGCCGCCGCCCCTCCACATGGTGCATGAGCTTTCCCATGTTTGATCGGGCAGCTCGATCAGGGTTGCTCCGTAGGCGTCGATGCTTCCTCGAATGTGAGCCGCCAGGTCGTCCGAAATCGGCTCGACGGAATCGATCTCGCCGATGAGCTGTAATTCGTCGCGCGCGAGTGCTCGAACGATCGAGCGAAAAACGGGCCGCCACACGTCGGCGACCGGACGCTGAATCTCGTCTTTGACCGGGAGCAAACTGCATTCGCTGGTCAGACGTAGCTCACCGTGCTGATTGGACGTGCTCATGTCGCCCATCATTGCAGGCGGGTGTGTCGCGAACTGTCCGGTGGCCGATGCGAATTCGGCCGGAAATGACAAAAGGTCCGGCTCGAAAGCCGGACCTTTTGTTGTTGGGTGGAGCTAAGGGGACTCGAACCCCTGACCCCCACACTGCCAGTGTGGTGCGCTACCAGCTGCGCCATAGCCCCGTGTTCAGTTGTTTCAGCGGCTCTCGCTGCTGCCTGAATGAAGTTACACCATGCGTCTGAGAGACGACAAATCGGCTGGTAGACGGGGAAAATTCGGGGGTGCGGTGCTGGATTCAGGGAGTTGGGGGCGGGACGGATCGGCTGGTCAGGGGTAGAATGTGCCGAACCTCACGTGGGGGTCAGGGGGCTACGGTGACTACCCAGTTCTCGTCGAGCCAGTCGATCTCGGTGGTTCCTTCGTAGATGGCGGGGGTGGCGGCCTTGTCGCCGGTGCGGGCGTCGAGGTCGGCGAGGTTCTTCGCGGCGACGGTCTTCGCGGCTTCGTTCTGTGTGCCGTTGTTGATGCACGCGGCTACCGACTCGGGGGCGCCGGATTCGGTGGCGAGGGTGGCCAGTGCCGGGTTGCTCAGGTCGGAGCCGCCTTCGTCGGGCTGCTTCTTCGTGAACAGTGCCTCGTGGAACTTGCTGTAGGTCGTGGCCGAACCTGCTTGGGCGACACAGAGATTCGCGGCAACGGCGCGGGTGGAGTAGTCCTTGCTCTTGGACTGCGGGTCGAGGAACGCCACGAGGTGGTAGTTCACCGCGAGCTTGCCCTCGTCGATTTTCTGGGCCAGTTCCTGACCGAAGGTCGTTTCCATGACGCCGCACGCGGGGCAGATCGGGTCTTCGAAGATCTCGACGGTCTTGGTGGCGTCGAGGCGACCGAGGCGGATGACGCCCTCGGGCGTGGTCGTGACCTGGACGGCGACGTCGCGGACGGCGCCGTAGCCGTCGTTGCGGACCTCGGTGGGTGCCTGCTTGTTCCACTTCAGCGCCGCGAAGATCAGTAGGCCGATCACGACGACCGCCACCGCGGCCAGCGCGTAGGTGGTGTTGCTGGAAACGGGGCGTGGATTGTGCGAAGAACCGGCTGTGCTCACCCGTCCACTCTGCCTCGAGGCCGTGCCTGCTCGCCGCCCGGGCATGCCGAAATTCCTCTGACCAGCGGATCAGCTACTGCGATTCGCCGTATTCCTTGCGCAGGCCGACGGGAACCATGCCATCGCGCACCACCGGAACGCCGTCGGGACTGCCGTCACAACTGCACTGCGGGTCGATGCCGTCGCCCGCGTGATCGGGATGCTCAGGATCTTCGGGATGCACGATTGTCGAGGGCTCCGGCGTCACCACCCAGACCGCCGCCGACACCGCGAGCACCGCACCGGTCACCGCCATGCCGACCCCGAACGACGTGCGTTCGGCCAGCCAGCCGATGACGATCGGACCGAGCACCGTGCCGAGGTCGGCCGCCATCTGGAACGCGGCCAGCACCGGACCGCCGCGCGCCCGCGACCCGATCACATCGGCCAACGCCGCCTGCTGCACTGGACTGAACATCCCCGAACCGAGGCCGGCGATGAACGACGCGATCAGGAACCACAGCAGATTCGGCGCGAAGCCGAGCGCACCGGTGCCCACCGCGCAGATGACGGACCCCGCGATCAGGAACGGTTTTCGACCGAACCGGTCCGAGAGACGTCCCGACAGGAACAGCACCGCCGCATTACCCGCCGCGAACACCGTCAGCGCGACACCGGCCATGCCGACTTCCTGATGCAGTGTCTCCACCACCAGCAACGGCACGAACGCCATCCGCACGCCGAACACCGCGATGCCACCGGCGAAACTCGACAGCAGCACCGCGCGATAGGCGGGTTCGGACCAGCCTTGCCGGAAGGTGAATTCGACCGGCGCGACACCGTTTTCGGGGGCCAGCACGGGCGATTCCCGCAGGCCGGCGAACACGATCACACACACCACGAGCAGCGCGACCATGTAGATGACGAACGGCGCGCGCAGCCCGAACCCGGCCAAACTACTGCCGACCAGCGGGCCGAACAGCGACCCGATCAGAAAACTCGTCGAATACACCCCGGATACCCGACCGCGCGCGGCGGGCGGTGACACCCGGATGATCAGCGCCATCGACGACACCGTGAACATCGTGGACCCGATGCCGCCCAGCGAACGCAGCACCAGCAGTTGCCAATACGTCTGCGCCAACGCGCACGCACCGGTCGACACCGCGACGATCACGATGCCGGCCAGGTACACCCGCCGCTCGCCCAGCTTCTGCACGAGCCGACCGCTGGCGGGCGCGAACAACAAGCGCATCAACGCGAACGCGCTCACGATCGCCGACGCGGCCGCGATGCCGACCCCGAATTCGCGCGCGTACTGCGGTAGAACCGGTGCGACGAGGCCGAAGCCGAGCGCGATCACGAACGCCGCCGCGATCAGTACCCAGATCTCGGGCGGTAGCCGAACTTTGGTCGAAGAGCTCACTCGCCCAGCGCCTGGTTGACCATCTCCTCGGCCGCGGCCTGCACCTGGGTGAGATGGTCGGGGCCGAGGAACGACTCGGCGTAGATCTTGTATTTGTCCTCGGTGCCCGACGGGCGGGCGGCGAACCAGGCGTTCTCGGTGGTCACCTTCAGCCCGCCCAGCGGGGCGCCGTTGCCGCGCGCGGTGGTGAGGATGCCGGTGATCTCCTCGCCTGCGATCTCGGTGCCGGTGACGGCGTCGGGAGTCAGGCGCGCGAGCTTGGCCTTCTGCTCGCTGGTGGCGGCGGCATCGATGCGGGCGTAGGCGGGGCTGCCGTATTGGCGTTCGAGTTCGCCGTAGCGGGCCGAGGGGGTTTGGCCGGTGACGGCGGCGATCTCGGCGGCGAGCAGCGCAAGGAGGATGCCGTCCTTGTCGGTGGTCCACACGGTGCCGTCCATGCGGAGGAAGGATGCGCCCGCGCTTTCTTCACCGCCGAAAGCCAAACTGCCACTGAACAATCCGGGCACGAACCACTTGAACCCGACCGGCACTTCGTGCACGTCGCGTCCGAGCACGCCCACCACGCGATCGACCATGGACGAGGTGACCACGGTCTTGCCGATCTTGGTCAGCGCGTCCCACCACATCCGGTTCGCGACCAGGTATTCGATCGCGACGGCCAGGAAGTGATTCGGATTCATCAGACCACCGTCGGGGGTGACGATGCCGTGGCGGTCGGCGTCGGCGTCGTTGCCGGTGGAGATGTCGTAGTCGTCTTTGATGCCGACCAGCGCGGCCATGGCGTGGCGCGAGGACGGGTCCATGCGGATCTGACCGTCGCTGTCGAGGGTCATGAAACGCCAGGTGGGGTCGACGAACGGGTTGACGACCTCTAGCTCGAGATCGAAACGCTGCCCGATCTCCTCCCAGTAGTCCACGCTCGCGCCGCCCATCGGGTCGGCGCCCATCCGGATGCCCGCGCCGCGAATCGCGTCCAGGTTCAACGCGTTCGGCAGATCGGAGACGTACTTGTCGAGGTAGTCGTAGCGCTCGACGTGGGAGTTCATCGCCTGATCGAGCGAGACCCGCTTGACCTCGGCGAGGCCGCCGCGCAGCAGTTCGTTGGCGCGGGCGGCGATGGCGTCGGTGGCCTTGGTGTCGGCGGGGCCACCGTGCGGTGGGTTGTATTTGAAGCCGCCGTCACGCGGGGGGTTGTGCGAGGGGGTGACGACGATGCCGTCGGCCTGATGCTTGGTGCCGCCCCGATTGTGGTTCAGGACGGCATGACTCAGCGCGGGCGTGGGGGTGTAGCGGCCGCGGGCGTCGATCACCGCGGTCACGTCGTTGCCCGCCAGGACCTCGAGGGCGGTGGTCCAGGCGGGTTCGGACAGGGCATGGGTGTCGCGCGCGAGGTAGACCGGGCCGGTGATGTCGCGGGTGGCGCGGTATTCGACGATGGCCTGCGTCATCGCCATGATGTGGGCCTCGTTGAACGCGCTGTCCTCGCTGGACCCGCGGTGCCCGGAGGTGCCGAACACCACCTGCTGGCTCGGCTCGTCCGGGTCGGGGACGAGGCTGTAATACGCGGTGACCAGGTGGGCGATGTCCACCAGGTCGGTCGGGCGGGCGGGCCGTCCGGCGCGATCGTGGGCCATGGTGGGTGTTCCCTTCCGTGTCGGCTGCGCGCGGCTGGTCATGAGAATCATGCGCACAACCACTGGGTCAGGGACGCGGCGGCGTACACCGCGGCCAGGCTCGCCGCGACGCTGATCACGACGTTGCCCACGGCGTACACGTAGGCGCCCTCGGTTACCAGACGGATCGTCTCGTACCCGAAAGTGCTGAACGTGGTCAGCGCACCACAGAAGCCGCTTGCCGCGAACGCCAGCAGCGCACTGCCGGAACTCGCGCCGATCAAACCCCCGAGCAACGCCGAACCGACAATGTTAACGGTTAGTGTCCCCCACGGCAGCCCAGTCGGAAACCGGGCCGTCATCTGCCGGTCGACGAGGTACCGGACGGGTGCCCCGAGCATGCCGCCTGCCATCACCAGTGCCACCGTCATCGCGTGCCTCCCGGTGTGAGAGCCCATATTTCGACCATCGGCTCGCCCGTCATCGAATTCATATCCCCCTCCGCGCGACCCACCGGGTCGCGATCATCGCGATCGCCACCGCGCCGAGCGCCGCGACCACCGACAGACCGAGGTAGGCCATCGCCGTGCCCGCCGCCCCGCTGTCGACGAGTCCGCGTATCTCGAGGCTATAGGTGGAGAAGGTGGTGAAGCCGCCCAGCACACCGATTCCCAGGAACGGGCGCACCAGTTTCGGTGCCGCCCACAGCTCGGTGACCGCGACCATCAGCACCCCGATCGCGAAGCAGCCCAGCACATTCACGGTCAATGTCGACCACGGGAATCCGCCCGCCGGGGGCCACCAACGGGCCATTCCGAAACGGGCGACGGCACCGAGCCCGCCCCCCACCGAGATCGCCGCGAGGACGGCCGCATCCAGCGCCGGGGGCCGCGATGTCATGCGCTGCCTCCCCGCTGGTCGATCCGATGATGGTCGTTGCTGATGGTATCGAGACCCACCGACACTAAGCCGTGCGGCACGATCGCGGCAAACTTTCAGCAGACCGGACACGCGAACGACGATGGCCCGAACCGATTGTCGGTTCGGGCCATCCTCGGCAGTCTCGGATCAGTGCGCCAACACCGGCTCGCCCTCGGCCGGGGCGGGCACGGTGTTCGGCATGAGCACGCCGATCACGATCGCACCGAGCACGAAAGTGGCCGTCGCCCACCAGAAGCTGGTGGTGTAGCTCTCGATCGCGCCCTGCGCCATGGTGAGCGGGCCCGGCTGATGCGAGGACACGTAGTCGGTCATCGCCGAGGCCGCGATGGTACTGAGCAGCGCGGTGCCGATGGAACCACCGACCTGCTGGCTGGTGTTGACCATCGCCGAGGCGACGCCGGCGTCTTCGTGCTGCACACCCGCGGTCGAACCCTGGAACGCGACCGACATCGCGCCACCGAGACCGAGGCCGAGCAGCACCAGCGCGGGCAGGATGTGGGTGACATAACCCGAGTCCAGACCGATCTGGGTGAGCCACAGCATGCCCGCGGCGGCGACCAGGAATCCGCCACTGATGACGATCTTGGGTCCGACCCTCGGCAGCAGCAACGACGGCGCGGTAGTCGAGGAGACCACCATGCCCGCCACCATCGGCAGGAACGCCAGGCCGGTCACGATCGGCGTGTACGCCAGGGTGAGCTGCATGTAGAAGGTGAGGAACAGGAAGATCGCGAACATGCCGATGCCCATGATGAACACGGTCAGATACGACGCGCCACGGGTGCGGTCGGCGACGATGCGCAGCGGCAGCAACGGGTTCGCGACTTTGGTCTCGATCCACACGAAGGCCGCGAGCAGCACGGTGCCACCGATCAGGAAGGCCAGCGTGGTCGGGTCGCTCCAGCCGTTGGACTCGGCGTGGGAGAAGCCGTAGACGATGCCGAACAGCGCGGCGGTGACGGTGACGGTGCCGTACCAGTCGAGCTTGGGCCGCGCGGTGGAGGTGTGCTTGGCCAGCAGCAGCACGGCGCCGACCAGGGCGACGGCGGCGAAGATCAGGTTCACATACATCGCCCAGCGCCACGACGCCCATTCGGTGAGCACGCCACCGAGCAGCAGGCCGATCGCGCCACCGGCACCGGCCACGGCACCGAAGATGCCGAAGGCCTTGGACCGCTCACCGGGTTCGGTGAAGGTGACCGTGAGCAGCGACAGCGCGGCGGGGGCGAGCAGCGCGCCGAACACGCCCTGGCCGACGCGGGCCGCGACGAGCATCTCGAAGCTGGTGGCCGCGCCGCCGATGGCCGAGGCCACCGCGAAGCCGATCAGGCCGACGATGAAGGTGTTGCGGCGACCGAACAGGTCGCTGAGCCGCCCGCCCAGCAGCAGCAGGCTGCCGAAGGCCAGCGCGTAGCCGGTGATGACCCACTGGCGGTCGCCGTCGCCGAAGCCGAGGTCGACCTGGGCGGCGGGCAGGGCGATGTTCACGATCGTCGCGTCGAGCACGACCATCAGCTGGGCGATGCCGAGGACGGCGAGCACCCACCAACGCAGGGCGTGCGAGCCGCGACGCCCGGTGTCCGCGGAGCTCTTGGGCCCCGTGTCGAGTGTGGTGGTCATAACTCCCCTTGGAAGACTGTGGGTGGCTGCTGGGTGGCATAATCGGAGATAACGCCTCCGCTTCATTCGAAGCTACCAGAGTAACGGAGAAACGACCTCCACTTAATCCTCGGATTGATAGGATGCACTTGTGAATCACGCCACGACGACTGCCAATCCACCCCGCAGACTGCGCGCCGACGCCGCCCGCAATCAGCAACGCATCGTCGAGGCCGCCCGGGAACTGTTCGCCGATCACGGCCTCGAAATCACCCTCGACGATGTCGCCGAGCGCGCGGGCGTCGGCGTCGGCACGGTGTACCGGCGCTTCGCGAACAAGAAGGAACTCATCGCCGAGGTCTTCGACCAGCACGTCAAGGACTTCGCCGACGCCGCCGAGGAAGCCCTGCGCAACCCGGACGCCTGGCTCGGACTCGTCGAATTCTTCGAGAGCGCGTGCAAACACCTGGCGACCAATCGTGGTTTCGGCGAGGTGATGCTCGAGCTCGAGGAGGATCCGGCTCGATTCGCCGAGTTGCGCGACCGGATCCACCCGTCGGTCGCGGCGATCGTCGACCGGGCGCGCGATGCGGGTGCGGTCGACGCCGACATCGTCACCACCGACTTCTTCGCGTTGATCCACATGGTCAACTCACTGGCCGAGTTCGCGGCGCCGGTGAATTCCGAAGTGTGGCAACGGTATATGGCCATCGCGCTCAACGGCGTCCGCACCGATTCGGTGCCACGTAGGCCACTGGCGGTCCCGGCGATGACCGACGAACAGGTCGAGCAGGCCAAGGCCGCGGGCTGCCTCGGCCGCCGTCGCTGAGTCGAGCACACCCGACGAGTAGCGCGCGTCACACCGCATCCTCTATCTTGGACACATGACCAAGAACACCTGGGTGAACTGGGCAGGCCAGCAGCGCTGCACACCCGCCGTCGTCGCCGCACCGCGTGATGTCGAGGAACTGGCCGCCATCGTCACCGACGCGGCCGCCGCGGGGCGGACCGTGCGGGTGGCCGGATCCGGGCATTCGTTCACCGACGCGGTGCTCACCGACGGCACGCTGATCGACCTCAGCGGCCTGAACAAGGTGCTCGACGTCGACGTCGCCAACGGGCGGGTGCGCATGGAAGTCGGCATCTCGCTGCACGCGGCGAGCCCACTGCTGCACGCGCACGGCCTCGCCTTCCCCAACCTCGGCGACATCGACACCCAGAGCCTCGCGGGCGCCACCGCCACCGCCACCCACGGGACCGGCTCGCGGCTGCGCAATATCTCCGCGGCGCTGCACTCGGTGGAGGTGCTCGGCGCCGACGGCACCCGGACCGAGCTCAACGAGCAGACCGATCCGGACGGCTGGAAGGCGGCGCGGGTCAGCGTCGGCGCGCTCGGCGTTGTCACCGCGGCGACCGTGCAGCTGGAGCCGTCGTTCGTGCTGGAGTGCGTAGAGAAGCCGGTGCCACTGGCCGAACTGCTCGACAGCATCGACGAATTCGCCGACGGCAGCGCCCATTTCGAGTTCTTTGCGTTCCCGCACAGTCAGACCGCGATGACCAAGACCATCAACCGCACCTCGGCGCCCGAGAAGCCGCGCGGCAAGGTGAGCGAGTGGATCAACGACATCCTCGTCGCGAACCACGTATACGACGGCATGTGCAGGCTGGGACGGCGGATTCCCGCCACCATCCCCATGATTCACCGCGCGGCCACTCTCGCGGGCAGCAACAACCGCCAGGTCGACCGGTCCTACCGCGTGTTCTCCACCCCGCGACTGGTGAAGTTCAACGAGATGGAATACGCGATCCCGCGCGCGCACGCGGCCGCCGCGATTCGCGAAATCCTGGAATTGGGAAGGCAATTCGGCACGCCGATGCCGATCGAGGTGCGCTGGGTCGCACCCGACGACGCCTTCCTGTCCCCCGCGAGCGGGCGCGAGACGTGCTATATCGCGGTGCATCAGTATCAGGGCATGGTGTGGGAACCGTACTTCCGCGCGTGCGAGGCGGTGTTCGACGCCTACGACGGCAGGCCGCACTGGGGCAAGCGCCACTTCCAGACCGCCGAAACCCTGCGTTCGCGCTACCCCGAATGGAACCGCTTCACCGAGGTACGGCGTCGCTTCGACCCCACCGGAGTCTTCGCCAACGACTACGTGAACCGGGTACTCGGCACCCTCGACTGAAGCGGACACCGCACGGACAACAGCGTCGCCGGTTCGCCTACACCCACCCCCGACACCGCGACCGGGTGGAATGATGGCAGGTGATATCCGAAGCGCCACAAGCACTTCGCCCCTGCGCCGAAAGGGCGACCATGGCCCACACACCCACAGTGTTGTTCGTCTGCGTCCACAATGCGGGCCGATCACAGATGGCGGCGGGGTTCCTGCGCGCCATGGCCGGTGACCGGATCGAGGTGCGCACCGCGGGCAGTGATCCGGCGCCCGCGTTGAATCCCGCCGCGGTGGTGGCCATGGCCGAGGTCGGGATCGACATCTCCGGCGCACGACCGAAGCCGCTCACCGACGACGTCGTCGGGCTCTCGGATGTAGTGGTCACGATGGGGTGCGGCGAGGTGTGCCCGTACTTTCCCGGGATCAGCTATCGCGACTGGGTGCTCTCGGATCCGGCCGGGCAGCCGATCGAGGTGGTGCGCGGAATTCGCGACCACCTGCGGATTCTGGTCGGCAACCTGATCGCGGAACTGGTGCCGGTACCCGCCCGCTAGGCGTCCGATTTCTTCAAGACCGGGCCGGGTGCGGGCGCCTACGCTGCGGATATGACTCCTCAACTCGATGTCGTTTCCGTAGTCGTCTCCGACATGGCCGCCTCGGTGGCCTTTTACCGTCGGTTGGGTCTGGTGTTCCCCGACGGCGCCGAAACCGAGCCCCATGCCGAGGCGGAAATCGGCAACGGCCTGCGGCTGGCCCTGGACACCGAGGCCACGATCGCCTCGTTCGTGCCCAACTGGCAGCCGCCGACCGGACCAGGCCGCAGCAGCCTCGCGTTCCGGTGCGCCGATCCGGCCGAGGTCGACAAGCTCTACAGCGAGCTCGTCGACGCGGGCCATCACGGGGAAATGCCGCCATGGGACGCCTTCTGGGGTCAGCGGTACGCCTCGCTCGCCGACCCCGACGGGCACGGGATCGACCTCTACGCGCCGTTGCCCGCCGAATAGGCCGACCAGCCGTGCGGGTCGCGCTGACGCTGCTGATAGCGGGCGAGCATCTCGCGGACCTCGTCGCTGACCGGGGGTTCTCCGGTGAGCCTTGTCCACAGGTGCGCGTCGTGGTCGGTGAGCGTCACCGGTCCGGTGGCGGCCACGTCGGCGACGAACGTGAACTGTCTGGTGCGGGCACCTTCACCGGTCAGATAGTCGAAATCGCCGAGGTAATCGCTGATTCCGGTGACCTCCAGCCCGGTTTCCTCCAGCACTTCGCGGGCCAGCGCTTCGTCGAGTGCCTCACCCGGCTCGACGACCCCGCTGGGCAATTCCCATCGGCCGCTCAGGAAACCCGATCGTCGGCGGCGCAGGATGAGCACTCGAGAATGACGGACGATGACCGCTCCGACGACAAGCCGACGGATTTCATCTCGTTCAGCCTCGATACGGAGCGTGGAGTACACGGTTTCGTCGATCATCAGGTCACATCCTCTCGTCGGTGTTCGGGCTTGCCTAAGCACTTGCGAGGAGGTCGCGCCCTGTGAGCGTAACCCTCCGTCACGATGATTCCGAATGAGACTTTCCGGGCATCGAGGTGTCGATCAGCGCGGTTGTAAGGCACGAACTGAACATCCGGCCAGGTCACGGAACTCCCGCGACAGGTGGGCCTGGTCGGCGAAGCCGGTCGTCGCGGCGATTCGCGCGGCCGGAATTCCGGTGCGAACCGCCGCCAGCGCACGTTGAAAGCGCAGAATACGGGCCAACATCTTGGGTCCGTAGCCGAAGGCGAGCAGCGAACGTCGGTGCAGCATCCTGGCCGACAGACCCGTCCCGGCGGCGGTTTCGGCCACCGTCGCGCCCGCCGACAGGGAGTCGACGATGGCGGTGAGCGCCGGGTCCGTCGGGCCCTTTTCGGCGGCGAATCGTAATGCGATCGCCTCCAACGCCCCCACGCGGTCGGGCGCGTTGTCGACGCGGTCGACGAGTTCGCGGGTGGTGCGCGACGGGGCAAACTCGGCGAGGTCGACGCGCTGGTTCAGCAGTTCCACCGCCGGAATGCCGAGCAACGCAGGTGCGGTGCCCGGCGCGAATCTGATGCCGACGAATTCGCTCGCCCGCGCGGTCGGCGAGAGGAAGGCGCGACTGTCCGGGCCCGCCACCATCAGGGTGCCCTCGGTCCAGATCAGATCCATGCACCCATCGGGGAACACGGTGACCGGGCCCGTGTGGGCAGGCACCGTCCGCGACCAGACCACTGCTCGGTCCAGCCGCGATGCGCGTTCCCGGTATTCCGCCACCCTTTCGACGGTAGCCCTACCCACCGACACGTTGTCCATCCCTCGTAAGATCTGACGGCACTACGTTCGGCTCGGCAGAGGGGTGGCCATGCAACCGACAGCTTCAATGCAGGGTGGGCGGCCGCGGGTGGCCGGGTTCCCCGGGGCGGACATCGACATCGAGCCGGACGTCTGGTCCGGGGCGACAGTTGATGACGACCGGATCCGGGCGTTGGCTGTCGGTGCGTATTACGGGCGCAGTTGGGGTGCGCAGTGCGATGGGGTCGCGTTCGTGCCGGAGGAGCCCGACAGCGCGTCGACGCGGCGGGAGACCGCGATCGAGGGGCTGCACGAGTCGTGGGGTGTCGACAACGCCGAGGACGCGCACGACACCGTGCGCCGACTGCTGGTCGGGATGCACGCGCCGCTGTTCGAACTCGTCCATCCGCTGGCTGTGATGGCGGCGAGCGAAACCGGCCGGGTCGACCGGTCCGGGTTGGCCGACGAACATCGCGAATTCCTGCACACCCTTTCGGGTTTCCGCGGCTATCGCGGTCCCGCCGGGATCGATCGCGACTACGACGCGTGGCTGCAAGCCATCAAGCTCGGCATCACCGACAGCCTGCCGACGCCACTGCAAATCGACGCCACCGCATGGGATCTGGCGCGACTGGTGTTCATCGCCCGCGCCGCGTGCACGGCCGGTTATCTGACCGAGGACGAGGCGTGGGAGCACATGCTGACCGGGCTGGATCGGGCGCGCCAGCACTATCGCAACTGGCGGCAGTTCGGCGACGGGTTCCTCACTGGCGCGATCTTCTGGGCGGCCACGCAGGACCTGTCGGCCGCGAAAAGCCAAGTGGCCGAACGTCGCCGGATGATCGCGGGGTTACACCTGCGGCCTACCAGTCCGTGGCGGCGGGTGGCCCTGCACGCGGGTGCGCCGGTGTTCAGCCCGGCATCGTCAGCATGATGCCGACGGCCTGACGGCGGAACGGGTCGTCGGAGACCATGCCGAGTTTGCGGCGCTCCACCAGCAGTTGCCATTCACCGAAGAGGTCGGCCGAGCTGGGCATGGACTGGGCGATGGAGCCGTCGACGTGTTCGATCTCGCAGGCGAGGCGGACGGCCTCGGCGATGCGGGTGAAGTCGGCGGGCTCCCAGTCGACGAAGTCGAGGTCGGTGCCCGCGCCCGAAATCCTCAGTGTCGCGACCCTTCCGGTGAGCACTTCGGCTCCGGTGAGGACCGATACCGGGAATTCGTAGACCGCCCAGGCGGAGACGAACAGCAGGCGCAGGGTGGTGATCGCGACCAGTCCGGGGGCGCCCTCGTGGCCGGCCTGTGCGATTTCGAGGACGTATTCGTCGGGACGAGCACCCGCGTGCAGGATGTCGATCTCACGTAAGGAGTTGCCCGCGTGGCGCATTCGATAGGCGGCCGCGTTGACATCGGGGCGTTGTCGACCGTTCGGTGCTTGAACCGGTTGCGGCGGTGTGAGATTCGGGCGAGGTGGGAACACCCTGCGTAAGCTGATCAGGTCGCGTTCAACGGCCCTGATCAGCGTCTGCGCCTGCTCGCGTAAGTCGGTTTCGAGGTACACCGGCACCGGATGACGTTCCGTCGGCGCACCGTTCACCACGAACTGCGCCGACCGGAAGAACAGCAGCAGCGCCATCTGCCCGTCCTCGGTGGTCGCGAGCGCGATCCTGGCCAGCTCGGCCACGCCGACATCCAGCGCGATCTCGTTGTCCGCGCGCAGCGGCGTCGTCACCAGCCGACCGTTCGCATAACGAACCGCGACTCGAGCACCCCATACTTCGATCACAGCCACGTCCCTCCTGGCCTGCCCCGCATCGGTGGATCCTACCGAGGGCACTCACGAGCGGGACAATGGTGCTCCCGATGGTGTGCGAAGGTGCGCTGGGGTGGCAGGCTGTACGCATGCCCGATGAACAGGAACTCTCCGCCGAACAGTCCGGTGCCGTGAACGAAACCCCGGAAGAGGCGACCAAGCGGAGGTTCCGTGAGGCCCTCGAGCGGAAGAACGGCCACTCCACCGCGGGTGGGGCCGCCCAGAATGCCGCCAAAGTGCGTGGGACGCATGCGCAGGCGGGTGGGAAGCGGACGTTCCGTCGTCGCGCGGGCGGATAGTTCGCGCTACTGCAAGCGGGAGGTGTCGGCGTCGGCTTCGGTGCGGACGGCGGCCTCGAACGTGGTGTCGCTGTCGGCTTCGCTGAAGACCAGCCAGCAACCTCTGATCGCGCCGAGCAAGTCTTCGAGAAGGTCGATCGCGGGGCGGGTCGGGTCGAGGCGGCAGATGCGGTAGCCGTCGGTCCAGGCGTCGGGATCGTCGTCGCGTTCCTCGATTTCCTGTGCGGCCTCGATGATTCCGTCGAGGTCGCGGACCTTGCCTTCGGAGACGGCGATGGCGTCGGCGATCAGGTCCACCACCACCTGGGTCGGCGTCTCCCCCTCGCTGAGCCGTTCCAGGACCACGGTCGGCGTCTCGACCTGGAGCGCTTCGATGTCGTCCGCCTCGGCGACCACGTCCACCGGTTCGAGGCCGGTGATCTCGCCTGCCACCGTCGCCGCGGCCCGCAACCAGTGCGCCGCGGCGACCGAGGCGGCGGCCGGGTCCAGTTCGGTGAACAGGTCGATCGTGCCCAAGGGATTGGCTCGCAGCAACGTGTCTGCCGCGTGCACCTGCACCGGGGAGATCTCCGGGCGGGTGAGTTCGACCGCCTGCCTCGCGCGACCCGCCAGATCACCCAATTCGGCGGCCGTGATCGCCGCCTGCTCGGTGAGGACCTCGTTCACCACCCGGTCCACCAGATTCGCGTCACCGATCGCGTGCAGCACGCGGCCCACGTGATGCGCGGACTCCTCGATGGGGCTGTAGAAAACCAGCATGCACCCCTCGTCATCGGGCAGATTGGGCGTACGCAGCGCGGCCTCGACCTTCGCGAACCGATTACGCTCCTCCGCCCGCCGCCACGCCTCCCCGTTCTCCACATCGGGATCCCCGGCCGCCGTCGCCGGATGCGTATAGGTCCGCCACTGAAACCGCGCCAAACTCGCCAACGCCGCCGCCAACTCCACCCCGTGCTCGGCCCCCGGCACCTCGGCGACCGTCTCGGCGACGTCACCCCGACCGGTCCCCCAGGTGGCGACCAGCGTTCCCGCCCCCGAGTCGTATGCATACCGCGTCATTTGCTCAGTTGTACGTGGCCCTGTCGCGTGGGCCTGCACCAGGGTCTCGCCGGTCGGGTCGGAGTCCGGGCTAGCCGTGGAACTCGAGAGCGTACTTTTCTCCGTCGCGGCGACCGACGGCAATCCAGTCGGCACCTGCGCCTGCCAGTACTCCGTCGTATCTGGACAGTTCCCTGCCGGTTTCGCGGTCGTAGACGAGCGTGACCGGTGGCGCGCTGTACTCGCCGACAGGGACTCGCCCGCCGACGACTACGCGGTCGCCGACGACGAAAGTTGTTCGCTCGGACGGATATCCGGTGAAGCCCGGATCGGCTACCGTCCATTTTCGCTGACCGGTGGCGAAGTCGACGAGGGTGAGCGAACCCTGGTCGGCGTGCTCGGAGATCAGCAGTGAGCGGTCGTCAGCGTCGAGCGCGGTGCCCTTGACCTCGGAAGTCCACACCACGTTTCCGGTGACCAGGTCGAGGAGCTGAACCGACCCGTCGTCGCTGACCGCCGCGACGCGTGACCCGCTGCCGGTGAAACCATCGGTGGGCGTCGGCCCGAGGGAGTGCTCGCACTCCCCATCCTTGCGGCGACCACTGTTGACCGTCGTCGAGTACTTCCCGGTTCCACTCAGACCGTCGAAGGCCTCGATCAGGACCGGACACGACCCCTCGCCACGGACATCGCTGTTATCGGTGACGATGAGCGAATTGTCGACGGCGATTTCGTACCATGCGCGATTCTCGGCGCGAACCGGGAGCACTGTGCCGGTCGCCGTCTCCAGCAACGTCCACTGAATATCCGACGGCGGGGACGGCACCGAGAATGCGACATAGGGTCGCTCGATGTTGGCCTGCTGGCTGCCCAGTCCGATCTCGGCCTCGCTGACCTTCCCGGTCGCCGGCGCCACCCAGGTCGACTTTCCGTCGCGAAGGTCGCGTCGCATGGTCGCGCAGTGCTCGCTGCGGCCGCTCTCCTTCTGGCAGTCGGCGGTGTAGACGGAATTGTCGAAGACCGATACCTCGTCGGCGCTGGCCTGCCACAGGGTCGATCCGGTTGCGACGTCGATGACCTCGAACAAATACGGCCCGGAATGGTTCTCCGGTTTGTCGACGAGCACGACAAGGGGACCACTGATCCAATAGATGTTGTAGTCGCCGCCACTGCGCTCGCGATGCCACAATTCCTTGCCGGACTTGCGATTCAGCGCCACCATCGCCGTCGATCGCGGCGTCAGCACGACATCACCGACCACCGCCACCTTCGACGAGTCGCCCTTGTAGTCCGGAACCGACCATGCGGCAGCGCTTTTCGCCGCCTCGGTGGTAGCGACAGGAGCCGAGGTGGCCTGCGTGGTTGTCGCCTGACCGGCAGGCTCGCTCGATCCAGCACTACACGCCGTCAACGCCAGGCAGACGGCGACCACACCGACCGCGATCAACTTCCGCACGTTTCCCCCAGAACCTCGACCGCTTGCAGACCTATCTGCCGAACGATAGCCGAAGCGCCACAATGCACTTCGGCCTAGCGATCGCGATACACGTCCCGCCGCCATCCGACTTTCACGACCAGGATTACCAGTACGTCGTCGCATACCTGGTAGACAACCCGGGACCGGCCGACTCGCAGGCGGTAGGCGTCGACGCCGACCAGTTTCCTGACTGCCAGACCCTCGGCGTACGGATCGTCGCCGAGGGTGATGAGTGCGGTGAGAATGCGCATGGCGTCGCGCTGTTCCAGGTCTCGCAGTTCACGTCGGGCCGATTCGTGGAAGCGGAACTCGTATTTCACCGACGGGACTCGAAGATGTCGGCGAGCACCTCGGCCATGCTGACGGTGGCGCTGCCGTCGGACAGTCGAGCGGCGGCTTCCCGTGCCAGCATTGCGTCCTCTGCCTCGTCGACGGCTTCCACGACGGAAAGCGGGACGAGTGCGGCAGCCGGGGTGCCGTCGCGGAGGATGATCACCTGCTCGCCGGCTTCGGCGGCGTCGAGATACTTCGCCAGGTTGGCGCGCAGTTCCCGGGTGCTGATCTCGTCCATGTAGCCCGCGTACACACTTGGGTGTACACGCCGCCGTCAGAGCATGAAAAAGCCCCTCACCTGCGTGTCAGGTGAGGGGCCTCGAGTGGAGCTGCCGGGAATCGAACCCGGGTCCTCCGCCGCGTCTTCAGGGCTTCTCCGTGTGCAGTTCGCTATGCCTCTGCTTGGATCTCCACGTCTCGCGAACAAGCGTGGATGACGATCCCAGTCGCTGTGAGATGTCCCGTTCGACTCCGCGACCGAGCCGAACGGTAATTCCCTCTAGCTGATGCCAGTACCCGGGTCGAGGGACGAACCCGGACTGACAGAGACGACCTGGCTACTTAGGCAGCGAGGGCGTACTCGCGCTGATTGGAATCGGCGCTTAATTGGTTGCAGCGACGCTTACGGTGGTCTCTTGCCTGCACCGACACGCTTCCCCTGAATCAACGTACGCAGTCGAAACCGTTCAGCCCCGTACGTGCCCGCACCGTGCGGGCTAGTCATATTAACACTGGCGCGGCGCCGGATCATCCCGATATTTTCTGTCGGTTCGCGGGGGGGCGGGGTGATCTTGTGGCGAACCACTCTCGACCACCTCCGCGAAACGGGGTAAGTGCGCCGGTAGTGGCGGGTACTGTTCTCGTTCGGCCGCACGGATTTGTGAAATGTCCTGGGCGGCTCGAGCAAGGAGTTAACCCATGGCATTCACCAGTCAGCGTGGACTGCGCCGGTTCGCGGCGATCCCGGCGGTCGCGAGCCTGTTGCTGGCCGCGGCCTGCTCGTCGGAGGAGGCCGCCGCGACGCCAGGCGTCACCAGTGCGCCGTGTCCGGGTTCCGCGCACACAGATCGCGGGTGCATCTATCTCGGAGTGCTCTCGGATCTGGAGAACGGGCCGTTCAGCGCGCTGGGCACCTCGATGCACGAGGGTCAGCTGGCGTTCTGGAACAGGGTGAACGAGGCGGGCGGGATCGGCGGCTACGACGTCGACATCACGTCCTATACGCGCAACACCTCGCAGGATCCGCGCATGCATCGCGCCGAATACGAGGCGATCGAGCCGCACGTGCTGGCCTTGGCGATGAGTTTCGGGACCTCGCAGACCATCGCGACGCTCAACCGGATGGATGCCGACGACATGGTCGCCACCGCGGCGACCCAGTGGTCGGGCTGGAACTATCGCAGCGTCGACCACAACCTGGTGCTCAGCGCGGGTTATTCCTACTGCACCGAAGCGGTGACCGGCCTCGACTGGTTCGCCGAGCATCATTACGCGCCGCGCGATATCGCCGTGGTCGCCAATCGCGGCAACTACGGCAGCGACTACGCGGCCGGGGCGTCGAAGTGGGCGGCGGCCAACGAGGCGACGATCGTGGCCCGCATCGATACCGGCCCCAACGGCGAGGTCGGCAATCAGGACGGGCCGGTCAGGGAGATTCTCGCGGCAGCGCCCGAGCTGGTGCTGCTGGCCACCGGGCCTGCCGAAACCGCCGAGATCGTGGGCAAATTGGTGGGATCGGGTTTCACCGGCCGATTCCTCGGCTCGGTGCCCACTTGGAACGCGGCGCTGCTGAAGACACCCGCCGCGCCGGCGCTCACCGCGCTCTACAACTACATGACCCCGGTGGACGACTGGACCGGCGGCAGTATCGGCGCCAAGCACGCCCGCGAGGCGACCACCGGCGAACCCGCCAATTTCGGCTACTCGCTGGGCTGGGCGATCTCCTACCCGCTCAAAGCGCTGCTCACCGCCGCTGCCGAGAACGGCGACCTCACCCGGCCGGGTCTGCGGCGTGGAGCGGAGAATCTGGCACCCGACGGTGAGGGCATGGTCGCCATCCATCCGGCCGGCGCCGACGCGCCCGACCTGAGCAGGGAATGGTCGGCGGTCTTCGAACCGGACGCACAAGCACCGATGGGCGCGAGGGCCGTCGAGATCGGGTATCGCGGCGCCACGTTGGGCAGGCTGGGTCTGCACGAGCCCTGCACGCGGCTCTAGCTCGCGGCGATCATGGCGACCGCGCTGAGGGCAAGGACCATGCCCGCCTTCTGCGTGGCGCTGATCCGTTCGCCCAATAACACCATCGCCAGCAGCACGGTCGCGGCGGGATAGAGCGAACCGATCACGCTGACCACCGACAGCATCGCGCCGTGGAAGGCGTAGAGCAGGGCGGCATTGGCGATCACGTCGAGCACACCGACCGCCAGCGCCAGGCGAAGCGGTTCGCCGTGTAGTCCCCGGAATTCGCCCGCCACCAGAGCGCATGTCCACACGACCGCGGTGGCCGCGGCGCGCTGGGCCAGCAGGGGCCACAGACCCGCGCTCGGATTGGTTTCGTGCAGGAAGAAGAAGGTGAAACCGAAGGCGACACCCGAGCCGACGGTGAGCAGGGCGACCCGGCGGGTGAAGCGCAACGGCCTGCCGCCGGTGATTTCCTCGGTGGTCTCGTCGGGCGCCTCGCGGCTGACCAACACCACAGCGACCAGCGCCACCGCGATGCCCGCGATCGCGACGGCACCCGGCCGCTCGCCCAGGAACAGACCCGCGATGACCGGGATGCCAGCGACCAGCACCGCGGTGACCGGCGACACCACCGACATCGGCCCGTCGGCGAGTGCGGCGTAGAACCACCACACCGCCAAACCCGCGGCCACCCCAGCGGCCAGACCCCACAGCATCGACGCGGTGTCCGCGTGCCCGCCGACCAACGGTGCGATCAGCAGCACCAACAGCACCGAAAACGGATACGACACCACGACCACGCGCAGGGCCGTGACCCTGCGGGCCGCGATGCCGCCGAAGAAGTCGCTGACTCCGTAGCCCGCCGCCGCGACGAGCGCGAGCACGACGGACAGCACTAACGCATGCCCTTGACCCGCCGACCCACCTCACGGGTGACCTCGCGTTCGGCCTGCTTGCGAGCCAGATCCTGACGCTTGTCGTAGTCCTGCTTGCCCTTGGCGAGCGCGAGCTCCACCTTCACCTTGCCGTCGGAGAAGTACATCGACAGCGGCACCAGCGTCTGGTTGCCCTCGCGCGACTTGCCGACCAGGTGCTCGATCTCGCGCTTGTGCAGCAGCAGCTTGCGGGTGCGCCGCGGCGAATGGTTGGTCCAGGTGCCGTGGCTGAACTCCGGGATGTGCAGGCCGCGCAGCCAGACCTCGCCGTGGTCGACGGTCGCGAAGGCGTCGACGAGCGAGGCCTTGCCCTCACGCAAGCTCTTCACCTCGGTGCCGACCAGCGCGATCCCCGCCTCGTAGACGTCGAGGATCGTGTAGTTGTGCCTGGCCTTGCGGTTGGTCGCGATGACCTTCCGGCCTTTCTCCCTCATAACGGTCCACTGTAAGTGACGGCGCCAGCGGTTTATTCCATGGCCGACCTCAGACCCGGGCGGCGGCTCTGGCGAGTGCGCGGTCGCGCTGTTCTTCGAAGCGGGCCGCCTTGGCCTCGAGGTCGAGCAGGTAGGCGTCCAGTTCGGCGCGGGCGATCTCGCCCTCGGGGCCGAAATCGGTGCGCTCGAAGATGCGCCAGGTGCGCAGGGTCGGGCGTAGGACGACGTCGAGGTGCTGGCGCAGATCGTAGACGCCGTGCTTGGCGAGCAGGACCGCGTTGCGGCGGAAGTTGGGCTGGTTGAGGCCGGGCATCTGGAAACGCAGGATCACCTCGGTGATCGCCTGCATGGCCGCGTCAGGGGTGAGGTCGAGGGCCGCGGCACAGAGCTTGCGGTAGAAGATCATGTGCAGGTTCTCGTCGGCGGCGATGCGGGCCAGCATGCGGTCGGCGACCGCGTCGTTGCACAGGGCGCCGGTGTTGCGGTGGCTGATCCGGGTGGCGAGTTCCTGCAGGGTGACATAGGCGACGCCCTTGAGGAACTGCGAACCCGGCTCGGGCTTGGCGATGCCCGCGGTCATGTGCGCCATCCTGGCCTCTTCGAGGGCGACCGGGTCGACGGCGCGGGTCACGACGAGGTAGTCGCGCAGGACGATGCCGTGGCGGTTCTCCTCGGCGGTCCACCGGCCGACCCAGGTACCCCAGGCGTTGTCGAAGCCGAAGGTGTCGGCGAGTTCGCGGTGATAGGAGGGCAGGTTGTCCTCGGTGAGCAGGTTGGTGATCATGGCCGCCTTGGCGACCTCGCTCAGCCGCGACTGTTCGGGATCCCAGTCGTCGCCGCCCATGGCCGCGAAGTTGCGACCCTCGTCCCACGGCACGTAGTCGTGGGGGTGCCACATCTTGGCCTTGGACAGGTGGTCGTTGAGGTTGGCTTCGGCCGTGGGCTCGAGCTCGGCGAGGATGTCGCTGTCGGACAGGTGGAGCGTCATAGGTCGACGTTACGAGGCAGGCGTCTGGGTCGCGGGGTGATTGCCGAGATTTCGGCGACTACTCATCACGCGGTCGTCATGCTGCGATGATCGTTCACAGGCGCACTTGACGAGGACTCGCCCACCGCACTGCGCCGGTCGGGGCGTGACCGGAACGCAGGCGGCGGTGTGCGTCATCAGGCCGTGGGTCCGGGGCCGAAACGGCCGATGTGCAGCGGCACCGAATCCCACTGGGCGCGGTCGGGAGTCAAATCGCCGACGACGTGCACGCCGGCATCGGCGAAAGCGCCTCGGGCTCGGGCCATGTGATCTTCCGAGGTGACGAGGACGACCGAGTGCAGGCCTCTTTCGGCGAGCATCGCGGCGGTGTTGCGGGCGTTGGCGACCGTCGAGTCGGCCTCGGGTTCGCGGATGATCCGGCTTTCATCGATGCCCGCGGCCAGCAGCCAGTCGGCCATGGCGTCGGCTTCGGACAGGCCTGCCTGCGGGTTGCCGCCGGTGACGATGATCGGCGACAGCGGCGCGAAAACGGCTTGGGCCAGGCCGGCGCGCAGGCGGCGGACCAGTTCCTCGCGCATCGTGCCCTCCGGGGTGAGTCCGTAGCCGAGGACCACCACCGCGGTGTCGGGTCCGTAGATGCCGGGCAGGTTCGGCGTGCCGAGCGCCCGCGCGAAATCGAGACCCGGTGGCGCGGCGAGGTCGGCACCGGCGGGTGCCGCCATTGCGCAGACCACTCCGGTTGTCGCGATCGCCGCGCACACCACGCGCTTGCCCCATGTCCGCACCATTGCGTTTGCCTCCTCGAACCGGGCCGATCTGAGTGATCGGTCCCGTTCGGCAACGGTGCGCCCGGGAAACCTCGGTCGGTAGCCCTTTGACCTGCGGTTACGAAAACTCACATGCGCAGGTCAGTCGACGCTGGTGCGGGGCATCGCAAAATTTCCGGAAAACGGATGCCTGGTCGACGACGGCTCGGTGCGCGCGTGTTCGAACGGCTGACACCCGCTGCGACCAGCGCGGTTCGACCTCAGTGAGGCAGCACTGGATCCGGCGGCAATGCCTGGGAAGTTGTGTAAACGCTATCGGCGGAACAGGACCTCAGCCCGGGCTCACGACGAGATAGAGAACGAGGGCGGCGGCGAAGATGGCGATCAACGCGACGGTCGACCAGCGTGGCCTGCCACGGTGGATCGCGGTGTGGTGCACGCCGAGAAGTGAGGGCGCGACGACCGGGTCGATGGGGCGGTGCGGCAGCGGGGGTGCCGGGGAATCGCCTCCCGCGCTCGGGCTACTGCCCGACGATTCGCTGTCGGAGCCTTCACCATTCGCCATGACTCGACAGTAACTCGGGGTCGTCGGATTCGGTGCGGGTTCGTTTCCGCCGCGCGTGTACACCCATGTGGGCGGTGTCCTTACTCCTCGGCGAGCGTCGCCAGCACCCCCTCGCCGTAGCGGGCCAGCTTGTTCTCACCGACACCGGCGACGGTGCCGAGGGCGGCGAGGTCGGCGGGTTTGCGCGCGGCGATCTCGCGCAGGGTGGCGTCGTGGAACACCACGTAGGCGGGCACGCCCTGTTCCTTCGCGGTGGCGGCGCGCCAGGCCCGCAACCGCTCGAACAGTCCGACATCGGCGGCGGGCAGGTCGACGGTCGCCTTGGCCGTTTTCGAGGTGCGCGCGGGTCGGGCGGCACGCTCGGGCTCGCGCCGCATCAGCACCTTCCTGCCCTCGAACAGCACCTCGTTGCTCTCGTCGGTCAGGGCGAGGACACCGTATTCGCCCTGCACGGCGAGCAGGCCGCCCGCGAGCAACTGCCGGACGACGCCGCGCCATTCGGTATCGCGCAGATCGGTGCCGATGCCGAACACCGACAGCTCGTTGTGCCGGTGCTGGGTGATCTTCTGATTGGTCTTGCCGAGCAGAATGTCGACGAGGTGGCCCGCGCCGAAGGCTTGTCCGCGTTCACGTTTGAGGCGCAGCACGGTGGACAACAGTTTCTGGGCGGGCACCGTGCCGTCCCAGGTTTCGGGCGGGTTCAGGCACACGTCGCAGTTGCCGCAGGTGCCACCGGTCTGGCCGAAGTAGTTCAGCAGCCGCGCGCGACGGCAGTCGACCGTCTCGCACAGGGCGAGCATGGCGTCGAGGTGCAGTTGCAGTTGCCTGCGATGCGCGGCGTCGCCCTCGCTGGAGTCGATCATCTTGCGTTGCTGCACAACATCATTGAGGCCGTAGACCATCCAGGCCGTGGACGGCAGACCGTCGCGGCCCGCGCGGCCGGTCTCCTGGTAGTAGCCCTCCACCGATTTGGGCAGGTCGAGGTGGGCGACGAAGCGCACGTCGGGTTTGTCGATGCCCATGCCGAAGGCGATGGTGGCGACCACGATCAGGCCGTCCTCACGCAGGAACCTGGACTGGTTCTCGGCGCGGGTCCGGAAGTCCAGGCCCGCGTGATAGGGCACCGCGCGGATGCCGTTCTCGTTGAGCATGGCCGCGGTCTTCTCCACCGAGTTGCGCGAGAGGCAGTAGACGATGCCCGCGTCGCCGGGGTGCTCGGCGCGGATGAAGTCGAGCAGCTGGCGGTCGGCGCGGTTCTTCGATTCGATCCGGTACTGGATATTGGGCCGGTCGAAGCTGGAGATGAACTGTTTCGCGGCGCCGAGATCGAGGCGTTCGACGATCTCGGCGGCGGTCTTCTCGGTGGCGGTCGCGGTGAGCGCGATGCGCGGGACATCGGGCCAGCGCTCGTGTACCAGCGACAGTGCGAGGTAGTCGGGCCGGAAGTCGTGGCCCCACTGCGAGACGCAGTGCGCCTCGTCGATGGCGAACAGGGCGATCTTGCCGCGGTCGAGCAGCCGCAGGGTGGCTTCAAGTCGCAGGCGTTCCGGCGCCAGATACAGCAGGTCCAGATCACCTGAGACGAACTGAGCCTCGACCGTCCGCCGCTGATCCGGCGACTGGGTGGAGTTGAGGAATCCGGCACGCACGCCGAGGGCACTGAGCGCGTCGACCTGGTCCTGCATGAGGGCGATGAGCGGTGAGACGACGACGCCGACGCCCTCGCGGACCAGGGCGGGCACCTGGTAGCAGAGGGATTTGCCGCCGCCGGTCGGCATCAGCACCAGCGCGTCGCCACCGCCGACTACCTGTTCGACGATGGCCGCCTGGTCACCGCGGAAACTGTCGTAACCGAAGACGCGGCCTAGGACCTCGTCGGCGGTCTCGGCACGGTCGGGAGCCGCTACCCGGCCGGGGGTGGCGGGGGCGAGGTCGTCGAAGTGGACGTCGCCGTGATCGGCGAAGTCGTGCTCGGAGACATAACCGCCGTCGGACGGGTACGCGTCGTCGGGTGGGAAGTCTTCGTGGGGGAAGTCTTCGACATCGGGGGCTGTGGCGCCGGAATTGCTCACCGGGCCATCCTACGAGCGAGCGCCGGGCGCGCAGCCCGTCAGCCAGAGCCGACGACGGTGGATGCGAAAGTTGTCCACATGTGGATAACTAAAAATTATCCGCGCAAACGAGCCAGGACCTCGTCTTGGAGCAGGCCGTTCGACGCCACGGCGTCACCACCGTGTGGGCCGGGGCGCTCGTCCAGGGAGGTGAACGCGCCGCCCGCCTCGCGGACCAGGATGTCGAGGGCCGCCAGGTCCCACAGGGAGACCTCCGGCTCGGCGGCGATGTCCACCGCACCCTCCGCGACCAGGCAATAGTTGAAGAAATCGCCGTAGCCGCGGACCCGCCAGACCGCATCGGTGAGGTCGATGAGCTTGTCGCGCAGGCCGCGCTCGTGCCAGCCCGACAGACTGGAAATGCCCAGGCTGGCCGCATCCAGATCAGCGACCGCCGACACCGAGATGGGCTTGGGCGCCCCGGGGTGGACCTGTACCCACGCACCCGAACCGGCGGCGGCCCACCAGCGCCTGCCCAGCGCGGGTGCGCTCACCACCCCGACCACCGGAACACCGTCTTCGAGCAGGGAGATCAGACTGGCCCAGACCGGCACGCCGCGGACGAAGTTCTTGGTGCCGTCGATCGGGTCGACCACCCACTGCCTGCCGCTGAACTCGGCGTCGCCACCGAATTCCTCGCCGAGCACGGCGTCGCCGGGGCGTTCCTCGGCGAGCACGCGGCGGATCATCTGCTCTACCGCGAGATCGGCGTCCGAGACCGGGGTGAGGTCGGGCTTGGAATCGACTTTCAGGTCGACGGCGCCGAAGCGCTCGCTCGAGATCGCGTCGGCCTCGTCGGCCAGTCGCAGGGCAAGGTCCAGGTCAGCGGAGTAGGCAGCCACGCGGTGAGTGTATTCGCCGAGCCGACGGGCTCGAGTTCGCGGCGCCACCGACCGCGTTGCCGAGACCCGCACGAACTCGGCCCCGTCGGCCCGATACGCGAGAACGCGAAGAAGTGCCTGGTCAGGCAACAACCTGGGCGGCTTTCGCCGCGACGAGAGCGCTTGTCCACCAGTGCAACTGGTCGAGCATGGCGGCGGCGTCCGCTTCGTGCTGCTCGGGATCGCGCAGTCGACCGTCCTCGTCGAACAGCAGGTAGTAGCGCGGGAACGAGACGTAATTGCGGACGGTGTGGGCGTTGAGTTCGTTGAAGACCTGGCGCAGATGTTCGATGGCCATCAGGCCGCCGGAGCCGCCGCTGTAGCCGACGAAGCCGATGGACTTGGCGTCCCACTGGGTGAAGTGCCAGTCGATGGCGGCCTTGAGAGCGGCGGGGTAGCTGCGGTTGTAGTCGGGAGTGACGATGACATAGGCGTCGGCGGCGGCCAGGCGATCGGTGAGGTCGTGCATGCCCGCGGGACGCACCGGGTCGGGGTCGAGCAGGGGCGGCACCGCGGGCAGGGCGGCCGGCACCTCGGCCTCGGCGAGGTCGATGATGTCGACCTCGAAGCGGTCGTCGACCTGACCGGCGAACCAGTTCGCGACCACGGGACCGAACCGGCCTTCGCGAACGCTGCCGATGATGATCGCAAGCTTCAACAAGGTCTTCTCCTCTTCGTCGAACCGGCCGGATCAGCCGGTGCAACCAAATCTCGCCGACCGCGATCCTCGTAGGGAGACCACGCTGAGAGTGGTAGTGGCACGGCCACTCTCAGCCGCGCCGGACTGGGTACCGTCGATCAGGTGAGCGACAACGAACTCGGGCTGTTCCTGCGGACCCGCCGCGAAGCGGTCTCCCCCGCCGAGGTCGGGCTGCCCACCGGACCGCGCAGGCGCACCCCGGGTCTGCGCCGCGCCGAGGTCGCCATGCTGGCCGGAGTGAGATGTTCGTTACACGCTCTCTAGGTACGAGGTGTCGGTTGAGTGCTGCTGTGCAGGCAGGCACCGACCTGGTCAGGTTCATGGCGTGTGGAATGAAACTTGCAGGACGCAAAGGAGCACGAAAATGACCGACAACGAGTTGGGCCTGTTCCTGCGCAGCCGACGCGAGGCGGTCTCACCTGCCCATGTCGGTTTGCCTGCCGGACCGCGACGCCGCACGCCCGGTTTGCGTCGTGCCGAACTCGCTACCCTGGCTGGAGTTAGCGTCGAGTACCTCATTCGCCTCGAACAAGGCCGTGACCGTCGCCCGTCCCCGTCAGTGCTCTCAGCCATCGCCACCGCACTACATCTCCCACCAAGCGAACGCATCCACCTGTACCGACTGACCAAAACGGCTGACGCGGGCTTCAGCTGCATGGGCAACGCAGGCCCTGCACGGTCCGTTCGTCCCACGGTCCGCGCCATCCTCGAACATCTGGAACCCGCGGTCGCGGTGGTCGTGAATCGCCTCAGCGATGTCCTGGCCTATACCGAGGGCTACCACCGTCTGATGGCACCGACCGGTGTGCTCGACGATCCGTCCACAGCCAACCTCGCTCTCTTCATCTTCGGCGACCCACGGGCTCACGACTTCTACCCGGACTGGGAACACATCGCCGACCTCCAGGTCGCCGCACTCAAACAAGGCCCCTTCCGCAATGATCCGGCCACCGCCGCCCTGGCTGATCAACTCGAGATCGTGGCAGGTGAGCAATTCACACGCCGTGTCGCTACCGTCCCCAGCCTCCCCGCCGCGACCGGCACCACCCGCGTCGAACACGCAGAGGCCGGTCCGCTGCGCTTGGTGTACGAAACCCTCGATCTCCCGGCCGATGACGACCAGCAGTTGTTCGTCTATCTCCCGGCCGATGAAGCCACTGCGACCGCGTTGGACAAGATCGCGGGCCGCCACCCCGGCGCGCTGCGGGCGATCTCAATCTGAATCAGGCCAGGCACACATATCGCAAGCAAAGGAACGACTCGGTGCCGGACTCAGGACGAGCATGGGAAGGGCGATCTCGCGGCTACTGCCATACGGAGTGCGGAGGTGGTATGCCTCACCGGGATGAAATGTTGGTTAAACATCCCTTGTAACCAACGCCAGGAACGTCACATGATTGTGCAGCCCCGAGACTCCCATAGCAGCTGACGGTCCGCGAACGAACATCGACCAGCGGACACAGTGACCGGCGAGGTAGGCGGCGCTCGTCAACTTGAGGTCTCCGCCCGTCACTGCCAATCGCACGATCGGCGGGACGCACATATACGTCCCTACACGAGGCTCAGGCAACGCATCACTTCACTGCTTCTTGCCCAACGGATACCGTCTCAGTGACAGAATCTCTGCGTGACGGATGAGGTCCGGGCATTCATATGCCCACAATGCGGTGAACCTTCAAAAAGCAATGTGCATGGTGTCGTCGAAACACGAGACCCCGAGGATCCTGGAACGCTAGGGATGGAATTTGCACTATTGTGCTGCGGATACTGCCAGACGCCAATTGTCCAATATCGAGAGGAAGACCCGTGGTTAGACAGCTACGACGGCGTCAAGCCTGCGGCCTACTATCCATCGCCGCGCCTGCTCAGCGACGCAGTACCACCCGCACTGCGCGATGAGTTCGAAGAAGCGCAGAAGTGCTTCGACTCAAAGGCGTATCGCGCAACACTAGTGATGGTGCGCCGCACGCTCGAAGGAACTTGCGCCGATCAGGGGTCTACGAAGAAGACACTGGCACAAGGCCTGAAGGAGCTGCAGGATCAAGGCAGAATCGACGGCCTGCTAGCTGAGTGGGCCGACCTTCTTCGGGTGGTTGGTAACAAGGGAGCACACTACGGCCAGACCGTTTCGAGAGACGATGCTGGGGACGCCCTGCACTTCGCTGAGGCACTGCTTGATCACTTGTATGTTTTGCGCGCACGCTTCAACGCCTTCCAAAAGCGACAGCAACAACGAAGCAACAGCGAACAGAAGGGAAGCTAGCCATGTTCCCCACTCGCTCCAGCCATTCGACCGTCAGGCCATTTCTATATGACGAGATTCGACAACAACCGAGTTCGACACCGTACATTCGCGCAGGTCGGGAAAGCATGTCTACCGGGGAAGGTGAACCTGCGCGCCGGGCCGTCGCCGCTTCTTCACGGGATCGACTACCTCAAATAGCTCGTTGAACCACTGAACGTCTCCCATAGACGCGGCATCAATCCGGCTTACCTGTCTACCGGAGACGTATCGGCGATTCTGGGATACAACACCAAAGGTTTTGGCCGATCCGATTCTCTGGAGGCCGACAAGCTGTGGAGCCCCGCCCGAAGCGCTGTCGCCGCCTCCTGCAACCGATTCGCAGAATGCGCCGAAGACGGCACGGCTCGTCTGCTGGGCAGGGCTAGCGTCCCAGAGTTGCTTGGCCTTCGTCACTTCGCCGGAACCCGAGCCTGCTACATGAAGGATGTCTGAACGATCTGTCATTGGAATGGATCGTACGTGCCAATTATCAGACGCCTTTCTGTATCTCATGACCGTCAGCAGGAAGCGTGCAGTCATCTTGGTGCCTGCTCGGCTTCCGATGACGATGACAAGATCGTTGCGTTGGGACATGGGGTAGTTGCGCCAGAGGCCACGAATTGCGTGCCCAACGGCTCGGTGCGCTCGATCGCCTGGAGACGGATTCAAGATCCCTCGATCGATCTGGTCTTGTATGACCGGTAGAGCCAACGCAGGGAAGAGCACGTCACCGCAGTAGCCGAAGATGAAAGGTTTTGCGATACATGCAAAGGACTTGCGTGCGTGATCCCACCGCTTCGCCTGCCCGGAACTGGACGGCCAACTGATTCGGCTGTCCGTCGCGATGTACAACGATGCTGGCCCGCGGCTGTCCACGCCCGTCCATACTACGAGAGAAGTCATGTACCAGACTTTGACAGCAGGGAGCTCGTGGTGCATACTCGACTGGCAAATCCTGGGACCGGTTCACGCCGGGGCGAAGGTGTTGCGTTGGTTTACCGCCTGCGCATCCAGGTCTTGTGGGTGAGGTCGGGAACGCTCCGGCCTCACCTTTTTGTTGCGGAAGATATGTTTCGCTGACACCTCGCTCGCGCTTCGGTCTCGACCACATCGCTACCCACCAAGTGGTTATCCGGCGAGGCCCGACTCGACAGGCCTAGGCGCCATCCAGGTAGCCAGCAGCCAGTTGACCTCGGGTTCGCCGGGGATACCCACCACGCCAGTCGGGCCGTAGGAGACCATGCGGAAGGTGATCTCGCCAGGGATGCCGTTCAACTCGGCCTGGGCATGAATTTGCGCGGCGCAGGCGACGTCGAAACAGACTTGCGAGACCGTGAACGCGCCCAGGCGATGGCGTTCCAGCATAGCCTTGGCCTGCACCGCTGATCGCTTGGCGCGACCGGCCGAAGTGGGCGGTGCGAACCTGGCGACCAAACCCCAGCGCTGGTATCGCCAAGCCTGCAGGAAAGCTGTCGCTTGCACCACGATGTCCTGGTTGTCGAAACATGGATCGCTGGGCAGCAGCTGCGAGGGCACGAACTCGTCACGGAACCGGCGCTGAGCGTAGAGCTGCTGGATTTGCGGCCACAGCGTGCCCCACCTCGGTTCGGGTAGCGCGGGTGTGGCGGCCTTGGTGGTGGCGCAGGCCCAGTCCGCAACTGCGAACAGCATGCACCAGGCCTTGGTCGCGACGACGACGTTGTCGAAGTTGACGATCGAGCCGTGCACCATGCCGTGCCGGTGGATCTCGAACACCTCCTCGTCGACACGCTTCTTGAACGTCTTGTGGAAAGCTTTCATCGCGTGCGTGAGCCCAAGGTGGTGGCCGACCACCGAGTCCCACGCCGCCATCTCTTCCGGTTCACGTGCGGCCAGACCCCGGCGCGCCGCAGGCTGGAAATCGTTGACAAAGCCATCCATGACCGCGATCAATTGCAAGGTGGCACTGTCGAACTCATCAGCAAAGTAGTGATCGAAGGCACGCTGGATCTGACGGCGGCGCACCTTCAGGCCGTGGTGGGCGTTCAACCGCAGAATCCACAACGAGAGGGTTTCACGGTCGCGGTAGAGCTCGATCAGTCGTTGTTCGGCGGCCTCGGCAGTCGCGGTCTGGGCCAGGATCGTTTCGAGCTCCACGATGTTGAGCTGGTCGTGGAAGATCCACTGCTGCACGCCGAGACGGTCATAGAACTCATCGACCACCGCGACCAAGCGGTCCAGATCGTGGCGGATCGCCAGGATCTTCTTGCGCTGGGCACGCATAACAAAGAGGGTGATCGACCCCAACACATGGATCTGTTGGGACAGCTCGCGGTAACTGGGCAGATCCTTGGCCGAGCCATACGGCTTGGGCGTGGGCGAGGCCGGCGCGGCAGACATCGGGCCATCCTAGGACTCCAACCTGCCGTCCCTCCACTGATTTCCCCTCTGGGCTACCACGTGGCGAATGCCCACAGCTGACGTAGCGCTCACTGCTGACGGCCGATGTCGCCGACCGGTGACTGACACCAGCGCGCCACACGCCACACAATCGCCAACCTAAGGCGTTGAGATACGCTCATCCGCGCTGACTTCATCCGCAACGAGTGAGCGGTAGTGCCGCTGATCGCGCGGGCTGCTCCGGGCCTTGGCAGTCCAGAGTCGGCCCCGCTCGCCGGGTGAGATGTTGGTTACACTCATTGGTAGGGTCTATGGCGCCCCGGCGCAGCCGCTCAGGTATGGGACAGAAGCGTACGAGCGCCGATCGCGGAAAGCATCCAGGAGATATCGCATAACGGCAGCGCGACCGCGGGGAGGCAAGCGCTCCCCAGGAGGTCGGCAAACGCGCAGTACGACGCTCCCTACAACCAATCAACATTGTTTATGAAGTCTGCGGATCTCGCCTCCTTGAGCCGCTTCATAGGGTTGGATTCGAGATGCAGTATTTTCGGTGATACGGAGGGCGGCATGTCGGTGTTTTCTTCGAGAGGTCCATGGTCTGCGATGGATGGCCCGCAGTTGGCTGCGGCTGCAGCTGCGCTTCAACTGTTACCGAGCAATGTGCCGTGTTTGCTTCGGTTGGAACGATTAGCTGCGATAGGCGCATCGCTGCCGCCTAACCAAGCGTCACCATCGATAACACCCAATTCTCTTCGACGAATACTGAAGATGGAACTTATCGACGATGCTCACATCCGTGCGCAAGAAGACGAGTACGACGATGTCTACGCAGTTGAGATCCCATTTCATGGGGGTCCGAAGCTCGCACTTCAAGGGCTTTGTTCTCGTAGCGGCGAGATAATCGAAATAATGATTTCCGGAATCTTCAGATCTCCGAATGAGCTCCCGGAAGAATACAAAGAAGAGGCTTACGCATTAACGCACCTCATACTCGCAATTAGTAACAATATGTGCCGTCTGGCCGGTTTGGATAGATCCGCTCCAGCAAAAAATTCGAAGAAGCGGCACGTGGATGTGCCAAGTGCTCGCACCCTAAGTGAATTGCTTGCCGCTGTTTTCATTGACGACGACACGCTGAAGACGCTCGTTCCAGCTGAAGTTGGCGACCACCTCGACGCTGCACTCGCGAGTTGCTCCGTCTTCCCGGGCATGCATGAGTGCAAGTTTCAAAATGGATCGGACGACAGCTTCGTTCTGACTCCCCTCGCGAGAGTGTCTGGCGGATTTAATATCATAAATCCTGCCGAACTAATTTCGTGCCTGCGCCACAAACTGATCGTCATGGCAATCGATCATAGGTGTGAAGCCGAACTTGCCCGAGCATACCTTGCTGAACTTGCTGCGAGGATGATCCTAAAGTTGGGTCGAATTGCAGTTCCTGTCGGAAATCCGATTCTGTCTACCGAAACGGGGATATTGAGGCAGATGTTCGATGGCGACGGGATATCCATCGACTTGGCCGTGCTTTCAGATGATTTTAGAAATTTTGACAAGATCGACCCCTTTGGATCTGTGCCTCACAATCCAGCAGGTGAAATTCAAAGTGTCCTAGACAACCCAGATGACCCGAATCCGTCGACTAATCGTACGTTACGCATCGGAATTATCGACACGATGTCCAGGGGAGCATTCCTCGGTCTGGAGGATTTGCGAACACCAGGCCCTTTGGCGATCTTCAAGCCAGATGAACTCGCCACCATTATTGATTTGGATGGCGAAGATCCTCTGTGCATATGGTATTTTGCGGTCGCGGAAGAATCTGCGTCTGAAAGATCGAGAATAATGAGCTATTCGTCGCTAGATACTTATTCCATTTATCGTGAGAATGAAAATAGCTTCTACCTCAGCGACGAGGAAAAGCCAACCTTGATAACGATAGCGCCATCCAGTGGTGCTCATCTGCGAGTTTCGGCAAAGCAAAAACTGGACCGGCATCTGATTCTAGACCCTGATGGAGAGACTTTCGTCGGGGTGATTGCACGCTACCCGAACGGCACGCCTCCGATGTATCTGCCTGCGCGAATCGGCCTGAACTACTCAGTTGTTGAAGCTGAGGATGTCACGGTCTGGGTGAGTGATGAAATGCCCAAATCTTATAGCAACGTATTTCGTGACGTAACTTGCTACTGGCTAGCTCAAATATGTCAGGTATGCCCATACATATACAGCCCGCATAGCAATGCCATAAGGCAAGTCTTTGTGAATGTCAAGCTACTCGCTCCGGAGGGGTGGGAGAACACTATTATTGCCGACACCGAAGCTTTGACGATCAAGAATTCGGATTCCTGGGTTACAGTCGGCGCGCAGGAATCAATAATAGTGATCGAGTTCAACGGGGCTTTATCAGGCGTCGTCCGCGCCGCAGAGAATATTGCAGAGCGTCAGCTGGTGACGGCTCTAGTCCAATTTTTGTTGCCTGAGGCCTCGGTCGAACAGGCCATGAACATCGTGAATGAGGTGGTCGATTCCGAGGAAAAGCGAATAATCCGTGTTCTACCGCCAACGGAAGTGGATATGCGAGATTCCGGGGTGTCCTGTCGTACCGTCATGGCGGCCGCCATTGCTCCCGTGCTGGATAGGCTAGGCGATCACTTTATCTCGGGTGGTTGGCGTCTTGGCCAAGCAGTGCCATCGTCTGAGAGAAATGCCGTGCTCGGAAAGGCAGTTGACTTCTATTATGGGTGCATAGTTTCGCTGGTTTCTGAATTGGAATGTGCTGGCCTTATAGATTATCTGATGGCGATGGACGAGAGCCTACTTCACGAGATGGCTAGAGAACGCTATAAGTTGCCAGGTGAGATTGCATGCTTCGGTTCCAAGTCGGATCATGTGAAAGAATTAATAGAGGCTTCCAGTGCCCACACTGCGGCTGCTATGGCTTCACGATTTCTTATTGAGTACGTTGCTGCGGTGCCGCCCTCGGGGACGACTGAGATAGACCTACTCGTATACGACGAGCTTATGGCGTTGTCTTCTGAACTTATCGCAAGAGCTACACTTTCCGATGCTATCCTTTACAAGTTTTCCGATGTAGAATTAAATATTCTTGAATCTGGCCGACTCGGCGTATCTAGAGGAGATCGGTATACGGCCGGGTTCAGCAATCTAATGAAAATTCAAGCTGAAGCAAGACTTGCTATGGCCCTGGGAAATCTTCCGCGAGCTGTCAGATCTCCCTCGACTGAAGTAGACGACTCCAAGAAGGCCAATGAAATTGATTCTGCAATGCGCGACGAGTTTGGATTCACCTTGTCAGAACTTGGAGCAGGACTATATGAACTCGTTAATTATGCAGATGAACTTGGGTACGAGCTTTGCAGGGTTCGCCGTGAAGAAGTCCTCAAGCATTTATGCAAGAAAATGTCTTGGCCTCCCTCGACTGCAGAGGCATTTATTGCTGCGATCACTCTAGTGCCACGAAGAAGTTTTCTGTCGGTTAAGAATGACGCATATCCATGGAAGCTAAATCGCGAGTGGTCGTATGTCCGTAGGCCACTGATCGAAGAGCATCATTCGGATGGCGCTAAATACCTCGTTTGGTGTGTCCGTCGGACTTTTTCTGCGGCTTCCTTCTGGTTGGATCTCGTTTTTTCGGGTCGCATTAAATGTCATAACAAGGGTAAATTAAATACTCTCATGGGATCCATCAGGCAAGATGCGAATAAGCAATTCGAAGAAGACGTAGCGGCGGCGCTCAGGGTAAACGGTGTGTCACAAGTCGTGCGAGGAATCAAAAAGTTCAACGGAAAGCGCATCGCGGACAGGCAAGGTAACGATCTAGGCGATGTAGATGCGATGGGAATATGCCTAAAACGCAAGCTTGTGATTGCGGCAGAAGCAAAAGACTTCGAGTTGGCCCGCAATCCTGTCGAGCTATCTAACGAGGTTGCCAACCTGCTGGAAGGCGAAAAGAGTGCGATCGCGAAACATGGACGTAGGATTATCTGGATCCAGAATAATATCCATTCGGTTCTGCGTCAATTCGGCGTAGAGGGCTCAGCTGCTGGATGGCGAGTTGTACCTGTCGTTGTTACGAGTAGAAATCTGATCGGTCCCCACATTGTAAAACAGCAGATGCCTGTAATCACCCTAGCGCTTCTTCCTGACTGGCTGGGCCAGCTCATCGGCGGGCATAATCCTCGACGCCGCAATTCGAGGAATCGGATAATGAATAATTAACTGTGTTCAACGCGCTATTGCGGATTGAACTGCGGTTGTTGCCAGGTGGTCATCGGGAGCCGTTGAATCCGAACACTGAATCTTATGCTCGGTTGGGAGAGATATTCGTTACACACGCCCTGGGGCATGACCGGGATGGGAGGCAAGCCCCGAATGGAGCTGCGGCAACTCGCACGTCATCGCTTCGCGCGGTCCGGCGTCACTGCCCTCGGCCGATGCACGACGAAGGCCCCGGACGCTCACACTGTGATGCGCAACAGGGCCTTTCGGGTTGTGCTGTTTGTGTATCGCACCGGTATGCGGGAGCCGTCGTCAGAAGCGCAGTTCTCGTATTGTGTTGAGGTCGATTCCGTGGCGTGCGTAGATCTTGATCGTGTTCTCGCCGGTGAGGTCTGCTTCGGTATAGCCGAGCAGTTCGGCGACACGGACTACGTCGGCCTTAGTTGCGGCCTCGATCTCGAGATACGGCGGGATCTGGGGCCAGGTGTCAAGTTCGAGTTCTGCGCCGTCGAGGGTGTAGCTGGTCCGCTTGTTTTCCTGGTACGACTTCGCAGAGAATCCCATCATCTCGAGCAGGGCGTTGGTAGCGGCGAAGTCGTCGACACTCACCTCCACCTCGTGCGTGCCGTCGATGGCGTCGCTGGTGATCTCTTTGACCGCGAGCGTGGTTCGTTTTCCGTTGTCGCGCAGCCTGATCCACTTGCCGTCGACACCGGGAGTGATGTCGTAGACGTAGCGGCGCATGAACCGCTCACCAAGCTTCTGGCCGCCTCTGTCCAGGATGTGACGGTCGATGGCGTCCGGGCTGATGTCGAGGATCTTCGCTTCGTGCTCGATAGGCACGGGGACTCCTTCGGGGTTGTAGATGGGGCGAGGTTATCCGACTCGACGGGTCCTGAGCCGCGTGTACTCAGCATTCCGAAGTCCGAGGATTTCGGCGCGGACCGGGCTGACCAGGAACTCCTCTAGCGGCAAGCACAGGTCCATGCGTTGGATGCACACTCCGACCTGCCAGGTGCCGGTGCGGTCGTAGTAGAGCCGCACGCCGTAGAAGCCTTCCGCGCAATCGGTGCCGTTGTTGAACCGGCATCCGGCACAAGTTTGCGGTAACCGGACGGGGCGGATGTGCTTGAAAAGGATGCGCCGCCCATCGGGCAAACGGTAAGCGGTGCGCGAGTTGGAACCTCCGGCCGTGACGTAGTGCGCTTCGGCAACGGCACACCGCTCGGCGAGGATGCGTTCTATCGCGGTGATCGAACCGTCGCCGTGGTCGAGTGACATCAGCAGCCGCACTGTCAGGTTCGGGGAGAACTCATCGAGTAGCCGGTGCACGCGGGGGGCGTGTGCGTAGTCGGGGACGACGATGTTGGCGCTGGCTTTGACTCCATGGGTCTCGCAGGCTGCGATCGATCGTTCGAGCGCATCGATTCTGCGTTGGGCCAGAACAGGATTGCGGTATCGGGGGTGCTGTACGTCGGCGAGTTCGGATGCGGTGGTGCCGAAGATGGAGAAGTTGACCCGGTCCAGGCCGGCAGCGGCACAATCACCGATCACGCGCTCGCCGCGTTCACCGTTGGAGGTCATCCCGACTCGCAACCCGGCGTCCACGGCGATCTTGGTCAGTGTGGCGACGCCCGGATGCAAGGTCGGTTCGCCGCCGGTCAGGTGTACCTCGGTCAGCTCCAGTGCCTCACCGAGCGCCGTGAGCGCATAGGCGAATTCCTCGTTGTCGGGTACCGGGGCTGGGAGGAAGGCCGCGCCATTGGTCTGGGCGTAGATCGACATGCGCCCGCTCGCTCCGGCAGCCAGGAACTCACCAGGCAGACGGTTTCGGTTGTCAACGGCTACCGGTGTGCCTTCGTTATGACAGAACGTGCAGGTCAAGCCACATGCGTCAATGATCTTGACGCGCAAGGTGGTGTCTTTGTCGACGTGGACGGGGATTGCAGCACGGGACATAGCCGTGCTCCCTTCGTTCGGTGGTGAGTGGTGCCGGTCGGGATGCACCGGCGTGTGAGTCGAAGTCGCGACCGCCGAAAGGCGCGAAACCCGGCAATTTCGGGTCCTGTTCTCTACTGCCGTCGTTGACCGATGGCGGCGTATGCGCTCAGGTCCCACGCCGCGCGATGGCGCGTTGCGGTAGCCCACAACCGCCGAATTCCGTCCCTGTCGCCGTTTTCGCTGTCGCCCTCGCGGCTGGGGGTGGGTGGCCATCGGTGCGGGGCGAACAGCCCGGGTGCGAGGAGCTGGTACCCGGCGAGCATGGCCGTGATCTCGTCTCGTCCGCGTGGGTGATACGGAATTCCCGCTCGACGCAGGGTTTCGGCGGCGGCCTGAATGTGGTCGGGGTAGAACTCATCGGTGACGTGAGTGAGCACGAGCCACGTCCCGACCGGGAACCGATCGGTCAACGCGGCGAGCACGGCGGGGGCGTCGCTGATCCATTCCGCGGTGCCCGACACGCACACCGCCAACGGTGCCGTCGTGTCCATCACCGCAGCGATATCGCCCATGATGGCGTCGGTGTCAGCAATGTCGGTATCGGTGAAGTACCGGGGCCCTTCGTGCAGCATCGCGCGCCCGTGCGCGGCCACAAGGATGTCGGAGTCGACGTACAACGTCCGGGCGGTGTCGCTGCGTTGTTCGGCGATGTCGTGGATGTTCGGGGCGTGGGGCAGGCCGCTTCCGAGTTCGACGAACTGGGACACCCCGTGATGGTCGGACAGGTATTCGACCGCGCGTCGGGTGAACCTCCGGGATTCGGTGATCGCGGGTCTGATTGTGCTGCTCGACAGGTTCTTCGCCAGCGCATCGTCGGGTTCGTAGTGGTCTTTCCCGCCGAGGAACACACTGTGTAGGCGTGCGGGGGTGGGCTGGTAGGGGTCGATCAGGTTTCGTGGGCGGGTGGTCATAGTCGGGGCTCCTGCCGCGTCTGCGACGGAAGGCCCCCGACCAACCTCCGGTGCCCGTGGCGAGGGGCGCACGGTCTGGGAGATGGTCAGGGCCTTCCAGTGTTGCTGGTCAGTTGGTGGTGTGGGTGCTCCCGGAGGTCGGTTGGGCGGCCTCCGGGGGTTTTCCCCACCCTCGAACCGGCGCGACTCGGGGCTCGCCGGTGGTTCGAGGTATTCAGGTGGTCTTGTGGCGTCGGGGCGGTGACCGTGGTGGGCGGTGGGATGGGTCGATGTGGATCGGGAACGATTTGGGCCCCGGACATCGCCACATCGCCGGGTACGAGTCCGGGGCCGCCTTCGCGCGGGCCGGGTGAGGTGTTTCGGGTCCTCACCGGGCGCGAAGGCCATTCAATTGGTCAAAAATGTTCGGGTCAGGGCAGTAGGTAGAGCCGTTCGTTCGGGAGTCGCGGGAGCCCGATACAGTGCCCGGAATCCACTGCGACGGTGCAGGGTCGGCGGGCGGCCATGTCTTGCACGAACACCAGCGCAGCTGTCAGGCAGGCGGCGAAATCCATTCGGATGCTGGCGAATTGAACTGTGAGGTGGATATCGGGTTCGTCGGGACACGGTGACCGCGCAAATGGATCGGCATTCGGGTGTGGCACGGGCGGTGTCCTTCCGGGCCAGGTCAGTAGGGGCCGTGGGTGTGTGGCTTGGCCGCGTCTAAGGCGTGGCGGACGCAGGCCAGGACCGCGGTTCCAGACGGCCGGAAGGGGGTGGTCGCGGGGACTATCCAGGTTCGGTGGGCGTGGTGGTCTGGGCTCGGCGACGGCAACACGATGTTGCCGTCACGGATCACGACCACGTGCGCGCGCCAGAGTTCAGCGAGTGTGGTGGGGTCGCCGATCGGACGCATGTCGGCAGTGCGGACGAGGTAGGACCATGCCCGCGCGCGAGGGTGGCCGATGGTCGGACACGGACCGACGTTTCGGCGATGTAACTCGACCTTGACCCGCTGCGCGAGGTCGGTCGGCATCATGACCGCGCCGGTCGATCCGGCCGCCATCATGATCTGCCCCGTTACGGTGTCCACGAACGTAGGCAGGCTACAGATTCGCCGGTAGAACATGCTGCGCGAGAGCGGCGAATCTTGCAGGGAGGCAGGTATTTTCGCGTATGTCATTGCCCATCTTTCGAGTGGGGTGTGGCCTGGCGGCACGGTGGCGATAGCGACGATGCGGTGGACGCTTATGACTTCGCATTCGAAATCGGCAGGCGACGTAGGAATGACCGGGCAGCCCGCGCACGCTCGGCAGCAGTTGCGACCTGGCCGGGGACCTCGACACGAACACGATCGACAGGTGCTGGACCGAACTCAGCTATGTGCTGTCCGGGGATGCGCTTGGGCAGCGACACGGAACGAACCAAGCCGATATAACCGAGAAATGAGAGAAGCGCTGATAGTTCAGCTGTTTGATTTACATGGCTGGTCAGACAGGCTCGCTGCATCGTCGTGTTCTTCCTCGTGGGCCGACTGGTTGGGCATTCGCGGCACCGGTGAACCGGTGCAACAGCCGTTGGGGGTGTCGTTCGCCGTCAACTGTCGTACGTCGAGCGGTATCGCGGCGACGCCGAGGATGTCTTATCTAGAACTTTGGTGTCTGATCGGGTTTCTTCTGTGGCTCATGCAAGCTACGATCAGCCGAGCGGGTCACATAATGACAAGGGGTATGACGTGGGGACGGTACTCAAAGCTCTACTTCAAGAACGGCATATCCAAACAGTTTCAGCGTTCAATCGTGAATATGATAGAGCCGCCCTTACGATTGATCCGGGCGCAGTGGGAGCCGGACCTAAGAAAGCTCAGTTCTACCGATGGCTAGCGGGGAATATATCAACACTCCCCTACCCACACCACTGCCGCGTACTTCAGGGAATGTTTCCCGGGTGGACCGCAGCGGAGCTGTTCTCAGAATACAATGAAAGCGTTTCCTTATCGGACCGGGTGCTGAATTGGAACCTGCCAGAAAATGGCCGAGTGGATAGGGTATCCGATATTGAGAGCGTTTTTCCGAGAAGGGCTGATTTCCTTGAGTCGAGCTCGCCTCAGGACCTCTTCCGGGACGCACGGACGATCGACCTTGCGGGAATATCGCTTAATATCCTCTGCCAACAATGCTCGGACAGCGAGGTTCTGCGAATGATGAGGGAGGGCACATTCATACGGTGCCTGTTCCTCGACCCTGATGGCCTGAGTATCCAAGCGCGAGAGTTGGAGGAAGGGCACGCGCCTGGTGCGTTGACCAGTCTCACAAGGCTAAATATTCATATGCTGCAGCGGGTTAGATCGAAATGGAAATCTACGATGGGCGGCAATATTGCGATCCGCCTCTACGATGCGCCGGCCCGATTCAACATTTGCATTGTCGATTCTAAGGTATGCGTTATGCAACCATACCTACCGTTTGCGCGTGGCCTGGAGTCTCCGACATTTGTTGCGCGACAGAACGGCAGCCGAGGAATTTTTCAGACATTCTCCGAGGTATTCGAAGAGATGTGGCGCGAGGGAACGGAGCCGGCAGTTGAACAAAACCAGGGAATTCCTGCTTGACTCTGCGCGTAGCGCGGTTTCCATAGGCGTATCCATTGTTGAGTCGAGGAACGTCTCATCGATTTCATCGAAGGGTGATCGCGATTTTGTTACCGATATCGATATCGCAGTACAGGAAAGCATTCAATCATTCCTAGAATCGAAAACACCAGACATAGGGTTCCTCGGCGAAGAAGGGCAACGTGCACATACGCGCAGCGGGCCGTTCTGGACACTGGACCCCATCGATGGAACATCCAATTTTATCCACGGAATTCCATTGTTCGGAATCTCGTTGGCACTCTTCGAATTCAACAGTCCAACAATCGGGGTCATCACAATGCCAGCACTTGGCCTCGAATACTATGCGGCAGTCGGACTAGGCGCCTATCGAAACGGTGAGCGAATCCAGGTCGCGAGCGCTTCCGGGCTTTCGGAGTCGATCGTCTCAATGGGCGACTACGCCGTTGGTGAGGACGCGATGGAAAGGAACCGACCTCGGCTCGCATTGACAGCCTTACTGGCCGAGCGTGCAGAACGTATTCGAATGTTCGGAACAGCGGCCTTCGACCTCGCGTGTGTAGCCGATGGAAGCACGGACGGTTGTGTGATCCTGTCGAACAACCCGTGGGACATCGCGGCGGGAACAGTCATCGTCCGAGAGAGCGGTGGTGTTGTCTACGATTCAGATGGCAGTAAACACAGCCCGCAATCTCGGCACACCATCGCCGGGAACAGTCTCACCGCAAAGGAACTCGTATCGCTGGTTGCTAGGGCACATGACTGCCCGTAGACGGTCGGCTCAGAGAGATCGTCGCCGACGGTGGCGCTTCGTGACCGGTGGCCACTGTCCGATGGTGCGGGTGGTGAGCCGGAAGTCGTTGTCGCGGACGGGTGTTGAGCATCCGCTTTCGGGGCAGTCGGTCCGAACTGCGGCTGCCTGATCTGCGCTTGGAGGGTCTCGAGAGACGTATCTCTGGCTGAACTTCGCGGCGGTCGACCTCAACCCCGAGTTGGCTCATGACTTCTGTAGTCGGCAGTTCCTAGCGAGCTGACCTGGGGTGATGGGTTTTATTGGTGCCTGATTGAGGCACTAACCGGGTCGGTAGTCTCAGGTCGTGGCGTGGATTAGGCGGGTCAGGACGGCCTCGGGAGCAACGGCTGTGCAGATCGCGGAATACGCTGTCGGCCGCCGCAAAATCGTGGCCCATGTGGGCTCAGCCCATACCGAGGCCGAGCTCGGGATCTTGCTTCAACGCGCCCGTGACCTGCTCGAAGACACCGAGCAAACAACCCTGGACCTTGAGGTAGAACCCGTTTCGTCGGCCGTGGCACTGGTGGGTCAAGACCAGCC
>NZ_JBHXRR010000007.1:0-197516 GCF_042716665.1 Nocardia sp. NPDC058658
TTGCTGGAGGCTTCGCCTCGTCGCAACGGCGGCTAACTCGCGGCCGGGCCGCTACCGCCGCTGCGCGGCGGGACCCTCCTCGAGGTCGGGTCGTGCGGGGACTGGGGGCGGTGGGGCTGCGGGCTTTGGTGGGGTGTGGTGGGTTGCTGTTAGGGGAGGGTGTCGATGATGTCGAAGTCGACTCCATTTGCTTTGGCTAGGTGGGCGGGGCCGACTGCTTGATTGCCCAGGAAGCCTCGGCGGGTGGCGGGGCCGTCCAGGAAAAGGCCGGTTTCCACTGCGGCGGAGATCTTCTCGACGTCGAGGGTGCCTGTCGTGTCGGCGAGGGTGTTGAGCAGGTGGATCGCTTCGTAGGTGGAGTTGCTGAAAGTGGTCAGCGCGGGGGCGAATTGGCCATGATGTCGGCGATAGCGGGCCTGGCGGGATCGGCCCTCATCGGTGTGGTTGTCGACGAAGAAGCTCGAGGCCACGTAGAGGTTGGTGTTCGCCGACGGGCCAGCGCTGAGCAGGACGTTCTCGTCGACGGCGGGGCTGAGGCGGGGCATGATCGCGGGGAAGCCCGCGGCGGTGAACTGGCGGTTGAAGCGGGCGGTGTCGGCGCCGACCATCAGGATCAGCACCCCGTCGGCCAGCAGCAGCGCCGGGTTCGACAGGAAATCGTCGAAATCGGTGGTGCCGAGGGGGACGTACTGCTCGACGATGATGTCGTGCGGGTTCGGCAGGGACTGACGTAAGGCCTGCGCGGTCCGGCGCGGCCAGATGTAATCGTTGCCGATGACCGCCCAGCGGCGCACACCCAGTTCGCGACCCATCCAAGCCGCTGCGGGGACCGTCTGGTGGTCGGGATGTTCGCCGACGAGCAGGACGCCGGGGCGCTCGTCGGGCAGGCCCTCGTGATCGGTGGCGTAGAGGTAGGGGACGCGGGCGTCGACCACCTCGGCCACGGTCCTGCGCACCGCCGAGGTGTGCCAGCCGGTGATCGCGCCGACCATTCCGGTGGCCAGAAAGGCTTCTACTTCGGCGGCTACTTCGCGCGGTTCGCGGCCGCCGTCGATGGTCGTGAGCTGGATTTCGCGGCCGAGAATTCCTGTGCCGCTATTGATTTCGTCCACAGCAAGGCTAATTGCCGCCGTACACGACGGTGCGATGATGCCACCAGGGCCCTGTGTGGGAACGATCGAGAGAATCTCGATCGTTTCATCCCGGCTCTGGCCGAAGAAAGGCATTCTGTATCCTATCGCCTAATGGGCGCAGGCTCGCCAGCGTTCCTCAGCCGCGCACGGCCGGAGCGCAGGCGGAGGTACGCCTAGCGCGAACAGGATTGTTCGAATGAATTTCTCGGCAGGTGGGAATGCGATCGGTGTCCATCATAAGTGGGTATTCCACGCTGCACGGCGCCCTGCGCTCCGCGGAGCGCAACTGGGTGAATCGACTCGACGCGGCGCTGACCGCCGACAACCTCACGGCTGACCACTGGGCGATTCTGTCGCAGTTGTCCACCGACGAGGGCATGACGATGTCGGAACTGGCCGCCCAGGCGCGACTGGCCCCGTCGTCGGCGACCAGGCACGCGGACAATCTCGCCGAACGCGGCCTGATCTTCCGCGTCGCCGCCACCGACGATCGCCGCCGGATCCTGATCGGGCTGAGCAGTCTCGGGGCCAAGTTGGCGGCCCGGATTCGCGCGCAGGAAAGGCTGGCCGAGGAAGAACTACGGGCCCGGCTAGGGATTCGCCGCTATGGCGAAATGCTGGCCGCGCTCGCGATTGTCGCCGAACGCGACGACTGATCTCACGCCCCCGGTATTCCGGGGCGAGGTGCCCGGACGCGCTGTCGTGCCTAGGATCGCAGGATGCCGGTTTCTCTGACAGCGGCCACGGCCAGCGGATTGTGTGCCTTCATCGATGCGTCGCCCTCGCCGTTTCACGTGTGTGCGACGGTGGCGGCCGAGCTGGACGGCAACGGGTTCACGCCGTTGACCGAGGCGTCGGCGTGGGACGACGCGGGCGGCAAACACTATGTGGTGCGCGGTGGTTCGCTGATCGCGTGGGCCGATTACGACGCAGTGCCCGCGGCGCCGTTCCGGGTGGTCGGCGCGCACACCGACAGTCCCAACCTGCGGGTGAAGCAGCATCCTGATCTGGCCGGGGCCGGGTGGCAACTCGTCGGGCTCGAGCCGTACGGCGGGGCCTGGCTGAACTCGTGGCTGGACCGGGAGCTCGGGATTTCGGGGCGGCTCAGCGTGCGCGAGGGGTCGCGGATGCGGGATGTGCTGGTGCGCATCGACGAACCGATCCTGCGGGTGCCGCAGTTGGCAATCCACCTGTCCGAGGACCGGCGCGGGGTCACCCTCGACCCGCAACGGCACGTGAACGCGATCTGGGGCATCGGCGATGCGCCCGCCTCGTTCCTCGACTTCGTCGCCGAGCGGGCCGAGGTCGACGGTGCCGACGTGCTCGGCTGGGAACTGATGACCCACGATCTGGCCGCGAGCGCGATCGTCGGTCGCGACCTCGATCTGGTGAGCGCGCCGCGCCTGGACAACCAGGGCACCTGCTACGCCGGATTGCAGGCCTTCCTCGCGGCCGCCGACGAGCCCGGGGCCGCGACGGCGGTGCTGGTGATGTTCGACCACGAAGAGGTCGGCAGCCAGTCCGATCGTGGGGCGCAGTCGGATCTGCTGCCCGCGGTGCTGGAGCGGATCGTGCTGGCCCGCGGTGGCGGGCGTGCGGATTACCTTGCCGCGCTTGCGGGTTCGGTGGTCGCCTCCGGTGACATGGCACATGCGACGCACCCGAACTATCCGGACCGACACGAGCCCGCGCATCGCATCGAGGTCGGCGGTGGGCCGGTACTCAAGGTGAATCAGAACCTGCGCTACGCCACCGACGCGGCGGGTGCGGGTGCGTTCGCTTTGGCCTGCGCGCAGGCGAATGTGCCGCTGCAGCGCTATGTCCACCGCGCCGACCTGCCGTGCGGCTCGACCATCGGCCCGATGACGGCCGCCCGCACCGGCATGTCAACCGTCGACGTAGGAGCACCCCAACTGGCGATGCACTCCTGCCGCGAACTCATGGGCGCCGCCGACGTCCCCGCCTACGCCTCCGCCCTGGCCGCCTTCCTGACCCCTGAAGCCTGACCCGTCTTGGACGGTTGATCACCATGTACTCACGCAAGCATCGCCCGAGAGGGAACTGCACCAGTGCATGGTGATCGACTGCCCAGGTTTGGGGTGGTCGTTCAGGGGGTTGCGAGTTCCGGTGTGGGCGATGGCTTTCGGGTCGGGTGGTAGGTGATCACCGCGTACAGGATCACCGCGAAAGTGGCCCACACGTAGCTGCTGCCGATGATCTGTTGCCACCAGGTCCAGGCGAGTTCCTTGTCGCCCGAATGGGGCAGGACCCACTGGGGGCCGATGATGAACATCACCGTGAATACGGCGATGAGGGCGGTGAAGGCGCGGGAGCGGCGGCCGATGGCCAGGCTCACGGCGACGACCAGCGCGGGGGCGACCCACACCCAGTGGTGCGACCACGACACCGGCGAGACCAGCAGGACCGCGGCGGCGTTCACCAGCAGGGCGGCCACGTCGTTGCCCGCGCCGATCAGGCGGTACATCCACACCGCGGCCAGCGCGATCGTCAGCGCGGACATGCCGATCCACAAGCCCGTCGCCAGTGACTCGTCCATGCCGAGACGGAACAGCGTGCCCTTGATCGACTGGTTGCCCGCGAAGTAGGGGGTGCCGATGCGGCCGGTGTCGGAGACGGTGTGGAACCAGTACTCGACCGAGTCCTTCGGGAACAGCAGGAAGCCAACGCCGATCGCGCCCGCGGCCGAGACGACCATGGTGCCCGCGGCCTTCCAGTCCCGGCGCAGCAGGAAGTAGAGCAGGTAGCCGGCCGGAATCAGCTTGATCGACACCGCGATCCCGATCAGCATCCCGCGCGGCCAGAACGGCTTGCGCACCAGAATGTCGATGGTGACCGCAGCCATCAGGATCAGGTTGATCTGGCCGAAGTTGAAGGTCTGGCGGACCGGTTCGAGGAACTGGGCGAGGCCGAGGCCGGCGATCACCACGGTGAGCACCGAGATCCGGTCGAACTCGGGGCGCACGCGGACCAGCACCAGCCACAGCACGATGCCAAGGCTCGCCAGCGAGGTCAGCAGCACCACGACCTCGGCCGCCACCAACGGCATCAACGCCAGCGGCACGAAGAACATCGCGGCCAGCGGGGGATAGGTGAAGGGCAGGCCGAGTCCGTGGACCGGCGGCATCGGGCCGTAGAGCTCGCCGCCGTCGAGCCACACGCGGGCACCGTTGCGGTAGACCTGCAGGTCGATGAACCCGTGCCACCAGTGCGCAAACAGCGCTATGGCGGCGGAGGCCACGAACAGTCCGATCGCGACGGTCAGCCAGCGGCGTTGACGGTCGGAGTTCTGTTCGAAAGAAATGGAGCTCGGTTCCGCGCTCTGCGCGGGAACAGGCGGCTCGACCTGCTCGGTAACCCCCGGACTTTCGTTCACAGCGCCAGAGTAATGGGTACTCCAACCCGCCCACCGCAAGTGTGACCAGACCGAATCCGGGCACCGCCCCAGCGTGAGGGCAGTACGGGCGGCAGGCGGCAACCGCGCAACCATTAGACTCTGCAGATCAAGTTCCCCCCGGCCGAAAGGACCCTGGTCTCCCGTGACACTGCAGGTCGACACCGTCGCTACCGCCGCAGCCACCCCGGATGCTCCGCAGCCGTACAAGGAACTCGGTCTCAAAGACGACGAGTACGCCCGCATCAAGGAGATTCTGGGCCGTCGGCCCACCGATGCCGAGCTGGCGATGTACTCGGTGATGTGGAGCGAGCACTGCTCCTACAAGTCCTCCAAGGTGCATCTTCGCTACTTCGGTGAGACCACCACCGACGAGATGAAGGCCTCCATGCTGGCCGGGATCGGCGAGAACGCCGGCGTGGTCGACATCGGCGACGGCTGGGCCGTCACCTTCAAGGTCGAATCGCACAACCACCCGTCCTACGTCGAGCCGTACCAGGGCGCGGCCACCGGCGTCGGCGGCATCGTGCGCGACATCATGGCCATGGGCGCGCGCCCGATCGCGGTGATGGACCAGCTGCGTTTCGGCGCCGCTGATGCCCCCGACACCCGTCGCGTCGTCGACGGTGTGGTGCGCGGCGTCGGCGGTTACGGCAACTCGCTCGGCCTGCCCAATGTCGGCGGTGAGACCGTCTTCGATGCCTCCTACCAGGGCAACCCCCTCGTGAACGCGCTGTGCGCGGGCGCGATGCGCGTGGAAGACCTGCACCTGGCCTTCGCCTCGGGCAACGGCAACCGGATCATCCTGTTCGGCGCGCGCACCGGCCTCGACGGTATCGGCGGCGTGTCCGTGCTCGCCTCGGATTCCTTCTCCGGTGACGAGTCGGGCACCGGACGTAAGAAGCTGCCCGCCGTGCAGGTGGGCGATCCGTTCACCGAGAAGGTGCTCATCGAGTGCTGTCTCGACCTGTACGCGGCCGGGCTGGTCGTCGGCATCCAGGATCTCGGCGGCGCCGGACTGTCCTGTGCCACTTCCGAACTCGCCGCAGCAGGCGACGGCGGCATGCACATCGACCTGACCAAGGTCCCGCTGCGCGCCGCCCACATGACCCCCGCGGAGATCCTGTCGAGCGAATCGCAGGAGCGCATGTGCGCGGTGGTCGCGCCCGAGAACGTGGACGCGTTCATGGCGGTGTGCAAGAAGCACGATGTGCTCGCCACCGACATCGGTGAGGTCACCGACGGCGACAATCTCGTGATCACCTGGCACGGCGAGACCGTGGTCGACGTGCCGCCGCGCACCGTCGCCCACGACGGGCCGGTCTACGAGCGCCCCGTGCAGCGTCCCGACACCCAGGACGCGCTGATCGCCGATACCACCGCCACGCTCACCCGCCCGAAGACCGGCGACGAGCTGCGCGAAACCCTGCTGACGATGATCGCCAGCCCGGCGCTGTGCAGCCGCAAGTGGATCACCGAGCAGTACGACCGCTACGTGCGCGGCAACACCGTGCTGGCCGAGCACGCCGACGCGGGCGTCGTCCGTGTCGACGAGGCCACGGGCCGCGGTATCGCCCTGGCCACCGATGCCTCGGGCCGCTACACCAAGCTCGACCCCTACGCAGGCGCGCAGCTGGCGCTGGCCGAGGCCTTCCGCAATGTCGCCACCACCGGCGCCACTCCGAAGGCCGTGTCCAACTGCCTCAACTTCGGTTCGCCGGAGGACCCGGGCGTGATGTGGCAGTTCCAGCAGGCTGTGCGCGGTCTCGCCGATGGCTGTGTGGCCCTTGGTATTCCGGTTACCGGCGGCAACGTGAGCTTTTACAACCAGACCGGCAAGGACGCGATCCTGCCGACGCCGGTGGTCGCCGTGCTCGGTGTGATCGACGATGTGCACCGCCGCATCCCGACGGGTCTCGGCCTCGAACCGGGCGAGTCGCTGATCCTGCTCGGCGAGACCCGCGACGAGCTGGACGGCTCGATCTGGTCGCAGGTCTTCCACGATCACCTCGGTGGCGTGCCGCCGCAGGTCGACTTCGCCCGTGAGCAGTTGCTCTCGGAGGTGCTCACCTCGGGTTCGCGTGACGGCATGATCTCCGCCGCGCACGATCTGTCCGAAGGTGGTCTGGCGCAGACCGTCGTCGAGGCGGCACTGGCAGGCGAAACCGGTTGCCGCATCGTGCTTCCCGAGGGCTCGGACCCGTTCGTGCAGCTGTTCTCGGAATCGGCCGGGCGCGTGCTCGTCGCGGTGCCGCGTTCGGAGGAGACCCGGTTCACCAAGATGTGCGATGCGCGGCAGCTGCCGTGGGTGCGCATCGGCGTGGTCGACCAGGGTTCGGATTCGGTCGAGGTGCAGGGGCAGTTCTCCGTGACACTCGCCGATTTGCGCGAGGCGTACGAGGGCACGCTGCCTAAGCTGTTCGGAGCGCACACCGCCTGAGTTGATCGGATGAGGAGTCGAGCTTGACCACTGAGGATACGAGCTCGACTTCTCAACCTGCGGTGCATGGAAGCCACGTGCCAGAGAAGCATGTGCACGAGAACCTGTTCGTCCGGGGATTGCACCTGGTGGACAGGTTTTTTCATCCCAATTATGCCGGACTCGTCGTGGCCACGATGTTCTTCGGACTGTCGCTGACACCGTCGCTGCTGCCGCGCGACTGGTTCTTTCAGGGCCTGATCAGCGGGATCAACGCGACCATCGGCTACGGCATCGGCTGCGCGCTGGCCTGGGCCTGGCGCAAGTGGGCCGCACCAAGGATCACCCTGCCCGAGCAGGTGAGCCAGGCGTGGGATCGGCGGCCGAGCTGGACGCTGGTGGCGGTGCGGGGCGCGATCGTGGTGGCGTGCCTGGTCTTCGCGGTGCTGATGAGCATCCAGTCGTCGAAGTGGCAGCGCCAGATCACCGATCTGATGGGGATGGAGCCGGTGTCGGACGCGGGATATCCGCGGACCGTGCTGCTCGGCGCGGTGGTGGTGGGGCTGCTGATCTGGATTTCGCGGCTGGTGGTCCGGCTGGTGCGCTGGGTGACGCGGGGGCTGAACCAGTGGGTGCGGATTCCGACGGCGATCGCGAAGCCGCTCGGGGTGCTGGTGGTCGTGGTGGTCGCGGCGATGTTGTTCAACGGCGTATTGGCGAAAGGGTTTTTCGCCGTTGCCAATTCGGCGTTCAGTGCGCGCAACAGTCACACCTCGCCGAACGCGGTCCAGCCGACGCTGCCCGAACGTTCCGGCAGCCCTGATTCTTTGGCCAAGTGGGACACCCTTGGTTCGGAGGGGCGGTGGTTCGTCGCGAACGCGCCGACCGCGCTGGCGATCGGCCAGGTCACGGGAAAGCCCGCGCGCGAACCGATTCGGGTCTACGCGGGGCTGGAATCAGGTGACGGTGTCGAGGCGCAGACCGACGTGGCCATCGCGGAACTGGAGCGCACCAAGGCATTCGAACGCGAAGTGCTCGTAGTGATCAGCACCACCGGTACCGGCTGGGTCGACACGACAAGTGCCATGGCGATCGAATTGATGTACGGCGGGGACACCGCGCTGGTGGCGACGCAGTACTCGTATCTGCCCAGCGCGCTGTCGTTCCTGTCCGACCGGGACAAGTCGATGACGATGGGGCGCACGCTGTTCGACAAGGTGTACGACCGCTGGTCGGCACTGCCCGAAGACGCCCGCCCCAAGCTGCTGGTCTACGGCGAAAGTCTCGGTTCGCAGGGGTCGGAGGGCGCGTTCTCGGGGCTGGCCGATATTCGCAACCGGACCGACGGCGTGCTCTGGGTGGGACCGCCGAACTCGAATCGGCTCTGGTCGGAGTTCGTGGCCAGGCGTGATCCCGGATCCGAGGAGATCACGCCGATCTATGCCGACGGGATGTCGGTGCGGTTCGCCGCGAGCGCCGATCAGCTGTCCAAGCCGACGCCGAACTGGAACGAACCGCGCATCGTCTATCTGCAGCACGCATCCGACCCGGTGGTGTGGTGGTCGCCGGATCTGCTGTTCGGCAGGCCCGACTGGTTGACCGAGAAGCGCGGACCCGATGTGTCACCGGCGATGTCGTGGTATCCGATCGTCACGTTCTGGCAGGTGGCCGCGGATCTGCCACGGGCACAGACGGTTTCGGACGGACACGGTCACAACTACGGGAACCTGGTGCCCGATGCGTGGGCCGCGGTGTCCCAACCACCGGACTACACACCGGGATTGGCCGAGCGGATCAAGAATTTCCTGTTCGAAGCCGCAGCAACCGAACGGCAGCTGAAGTGACGAACCGGGGCAGCCACGAACCCCTCGATCGGGGCTGCCCCGGTTCGGTTACGACACCGATTTGAACGGATTGTGTTCGGCGATCAGCTGTTCCAGCCGCGCCTCGTCGACCCGGCTCAGCAGCGACTGGGTCTCCTGCTGATCGCGCACGACTTTGGCGAGGGTGAAGCAGCTCGTCACCAGGAACAAGCCCGACATCGCCAGGAATGCGCGCTGCCAGCCGTCCAACGGCAGGTAGGCGATTCCGGCGCCGGTCCCGAACAGGCTGACAGCGAAGGCGATCGCGGCCTGGGCCATGTAGGCCGAGGTGTTCTTCGGCTTGTGGTTTGTGCTCATGGTTCTCAGTGTGCTGATCCGCGGCTTCGCGATCGCGCGTACAACTACTCGAGTGCCGTACGTAGTTTGTGAGCCGTACCGCAGTGGCAAATCCGGTGTTTGTCGGACCCGGCGTCCATACTGGGGCAGTGACCGAACGCGCATCGACGGTGGCGACGCTGCGTGCGCGCGGCGGCGTGATCGCGCGCCGCGTGGAGGACATCGTCGATCTGAACTATCCGGGGCTGGTGCTGGCGACGCTGTTCTTCGGGCTGTCGGTGACGCCGTCGCTGGTGCCGCGTGACTGGCTCTTCCAGGGTCTGATCAGCGGGATCAACGCGGCGATCGGGTACGGGCTGGGGTGTGTGCTGGAGTGGGTTTTCCGGCGGTGGGTGCGGGCGTGGCTGCCGATTCCCAGTCCGTCCGACCGGCTGCGGTACGCGATCAAGGCGACCGTGCTGGTGGGGTGCGGGCTGGTCGCGGCGGGGATGCTGGTGCAGTCGGCGCGGTGGCAGCGCGAGATCACCTCGCTGATGGGGATGGCGGGGACGACCACGCCCGCGTATCTGCGGACCGGGCTGCTCAGCGTGGCTGTGGGGGTGGCGGTGGTGGCCGCGTATCGGACGGTGCGGGTCATGGTGTTGGGGCTGGCTCGGCAGCTCAATCGGTGGGTGCGGGTGCCGCGCGAAGTGGCACCGGCGGCCGGGTTGCTCGTGCTGGTGGTGCTGGCCGTGACGATTTTCAACGGTGTTGCCTCGCGGGCGTTCTTCGCTGTCGCCAACTCGGCGTTCAGCGTTCGCAACGATCGCAGTACGCCGTATGCGGTGCAGCCGATCGCGCCGGAGCGGTCGGGGAGTGCCGGGTCGCTCGCGCCGTGGGGGACGTTGGGGTTCGAGGGGCGGTGGTTCGTGTCCAACGGGCCGAGTGCCGCCGCGATCACCGAGGTGACGGGAAAGACTGCGCGCGAACCTATTCGGGCGTATGTGGGGTTGGAGTCGGTGACCCGGGACCAGACGGCGGCGCAATTGGCGGTTGCCGAGTTGGAGCGGACCAAGGCCTTCGAGCGGGAGGCGATGGTGGTTGTCACGACCACCGGGACCGGCTGGGTCAACGGGATGGCGGCGGGGGCGATCGAATACCTCTACGGCGGTGATACCGCGATCGTGGCGACCCAGTTCTCGTATCTGCCCAGCGTGCTGTCGTTTCTGTCGGACCGGGAAAAGGCGGCCGCGGCCAGTCGGGAGTTGTTCGACGCGGTGTACGAGCGGTGGTCGGCGCGGCCGGAAGGGCAGCGGCCGAAGCTGTTCGTGTACGGGGAGAGTCTCGGTTCGCAGGGGTCGGAGGAGGCGTTCGACGGGCTGGCCGATCTGCGCGAGGAGGTCGACGGGGCGCTGTGGGTGGGGCCGCCGAATTCGAATCGGTTGTGGCGGCAGTTCGTCGAGCGCCGTGATCCGGGGTCGCCCGAGGTGGCGCCGGTGTACGCGGACGGGCTTGTCGTTCGATTCGCCGACGACGCAACAGAATTCGCCAGCTCCGAGCCTTGGCGCGAACCCCGCATCGCCTACCTGCAGCATCCGTCCGACCCGATCGTGTGGTGGTCGGCGGATCTGATCTTCACTCGGCCCGACTGGCTGAGCGAGCCGCGCGGGTCCGATGTGTCCACGCAGATGCGGTGGGCGCCGTTCGTGACGTTCTGGCAGGTCACCGCCGATCTCACCAATGCGCAAGGGGTTGTCGACGGGCACGGGCATCGGTACGGGTCGTTGGTGCTGGACGGGTGGTTGGCTGTGGGGGCGCCTGATGGGGTGAGCGGTGATGTTGTCGAAAGTATCCGTGCCGCACTGGAATCGGCGGAGGAGTACGAGCGGGAGGTCAAGTGAGTCGGTTCAAAACCATTGCCGCACTATTACTTCCGCTCTTGTGGAACAACCGGGTCCTCCCTTCGTTGGATTTGCCCCTGCGTGGACGCACCGCCGCGAACGTCACCTTCGCGACCGGATACACGTTGCTGTTCCGCGGACGCCCGAACTGGTTGTCGCCTAGCGGCTTCCGATGGGGACTGGGTAGCGCGGCCGTCGTCCTCACCGGCTACGCAATAGCCCTGTCGATCCCACCCTTACGCCGCCTACCCCTTGAAATCGCCATCCGCGCACCGGAAACCTCCACCCTCGAATGGATAGCTCTACACATCCCCGTAGGCACCGTCCTCGCCGAAGAGGCAATCTTCCGAGGCACCCTCGACCCCCTACTTCCGGAATCAGCCCCCGCCCTCAGCGCCCTCGACTTCGGCCTCTGGCACATCCACCCCGCCAAAGCCGCCAACGACTCGATCCCCCTCACGATCCTCGCCACCACCCTCGCCGGTCTGCTCTTCTCCGACCTCCGCCGCCGCTCGGGAAGCGCCACCGCCCCCGCCTTCCTCCACCTGGCAATCAACGCAGGCGGAGCCCTCGCTCCCCTCGCCGCACAGCGAATCGATCAGCTCAAAAGGTGATCACGAGATCGACGGTGGAGGGCGCGATGTCTGCGACTGTGCAGACGTAGTCGGTTGCTTCTGTCGGAATGTCAGCGTGGCGACGTGCCTGAGTGAGGCCTTCGACGTTGCCGTTGAGGCCATCGAGCTGGGGAATCCGAAGCATCCACCAGTTGCCGTCTCGGGACACTTCGATTCGGTAGGTAGTCATGGCGCTTCCGTTTCCCAGTTCAGGTATTCGGATTCGGGGGTAGCGGTGCCATTCCAAAGATGTTGTTGGAAGTTGTTGTCGTGCACTGCTGTGCGGCCCGGTAGGTGTTCGCAGACGCAGGTGATCGACAGGGTGGCGGTGGTGGCGCCGAGTTCGTCGGATTTGAGGGCGTGGGCCAGATCGGTGGCGGCTGGGAGAAGGTCGTTCATTGTTGCGGCGCCCGGTAGGCAGAGGTCGAGGTAGAGGTCGACCTGGCCGGGGTGCTCGGGGGACAGGGCTGATCGGCCGCCGGCCACGCGAACGTCCGGTGGGAGGCGGGTGCGACCGATGAACTTCGAGAGGTCGGCACCGGCGATTGTTTGTGGGCCGGTGGGCATGTCGCCTCGGCATGCCAGAACGGCGTACGGAGGTTCGGGTGGGGTGAAGTCGTCGGGGGTCTGGCAGGCGGCGATCAGGGTCGCGGCGGGGATCGCGATCAAGGCTGTCGCGCGTCTCATCGAGAAATACGCTAGCGCCTGGGGCGAGATGTCGGTGGTGCTCGGTAGTTTCTTGGGTATGGCTGGGCGGAATGTGGTGGATCCTGCGGTGGTGCGGGCGGCTGTGTTGGGTGTGGAAGGGTGGTTGCGGGGGGACGGGGAGGTGCCGGGGCGGGCGGAGATCGCGGCGGCGGTGAAGGGGACTGCTCGGGCGTTGGCGGGGAGTGCGCCGGGGCATTCGGTGGAGGTTCGGGTGCCGCCGTTCGTGGCGGTGCAATGTATCGAGGGGCCTCGGCATACTCGGGGGAATCCGCCGAATGTGGTGGAGACGGATGCGCGGACCTGGTTGTTGCTGGCTACCGGGCTGCTCGGGTTCGAGGAGGCGGTGGAGCAGGGGGTGGTGAGTGCGTCGGGGACCAGGGCGGCGGAGATCGCGGGGTGGCTGCCGATCGTGCCGCTGCGCGGGGTCGAGTAGCCGAGTCAGGTGCCGATGGGGCGGGCGAGCAGGTTTTCGCGGTGCAGGCCCTTGCTGTCGTAGTACTTGGTGACGGCGGTGCCGAGGACTACCGCGATGACGATGCCGAGGAAGGCCATGAAGGTGCCTCGGCCGAGGCCCGCGTCGTAGTTGGAATCGAAGTAGAGGATCGAGCGGACGCCCAGGTAGACCTGGTGCATCGGCTCGAACTCGGCCAGCCAGGTGAGGTACTTGGGGGTGGCCTCGATCGGGACTGTGCCGCCCGAGGAAGGCAGACCGAGGATGACGAACAGGATCATGTTGATGATCAGGCCGGGGGTGCCGAAAATGGCGAGCACGGTCAGGCCGGTCCAGCCGCAGGCGATCAGGCACAGCACCGAGAACAGGTAGAGGCCGAAAGCGTTGCCGATCGGCATGTTCAGCGCCTCGGCGACGAGGATATAGACCAGTGCGACAACGAGCGAAACCACCACCATCACAGCCCATTTCACCAGCAGGGTGCCGAAGCGGGAGATCTTCACCGGTTCGTGGTGCAGGTAGAACGGGCCGTATTCGTTGGGTACGAAACCGAGATGGGCATCGGTCATCGTGTGCACGATCATCGCGCCGATCATGCCCGCGAGCAGCAGGAGCAGGGCGTAGAAGAAGGCGGTGAGGCCTTCGCCGGTGCCGTCGGGCAGCGGACGGAACTCGGACTCGACGATGTCGACCGGATGCTGCAACGTCAGCATCGCCGCACCGGACACCTGCGGTGCCGGGTTGCCTTCGGCCAGCGCCGCCTTCACCTGGTCGGTGAGCTGCACGCCGACCTGCTTGTCGACCTCGGTGAGCGCCTGCTGGCCGATGCGCTCGGTGATCTGGGTACCGAAGGCGCCGAGGCGTGGATTGGTCTGCAGGGTGATCACCGGGCGTTCCATCTCGCCCGCCACGATCGACCCGGCACCGAGGATGCCGAGACGTTTGCTGAAGTCGCCGGGGATGACGATCGCGCCGTAGATCTCGCCGTTGCGCAGTTGCCGCTCGGACTCGGTGATGCCGATCACCCGCAGGTCGACCTTGTCCGCCGGGATGCCCGCGACCAGCGCGTCGGTGACCTGCTTACCGAAGTCGACCTTGGCGCCGGTGGCCGTGACATCGCCCACGTCCATGTTGACCACGGCGATCGGGAAGCCGTGCAGATTGCCCTCCGGATCGGCCACGTAATCGAGATACATGACGCCGAGCAGGGCGGTGAGGATCGTCAGCACGACCGTGGGACGAAGAATCATCCGGCCGAACTCGCCACGGCGCAGATTCCGTGTGGCGGAACTCGCTCGGCCGCTGTTGCGGCCACCGGAATTCCCGGACGCGGTTTCGGCGTTGTCACTGTCCGAACCGGTCCGACCGGCCTGTTCGTTCGCACTGTCGTCCGTGGTCACAATCGGCACGGTAACAGCCATCAGCAATGAATCAGCGACAAAATGCAGGTGTTGACCGCCTGGATGCTGGTGGCCGTACGCCATGTCGTAGATGACCCGTAGACTGAACACTGCCCCCAGCCCGCCCGAACAGGGAGCAAACGGTGACCGACGTCGATCCCACGATCGTCCCCACGCCCAACACCACCGACGAGATCGAACACGAGCCTCGCGAGGAGTGTGGCGTCTTCGGCGTCTGGGCTCCCGACGAAGACGTGGCCAAGCTCACCTACTACGGCCTGTATGCCCTGCAACACCGCGGGCAGGAAGCGGCCGGTATCGCCGTTTCCGACGGCTCACAGATCCTGGTCTTCAAGGATCTCGGCCTGGTTTCCCAGGTCTTCGACGAGCAGACCCTGGCCGCCATGCCGGGCCACATCGCCGTCGGACACTGTCGTTACTCCACCACCGGTGGTGTCACCTGGGAGAACGCGCAGCCGATCTTCCGCACCACCTCCGTCGGCTCCGGCCTGGCGCTGGGCCACAACGGCAACCTGGTGAACACCGCCGAATTGGCCGGGCGCGCACGCGAACTCGGCCTGATCGGTGCGGGTGTGATCGACGGCCGCCCGCAGATGACCGGCGCCACCTCCGACTCCGACATCGTCACCGCGCTGCTGGCGCACGCCTCGGCCGATTCCAGCATCGAGGCCGCGGCGATGGAACTGCTGCCGCAACTGCGTGGCGCGTTCTGCCTCACCTTCATGGACGAGCACACCCTCTACGCCGCGCGTGACCCGCACGGCGTGCGCCCGCTGGTGCTCGGTCGGCTCGATCGTGGCTGGGTCGTAGCCTCCGAAACCGCCGCGCTCGACATCGTGGGCGCCGCGTTCGTCCGCGAGATCGAGCCGGGCGAACTGCTGGCCATCGACTCCGAGGGCGTGCGCTCCATGCGCTTCGCCAACCCGGAGCCGAAGGGTTGCGTCTTCGAGTACGTGTACCTGGCCCGTCCCGACACCACGATCGCCGGTCGCTCGGTGCACTCCACCCGCGTGGAGATCGGCCGCAAGCTGGCCAAGGAGCACCCGGTCGACGCCGACCTGGTGATCCCGGTGCCCGAGTCGGGCACGCCCGCCGCGGTCGGTTACGCCCAGGGCTCCGGCATTCCGTACGGCCAGGGTCTGATGAAGAACGCCTATGTGGGTCGTACCTTCATCCAGCCGAGCCAGACGATCCGTCAGCTCGGTATCCGGCTCAAGCTCAACCCGTTGAAGGAAGTCATCCGCGGCAAGCGGCTGATCGTCGTCGACGACTCCATCGTGCGCGGCAACACCCAGCGCGCGCTGATCCGCATGCTGCGCGAGGCGGGTGCGCTCGAGATCCACGTGCGCATCGCGTCGCCGCCGGTGAAGTGGCCCTGCTTCTACGGCATCGACTTCGCCTCGCGCGCGGAGCTGATCGCCAACGGCGCGGGCGCCGACGACAGCTACGCCGACATGGTCGAGGCCGTGCGCCGCTCGATCGGCGCCGACACCCTCGGCTACGTCTCCACCGAGGGCATGATCGCGGCCACCGAACAGCCGCGCTCGCGCCTGTGCACCGCCTGCTTCACCGGCGACTACCCGATCGAGTTGCCGCCCGAGGCCGCCATCGGCAAGAACGTCCTCGAGGGAATGCTCTCGGGCAAGGCAGAATCCAAGCTACTCGGCGAGAACGCCAATGTGGACGCGTTGAGTCGCCCATAAAAGTTCATTGTGTTCACGTAAGGGGCCGGACAGGATAAACCTGTTCGGCCCCTTTCGTGTTGTGTACGAGAGTAATTCCGGCCGTCGGCAATTTCGTAAGATTAGTTCATAACATGAAGGCAATAATTCGGCTCATTTGAAACTGGGCGGTAATGGTTCACAGGTACGGTCCCCCGTTATATCGCTAGCTCAAACGCGCGGCCGCCGCTCTCGAAACCCGGGTTCCGGCGGCCGCGCAGCGTTCGAGAATGGGACCTGATGTTGAAGAATCGTGCGAAACAAGTTGGCGCGGTAGGTGTTGCCGCGGTGGTCGTGGCCGCGCTGGCCGGTTGTGGCTCCGGCCGTACCGATGAGGCGGGCTCCGGTGCGGGCCTCGTCGTCGGCACCACCGACAAGATCTTCTCGCTCGACCCGGCCGCGGCCTACGACAACGGGTCGCTGCTGGTGGAGAACCAGATCTACTCCTACCTGCTGAATTTCGCGCCGGGCGACACCACGCCCAAGCCCGATGCGGCGGAGAAGTGCGAATTCACCAGCCCCACGGTCTACACCTGCAAGATCAAGCCGGGCCTGAAGTTCGCCAACGGCAACCCGCTCACCGCCAAGAGCGTGAAGTTCTCCTTCGACCGGATGGTCAAGATCAACGACGCGCACGGGCCCGCCTCGCTGCTCGGCAATCTCGACAAGACCGATCTGATCGACGATCTCACCGTCGCGTTCACGCTCAAGGTCGCCAACGACCAGACCTTCCCGACGATCCTGCCGACCCAGGCCGGTCCCATCGTCGACGAGAAGTCGCTGCCCGCCGACAAGGTCGCCACCGACGAAGAAGTCGTCAAGGCCAAGGGCTACTCGGGTCCGTACACGATCAGCAGCTACGACAAGAACAAGCTGGTCGAGTACAAGGCCAACCCCGATTACCAGGGCATCCTCGGCACGCCGAAGAACACCACGGTGTCGACCAAGTACTACGCGACCTCCGACAACCTGAAGCTGGACCTGCAGAACGGCGCCATCGACGTCGGCTACCGCTCGTTCACCCCCACCGACATCGACTCGCTGCGGGCCGATTCCAAGGTGAAAGTCACCGACGGCCCCGGCGGCGAGCTGCGCTACGTGGTCTTCAACATGAACACCATGCCGGGCAACACCCCCGAGCAGAAGCTGGCCGTGCGCAAGGCGTTCGCGTCCTCGGTGGACCGTGAGGCGCTGGCCGCCGGTGTCTACAAGGGCACCTACCAGCCCGCCTACGGCTACGTGCCCTCGGGCATGGTCGGTTCGGCCGAGCCACTCAAGGATCTCTACGGCGCCAAGCCCGACAAGGCCGCGGCCGCGAAGTTCCTGGCCGACGCGGGTGTCGCCACCCCGGTGACGCTGAACCTGCAGTACAACCCCGACCACTACGGCTCCAGCTCGTCGGAGGAGTACGCCGCGGTCAAGTCCCAGCTCGAGGCCTCGGGTCTGTTCAAGGTGAACCTGCAGTCCACCGAGTGGGTGACGTACCAGAAGGAGCGCGCCTCCGACGGTTACCCGATGTACCAGTTCGGCTGGTTCCCGGACTTCCCGGACGCCGACAACTACCTGACGCCGTTCTTCGGCCCGAACAACTTCCTGCAGTCGCACTTCGAGAACCCCGGCATCAATGCCCAGCTCACCGCCGAGGCCACCGAGTCCGACCCCACCAAGCGGGTCGAGATCCTGAAGAAGATCCAGACCGATCTGGCGCAGAACTTCCTGCCGACCCTGCCGCTGCTCTCGGGTAAGCAGGTCGCGGTGTCGAAACCGGGCGTCAACGGTGTCGACCAGACCCTCGACGGCTCCTTCAAGTTCCGGTTCACGGTTCTGAGCAAGTGAGTGACGTTGCTGCTGCGCCCGAGTCACCGGCTCGGGCGCAGCGTTTCGGGTGGATGCGCGGCGGGGGTTCCCGCCAGGTGGCTTTGCTGCGGTACCTGCTGATTCGGCTGTTGCTGATTCTGCCGACCGCGTGGTTGCTGGTGACAGTGGTGTTCTTCCTGATGCGGGTGATCGGTGACCCGATCAGCGCGGCCATGGGTGGCCGGCTGACCCAGGAACAGATCTTCGAGCGCAAGGAGGCCGCCGGGCTCAATCGGCCGATCCTGACGCAGTATTGGGAATACATCACCGGATTCCTGCACGGCGATTTCGGCCGGACGCAGGACAACGAGGCGATCGCCGATGTGGTGATCACCTATGGTGCGGCGACTTTCGAACTCGTGTTCTGGGGTCTGGTCGTCGCCTTCGCCGTGGGTGTTCCGTTGGGGAGATACGCTGCGACACACCGGGATACGGCCGGGGATGCCTTCCTGCGGTTCTCGGCCGTGCTGGCTTACGCGGCGCCGGTGTTCTTCGTCGGCATGCTGCTCAAACTGATCTTCTCGGTGTGGCTGGGCTGGTTCCCGGTCGGCGGGCGGGCGAGCACCGACGTCGAGCTTGCGCTGCAACATGTTTCGCCGAAGACGAACATCCTGATCATTGATTCGATCCTGTACGGCGAACCGGCGTATGTGCTCGACGTGCTCGAACACGCGGTGCTGCCCGCGGTGGCCCTCGGGCTGCTCACCGGCGGCATCTTCCTGCGGCTGGTCCGGGTGAACCTGATCCAGACGCTGCGCAGCGATTTCGTCGAGGCGGCACGGGCGCGCGGGTTGTCCTCGCGGGTGGTCACCGGCAGGCACGCGGTGCGCAACGCGCTGATCCCGATCATCACGGTGATGGGCATGTGCATCGCCATGATGCTCGGCGGTGCGGTGCTCACCGAGACCACGTTCGAATGGAAGGGCTTGGGTTATCAGCTCGCCGAATATCTGCGGGCGCGTGACTTCATCGCGGTGCAGGGCATCGTGGCGTTCATCGCGCTGGTGGTCGCGGTGATGAGCTTCGTCGTCGACGCCATCGTCGCGCTGATCGACCCGAGGGTGAGGTTCTGATGACTACCGCTGTGAAACGCAGGCGGCTGCCGGGTGCCGAGCTGTTGTCGAAAACCGGTGGGCTGCAACGGGTCACGCTCATCACCGGGTTGGTTCTGGTGGCCGGGTTCGTGCTGGTGGCGGCGTTCGCGCCGTTGCTCGCGCCCTACGGTTTGGCCCAGAACTCTGCTGACGGTGTGGCTTTCGTGCCGCAGCAGGGTCCATCGGCTGAACACTGGTTCGGCACCTCGGTGCGCAGCGAGGACGTGCTCTCGCGGGTGCTCTACGGTGCCCGCACCGCGCTGATGGTGATCGCGATCTCGGTGACGTTGTCGCTGCTGATCGGCGTGCCGCTCGGCCTGCTGTCAGGGTATGTGGGGCGCTGGGTCGACAAGACGCTGGTGCTGGTCATGGACGCCATCTACGCGTTCCCGTCGCTGTTGTTGGCCATCGTGGTGTCGATCGTCGTGGCCGGTGGCACGTCGAGCAGTCTCGGCGGCATGCTGTCGGCGGCCATCGCGATCACGGTTGTCTATGTGCCGCAGTACTTCCGGGTGGTTCGTAATGCGACGGTCGCGGTGAAGACCGAGCCGTACGTGGACGCCGCCCGGGTGACCGGTGCGTCGACGACGCGGATCATGTTCCGCCACATCCTGTCCAACGTCACCGGCTCGCTGCCGGTGATCGTCACGATCAATGCCGCGGACGCGATCCTGACCCTGGCCGCGCTCGGTTTCCTCGGGTTCGGCATCGAACCGACCCAGGCCGCCGAGTGGGGTTACGACCTGAACAAGGCGCTCAACGATGTCTCCAACGGCATCTGGTGGACCTCGATCTTCCCCGGCACCGCGATCGTGCTGGTCGTGCTCGGGATGACGCTGGTCGGCGAGAGCCTCGACGAGACGCTCAATCCGATGCTGCGCACCCGGCGCGCGGTCACTTCGAAGGAGACGGTCGATGAGTGAAAAGACTGCCGCGCTGGCTGTTTCGGGCCTGTCGGTGACTTTCTCGACCGACGCCGGACCGGTGAACGCGGTCCGCAATGTGTCCTACGAGGTGTTCCCCGGCGAGGTGCTCGCGATTGTCGGCGAGTCCGGGTCGGGCAAGTCGGTGAGTTCGCGTACCGCGATCGGGCTGCTGCCGCATTCGGCGTCGGTGCGCGGGCTGGTGACGATCGGTGACAAGCCGGTCACCTCGATGACCGAACGTCAGCTCACCGCACTGCGCGGTGGCGAGGTGTCGATGGTGTTCCAGGAGCCCGCGCGTGCGCTGGACCCGCTGTTCACCGTCGGGTTCCAGATCTGCGAAGCCCTGCGCGCGCACAGCGACATGAGCCGAAAAGCCGCCAAGGCCAAGGCGATCGAGCTGCTGCGTTCGGTGGGGCTGCCCGATCCGGAACACCGGGTGGACTACTACCCGCATCAGCTGTCCGGCGGGCAGAAGCAGCGCGTGATGATCGCGATCGCCATCTCGTGCGAGCCGAAGGTGATCATCGCCGACGAGCCGACCACCGCGCTCGACGTCACCGTGCAGGCCGAGATCCTGGAGCTGTTGCGGGATCTGCGCGACCGGCTCGGCAGTGCGATCGTGCTGATCACGCACAACATGGGTGTCGTGGCCGACCTCGCCGACCGCGTGGTGGTGATGCGGGCGGGCGAGGTGGTCGAAGAGGCGCCGGTGCACGAACTGTTCGCCAGTCCTCAGCAGGATTACACCAAGGCGTTGCTCGAGGCGGTGCCGCATCTCGGTGCGTCGACCGTCGAGCGGCCGACGATCGATCAGTCCGTCGAGCCGGTGCTCGATGTGAAGGACCTCGTCGTCACGTTCCCCGGGCCGTTCGGCAGGCCCGCGTTCCGGGCCGTCGACGGGGTGAGCCTGCAGATCAGGCCGGGGGAGACCCTGGGTCTGGTCGGTGAGTCAGGCTCGGGCAAGTCGACCATTGGGCGCTGCGTGGCGGCGCTGCAACGGCCCTCCGAAGGGCACGTGCTGATTCGTGGGCAGGACATCGCGGATCTGTCCCCGCGCAAGCTGCGGCCGATCCGGCGGCGGTTCGGGTTCGTGTTCCAGGACCCGGCGGGATCGTTGAACCCGCGCCTGACGGTCGGCGAGTGTGTGGCCGAACCCCTGGTCGTGCACGCCATCGGTGACAAGGCGAGCATCCGCGAGCGGGTCAGGCACATGCTCGACGATGTGCAACTGCCCGCGGGCACCGAGAACCGGTATCCGCACGAACTGTCCGGCGGGCAGCGTCAGCGGGCCAGTCTGGCGCGAGCGCTCGTGCTCGACCCGGACCTGCTCGTGGCCGACGAGCCGACCAGCGCGCTCGACGTGTCGGTGCAGGCGGCCGTGCTCGAACTGTTCGCCGAACTGCAGCGTTCGTGCGGTTGGGCGTGTCTGTTCATCAGCCACGACCTCGCCGTCGTCGACCAGCTCGCGGACCGGATCATGGTCCTGCGCGAGGGAACCTGCGTCGAGGAAGGCGACAACGAACAGATCCTGCGCAACCCGCAGCACGAGTACACCCGCCGCCTCGTCGCCGCCGTCCCGGTCCCCGACCCGGTCGAACAGCGACGCCGCCGGATCGAAGTAGGCGGGGAGTCCGGCTGACAGCGGACTTGTCGGATCTGCTCCCCCGCCCACACGACGTGCAGCTCGCGGGCGGGAGAGTTCGACTGCCGCATCAGTCGGAGTCGTACCACAATCTGGTACCATTGAAGAGACTCTTGGGAGAGGACCGATTTCGATGACCAGCATGTCCGCCAGCGAAGCGCGAAGCAACCTGTTCCCGCTGATCGAGCAGGTCAATGATGATGCGGTCGCGGTTTACATCACCAGCCGCAAAGGGAACGCGGTCCTGATTTCCGAGGATGAGTACAACTCGCTACGCGAGACGCTCTATCTTTTGCGGTCGCCTGCGAACGCCGCCCGGTTGGCCATGGGCATCGCCCAGTTGGAGACCGGTGATGTGGTCGAGGTCGACGTGCAGAAGGTCGCGGAGGAACTCGAGTGAGGGTCATTTTCGCGAAGGCCGCGTTGGAGGATTTGACGCACTGGATCGACACTGACCGGAAACTCGCCTTGCGGATCATCCGCCTGATCAATGAGATCGAACGCGACCCCTTCGCTGGAATCGGCAAGCCCGAACCGCTGCGAGGTGACAAGTCGGGCTACTGGTCCCGGCGGATCAACGATGAGCGTCGTCTGGTCTACGCGATCCAGGGCACCGACATCCTCGTAGCCCAAGCCCACTACCACTACTGACCTTTCCCGTAGCAGCCGCCGAAACTTCTGAGCAGGCCGTGCAGGTAAGGCGCCAGGGCCGATGGCCTAGAGTTATAGGACATCTATCCGCCGATTCGGTTTGGAGCTTTTCCCTACAATGACTGAACAAAACGCTGGTGCAGGCGCTTCCTACGCTGCGGCGGGCGTGAGCATCGAAGCCGGTGACCGCGCCGTCGAATTGTTCGGACCATTGGCCAGGAAGGCCAGCCGACCCGAGGTGCAGGGCGGTATCGGCGGCTTCGCCGGGATGTTCGCGCTCAAGGGCGGGTACCGGGAACCGCTGCTCGCCGCATCCACGGACGGCGTCGGCACCAAGATCGCCATCGCCCAGGCCCTCGACAAGCACGACACCGTCGGGCTCGACCTGGTCGCCATGGTCGTCGACGACCTGGTGGTGTGTGGCGCCGAGCCGCTGTTCCTGCAGGACTACATCGCCATCGGCAAGGTCATCCCGGAGAAGGTCGCCGAGATCGTCTCCGGGATCGCCGAGGGTTGTATCAAGGCCGGTTGTGCGCTGCTCGGTGGCGAGACCGCCGAGCACCCGGGCCTGATGGATCCCGACGACTACGACCTGTCCGCCACCGGCGTGGGCGTGGTCGAGGCCGATTCGGTGCTCGGACCGGACCGGGTGCGTCCCGGTGACGTCGTGATCGCGATGGGGTCCTCGGGCCTGCACTCCAACGGCTACAGCCTTGCCCGCAAGGTGCTGCTCGACATCGACCGGATGTCTCTCACCGGCTACGTCGAGGAATTCGGCCGCACCCTCGGTGAGGAACTGCTCGAGCCGACGCGCATCTACGCCAAGGACTGCCTGGCACTGATCGCCGAAACCGATGTGCGCACGTTCTCGCACGTCACCGGTGGTGGCCTCGCCGCCAACCTGGCGCGCGTGCTGCCGGCGGGCCTGGTGGCCGAGCTGGATCGTGGCACCTGGAACCCGGCGCCGGTGTTCAAGCTGATCGCCCAGCGTGGTCGCGTGGAGCGCATCGAGATGGAGAAGACGTTCAATATGGGCGTCGGCATGGTCGCGATCGTGGCGCCCGAGGATGCCGACCGTGCGCTGGCGGTGCTCACCGCCCGCCACATCGACTGCTGGACGCTCGGCCAGGTCAAGAAGGCTGCCGACGTCGAAGCGCCGCGTGCGGTGCTGCTGGGTGACCACCCCAGGTTCTGATCTCTCGAAACCACGTGAGCCGGGTCGCGACAGTTGCGACCCGGCTCACGTGCGTCAAGGGTTTGTTCCGACCGCTGAGTGGTTAACCCAGAGGGGTCAGGCCTGTCGGCTCGGGGAGGTCGGGGCCCCGAGGCGGCTAACACGACGAGCGTCCTGTGCACACACAGGACGCTCGTTCGTGTTTTCAGGTATTCGCTGTTACTTCAACGGCGCCAGCTGTCGTAACCGTCGTCCTCGTCGTTCCAACGAGATGACGGCTCGTCCGGCTCATCGGACAGCACTGCTCTACTCCTTGGTGCGGAGTAGGGCGAAGCATCGCTATCCGACAGCTCGCGCTGAAGGCTCGCGAAGTCGGTCGGCGCGGAGCTGTACTTGAGCTCACGTGCGACTTTGGTCTGCTTTGCCTTAGCCCGGCCACGGCCCATGGCTGACCCCCTCGCGTCACTGCGGGGCGGCCTGGGGTGTGTTGGCGGCCCCGTTCGAATTAATACTCTTCCTGACAGACACTTTAGCGTGTGTCAGGGCGTCGCGCTCCCAGGAGTGGGTGAAGACCTGTCGAAGCGCCCCGGTTTGCCCCTACTTCGCCCAGACCGGCCGGTCTCAGAACACCCCCGGAATCGCACGGATCACACCGACTCTGGCGTCGCCGCCGAGGACCGCGGTGGCCGCGAGCTGAGTGTGCTGATCGGTCCATTCGACGCCCAGTTCGCGCAATATCGCCAGCGTCAGCGGCATCCGGGCCCGATCCGCGCCGTCGGAGATCTTGTACGCGAAGGCCCTGCCGTCGGGCAGCGCACCCGCGTGGACGCCGTCGGCGCCGATCTTGCAGAACAGCCCGGGGGTCGCCGACATTGCCAGCAGATCCGGCCCGCTCGTGCCGGAAATCACTCGCGGATTCGCCCGAACGGCGTCGGCGATCCGGCGCGGCGCGGTGCCGGGCTCGGCCGTGGTGAAGCCGGCGAAGGCGCGCGCGAGGTTGATCAGCGACACGGGCACGATCGGCAGGCCGCAGCCGTCGATGCCCAGATCGGTCTCCGGTTCGCCGGTGACGTCGGCGATGGTGGCGAGGACCGATTGCTGCAGTGGGTGGTCGAGGTCGAGATATCCGGTGCGCGGCCAGTCGTTGATCGCGCAGGTCGCCAGCATCGCGGCGTGTTTGCCCGAGCAGTTCATGTAGAGGGTGCTCTTGCCGTCGCCGGTGATCGCGGCGGCGCGGGCGTTCTCCTCGAACGGGAGGTCGGGTGGGCAGGCGAGGTCGTTCTCGGTGAAGCCGTAGCGGTCGAGCAGACGGCGGACCAGGGCGATGTGGTCGGGCTCGCCGAAGTGTGACGCGGTGGAGATGGCGAGTTCGTCGTCGTCGACGGGGTCGAAACCGTTGCGCAGCAAGGCCAGTGCCTGCATCGGTTTGTTGGTCGAACGCGGGAAGATCGGGCCGTGGATCTCACCGAGTTCGAGGGTGGGGGTGCCGAAGGGGTCGAGGATGACCACGGAGCCGCGGTGCACGCACTCACGGAAACCGGAACGGACGACTTCGACAAGTTCTACGCTCACGCACTCACCTCGGTCATCTCGTCCGCTGCGCTGCCGGAGCGGGTTCTGGTGTGCCGGTCGATCTGCATGTGGACGTCGGTGGACAGGGAGGGTTCCTCCGCACGCAGGCGTTCGAGGCGGGCGGGGTCGGCGCCGGTGAACAGGTCGCGGACGGTGATCCCGTGCTCGGGGACGTGGACGACGCGGACGCCGTCGCCCGCGCCGATCGTGCCCTCGGTGAGAACGCGGAAGTAGGCCCCGGTATCGGACTGTAGGGCGAAGCGTTTGACCCAGCGCGGTTCGCCGGACCACTGCTGGAAGGTCGCGCACGGGACGCGGGGTGCGCTGACTTCGAGCAGGGTCTCGCCGATCGCCCAGTGCGCGCCGATCACCGCATCGCTGACCGGAAGGCCGGTCAGACGCAGGTTTTCGCCGAACCAGCCCGCGGGGAGTTCGCGGCCGAGTTCGGTGGCCCAGCGGCGGGCGTCTTCTTCGGCATAGGCGTAGACGGCCTGGTCGGCACCGCCGTGATGGACGGTGTTGCAGACGTGGTCGCCTGCCAGGCCGAGGGCGGCGACGCCGACGCGACCGTCGACCGGGCGCTTGTCGATGGCACTGCGACCGACGCGGGAGCGCACCTCGATCTCGGCGTACACCACGCAGACGGCCTCGACGCGGCCGGTGTCACCGACGCGCATGACCGGGCGGTTCATCGCCCGCGCAACCGGTTGACGGCGGCGCGGCCCGCCTGCTCGGTGTCGTCGGCGGGGACGGAGTCGGGGTCGATGGCGGCGGCCATGCTGCCGACCACCAGTTCGGTGCCTGCGGGGACCGAACGTTTGACCAGGGCCAGGGCGATCGGGCCGAGTTCGAAGTGATCGATCACGGTGCCGAGGCGACCGACGGTGCGGCCGCCCGCGGTGACGTCGTCGCCGGTGGCGGGGCGTTCGTCGGCCGAGCCGTCCAGGTGCAGCAGCACGAGGTTGCGCGGCGGCTTGCCGAGGTTGTGTACCCGGGCGACGGTTTCCTGGCCGCGGTAGCAGCCCTTGTTCAGATGGACGGCGCCCTGTTCGTCGATGCCGCCGATCCAGCGGGCCTCGTGCGGGATGGTGCGTTCGTCGGTGTCGATGCCGATGCGGGGGCGCAGTGCGGCCACGCGCAGCGCCTCGTAGGCCCACATGCCCGCCGGTTCGGCGCCGGCTTGGGTGAGCTTGGTCCACCACGTCGACAGTTCGTCACGGGGCACGATGAGGTCGAAGGAGTCCGCACCCGGCATCCGGCGCAGGAACCCGCCACCGGGAAGAGCGACGGCGGCGTAGGTCTCGGGCAGTTGCGCGATGCCGAGCGTGTCGAGGAGGGTGACCGTTTCGGGGCCCAGCAGGCTCAGCACGGCGTGATCGGGTGCGGCCACGGGCTTCGCGTCGGCCCAGAACACCATCTTCTGCAGAAACGACAGCAGCTCGGCGCCACGGTCGGCCTCGGTATCGAGCCAGAGGGTGCCGTCGAGATCGGTGAGGATGAAATGGTTCAGTACCCGGCCGTTGAGATCGAGGTCGAGGGTCTCGGCGCTGTGCGCGTCGGGCAGCGCGGCGATGTGCTGACTGGTGATGGTGTGCAACCAGCTCAGGCGCTCGGCGCCGGTGATCGTCGCGACGCTGCGATGGGAGCGATCCACGACCGCGACCCGCTGCGTGGCGGCCTTCTGCTCACCGAACGGATCACCGTAATGCCAGGCGACCGCGGCATCCGGGGTATCGGGAGCACCCGCGACGGCACCCGGGTTATGGAGAACAGGACTGGGGACGACGACCTGTGACACGACACCCACTGTAGGCGCGTCTGCCGACACGCGCCGCACTCGGTGTCCTTCGCAACGCGCGTCGCGAGCTCGATTCGATGCAGCCGTAGGCGTAACAGTGCGATAACGCCTACGCTCGGCGCATGGGAGAACGGGTTCTTGTGACACTCGACGGGACGGTCGCTGACGCGAACGTGCCGTCGCTTTATGCCGACGACATCGGCGCCCTACGCGGCGATGGCGTATTCGAAACGATTTTGGTGCGCGGCGGAGTGGCTACCGCGCTGGAATTCCACCTGGCGCGGCTGCGTCGCTCGGCGCAGGCGCTGGAACTACCGGAGCCCGGCCTGTCGCGCTGGCGCTCGGCGGTGGAACTGGCCGTCAAGGAGTGGGGCTCGGTTGAGGAAGGAATGTTGCGGCTGATCTACACGCGCGGCCGCGACTCGGAATTCGACGCGCCGCGCTCGGAACTGGCGCCGGAGGATCCGCAGCCCACCGCGTATGTGCTCGTCTCCCCGGTCCCCGCGCGGGTCGCGACCGCACGCGCCGAGGGCGTGAAGGTGATGTCGCTGGCACGCGGCATCTCGGTCGACCTCGCGCAGGCGGCGCCGTGGCAGCTGCTCGGCGCGAAGACGCTGTCGTACGCGACCAACATGGCGGCGCTGCGGTTCGCGCGGCGGATGGGCGCCGAGGACGTGATCTTCCACAGCACCGAGCACAAGGTCCTCGAAGGCCCGCGCTCGTCGGTGGTGATCGCGCGCGGTAAGGAACTCATCACCCCGCCGGCGAAAAGCGGTGTGCTGCCCGGTGTCACGCAACGGGCGCTGTACAACGTCGCGGAGAAGGCCGGGTGGGAGTGCAAGTACCAGACGCTGTTCACCGCGGACCTTTTCGACTGTGACAGCATCTGGCTGCTGTCGAGTGTGACCCTGGCCGCGCGAGTGAACCAGCTCGACGGCATCCGCTTGTCGGCGCCCGACAATGCCCAGGAGATCATCGACATGGTCGATCTCGGTATCGATCGGCCGGGGACCATCGGGGACTGGTGATCCGTGCGTGGGGCGCGGGTGGGCGCGCCCCTGCGGTAAGGCTTTTCGCGCGCCGTGGCGGTTGTCACGCTCGAATGCGGTGATTCCCGGCGTACGATCTACTACAAGTTGTCGTAGTAGATCGGTGGAGGTCGGATGGACACCCTTGATGTCTCCCGGTGGCAGTTCGGGATCACGACCGTCTACCACTTCCTGTTCGTTCCGCTGACCATCGGCCTCGCGCCGCTGATCGCGACGATGCAGACCGCCTGGGTGGTCACGGGCGACGAACGCTGGTACCGGCTGACCAAATTCTTCGGCAAACTGTTCCTGATCAACTTCGCCCTCGGGGTCGCCACGGGCATCGTGCAGGAATTCCAGTTCGGGATGAACTGGAGCGAGTACTCGCGCTTCATCGGCGATGTCTTCGGTGCGCCACTGGCTCTGGAGGCGCTGATCGCGTTCTTCATGGAGTCCACGTTCATCGGATTGTGGATCTTCGGGTGGACCCGGCTCCCGAAACTGGTGCACCTGGCGACGATCTGGATCGTTGCCATCGGGGTGAACGCGTCGGCGTATTTCATCATCGCCGCCAATTCGTTCATGCAGCATCCGGTGGGGGCTCGGTACAACCCGGAAACCAAACGTGCTGAGCTGGAAAGTATTTGGGCGCTGCTGACCAACAACACGACGTTGGCTGCCTTTCCGCATGTGGTGGCAGGCTCGTTTCTCACCGCGGGCACATTCGTCGCCGGTATCGCCGGATGGTGGATGGTGCGTAATGCGCGCAGTGGTGACCCGGTGAAACTCGAAGCGGCGCAGACAATGTGGCGGCCGGTAGGACGGGCCTCGTTGGTGGTGGTCGCGTTGTCCGGTGCGGCCTTGATCTTCACCGGCGATATTCAAGGCAAGCTGATGTTCGAACAGCAGCCGATGAAAATGGCTTCGGCGGAATCGTTGTGCCACACCGAGACCGATCCCGACTTCTCGATTCTGACGGTCGGGACGCACAACAATTGCGACAGTGTGGTGCACGTACTCGAAGTGCCCTATGTGCTGCCGTATCTCGCCAAGGGCGAGTTCAGCGACGTGACCCTCGACGGTGTCGTCGACCTGCAGAAGACCTACAACGTGGCCTACGGCCCCGGCGATTATCGGCCCAACCTGTTCGTCACCTACTGGTCCTTCCGCGCCATGATCGGGCTGGCGGGCGGGTCGGTGCTGTTGCTGCTGGCCGGATTCTGGGTGACGCGCGGTGGGCGGGTGCCGGATCAGCGATGGTTCTCCTGGTTGAGCCTGCTTGCGATTCCCACTCCGTTCCTGGCCAATGCCTCGGGGTGGGTGTTCACCGAAATGGGGCGGCAGCCGTGGGCGGTGGTGCCCAATCCGACCGGTGACCCGAATATTCGAATGACGGTGCAGCAGGCGGTATCCGAGCATTCCGCCGGGACGGTGTTGTTCTCGCTGGTGGTGTTCACGCTGCTCTATGGCGCACTCGCGGTGGTGTGGTTCTACCTGATGCGACGGTATGTCGTCGCGGGGCCGGACACGCCGAAACCGAACTCGGACGGCCCTGACAACGACCAACTTTCCTTCGCGTACTAGGAGCCGACGATGGGTCTGCAACAGTTCTGGTTCGTACTGATCGGCGTGCTGTTCACCGGCTACTTCGTGCTCGAAGGGTTCGACTTCGGGGTGGGCATGTTGATGCCGATTCTCGGAAAGGGGTCCGATGCGCGCAGGCGGGTCGTGCTCAACACGATCGGGCCGGTGTGGGACGGCAACGAGGTCTGGCTGATCACCGCCGCCGGTGCGCTGTTCGCGGCGTTTCCCGAGTGGTACGCGAGCATGTTCTCGGGGTTCTATCTTGCGCTGTTGCTGTTGTTGGTCGCGCTGATTCTGCGGGTGTGCGCGATCGAATACCGGGGCAAGATCAATGATCCGAAGTGGCGGGCCTGGTGCGATATCGGGATCGGGATCGGATCGTGGATTCCCGCGCTGGCCTGGGGCTGGGTGTTCGCGAACATGGTGCGCGGGGTGCCGATGAACGCGGAGAAGCAGGTCGTGGGATCGGTGTGGGACCTGCTCGGCCCGTACGCACTGCTCGGAGCGCTGGCGACCGCTGTGTTGTTCGCGTTGCACGGTGCGGTGTTCCTGGTGCTCAAAACCGCCGGTGAGGTTCGTGACGATGCCATGCGGATCGTCAGGTTACTGCTGATTCCCACTGCGCTTGTCGTGGGCGGATTCGGGTTGTGGACGCAGCTCGCCTATGGAGCGGACTGGACCTGGTTCGTCATGGTGACGGCGGTTCTCGGGCTCGCGCTCGCCGGCCTCGCGAATATGGCCGGGCGTGATGGATGGGCCTTTGTCGGCACGACGCTTACTGTTGTTTCGGCGACCGTGCTGATCATCGGGTCGATGTTTCCGAATGTGCTGCCCTCGACCATCGACCCGCTCTACCACCTCACCATCTACAACGCGTCGTCCTCGGCGTATACGTTGAAGGTGATGAGCTGGGCGGCGGTGATCGCGACGCCGGTGGTGCTGATTTATCAGGGGTGGACCTATTGGGTCTTCCGGCAGCGGATTCGGGTCGAACAGATTCCGCCGCCGGTGGGTTTGCCGCTGAGCAGTAAAGGCAGCTGAGCAGAAACGGCTGCGGCCTCGTCCCTGGAAGGTTTGCTCGCGAAAGGTCGGACCGCTGTGGTGTCGGAAAGCTTGTCGCAGGATGGGGCGGTGTCATCGGACAGCGTCGAGGTGGTCGAGCAGGAGCGTGACGCGGCGAAATCGTCTCAGGGCGGCGATACGGGTCGGCAGCGGTCCAGACGCGGGCCGGTGGATCCACGGTTGTGGCGGTACGCGCGGTCGGCACGGCCGCACCTGGTGATCGCGGTCGCGCTGGCGATGGTGATCACGGTGACGATCGTCGTGATGGCCATCGTGCTGGGGCGGGTGCTGGCCGGGCTGATCACCGACCCGGGCAAACGCGAGTTCAGTTCGTGGACCACGGAATTGGTTGTGCTCGCGCTGGCGATCGCGGTGCGGGGGCTGGCGAGCTGGTGGCAGGCGCGGCTGGCGCATCGGGCCGGGAGCACGGTCGTCGCGGAGTTGGAGACGGCGGTGCTGCGGGCCGGTGCCGAACTGCCGCCGCGCGAACTCGACGCGCGGCGCACCGAGATCGCGGTCGTTGTCGGCAACGGTCTGAACGGGCTGCGCGGGTGGTTCACGGGATACCTGCCGGCGCTGCTGCTGGCGTGTCTGGTGCCACCGGTGGTGCTGGTGGTCATCGCCTTGCACGACCCGACCTCCGCGCTGATCGCGGTGATCACCGTGCCGCTGATCCCGGTGTTCATGATCCTCATCGGGCTGCTCACCCAAGGGCGTGCTGAGGCGACCCTCGCCGCGACGACCCGGCTGTCCGACCAGATCCTCGACCTTTTCGCGGGAATGCCCACGCTGCGTGCGCTCGGCCGCGAGGGGGCCGACGGGCCGTCGATGGTGAATCACGTGCAGGCACTGGGTAATTCGCTGCGGGAGCGGACCATGCGTGCGCTGCGGATGGCGTTCCTGTCGTCGATGGTGCTGGAAAGCCTTGCGACGCTGAGTGTTGCGATCATCGCCGTCGCGATCGGGTTGCGGTTGGTGTTCGGGGAAATGGCGTTGTACAGCGGGATGGTGGCGCTGATCCTGGCGCCCGAGGTGTACTGGCCGCTGCGAGTGGTGGGGGAGAAGTTCCATGCGGCGCAGGACGGGATGGCGGCGGCGGACCGGGCGTTCGCGGTGCTCGAACCTGCTGGCGCGCAGAAACGAGGTGACTCGCGGGAACTCGCTGGTGTCGGCGCGGATTTCGGCGAACCTGGTGACTTGGATTCGCCGCTGCGTGATCGAAGCGAGTCGAGGATTCGTGCGCGGGTGGACGGTGACTTGGATTCGCCGCTGCGCGATGGAGGTGAGTCGAGGATTCGTGCTCGGGCGATGGGTGGTGGCGAGTCGGGTTCGCGCGATGGCGGTGAGTCGGGCACGCATGCGGCCCCATCGCGGATCATGTTGCGCGGATTAACAATTGACGTACAATCCGGGACGGCACCCGATCGGTTGACGGCAGAACTCGCGCCCGGCGTGGTGACGGTGTTGACCGGGCCCAATGGGTGCGGGAAGTCGACCACACTGCAGGCGATTCTCGGCTTGATCGCGCCCGACGCGGGGGCGGTTCTGGTCGACGGCGTCGATGTTCGCGAACTCGACCCCGACCAGTGGTGGAGCCGCGTCGCGTGGCTCCCGCAGCGGCCGGTGCTCGTTCCCGGAACGCTGCGCGAGAACGTCGAAATGCTCGGCGCATCGGATCGAGCCGACGATCTTCGATCAGCTTGCACCGCAACCGGATTCGACGACGTGCTGGCCGAACTCCCTGACGGCTGGGACACCGTCGTCGGACAGAACGGCACGGGGCTCTCTCTCGGTCAACGCCAGCGCCTCGCCCTGTCCCGAGTCCTCGCCGCCGACCGCCCGATCCTGCTCCTCGACGAACCCACCGCCCACCTCGACCCCGAGAGCGAGCGACGAGTGCTGCAAACGCTCCGCACCCTCGCCGACCGCGGCGCCACCGTCGTCGTGATCGCCCACCGCCCAACGGTTCTCGCCGCGGCTGACGTGGTGGTGCAAGTGGTCGCCGGCGACGTGATGGCGGCCGACCGAACCGGCCAGGAGGTGCGAGTCTCGTGAGCGCCGAACACAGGCAATACGGCGGTGTCGTTCAGGACGTGCGCGAGATGTGGCGGCTGCTCGAATTGTCGCCGGGGCGGGTCGTGATCGCGATCGCGTGGGGTGTGGCGGCGTTGGGGAGTGGGCTCGGGTTGGCGGCGCTCGCCGCGTGGTTGATCGCGCGGGCCTGGCAGATGCCGCCGGTACTCGACCTGAGTGTCGCGGTGGTCGCGGTGCGGGCGTTGGGGATCTCGCGCGGGTTGTGCCGGTATCTGGAACGGCTGGCGACCCACGATGTGGCACTGCGGGCGATGACCACCGCGCGGACCTCGGTGTATCGGACGCTGGCTCAGTCCGATGTGTGGTGGTGGCGGGACCGCAGTGCGACATCTGGTGGGCAGGTCGGCGCCGGGTCTGATCGGCGGATCAGCGCAGGCATCGGCTCCGATAGCGTTGCGCGGGAGCGGCAGTCGCATCGCGCGCGAACCTCGGTCGAGGAATCTGGCCGGCGCGAGGATGCGGAGGTGGGCGATCGCGCGGTGGGCGATGCGGTTCAGGTGCCGAGTGCGATGGCGGATCGCACGCGTGTGCCGGGTGCGGACGACTTCGGTCGGGAATTGCGGCGCGGGGATGTGTTGGTGCGCATCGGTGCCGATATCGACGATCTCGGGGCGGTGGTTGTCCGGGTGCTGGTGCCGGTTGCGGTGGCGGTGGTGCTGTCGTTCGCGGCGGTGGGGTTGATCGCGTTCATCTCGCCGTTGGCCGCAGTGATTTTGGCCGTGGCGCTGGGGGTTTCGGGGATCCTCGCGCCGTGGTTGTCAGCGGTGGCCGCCCGGGACGCCGAGCGGGCCGTGCGCGCTGATCGGGCCGAGTTCACCGCCGAGGCGCTGACCGTGCTCGATCATGCCGCCGAACTACGGGTCGCCGGTCGACTCGATGCGGCAATCGCGGTGGCGGACAACGCCTCTCATCGCGCAGTCACCGCCGAGGACTCAGCTGCCGCCCGCAGCGCGTGGGCCGCCGCAGCCACCCCGCTCTCGATCGGGATCAGCGCATTCGGTGCCCTCCTGGTCGGCATCGCCGCATACGGCCCGACCGGCGGACTCCCCGGCGGCATGACCCCCATGGCCCTCACCATCCTCGTCCTGGTCCCCCTCTCCGCCTTCGAAGCCGTCAGCGCCCTCCCCGCCGCAGCAACCACCCTCACCACCTCCCGGGCTGCCCTGCACCGCCTCCGCGGCATCTCGACGGGCACCGGGTCCGAGGGAACGACCGACGTGCAGCTCCCCGGGGCACAGCCGCCGTCCGTCGACAAGCAGGTGCCCGCCGGTGCGCTGGCTGAGGCGAGGCGCGTGGCCATGCCGGAGGGGCGGCGCGTGGTCGTTGTCGGACCCAGCGGGGCCGGGAAAACAACGTTGCTGATGGCATGGGCGGGCCTGTTCGACACACCTCGTGAAGGGGTCACGTTCTTCGCCGAGGACGCCCACCTGTTCGGCACCTCGATCCTCGAGAACCTACGAGTGGCACGCGGCGACCTCACCATCGACGAGGCCGAAATCGCGCTCCGCACAGTCGGTCTCGGCCCCTGGCTCGACTCGCTCCCGGACGGCGTCCACACCTCCCTCACCGCAGGCGCAGCCGCCGTCTCCGGCGGCCAACGCCGCCGCCTCCTCCTAGCCCGCGCCCTCGTCTCCCCAGCCCACACCCTCCTCCTCGACGAACCAACCGAACACCTCGCCGCCACCGAAGGCGACCAACTCCTGCGCGATCTCCTGGACGCGAACAGCGGCCTGATCGCCGCCGACCGCACGGTCGTCGTAGTCACCCACCAACTCCCCACCGACCACCGAGCCGACGCGGTCGTCACCGTCGACGCCGACGGCTCCTGTCGTGTCGACGACTCCCGCGCACCGTCGATGCCAGCCAGGTGACCGGGCGAAATTCCCAGGTCAGGAGCGTAATTAAATCAATTGCCGACGACGGCGGGCGCGACTAAATTCATCAGTACACAAGAGAGGAGGTGGTCTGAAGAATGTATGTTCATCGGATGCGTGAGGTGGCTGCCCGCTAGCAGCTCCACTGCGGGATGCCCCCAGCGGCGCTGAGAGCGAATCCCAGGCAGTCACCCGACCCCCGAGCCCCCGGACGATCCAACCGGGACCATCGAATGCGATGGAACGGCTCGGGGGTCGCTCCATGTCAGGGCACGAAAACCCGCTGCTGAGAGGCAGTGCGAACCGCTACGATGTGAACATGACCGTCGACCCGGTGCATGATTGGCCCATCCCGCCGAGCGGTGGGTTCACCGTTGACGACTTTCTCCAGATGCGTGACCTGCCCGACCACACCGAGTTGATCGACGGGGGTCTTGTTTTCGTGAGTCCACAGCGCAAGTGGCACAGTCGCGTCGTCTCGATGTTCGCGCGTGAACTCGATACTCAGGCGCGCGGCGGGTTGCGTGCGGACAGGGAGATGGCAGTTCGCTTGGGGCCCCGTCAGATGCCGGAGCCGGACGTCGTGGTGGTGACAGCGGAGGCGTATGCCAGGCAGGACCCTGACACCTACTACTTCGCTGAGGATGTCGTCGTGGCGGTCGAGGTGGTGTCGCCGGATTCGGAAGAGCGGGACCGAGATACGAAGCCGGGGAAGTACGCGAAAGCGAACATCGCACACTATTGGCGGGTCGAGTGTGGATCAGAGGATCGAGTGGTCGTGTACGCCTACGAACTCGACCCGGTCAGCGTGCGCTACGTGCCGGTCGGGATATACCACGATCGGCTGAAGACCAGCGCCCCGTTCGCACTGGACATCGACCTGACTGCGATCAACTGACGAATGAAACGCCGCGAACGGCCCGCCCAGGATTCTGGACGGGCCGTTCGCGAAGAATTGTCAGCCGATGTAGCGGACCAGCCGGGCCGACAGGCGGGGGACCAGGGCGCCGTCGGGGTTGACTCGTTCTTCGACGTAGGCGAGGTCGCCGTTTTCGACGATGCCGTAGAGGCGCTTGGCGCCGCCGACCACCACACCGGAGGTGCTGCGGATGGAGACGTCGGTGGCGAGCTCCCATGAGGCCTGGTTGCGTGCCTTGCCGTAGTAGAGCTCGATGACGCCGTTGCTGTGGGTGAGCAGCAGTTCGAGCATCTCCTCTGTGCCCTCACCGCCCACTCGCCAGTAGCCGCTCTCGCGCAGGTCGGGGCCCGCGTACTCGCCTTCGGCGTCGAGTTTCCAGGTCTGCGATTCCCAGGCCAGGTAGTCGCCACCGTCGTGGGAGACGATGATCTGCTGGCCGAAGCGGTAGTCGCCCTCGGTGGGGTGGTTACCCTCGCCCTCGCCGCGCCACACGCCGACCAGCGGCAGCAGGGCCAGCATGGCGTGGTTCAGATCCGGGCCAAGCCGCAGATTGGCGGTGTCCTCGGGCAGGGGAAGACCGGGCAGCACCGAAATGTTTCGGGCGCCGGTTTCCTTCGCACGTTCGGCGGCGACGTTGACCGCTTCGTCGCCACTACGACGCTCGGCCGGAGCGCCTTCATCACTGACTCGCTCGGCCGGTTCCTTACCCTCGCCAGCGAGCCCGCTCATGACTCGGTGAAGAGCCGGTAGAAGACGTACAGGCCGAACCAGCCGATGAGTATCGACACGGCTACAAGGAGTACCTCGAAGAAGATGACCACAATCGGAGTCTAGCTACTCTCTGCAACAGATACGAAAACGGCCCCGGCAGTTCCCGCACAGGAACTACCAGGGCCGTTGTGAGCTTTCTTACTTCGCGACCGCGACGTCCACGGAGTGGATGCCCGCGCCCTCGGGGCTGATCTCGGCGGAGCCGTTGCCCGACGAGCTCAGCGCGCGCAGGGTCCACGAACCCGGTGCGGCGAAGAAGCGGAAATCACCGGTGCCGGAGGCGACGACCTCGGCGGTGAAATCACCGTTGCCGTCGAGCAGACGCACGAACGCGCCGCCGACGGGCTGGCCGTCGGTGCTCAGGACACGGCCGGTGATGACCGTTTCCTTCTCCACGTCGACGCCTGCCGGAATGGCCTGACCCTGGGTAGGTGCTGCACACATATTGATTACGCTCCCAACTCGATAGGTGCACCGACGAGCGAACCGTATTCGGTCCAGCTGCCGTCGTAGTTCTTGACGTTCTGGTGGCCGAGCAGCTCCTGCAGCACGAACCAGGTGTGCGAGGAACGCTCGCCGATGCGGCAGTAGGCGATGGTCTCCTTCTCGCCGTCCAGACCCGCGTCCTTGTACAGCTCGGCCAGGTCGGCGTCGCTGCGGAAGGTGCCGTCCTCGTTCGCGGCCTTGGACCACGGCACGTTGATCGCGCCCGGGATGTGGCCGGGACGCTGGCTCTGCTCCTGCGGCAGGTGCGCGGGGGCGAGGATCTTGCCCGAGAACTCGTCGGGGCTGCGCACGTCGACCAGGTTCTTGGTGCCGATGGCCGCGATGACCTCGTCACGGAACGCGCGGATGCTCAGGTCGGGAGCGGCGGCCTTGTACTGGGTGGCCGGACGCGAAACGGCGTCACGCGAGAGCGGACGACCGTCGAGCTCCCACTTCTTGCGACCGCCGTCGAGCAGCTTGACGTCGTTGTGGCCGTACAGCTTGAAGTACCAGTAGGCGTAGGCCGCGAACCAGTTGTTGTTGCCGCCGTAGAGCACCACGGTGTCGTCGTTGCCGATGCCGCGCGCCGAGAGCAGGTCGGAGAACTGCTCCTGGTTCACGAAGTCGCGACGGACCTGATCCTGCAGGTCGGTCTTCCAGTCAAGGCGGATGGCGCCTTCGATGTGGCCACCCTCGTAGGCGGAGGTGTCCTCGTCGACCTCGACGAAGACGACGCCGGGGGCGTTGAGGTTCTCTTCGGCCCAGTCAACGGAGACCAGGACATCGGAGCGAGCCATGTTGTTCCTTTCAGAGACGTGCAAGGGGGTCAGTTCGGTGCCGGGGCTGGATGCCGGCGAAAGCGGGCGACCAGTGGGTAGATCTGGCAACCCAGGCAAACCCCGAACGCCGCGTTCAAGAACGCCGCGAACAGGGCGAAGCCGGCGAACACCGCGCCGACGATCGAGGAGCCGAGCGCGAAGCCCAGCAGGGAGAGACCGGCGAACACGAAACCCAGCGCCTGCGCGAAACGCAGCGGGGGAACGGGCTCGGTCTCGGTGGGCGGACCGTTACGCGGCGCGACGAACGCGGCGTAGATCCGGCCGTAGGGGTTCTTGGCAGGGCCACCGGCCGCGCCGATCGCGAACACGACGGCCTGCAGACCGATCAGGATCGCGGCGGCGACGGTCGAGAAAGCGCTGACGGCAAGAACCAGAACCAGCACGCCGGTGGTGATCCAGGCCACGAAACGCGGCCCGCGAACATCGACGTGCGGTGGGGATTGCGAGGAATTGGTCATCGTGCGAACTCCTGGGCTTGTCAGTAAGTCAAGGATCTGCCTGGTCACCGGGGGATCCGAGGGATCACTCGCACGGCGGGCATGGATCGACGTCAGAAATCTCGGGAGAGAAGAAGCCGATCGGTCAGCAGCACAGGCAGCAACAACCACCGAGGCGACACAGGTCAACTGTGCGGCGTCGGGTGAGCATCAGCTCGTGGTCGGTTTGCACGAAAAGTAGTTTACCCGGTCTCCCCGGGGAATGTCTCGGGCCCCCTGGATATGGGGGTAGATCACACCGTCAGCGGTTCGAGGGCGGTGCGAAGGTCGCCGGGCTTGGGGACGCCGGAGATGCGGAAACGTTCCTTGCCCTCGGCGTCGAAGACGAAGGTGGTGGGCAGGGAGAGGACGTTGAGTTCGCGGGCCAGCGCGGGGTCGGCGTCGATGTCGATCTCGATGTCGCGTGGGGCATTCGGCGATTCCGCCAACTCGGCGGTGACGCCCGCGACCACCCGGCGGACGGCGTCACACGGGCCGCACCAGTCGGCCGAGAAGTGCAGTACCGCGGGGGCCGCGCCGGTCACGCCGGCGGCGTCGAGCAGGCGGGCGCGCTGCTGAGTCTCTGGGTCGAGCGTGGCCGGGCGAACCTGTCCCTGCCTGCGCGAGAGATACACCCCGACCGCGACGGCGGCCGCGATGACGACGGCGAGAATGACGAGCTCGATCATGGCTGCTGCAATCGGTCCAGGTCGATGGTGACGTTGCGGCCGACACCTTCGACGACGATCTGGCCGCCGAGCGCGGACACCTCGGTGGGTGCGACGCCGAACGGCAACTCCTTGATATCGATCGTACGGCTGAATCGAGCGAGGACGGCGGCGTGATCGGTCTCGGGGATCTTCGAATCGTTGGTGACGGCGGCGGTGGTGTCGACCGAGCCGGTGGTGTCGGTGTAGAAACCGGTCGCCTGGATGCGGACTGTGTTGCCCTCGAGCAGCAGATCGGCCTGGATCTGCACCGGCACACGCGTCGCGGAGCTGGACGGGGTGACGCCGACGGGCAGGACGCGACCGTTCGCGGCGGTCGGCAGGGTGCCCTTGAGGACCAGGACGTTCTCCTTGGTCGTCATGCCGGAACCGCCGGAACCGCCGGTGCCGTCGGACTTGTCGGCGGGCGGGGTGTGGACCTGCAGGTCAGGGATGCCGAAGATCTTGCCGAGCTCGGTGGGTTCGAAACGCATCAGCGCGTCGATCCGGTCGACCTGCACCTTGCGCGCCGCGCCGTCGAGCAACTCGCTCGCCGGGGCGTGCAAACCCTGCAGCTTGGCCTCGATGCCGACCTCGCCGGGGATGTCGGGGCGCATGGCGCGAGCACGGATCGCCACGTCGTCGTAGCGGCCGTTCATCGCCTGGGCGGTGAACGGGAAACCGTGGAACGTCACTTCCGGGTCGGCGGACAGATCCGCGCCCGCCCGCAGTTGCCGGGAGACGTGGTACTCCGTGTAGGCGGCGGCGCCGAAATCGATGACCACCGCCAAACCGGCCAGGCAGAGAAGCCCGATGATCAGCTTGCGCATAGTAGGGAGAGTAGCCGCTGACGCCGTCCGGAAGCCGGACGGGCCGCGACCGGAACCACCGCCGCGGACGCACCCGCGGGGCGCCAATGTCACAAATGCGACGCCGTGTTGCGAGGTCGTGGCTGTAGAGGCGCTAATGTTGCACACGACTTAACCTGTGTTTCGGCGACGTAGCTACGCGGCTGCTGTCGTCCGCGGAGCAACGAGATAGGAGGAGAGCCCATGGAGCTGCTCCTACTGACCTCCGACCCCAACCCCGATGCGGTCCTACCGTCGTTGACGCTGCTGGCGCACAACGTCCGGCCCGCGCCGACCGAGGTGTCGTCCCTGCTGGAGGCGAGTAGTGCCGATGTGGCGCTGGTCGACGCCAGGACCGATCTGGCCGCCGCGCGCGGTCTGTGCCGGCTGCTGGGTAGCACCGGGTCGTCGGTGCCGGTGGTCGCGGTATTGACCGAGGGCGGCCTGGTGGCTGTCAACGCGGACTGGGGCCTGGACGACATCCTGCTGCCCGGCACCGGGCCCGCCGAGCTCGACGCCCGGTTGCGGCTGCTGGTCGGCCGTAACGGCGGGGTCGCCAGCCCGGAGAACACCGGCAAGATCACCCTGGGTGAGCTGGTGATCGACGAGGGCACCTACACCGCGCGGCTGCGTGGTCGCCCGCTCGACCTCACCTACAAGGAATTCGAGCTGCTCAAGTACCTCGCGCAGCACGCGGGCCGGGTGTTCACCCGCGCGCAGTTGCTGCAGGAGGTCTGGGGCTACGACTTCTTCGGCGGCACCCGCACCGTCGACGTGCACGTGCGACGCCTGCGCGCCAAGCTCGGCACCGAGTACGAGTCGCTGATCGGCACCGTGCGCAACGTCGGCTACAAAGCCGTGCGCCCGGCCCGCACTGCCACGGCCAAGGGTGAGCCCGCGGTGACCTTCGTCGACGAGGACATCGACGGCGACGACTCCTACGTCCCGGTCAACGGATCCGCGCAGTAGCGGTAACCGCAACGCACTGCGCGGTAACGATGCTGGTCGGCGCCTGGCGGTAGCGCTCATCAGCGTGCCGCAATACGGTTGTCGAGGCGCAGCACCAGCGCTCGGGCCGACCACTCGGTGGGCCCGGCCGCACACCGAGGAGGACCGCGATGCCGGACACAGCAACCCTGACCTGGACCGATCAGGTGGAGCCCGGCACCGCGAAGAAGGTGCGTGCCCTGCTCGACCGCGCGGCCGACGTCGACGGCGTCGCCCCGGTCTCGGAACAGGCCGTGCTGTCGCTGGCCGAAGCCGACTCGTCGACAAGGCATGCTATCGCCGAACGTGCGGGCGAAGTGGTCGGCTATGCGAATCTCCTTGCGGCACATGACGAACACCCTGCGATGGCCGAGGTCGCGGTCGATCCCGAGGCGCGGGGGGCCGGTATCGGCGCGGATCTGGTCCGCGCCGCGCTGGCCGAGGGCGGACCGGGCGCGAGGGTCTGGGCGCACGGTGACCTGCCCGCTGCCAAAGCGCTGGCAACCGGTCTCGGACTGACCACGGCCCGCGAGCTGTGGCAAATGCGCCGCTCGCTGGCAACCCCGGAGCTACCGGAACTCGACTTCCCCGATGGACTGATGATCCGCACCTACGCGGGCCCCACCGATCACGCCGAACTGCTGCGTGTGAACAACGCGGCGTTCTCCTGGCATCCCGAACAAGGCGGCTGGACCGAACGCGATATCGAAGCTCGCGTGGCCGAGTCCTGGTTCGACGGCAATGGCCTCTTCCAAGCGTTCGACATCGCCGATCCGGACCGCCTGCTCGGCTTCCACTGGACCAAGCGTCACCCCGATGCCGCTTCGGCGGGTGAGGTGTACGTAGTCGGCATCGACCCGTCCGCGCAGGGCCGTGGCCTGGGCCGACTGCTCACCCTGTTCGGTCTGCGACACCTGCGCGCCACCGGTTCCACCGAGGCTCTGCTCTACACAGAGGCCGACAACACCGCCGCCGTGCGCACCTACACCAAGCTCGGATTCGCCCCCGCGCACATCGACATCGCCTACGCACTGCCCTGATGCGAGACACCTCACAGCGAAAGTGAATTCTGGTGCGCCAGGAGAATATTGCGAGGATGACCGGGTAAGAGCGAGTAAAACTGGGGCTAACGTCACAGGCGAGGCATCGATCGCGCCGGGCTGTTCATTCTCCGTTAACCCACATCGGGCCAACTGTCAACCGGACGACCCTAGGTTACTTCTGGGCGGCACCGTCGTCGCCTGGTGAGCGCGTTCCCTCGGGACAGCGAGCGCCAGCCAGCCTCGCTCGGGCCGGTGAGGGACCGAGTGAGACACCCAGCATTGTCGGAGGAAAAGTGAACTTCAAGCGCACCAGTGCCCTGGTCGGCGTTCTCGCCGCGGGCGCCATGACCCTGGCCGCCTGTGGCAGTGACGAGAACAGCACCGGCGATGCGAGCAACGCCGCGAACACCAGCGTCGCCTGCGGTGGCAAGAAGGCGCTCAAGGCGTCCGGTGCCTCGTCGCAGAAGAACGCCATGGAGCGTTTCGTCGCCGCCTACGAGGCCAACTGCGACGGCTTCACCCTCAACTACACCTCGTCCGGCTCCGGCGCGGGCGTCAACGAGTTCATCGGCGGCCAGACCGACTTCGGTGGCTCCGACTCGGCGCTGAGCTCCAAGAAGGAAGAGCCGGCCAAGGCCGCCGAGCGCTGTGGCGCCCCGGCGTGGAACCTGCCGACCGTCTTCGGCCCGATCGCCATCACCTACAACGTCGACGGCGTCACCGACCTGGTGCTCGACGGCCCGACCGCCGCCAAGGTGTTCAACGGATCCGTCGCCACCTGGGATGCCCCCGAGATCAAGGCGCTCAACCCCAACGCCAAGCTCCCCTCGGAGAAGATCGCCGTGATCTTCCGCTCCGACGAGTCGGGCACCACCGACAACTTCCAGCTCTACCTCGACGCGGCCTCGGACGGCGCGTGGGGCAAGGGCGGCGGCAAGTCCTTCAACGGTGGCATCGGTGAAGGTGCCAAGGGCAACGAGGGCACCTCGGCCGCCATCAAGAGCACCAAGAACTCGATCACCTACAACGAGTGGTCCTTCGCCAAGGCGCAGAACCTGTCCATCTCGCAGATCATCACCTCCGCGAGCAAGGACCCGGTCAAGCTGTCGGCCGAGTCGGCCGCCAAGGCCATCGACGGCGTGAAGGTCAAGGGCGAGGGCAACGACCTCATCCTCGACACCAGCTCGTTCTACAAGCCGACTGTCGCCGGTTCGTACCCGATCGTCATGGCCACCTACGAGATCGTGTGCTCCAAGTACGCCGACGCCGAGACCAGCAAGGCCGTCAAGGCGTTCCTGACCTCGGCCGTCACCAACGGCCAGAACGGTCTGACCGAGGCAGGCTACGTGCCGCTGCCCGACGCGTTCAAGACCAAGCTCACCACCGCGATCAACGCAATCTCCTGATCGCACCCTGGCCATGACCATGCACCCTGAGGTGACCGCGGTGGGCTCGTCGAATTCGACGAGCCCACGGGCGGCCGGAGATACTGCGAATATGCCGACCGAACCGAAAATCGACAAGGCCCCTGACGGGGGTCGTACCGGCCGCCTGAACGCCGAGACGATCTTCCGATGGATGGCCACCGCGGCAGGCGCGACGATCGTCGCGGCCATCGCGTTGATCGCGCTGTTCCTGCTGATCCGCGCGGTCCCCTCGCTCATGGCCGACAACGCCAACTTCTTCACCAGCACCGAGTTCTCGACCGGCGATGCCAACAATCTTCGCTTCGGTATCCGCGACCTGTTCATGGTCACGGTCTTGAGCTCGGTGTTCGCACTCATCGTCGCGGTGCCGATCGGGGTCGGCATCGCGCTGTTCCTGACGCACTACGCGCCGTCGCGGCTGGGCAAGCCGTTCACGATGCTGATCGACCTGCTCGCCGCGGTGCCGTCGATCGTGTTCGGCCTGTGGGGCTTCCTCGTGCTGGCGCCGCAGATCGCGCCGGTGCAGGAATTCCTCAACAACAACCTCGGCTGGTTCTTCTTGTTCGCCGACGGCAACGTCTCGATCGCGGGCGGCGGCACCATCTTCACCGCCGGTGTCGTGCTCGCGGTGATGATCCTGCCGATCATCACCTCGGTGGCCCGCGAGGTCTTCGCGCTCACCCCCCGCGCGCACATCGAAGCCGCGCAGGCGCTCGGCGCCACCAAGTGGGAAGTCGTGCGGATGACCGTGCTGCCCTACGGCCGCAGCGGTGTGATCGCCGGTTCCATGCTCGGCCTCGGCCGCGCGCTCGGTGAGACGATCGCCGTGCTCGTCGTGCTGCGTACGGCGAGCAACGCGGGTAACTGGTCGCTGTTCGACGGCGGCTACACCTTCGCATCCAAGATCGCTTCGGCGGCTTCGGAGTTCAGTTCACCGCTGCCGACCGGTGCCTACATCGCCGCCGGTTTCGTTCTCTTCGCGCTGACCTTCGTCGTCAACGCGCTGGCCCGCCTGGCCTCCGGTGGAAAGGTGAACGGCTGATGACCACCTCGACGACCCTCGACAAGCCGCTCAAGGCGCCGACTTTCCGGCACGTCAGTACCGGAAGGCGGATCAAGAACAACGTCGCCACCGGCCTGGTGACCCTGTGCTTCCTCATCGCGCTGATCCCACTGGTGTGGGTGCTCTGGCTGGTCGTGAGCAAGGGTTTCACCGCGATCATCAGCTCCGACTGGTGGTTCAACTCGCAGAAGGGCATCCTGCCCGACCAGACCGGTGGCGGTGTGTACCACGCCATCTACGGCACCATCGTGCAGGCCGTGGTCGCCTCAGTCATCGCGGTGCCGCTGGGCATCATGGGTGCGGTCTACCTGGTCGAATACGGTCGCGGCCGGCTCGCCAAGGTCACCACCTTCATGGTCGACATCCTCGCCGGTGTGCCCTCGATCGTCGCCGCGCTGTTCATCTTCGCGCTCTGGATCGCCACCCTCGGCATGCCGCAGAGCTCCTTCGCCGTCTCGCTGGCGCTGGTGCTGCTGATGCTGCCGGTGGTCGTGCGCAGCACCGAGGAAATGCTCAAACTCGTGCCCGACGAGCTGCGTGAGGCGTCCTACGCGCTCGGTGTGCCGAAGTGGAAGACCATTCTGCGGATCGTCATCCCCACCGCCGCACCCGGCATGATCTCCGGCATCCTGCTCGCCGTGGCCCGCGTCATGGGCGAGACCGCGCCGGTGCTCGTGCTGGTCGGCTACTCCAAGTCGATCAACCAGAACATCTTCGACGGCAATATGGCTTCGCTGCCGCTGTTGATCTACCAAGAGCTGGCCAACCCGGAGGCCGCGGGCCGCGAACGTGTCTGGGGTGCGGCGCTCACGCTGATCCTGATGATCGCGGTGCTGTACCTGGCTGCCGCCGGCGTCAACAAGCTGCTCACCCGGAACCGATAGAAGCGAACGGAATACTCCTCATGGCCAAGCGGATCGACGTCAAAGATCTCAACATCTATTACGGCAGCTTCCACGCCGTGGCGAATGTGGAACTGACCGTGCTGCCGCGCAGCGTCACCGCCTTCATCGGACCCTCCGGCTGTGGCAAGTCCACCGTGCTGCGCTCGCTCAACCGCATGCACGAGGTGACCCCCAACGCCCGCGTCGAAGGTGCCGTGCTGCTCGACGGCGAGGACATCTACAGCTCCTCGATCGACCCCGTCGGCGTGCGTCGCACCATCGGCATGGTGTTCCAGCGCCCGAACCCGTTCCCCACCATGTCGATTCGCGACAACGTGGTGGCCGGGCTCAAGCTGCAGGGTGTGCGCAACAAGAAGGAACTCGACGAGGTCGCCGAGCGCTCCCTCAAGGGCGCCAACCTCTGGAACGAGGTCAAGGACCGCCTCGACAAGCCCGGTGGCAGCCTCTCGGGCGGTCAGCAGCAGCGTCTGTGCATCGCCCGCGCGATCGCGGTCTCGCCCGACGTGCTGCTGATGGACGAGCCGTGTTCGGCGCTGGACCCGATCTCCACCCTGGCGATCGAGGACCTGATCACCGAGCTCAAGAAAGAGTTCACGATCGTCATCGTCACCCACAACATGCAGCAGGCCGCGCGTGTGAGTGACCAGACCGGTTTCTTCAACCTCGAGGCCCAGGGCAAGCCCGGCCGCCTGATCGAGATCGACGACACCGAGAAGATCTTCTCCAACCCCACCCAGCGCGCCACCGAGGACTACATCTCCGGCCGCTTCGGTTAGGCCACTGCTGGATTCGGTGATCAATTGACAGCGAGACGCTCGGCTGGGAAATACCAGCCGAGCGTCTGCATTGATCAACCTACTGCTTTACATCCGCGATAGCCGGATAGCTGTCAGACAGCGATCCATCCGTAATTGCCCTGGCCGTACGAGTAGCACAGCCACTTCGTACCGCCCTCATACCGAGTGTTGCCAACGGTATACGCGTCGCAACGCGCTGACGGCGCAGCCGAGGCTTGCGGGGCAAGCAACGTCGCGGTCAAGATCGTGGCAACACCGACCAACGCACCAGAAATCATTCGTACTACCATCGTGAATCCTGCTCCCCTTCAGTAGATTTCACACAGGGGTACGCCAATTCGCCCCCTGTTTCGAAGCGTACCGAACCTGGGAGACACAACGACTCGCGCAGCTTCCGTATCCGCTCGCGAGGGAATACTCGGCCGGGGTAGACGAAAGGCCCGTGCATCACGCACGGGCCTTTCGTGTTCTCTCTCAGCTGGTTTCGATGTCTTCGTCGGCCGGTAGGACACCCGTCACCAGGAAGATCACGCGGCGGCCGATCTCGACGGCGTGGTCGGCGAAGCGCTCGTAGTAGCGGCCGAGCAGAGTCACGTCGACGGCGGCGGCTACGCCGTACTTCCAGTCGCGGTCCATCAGCAGGGTGAACAGGTGGCGGTGGAGGTCGTCCATCGCCTCGTCGTCCTGGTTGAGCTGGGCGGCGCGCTCGGGGTCGCGGGTCTCGAGTACCTCTTTGGCGCCGGCGCCCATGTTGACCGCGATGCGGCCCATTTCCGCGAAGTAGCCGTTGACCGACTCGGGCAGGGCGTGGGCGGGGTGGCGGCGGCGGGTCACCTTGGCCACGTGCAGCGCCAGCGCACCCATCCGGTTGACGTCGGCGACGATCTGGATCGCGCTGACGACCTGACGCAGATCACCTGCGACGGGCGCTTGCAGGGCGAGCAGCGCGAAGGCCTTCTCCTCGGCCTCGGTGATCATCACCGAGATCCGGTCCTGCTCACCGATGACCTGCTCGGCCAGACCCAGGTCGGCCTGCAGCAGCGATTGGGTGGCCTGTTCCATGGCCTGGCCAGCGAGACCGGCCATCTCACCAAGGAGGTTGGCGAGGTCGGCCATTTGCTCGTTGTAGATGACACGCATAATGGCTGACCCTAGTGGGTACTCGGTGCGCTGTCACCCAACACCGGGTTAATGCCGTGTGGCAGTGTCATGGCAGGTCAGCGTTCACTTGCAGGTGTCGTCGGCGGCGTTCATGTGCTCGAGGTCCGACGGCAGCGCCACCGGACCCGCGCTGTGCGGCTCACCGATCGGCACGTTCGGCAGTTCCGCGCCCACCGGGGTGGCCGTGCGGACGGTGCCGCCGAAGTCGGCGCCGACCACCACCTCGATGATGCTGCCCAGTTCGTTGGCCTGCTCGAGGACCGCGCCGGGGATGGTGCTCGCCACGGTGGCGGCCTCGGCTTCCAAGCCCGCCGCGAAGCGGATCTTCGAGTTCGTCGACGTGCCGCCGGAGTAGTTGCCGACGCTGTAGATGCCGAAGCCCTGGTAGTCGAGTTTGGAGGCGACGGTGCGTGCCGCGCCCGAGGAACCCGAACCGTTGGACACCAGCAGCGACATCGTGCTCGGCGCCACCGCGTACTGCTTGGGCGCGGGCGGCGCGGGTGTCGGCGCCGAACTCTGGACCTCGGGTGCCTTGGTCTCGCCCGGCAGCGGCTGATCGTCGATGACGGCGCGGAAGATGGCCTTGATGTCGGATTCGCGGGGGATCTCGTTGCCGTAGGCGGTGGTGCCCGCGGTGGGGATGGTCAGGAACGTCACCGCGCCGGCGTCCATCTTCTGCAGGGAGCGGCCGAGCAGCAGCAGGTCCTGCGGGTTCACCTTGTCGACGAAGGTGTGAGCGCTGAACGCCTGGATGAAGCCGTTGAGCTTGCCCGGATCGAAGAGCACCTTGCTCGACAGCGCACCGCGCAACAGCGAGGCGAGGAATCGCTGCTGGCGGTTGATCCGGTCGTAGTCGCTGCGTTCCTCGCCGACCACATGCCGGGCGCGCACATAGTTGAGTGCGGTCTCGCCGCTGACCCGCTGCTTGCCCGAGGTCTCCAGCACCGGGCCGAGCACACCGTCGATGATCGGCTTGGTCGAGCACACCTCGACGCCACCGATCTGGTCGACCATGGCTTCGAAGCCGGCGAAGTCGATGCCGATGAAGTGGCCGATGGTCAGGCCCGACATCTTGCGCACCACGTCGACGAGGCACTTGGGCCCGCCGCGGGCGTAGACGGCGTTGAGCTTGTCGCTCATGGCCGACGGGAGTTTCTCGTCGGTGTAGGCGGCCTTCTCGTTGTCCCAGGCCGCGCACACCGGCCGGGTGACATCGAGGTCACGCGGGAAGGACACGACCACGACGCGTGAACGGTTCTTCGGGATGTGCACCAGCATCGCCGTGTCGGCGCGGGCGCCTTCGGTGTCGGTGGCCGAGCCTGCGCCCATGTCGGCGTTGACGCCCGCTCTGGTGTCGGTGCCGACGATGAGGTAGTTCTCGTCGCCGAGCTGCATGTCACCGTCGAGGACGTCGCCGGTGGCGCCGCCGCCGAGCGCGTCGATCTGGTTGAGGCTGTTACCGGTGGCTTGCAGATAACTCCAGCCGCCGCCGGTGATCACCAGGGCGAGGACCGCGACGAACGTCAGGGCGACCCGTCCGGCGTAGCGCGCCTGCTTGCTCCGTCGTCCCGCGCGATCGTCGGGGCGACGTGGCGGTGCGGCGGCCGTGGTCTTGACCGGCCTGGCCCGCTTGGGGGGCGCTGCGGCGGTCGTGTCGGTGACCGGGGGCAGGATGTCGGTGGGCGGATCGGTCTGGTCGGCGATCCGGCGAGCGGGTGCGGCGGTGCGGACCGACGGGTTCGCCTGGGCAGGCAGCGCGGTGGTCGCAGTGCGGTCGGCGGGGGATTCGGCGTGATGGGTTTTGGCGCTGGGTGTTTTGGCGCTGGGTGTTCTGGCGCTGGGAGGGTTGGTGCCCGCGATGTCGTCGACGACGGGCGAGCCGTCGGTGCGGGGTGCGATATCGGGACGCGGGGTGGGCCGCGGTGCCTGTTCGCGGGCGCGGCGGCCGGCGCGGGAGGCGGGCTCGGCGTTGTCGGCGGGGCGCCTACTGCGGCGGGTGCGTTCGCTGTCGACCCGGTTGACCAGGTCGGCGACGGTCAACGGCGCGGCGTCCGGCGTCGCGTCCGCGTGCCGGGACCGGCGCGAGCCGGTTTCCGGTTGCTCGGTCGGTTCGGCCGTCGGGTAGCGCTCCCAGGGGGCGCGATTTCCGGGCCGGGGCGTACGCCCGCGCCGATCGTCACCCACCAACGAACCTCACTTCTTTCTCTGGCGCAGCCTGCGCGTCATCACCCGGCACCGATTCGAGCCGGAGCCGAGCGATCCCGCAATGATAACGATTCCGCCACGAGTAGCCACTCCAGTGCACATCGGAATCGCGGACGAATTGGTTGCCTGGTTCGAATCACCGAAGGAAAGCCCTGCTAGAGCACCTGCTGTTGACCGAAACGGGGGTGGCTTACGAATTGATGTCGGCTTGTTACCGGGCCTGGATCAACGGCTGCGGGGCAGCTCAGCCGCCGCTGTGCATCACATCGGCCGCGGCCGGGACGGTGTCGTCCTCGGGGTCGTCGAGCCAGCCCTCTGGGAGCACGACCTTGGTCTGCGGCGAACCCTGCCGCCCGCGCGGCCCGAGCGCGTCGGTGGGGAAGGGCACGTCCGGGTCGAGCTGTCCGACCAGATCCTCGATCTGCGACAGCTTCGACACGGTGGCGAAGCTGCGCCGCAGCTGCGAGCCGACCGGGAACCCCATCAGGTACCAGGCCATGTGCTTGCGGATATCGCGCATGGCCTTGTCCTCACCGTCGTGCTCGGTGAGCAGGGTGGCGTGGCGCACCAGGATCTCGCCGACGCGGCCCAGCGTCGGCCCCTCGGGGATCGGCTCACCGCGCAGCGCCGCGCTGAGTTCGGCGAACAGCCAGGGCCGCCCGAGGCAACCGCGCCCGACGACCACACCGTCGCAGCCGGTTTCGTTCATCATCCGCAGCGCGTCGTCGGCGGTGAAGATATCGCCGTTGCCGAGCACCGGGATGGTGGTGACGGCTTCCTTGAGCCGTGCGATGGCCGACCAGTCCGCCGCGCCCGAGTACAGCTGGGCGGCGGTGCGCGCGTGCAGCGCCACGGCCGCCGCGCCCTCGGCCTCGGCGATGCGGCCGGTGTCGAGGTAGGTGTGGTGGTCGTCGTCGATGCCGATGCGGAACTTGAAGGTGACCGGAACGCCCGCCGGTTCGGCCGCCGACACCATCTCGCGGACGATATTGGCGAACAGCCTGCGCTTATAAGGCAGGGCAGATCCGCCGCCGAGCTTGGTCACCTTGCGTACCGGGCAGCCGAGATTGAGGTCGATGTGATCGGCCCAGCCTTCGCCGACGATGATCCGCACGGCCTCGCCGAGGGTCTTGGGGTCGACGCCGTAGAGCTGCATCGAGCGCGGGTGTTCGTCGGCGTCGAACGACATCATGTGCAGCGTCTTCTCGTTGCGCTCCACCACGGCGCGGGCGGTGATCATCTCGCACACGTAGATCGAGGTCGCGCTGCCGAACTCGCGGCACAGCCTGCGGAAGGCACGGTTGGTGATGCCCGCCATCGGCGCGAGCACCACCGGCGGATCGACCGGGAAGGGCCCGATCCGCAGCGCTGCGGGCGCTTGGGGCATCGTCGTAGTCACGCCTGCCATTCTCTCATCCGGTCCGATGTGATCGATCTCGCGCATCGACGACTTTTGCCGGGTCATGACCGCCATCACCAGCTGGTGTCACCTTTTACCTGTTACTGCGAGTACGGGTATCGCCCGCCGACTCAGTAGCCTGGATCCGCTGGCACCGTCGCCTCCGGCGGTGCGCTGTCCCCACGTAATCGGAGTAGACCCCTCATGGCCGAAAGCAACGAAGGCGCCACCGACCTCACCAAAACCCCCGCTGGGCCCGCGACGAAGGGCACGGTCGCCGTCCGCGTCTCCTCGCTGGTCGGCGGTGCCGTGATCGCCGTGCTCGCGATCGTCGCGGTGGTGCTCGGCGTGCTGCTCGGTTCGGCGCGCTCGGAGATCTCCGACATGAACGATCAAGCCGCCGACAATGCGAAGGCCGAACAGATCGCCGTCGACTACGCGGTCGGTTCGGCGAGCCTGAACTACCAGGACGTCAACGCCTGGGTCGCCAAGCTCAAGGCGGGCACCTCACCGGAACTGTCGGCCAAGTTCGACGCCACCGGCGCCAAGCTCGAGCAGATCATCGTCCCGCTGAAGTGGACCTCCACCGCGACCCCGATCACCGCGAAGGTCCTCTCCCGGGAGGACGGCGTCTACAAGGTCGCCGCGTTCGTCGACGTGAGCACCACCAACGCCCAGAACCCCGACGGCCTGCGCAACACGGTTACCTACAACATCACCGTCGACAGCGGCAAGGACTGGAAGATCACCGACGTCGGCAGTGCTGACGGCGCCCTCCCACTCAAGTAGCCGATCGCCGGAAATCCACACAAAAGAGCGCTGCGCACCTTGGCATTCAAGGTGCGCAGCGCTCTTTTGAGAACTTAGACTCCGGCCATTTCGCGCTTCTTGGCCTCGCGAGCGAGCATCCGGTCGCGCTGCTCCTCGAACTTCAGCACGTCCTCGCCGAGCTTGTCGAGGAACCCGGCCAGCCGCTCACGGGTGGCCTCGCCGCGGGCGGTGAAGTCGGTGCGCTCGAAGATGTTCCACTTCTTGAGCACCGGCTGCACGACCTCTTCGAGGTGCTGACGCAGGTCGTAGATGCCGTGCTTGGCCATCAGCACGCCGTTGCGACGGAAGTTCGGCATGCCGGCGCCCGGCATCTGGAAGTTCTCGACGATCAGCGAGATCGCCTCGATCGCCTGGTCGGGCGACAGATCCAGCGCCGCACCACAGAGGTTGCGGTAGAAGATCATGTGCAGGTTCTCGTCGGCCGCCACGCGCTGGAGCATGCGGTCGGCGATCGGGTCGTCGCACACCTTGCCGGTGTTGCGGTGGCTCACCCGGGTGGCCAGTTCCTGGAAGGTCACGTAGGCGACCGAGTGCAGGAAGCCCGCGTCGACCTCGGCGGGGGAGGCGAAGCCGTTGGTCATGTGGATCATCCGCGCCTCTTCGAGGGCGACCGGATCCACGCCGCGGGTGACCACGAGGTAGTCGCGCATCACGATGCCATGGCGGTTCTCCTCGGCGGTCCAGCGACCGACCCAGGTGCCCCAGGCGCCGTCCTGGGAGAAGTTCTCGGCGATCTCGCGGTGGTAGGAGGGGAGGTTGTCCTCGGTGAGCAGATTGGTGATCATGGCCGCCTTGGCGACCTCGCTGAGCTTGGACTGCTCAGGATCCCAATCGATGCCGCCCATGGCCGCGAAGTTGCGGCCCTCGTCCCACGGGACGTAGTCGTGCGGGTGCCATTCCTTGGCGAGCGACATGTGCCGGTTGACGTTTTCCTCGGCAACCGGCTCCAACTCCGTGAGCAGTTCGAGTTGAGTCAGATCCCTTGCCATGTAAAAACCCTTCGCTGTCGTGCTTGCGGTCGAACGTCGCGATGCGGCCATACCTTACGGCACCGTAGGTGTGATGCGAAACGCAACAGAGCGGTTTTCCATCGATATTGAGCAACGTCACTACCAGTCAGTAGGACCGATGGTTGTGCTGACGAGTCTAGGCGTTCGGCCCGCAGCATTGGGACTATCGCTACGGGCCGCACGACGTTAACTACCGGTAGGTGAACAGTTCATCGCTTGCCGCCGAGCAGCCCGCCGAGCACGCTGCCCAGCGCACCGCCCGCGTTCTTCGACAGCGCCTCGCCGATCACGCCGCCGAGCCCGCCGGTGTTACTGCTGCCGCCGAGCAGCCCGCCGAGCAGGTCGCCGAGACCGCCGTTGGAAGCCGGGGCCTGCTGCTGCTGTGGGGCCGCCCCGCCGCCGGTGAGCTGTTTGGCCAAGTAGGCGAGCACGATCGGGGCCAGAATCGGCAGCAGCTTGGCGATGAGGTCGTTGCCGCCGGTGCCGCCGCCCGCGCCGAGCGCGCTGATGACGGTGTTCTTCTCGGTGCCGAAGACGTTGTCGACGATCTTCTCGCCGTCGCCCACGTCGACCTGTCCCAGATCCACCGCGCCCTTGCCCTCGACGAGCCCGCCGTGATTGTCGAGCGCACCGAGCAGTGCGGCCGCGCCCTGTGGCTCGGTGGCGTTGGCCTGGAGTCCGCCGAGCAGGGTCGGCAGTGCGGCCTGGACGGCCGTGGTCGCCGTCGCCTGGTCGACGCCGAGCTGGTCGGCGATCTGGCCGATCGGTACCTGGGAGAGCAGATCATCGAAAGAAGTCATCGCACGCCGCCTGAGGTCGTAGGTGCCCGGTAGCCGGGTCGCGCTCAGCGTACGTCGCCACGTGACGATGGTCACGATGATGAGTTGGTGGTGCCCCCTGTAGGACTCGAACCTACGACCTAGTGATTAAAAGTCACCAGCTCTACCAACTGAGCTAAAGGGGCGCGCAGCGGAGTCTAGCGGACGGTGTGCCGTAGGTCCGAATAGTGGTCCCCGGTCGGGTCGCGGGCACCCGATCCGCGCTGGTGGTCACCGGTAACGGCGCCGAGGCCGGCACCGATTCGGTGGTAAACACCTGGTGCCCCAGCGATGTTCGCGCTGTGGGTTGCGTATGGTCGTCGAATACTGTTGTATCGCAACATCTTTCGACAAGCAGGGGTGCAGCAACGATGGAGTGGTCCGAGGTGGGCGCCGGTCTCGCGACCGTCCGGCGAACTTCGGCGGTGCCGAGGGGCCGCTCAACCGGGCTGTGCGACTGGGTAATTCGTACCCGAAGTAACCATTCCGGTTGCGCTTCGTTTGCTGGGCTGGATAACCGGACCGGATGTTCGGTTAGGTACTCCAATCGCCGCGTGTCGACTCGGGAATGCGGGTACGGTGATCGCCTGGTGAATATCGAAACAATCACCGGTGCCGCATTTTCCGTGGTTCCGGCGCAGGGTGCGGTGTTCGGCGAATTCACCGAAGGTATGCAGTGCCGGAAGTTCGTGAGGGGTTCGCGAACTCTGGGCAAAGGGGTAGGCGTCACCGCAGGAAGGGGTTCTCACAGGTGGCGGGGCATGCGCGCGAGGCGCTGCGAGTTTTTCATACCGAAAGTTTGAATTAAAACCACAATTCGTGCCAACGGTCGGTTTTGATCGATGGCGTCGAGAAGGTTCGGAGGCGTTTCGAGCATGGCACGGCAGCAAGAGCGGGCGCGCCGGACACGCGCGGCGATAATCAAGTCCGCGGCCGTCGAGTTCGGCAAGAGCGGATATGCCGCGGCATCGCTCAACCGCATTCTGGAAGGGTCGCGCGCCACCAAGGGCGCGATGTACTTCCATTTCGATTCCAAGGAAGACCTGGCGCGCGCGGTGCTCGAGACCGCGGTCGAGCGCTACCGGATCTGCGCGGAGCGCTGGCTCGCCCGCGTCGACCTCGGTCCGCTCGACGTGCTGCACGGCATGGTCGACGAGATCGCGCTGCGGCTCGAGCACGACACCATCGTGCAGGCCGAGTACCGCCTGGTGATCGAACCCGACTTCCATCGCGACACCGGCAACGGCGGCGGCCGCATCCTCGGTCGCGCCACCCGCGTGCTCGCGGTCCGCGCCATCGACGACGGCCAGCTGCGCGCCGACGCCGACCCCGACCGCTTCACCCGAACCCTGTCCGCGGCCCTGGCGGGCCAGCGCTACCTGGTCGACCCGATCGCCAACGGCTCCGCCGCCGACCTGCGCGCCCGCTTCGCCGAGGTGCTGGAGGTTATCGTGGAGGCCATGGCCACCCCGGTGTGGATCCAGAACTTCCGCACCGAGGGCTGGCGCGAGCAAGCACGCCTGGAAGACCTCGGTTTGAGCGCTTGACCAGGCGATTTGGAACTCCGCACTGACCTGTCATAAGCTATGCGAGCTCCCAACGGAAACGTTGAAGCCGCCCCGGAGAGATTCGGAACGAGCCCCCTTCGTCTAGCGGCCTAGGACGCCGCCCTTTCAAGGCGGTAGCGCGGGTTCGAATCCCGTAGGGGGTACAGTCTTCGGACTGAACCGGTAATAAAGCATGGCCCTGTAGCGCAGTTGGTTAGCGCGCCGCCCTGTCACGGCGGAGGTCGCGGGTTCGAGTCCCGTCAGGGTCGCAAGTGGTATCCAGAGCAATTCGGGTACTTCCGGCCAGGTAGCTCAGTTGGTACGAGCGACCGCCTGAAAAGCGGTAGGTCGCCGGTTCGATCCCGGCTCTGGCCACCTTTGATCCCCTCACCGAAGTTTCACGGTGAGGGGATTTTTTGTCTGTCAGGGCATCCGCAGCGCGTTGGCCCACAGGCGTGACACGGTGTGCACGACTTCTTCCATCGGCATCTGCTCGAGCTCCTCGCCGCCGGTCACGAAGTAGTTGAACGCCATCCGGCTCACCATGCTCGACAGCGCACGCGAGGTGAGCACCGGATCGAGGCTCGGATCGGCCAGCCCACGCCGCTGCAGTTCGGCGATCCCGCGGGCATTGCGCCCGATGAACGCGTCGGCGCGCTGCTGACGCAACTTGCCGAACTCGGGGTCGATATTGGCGACCTGTTCGAGCAGACCCATCAGCTTCGCATTGCGCTTGTAGGCCTCGAAGTAGGCGAGATTGGCGGCCTCGACGATCGAGGCCGGGTCGTCTTCGCCGGTCACGTGCGCCATGCCGGGATGCATCATGTCCTCTTGGGCACGTTCGAGGATCGCGGCGAAGATCTCTTCTTTGCTCGCGAAGTAGGTGTAGAAGGTGCCCGACGAGCAGTTGGCTTCCTGGGTGATGTCGATGAGCCGGGTGTCGAGGTAGCCCATCCGCTCGAACACCGTGCGGCCCGCCGCGATCAGCCCGTCACGCGTGCGCAGACCGCGCTGGGTGGTCGGCAGGTCGCGCAACAGCGAGGTGCGTGCCATCGAGGGCAGCGCGCCCTCGCTGTCGGTGGGTTCCATGCTTGTAGTTATACCGGCGGTCACGGGTGGAACACGACGCGGCCGACGGTGTGCCCGTCGCCGAGACGGCCGAGGCCGTCGGGTACATCGCCGAGCGAAAGCCGTTCGCTGATCAGCGGTTTCACGAGTCCGGCCCCGGCGAGGCGGGTGAGCTCGGTGTGGCAGTCGGCGATCGCCTGCTGGTTGTACTGCTTGTAGAGACCCCAGTGCAGACCGATGATCGAGTAGTTCTTGATCAGCGCGTGGTTGAGTGCGGGCTGGGGGATGGTGCCGCCGGCGAAGCCGATCACCAGGATGCGGCCTTCGAAGGCGATGCATTTGGTGGACCTGGCGTAGGCGTCGCCGCCGACCGGGTCGTAGACCACATCGGCGCCGCGTCCGCCGGTGAACTCCTTGACGATCGGCACGAAGTCCTCGGTGTGCCGGTCGATCACGAGGTCGGCGCCGAGTTCGCGGCAGTACTCGGCCTTGTCGGGCCCGCCGACGACACCGATCACCCGCGCACCCGCGGCCTTGCCCAACTGCACGGCGGAACTGCCGACACCACCTGCCGCGGCGTGCACCAGCAGTGTCTCGCCGGGTTGCAGCTGCGTCCGGCGGTGCAGGGCGAACCAGCTCGTCTGATAGCCGATGACCAGCGCGGAAGCCTCGGCATCGTCGAGGGATTCCGGTGCGGGGAAGGCGTTCTCGGCGTCGAGCACAGCCAGCTCGGCGAACGCGCCACCGGGCAGATTCGAGGTGCCGACGATCCGATCGCCGATCGCGAACCGGTCCACACCCGCGCCGACCGCCAGCACTTCACCGCAGAGTTCGACGCCCGGGGTGAAGGGCAAGGGCGGTTTGATCTGGTACTGCCCACGACACAGCAGCACATCGGGGAAGTTGGCGGGTGCCGCGAGAACGCGCACCAGCACCTGTCCCGGACCGGCTACCGGATCGTCGATGTCGTTGAACTGCAGGACTTCTCGTGGTTCGCCGAGTTCGCCTACCTGCCAGGCCTTCATCAGCTCCCCGCTCGCTCACGGTACTTGTTCAATTCCTGCCGGGCGATGGAACGCTTGTGCACCTCGTCGGGACCGTCGGCCAGGCGCAGCGTGCGCAGGCCCGCCCAGGCGGCGGCGAGCGGGAAGTCGTCGGTGACCCCGCCCGCGCCGTGCACCTGAATGGCCCGGTCCACGACCTTCAGCGCGATGTTCGGCGCGGCCACCTTGATGGCGGCGATCTCGGTGCGCGCGGCCTTGTTGCCCACGGTGTCCATCAGATGGGCGGCCTTGAGCGTGAGCAGCCGGATCATCTCGATATCGATGCGCGACTCGGCGATCCAGTCCTGGATATTGGCGTTCTCGGACACCGGCTTACCGAAGGTGACCCGCTGTTGCGCGCGCTTGCACAGCAGTTCCAGCGCCCGCTCGGCCATGCCGATGCTGCGCATGCAGTGGTGGATGCGTCCCGGTCCCAGCCGGGCCTGGCTGATCGCGAAGCCCTCGCCCTCGCCTTTGAGCACGTCGGTGACGGGCACCCGCACATCGGCGAAGTCGATCTCGGCGTGGCCTTCGCGTTCCTGGTAGCCGAACACCGGCAGCCCGCGCAGGATCGTCACGCCCGGTGCGTCGATCGGGACCACCATCATCGACTGCTGGCGGTGCGGTGCCGCGGTGGGATCGGTCTTGCCCATCACGATCATCACGCGACAGTTCTTGTGCAAGGCGTTGGTGGCGAACCACTTCCGTCCGTTGAGCACGTACTCCTCACCGTCGCGCACCATCGACAGTTCGATATTGGTGGCGTCGGAGCTGGCCACGCGCGGCTCGGTCATCGCGAAGGCGGAGGCCATGGTGCCGTCGAGCAGTGGCTTCAGGTACTTCTCTTTGTGCTCGTCGGTGCCGAACAGTTCCAGCACCTCCATGTTCCCGGTGTCGGGGGCGTTGCAGTTGCAGGCCTCCGGCGCGAGGGGGCTGCGGCCCATGATCTCGGCCAGTGGCGCGTATTCGAGGTTGGTCAGGCCGGGTCCGCGGCCGGGGTGGGGGTGGAAGAGGTTCCACAGGCCGCGCCGTTTGGCTTCGGCTTTGAGTTCCTCCATGATCGGCGGCTGGAAGTGCGGGTCGCCGGACTCCCGCATCTGCTCGTCGTAGACGGCTTCGGCGGGGTAGACGTGGGCGTCCATGAAGTCCAGGAGGTCTTCGGAGTACTTCTTGGCGCGGTCGCTCAGTTCGAACAGTGACATGGATGTCTCTCTCACTCAGTGGGTTTCGGTCAGCAGCGACGACTGGTAGCGCCGCATGCCGCGTAGCCAACGGTCGTAGTCGGTGCCCTTGTTGCGGTACATGTCCAGCACCTGGGGGTGGGGCAGGATGAGGAATTGCTCGGCGTCGACGGCGGCGAGGACGATCTCGGCCACTTCGCCGGGTTCGAGAACATCGCCCGCCGACACGACGGCGCGGGTCGCGGCAGCACCGAGTTCGTCGCCCGAATCCCGGCCCGCGTACAGCAGTTTCGTATTGACACCCATCGGACACAGGCAGCTCACGCGGATCCCGTTGTCGCCGTAGGTGACACTGAGCCACTCGGCGAATCCGACCGCCGCGTGCTTGCTCACCGAGTAGGTGGCCGAGCCGATCTGGGTGAGCAGCCCCGCGGCGGAAGCGGTGCTGATGAAGTAGCCCGCACCGCGTTCGACCCACTGCGGCACCAGCAGTTTCGCGGCGCGGATGTGCGCGCGCAGGTTCACCTCGAGCGAGCGGTCCCAGTCGTCCTCGGTGACGTCGAGTCCGGGGGCGCCGACGATGCCCGCATTGGCGAAATACAGGTCGACCGGCCCGAAGTGCCGCTGCGCCAACGCGATCAGACCGGTGATCGCCGCGGTGTCGGCGGCATCGGCGCCGACACCGACGGTGCTGCCGGGGTGTGCGGCGTTGATCTGCTCCGACACGGCCAGCGCGGCGGCCGCGTCGAGATCGGACACCACCACCTTCGCCCCGGCCGCGGCGAGCGCGGCCGCCAGCGCGGCGCCGATGCCCGCACCGCCACCGGTCACGATGGCTACCTTCTCAGCGACTTTCACGAGAAATCCTTTCGCCCGGACTGTTTCCAGTCCGGGCAACGGTCGATTCGGAGGGGATCAGTACAGCTGGGCTCCCGGCACGGCTTCGGGGTCGTTGCGGACCGCCGGGGTGTTGGTCTCACGCAGCTTCCACGCGCTGAACACGGTGATCAGACCCATGGCCATCAGAAACAGCGAAACGCCGGTGGTGGAACCGGTTTCGGCGATGATCCAGGTCATGATGAACGGCGTGCCGCCGCTGATGGTGATGGCGGCCAGCTGGTAGGCCAGCGAGGCGCCCGAGTACCGCACGCGCGGGGCGAACAGCTCGCCCATGAAGGCGGCGAGCGGACCGTAGGTGAGTGCCTGCATGGCCGAGCCGACCGCTACCGCCACGAAGACGGCGAGCACGTTGGCAGTGTTGATCAGCCCGAAGAACGGGAACGACCACAGCGCTATGCCGGCGCCGCCGATCAGGATCAGCGGTCGCCTGCCGATCCGGTCCGACAGCGCACCGGCCCACAGGATCACTGCGGTGAGCAGGCCGGAGGCGATCAGCGAGATAGCGAGCAGCGCATTGCGATTCATGCCGAGTTCGGCGGTGCCGTAGCTGAGCAGGCCCGCGATGCTCACGTAGAACAGCGAGTTGGTGCCTGCCAGCAGACCGCAGCCGAGCAGGATGGTGCGCCAGTGCTGCTTGACGGCTTCGGCCAGCGGGGCCTGGGCGACGGCGGGGGCCTTGCGCTTTGCCGCGGTCTCGGCCTGCAGCTCGCGGAATTCGGGGGAGTCCTCGACCCTGGTGTGGATGTAGAGCACCACCGGGAACAGCAGCGCGCTGGCAAGGAACGGAACCCGCCAGCCCCAGCTGAGGAAGGCGTCGGTCGACAGTGCCGCGGTGGCGGCGAGGAACACCAGGTTGCCCATGATCAGGCCGAGCGGCACGCCCATCTGCCCGAAGGTACCCGCGAATCCGCGTTTCTTCGGGCCCGCCGATTCGGTGAGCAGCAGCACGATTCCGCCCCACTGGCCGCCGCAGGCGATGCCCTGCACGAAACGCAGCGTCACCAGCAGGATGGGCGCGAGCACCCCGATCGAGCCGGTGCTCGGCAGGCAGCCGATCGCGAAGGTGGCGATGCCCATGGCGAGCAGACAGACGACGACCACGGGTTTGCGTCCGTACCGGTCGCCGAAGTGTCCGGCGAGCAGGCCGCCGAGCGGGCGGGCGACGAAGCCGGCCCAGAAGGTGCTGAACGAGAGCAGGGTGCCCATCAGCGCGGAGGCGTCGGGGAAGAACACGTGCGGGAACACCAGTGCGGCGGCGGTGCCGTAGAGGAAGAAGTCGTACCACTCGATCGAGCTGCCGACCAGGCCCGCGGCGAGCAGCTTGCGGTGCGCGCGTTTGGTGGCGTCCGTCGAGGGTGCTTGGTCGGGCAGGGTCGGCGGTGTTTCGACGCCTGTCCGCTGGGGTTCTCTCATCGGTGACTCCTCGGTGGATCCGCAGGGTTGAAATTAATAGAACTTGACGTCAACTTCAAGTGAGTGAGCGCTTGTTTAGTGTGGGCGACGTGCGATGTAATGTCAATCACACGAATAGCGAAGGGGTATCAGGTGAGCGAGCTACTCGAAGACGACCCACTGTCCGACCCGGTGGCCGCGCCGGGCGACACCACACAACGCTTGCTCGACGCTGCGGTGGTCCTGTTCTCCGACAAGGGATTCGAGGCCACCCGCACCCGCGACATCACCGCGAAAGCGGGGTTGAGTCCGGCGGCGATGTACGTCCATTTCGCCTCGAAAGAGGATGTGCTGTTCCGGTTGGTCGAGCACGCGGTGGCCAACACCCTCACCATCATCGAAGCCGCCGTCGCGCCCCACGACGAGCCGGCGGAGCGGATTCGCGCCCTGGTCACCGCGTTCAGCGTGCTGCACGCGCGCAGTTATCGGCGGGCGCGGATCGCCCAGTACGAGAGCAGGCATCTCACCCCCGAGCACCACGACATCGTCGGTGCGATCCGCCGCCGGATCCGGCTGGCCGCGGCCGCTGAGGTGCGGGCGGGGATCGAGCGTGGGGTGTTCACCATCGCCGATCCCCGCGTCGCCGTGCTGGCGATGATGTCGCTGGGGATCGACATCTGCCGGTGGTATCGGCCGGGCGGTGAGTTCACCCCGGAGGAGCTCGGCGACATCAACGCCGAACTGGTGCTCAGGATCCTGCGCGCGCCCGGCTATTGACGATTAGACCCCTGACCAGTTCGGTTACCGAAAACGGCGCCTACCGGGTAGCATCGCCCGACGTAATGAGCATGGCCCTGTAGCGCAGTTGGTTAGCGCGCCGCCCTGTCACGGCGGAGGTCGCGGGTTCGAGTCCCGTCAGGGTCGCAGGTACGTTTCAGGCATATTCACGTTTTGCCTGTAGGGCGCGTAGGGCTCGTGGGCAACATGGGAGTTGTCGCGGGTTCGAGTCCCGTCAGGGTCGCAGGTACGTTTCAGGCATACTCACGTTTTGCCTGTAGGGCGCGTAGGGCTCGTGGGCAACATGGGAGTTGTCGCGGGTTCGAGTCCCGTCAGGGTCGCAACACGACAAAGTCCCCCACACCGATCCGGTGCGGGGGACTTTTCTCGTATCAGGCGTGCTGATCGACGGGCACCCTGCGAGCGGCGAGCAGCAATCCCGCCGGGATCAGCAGAATCGGCAGCGGTGAGGGCCCGCTGGCGACGAACGTGATGACAACCCAGCCCACCAGCGCGACCGCGAGAAACGCCGGTGGGGTGATCCCGTTTCGTGCCATCCACAACACCAGAACGCCGACCAGCAGCAACGGCGGTCCGAAGCTCAGCGCCGAGTACCAGAATCCGGCTGCCGAGTCGCTCCACTCGGCGTAGTCGTACTGGTCCCACAGGTGCCCGTCGAACCAGGAACCGAGGTGCGTCGGCGCGGTTTCCACCAGGCTCCCCACTGTGTGCCCGATGCCGCCGAGGGTGATGATCACGCCCGCCCACAGGGTCATCCGACGGCCGGTCATGACACGGCCACCACTGCGGTGAGGCCGCCGAGGAGCACGCACAGCGGGGAGTAGACGCGGCGGTTGAGGCGTTGATAGACGGCGGGGGATTCGGGGGACCCGCTGGTGGGGTCGATGAAGCCGGAGGCGGCGCGGGCGAGGAGGACGCCGGCGACGGTCCAGGTGGCGGTGGTGACCATCCAGTCGGGGAACGGTGAGTCCCATACTCCGGCGCGCAGCAGCACCACATAGCCCGCGGTGGTGAGGGCGGCGGTGACGGCGAGGCAGGCGGGGATGAACCAGCGGCTCGGTGGCGGTTCGTCTTTCGTCCAGCCCATGGCGGCGTGGGCGAGGTCGAGTTGGGTTTTCCACGGCCAGGGGGAGACGGTCCAGACTGCGTGGAGCAGGCCGGCTGCGGTGAGTAGGGCGGCGGTGGTGCCTGCTATCGCGTTCATGGTTCAACGATCGCGGTTTTGTCGTTGTTGCTCGTCGCCCGTTGGTCTCGATGTTCTCGTCCTGCAGGATGAGGACCGCTCAGCGTCGGGGTGGCCCGACCAGGCCCGACTCATAGGCGAGCACCACGGCCTGAACGCGGTCGCGCAGAGCCAGTTTCGCGAGTACATGGCCGACGTGGGTCTTCACGGTGGCTTCGGAAAGGTGCAGGCGCGCGGCGATGTCGCGATTGGTGTCACCGGTGGCGATCTCGAGCAGAGTGTCGAACTCACGCGGGGTGAGAGTGGCTCGAATGCGGAGCGCTGCTTCGGTATTCGCTGTCGGAGTGTCGGCGACGTGGGCGATCAGGCGGCGCGTCGTGGACGGTGCGACGACACCGTGCCCGGCATGGACCATGCGGATGGCGTCGACGATCTCCTCGCCGCGCGCGTCCTTGAGCAGGAAGCCGCTGGCACCGGCGCGGATGGCGGGGAAGACGTAGTCGTCGAGGTCGAAGGTGGTCAGGGCGATCACCCGGCAGCGTGGTTGTTCGGCGGTGATGATCGCGGTGGCCTCGATGCCGTCGAGCTTCGGCATGCGCAGGTCCATGAGCACGACGTCGACCTCCCGCGCGCGCACAGCGGCCACCGCCTCGTGACCGTCGGCCGCCTCGCCGACCAATTCCAGGTCGGGCTGGCTGTCCACCATCATCCGCAGCGCCGATCGCATCAGTTCCTGGTCGTCGACGATGAGGACTCGCACGCTCACGGGACCCGCACCTCCACGGCCCAGCCGTCCTCGGTCGGCCCGGCGGCCAGCGTGCCACCGACCGCATCCACCCGTTCCCGCATGCCGACCAACCCCTTTCCAGTTCCGGACGCCTCCGACGACGAACCGGTATTACGCACCCGCACAACGATTCCGGCGTCTACCGCATTCACGCTGACCTGGGCTCGTGGGCGGGGCCCGCCGTGGCGAGCCACATTGGTGAGCGCCTCCTGAACGACTCGGTAGATCGTGAGCCCGACGGCCGGGGTCGGGCGCAGCCGCTCGTCGGTCGACAGTTCGACATCGACCCCCGATGCCCGCACCCGCTCGACGAGCGCGCCCAGCTCGTCGAGCCCGGGTTGCGGCTCCGTCGAAGCCGACTCGTCCCGGAGCACCCCGAGCAGCCCGCGCATCTCCGTGAGCGCCTCGCGCCCGGAATCGGCGATGGTGGTGAGAATTTCGGCGGCCCGCTCTGGTGAGGTGGGCACGACGAGCCGCCCGGCCTCGGCGTGCGAGACCATCACCGCCAAGGAATGTGCGACCACATCGTGCATTTCGCGCGCGATCCGCCGACGTTCGTCGGCCGCGGCCCGTTCGGCGAGTTGTGATGTCCACGCGGCACGGGTCGCCCGGTACCGGCCGAGCGCCCATGCGGCGGTGGTCCCGCCGAACGCGGTGGTGGACAACAACAACCACCACGCCCACGCCTCGATGGGCGCCGCGGTGAACTCCCACAGCCTGATCAGGGTGAGCAGGCTGCCCGTCAGACCCACTCCGAGCGCGGCGGTCGGCCACGGGGATGTCGTGTGCGCGCTCACCGCGTACAGCAGCGCGAAGAAGCACAGAACGCTCGGTAACAGGACCGGGCTGTAGCGGCTCGATTCCGAGAAGTCGGTGACACCGTCGATATCGGGTGCCACCAGCAGCACCGCACACCCGACCGTGCCGATCGCGAACGACGGAATCGGCCACCGCCGCGCTGTCGCCACACAGACGTGCAACGCCAGCACCGCGACGGTCATCGCCAGCACCCACGGCGTCGCGACGTCGCTCACCCGCACCGATTGCAGGCTCGCGGGCAGCAACACGGCCGCCATGACCACGGCCAACCCCAGCTGTGCGCCGTGCCCGAACAGCCGAGGACCGTCCATCTGGATCACGAGCTCAATCTACGCGGGCGGGTCCGCTACAGCCGGTGGTCGATGCTGGTGATGCGGTAGCGGCCGGGCGCCACCTCGGTGGTGCGGATGACCTGGTTGACCTTCTCGGTGGTGGCGTCGCCGGGCCACTTCTGGTGGATGGTGACGTTCCAGAGTCCGGCGTCGGCGGCGTCGGCTTTGGTGATGTGCACGCAGTACTTGACGTCGAGGGGCAGCGAGCCGATGCCCGCGGCGAGCGCGGACGCATCGCCGACGTGGGCGCTGTCGGTGACGAAGGAGCGGGCCTTTGCGGCGTCGCGGTCGACGTAATAGCTGTACTCGAAGCCGAGGATGGCGCCCTCGGGGCTGGCGGTGTCGCCGCGTTCGGCGCTGATGGTGATCGAGGGGGTGCGGAAGGATTCGCAGCCGGACAGCGCATGTGCCGGGAGCGGGGGCACAGCGGTGGAAGTCGTTGCGCGCGTGCCCGGTACGGCGGCCTGGGTGGTGTTGGTCGGTTTGTCGGCGGGGCCGAGGAAGATCGTGGCGGCAAGACCGAGGATGACGACGAACACGAGCGCGCCGACGATGCCCTTGATCGCGGCGGCGGCTTTCGCGCGCCCGCCGCTCTCGTCGTAGCGTTCGTCGTCGAAGTTCTTGCGTGGTCGCCGCGCGATCTGACCGCCGCCGCCGAAGTCCTTGAGGCGTGGCAACACCGGCATCTCGACGTGATCTCCGCTCTGTTCGGTCGCGGTGGTGGTGGCCCAGTCGTTCCAGTCGACATCGTCGCGGCGCTGGGGCTCGACCGGTGCGTCGCTGTCGTTCCAGTCGTTCCAGTCGCCGGTGAATCCGTCGTCGTCGGCGGGATTTCGATACACCGGTTCGACGGTCGGGGGCTGGAAAGGGTTGTCGTCGAAGGGTTCAGGATCAGGTGGGGGCCAGGTTTCGGGGTTGGTGCCGATCGTCTGCGGTTCGGCCTCGCGCCGCCGCCTGCGCCGCCGTTTTCCCTGCGGGCGGCGGCGGCCGGGCGGCGTGGCGTCCGGCGACGTGAAGTAGGCACCGAACGGGTTGTCCACGGGAGCGTCCTAGGCCGGCGCCGGGACGACTCCCGGTTGGCCGTGTTTGGGTGCGGCGGAAGGCTTTTCGGCCTCCTGATCCTGCTGCGGACGGGCGGCGGGCGGCACCACCCCGCCCTGCATCGGCTGCTGGGAGGGTGCTGGGTTGCTCGGAGCCTGTTGGGGCTGTTCGGTTTTCGGTACCTGGTTCGAGGGGATCGGTGCGGCAGGGGCTGGTGTCTCCGGTTTCGCGGAGGCACCGCTGTCGTTCCCGCCGCCACCGGAGTTGTTGCCGGGGCTGGTCCCGCCACCCAATCCGCCGAACAGCGTATTCGTGCCGGTCCCACCACCATTGGTCGACGGCGCGGTCGGCGCGGTACCGGCGGGCGCGGTGGACGTGCCACCCTCGGTCCCCGTGGCATTGGCGGCGAGTGTGTCGATCCCGGTGGTCGCCAACTCCGCACCCTTGTCGATCCCGTGCATGGCGACTTCGGCGATCTTGTCGATCAGATGCGTGCCGAAGGTGACTCCGGCATCGATCGCCGCGGTCCCCAGCGACACCCCACCGTCGATCAGGGCCTCCTGCAACGCGATCTGCGCCGCCGTCGCCGGGTCGAGGTCCTCGTCATCGTCCGAGGAATCCCACGACGACGTCTCGGTCCCGCCGGTGCCGAGCACATAAACCCCGGGCGCCACCTCGGTAGCCCCGGTGGGCACGGTCACCCCGTTGGTTCCGCCGAGATCGCTGGTGAGTCCCTTGGTATCTCGCGTGTACTGATCCATCTCGGTACTGGCATTACCCACCACCCCGACTGCTTCCGAAATGGCCTCTTCGGCGAGTGCGACGATGGCGTCCAGGTTGTTCTCGTTCACCGCGGGCGCGGCCTTCTTCGCCTTGGCCCGGAAGTCCGCGATGATCGCATCGACCTTGGCGGCGGCCGTCGCCTGTGTCGAATGTGCCTGTCCGAGCAGTGAACTCAATCGTGTTCCACGATCGGCCGCAGCGGAGACCTCGGTCGCGGTCTGTCGCAGCGCGGGTGTCGCCGGCGCGGCGGTCTCGGTCGATTCGAGCGCGTACAGCCCGAGCCGGTGCGGGTCTTCGGTCGCCGTGGTCGCGGCGGAGGCCGAGGTCAGCGCGGCCACCACCGAGGCATCGGGATCGGGAGAAGTGTTGCTGCCCAGCGATTTGCGCAATTCGAGCAAGGGCACCTCGAGCAATGCGATCACCGGTGCGATCTTCGCCTCGGCCTCGGCGGGGGTGATCGTGCTGACCGTGGTCTCAGTGACCAGTGACTTGGCGCGCATCACGCCACCTCGCTCTCGGTCGCGCGCAGGTCGCTCGCCAGACCGGTGTCGATCCCGGTCACACTGGCGCCGAAGCGATTCAGGATGTCCTGATAGGCGGTGACCAGGTTGCCCGCCGTGCTCAGCGTCGAGGCGTGCTCGCCCGCGGCCTGGGTCCAGGCGGCGGCGAATTCACGCCCGAGCACGCCGAGCCCGGACAGGTCGGCCCCGGCCGCGGTCGTCGTCTCGTCGGCCGCTGTGCCGAGTAGTTCGGAAACCCGAGCTGCCGCACGCTGATAAGCGTCGAGCGCTGACGGGTCGAAAGACATTTCTGCCACGATGTCTGCCCCTTCACGATCGCGGAACCCGGCACCGGCCGGTGCTGAAAAGCGTAACCACCGAGCGCCGTTTGCGGGGGAGTCCAGTCCAGATGGACGGATCGATCTCGAGACTGCGCAGGTCAAGGACTTTCGCTGTCAAGCGTGGGTGGTACTGGTGGGGCGACCGACGAAATACGACCGGCGAGTAGGGTCAGCCGCGTCATGTCTGTCCTGCTGCTGGCTCTCCTCGGTTTCGCCCTGCTCGACGCGCTCGACGTGCTGCTGGTGGCGATCACCACGGCCGTGGTCGCCGACGCCAGGCTGACCCGTCGCTCGCCGATGACCGGGGTGCTCAGCTTCCTCGGCGGCGTCTTCGCGGTCTCGGTGGCGTTCGGCGTGTGCACGGTGCTCGGCATCGACTTCCTGGTCCGGCTCCTCGACTTCGAACTCACCCCGACCCTGCGCTACTGGGGCGAAATGGTGATCGGCCTCGTCCTGATCGCGGTCGCCGCCCTTCCGATCGACACCGCCGCCTCCACCGGTGGCCGCTGGGTCGAACCGGTGCGCAAACGCCCCTGGCTGATGGGCGTGATCGGTTTCACTCTCGGCCTGGGGAAGGTGCCGACCTCGGTGCCGTATCTCGCGGCGCTGGCACTGCTGTCCGCGCAGCGCCCGCTGCCGGTGACGTGGCCGCTGATCGTGGCGGGTTACTGCGCGATCGCGCTGGTGCTGCCGCTGGTCGTGCTGGCTTTGGCGATGCGGCGCACTCCGCGCGCGCGACGGGTGTACCGCCTGCTCGTGCGTGCCATCACCCGCTACGGACCGCCGGCGATCCGGGTGCTGTTCGTCGTGTTCGGCATCGGATTGGTGATCGACGCGCTGGTCCACGCGGGGCGTCTCTGGTGAGTGCGGGACCCGGCCACTCAGGAATGTGTCAGCACTATCGAGTACCGTCATAACGAATCGATGACATGCCCCGTGCCCGCATCCTGGGCCGCGGGGCTATCCAGGTGAGCAGGGAGGGCGACCCTTGAGGGTTACCGTTGTTGTGCCGACCTACAACGAGCGGGAAAATCTGCCGGTGGCGGTGGAGCGGCTGACGGCTCTGCCGGTGTCCGATCTGCACGTGTTGGTCGTAGATGATAATTCACCCGACGGCACGGGTGACGTCGCCGACAAACTGGCCGCTGAGATGCCGAATGTCGTGAGCGTGTTGCACCGCACGGAGAAGGACGGCCTCGGCCGCGCCTACATCGCGGGCATCACCGCCGCGATCGACGAGGGTGCCGATGTGGTGATCCAGATGGACGCCGATCTGTCGCACCCCGCCGAGGTCATCCCGTCGATGCTGGAGAAGCTCGCCGCGCCCGAGGTCGGCGTGGTACTCGGCTCGCGCTACGTTCCCGGTGGTGAGGTCGCCGCGGAGTGGAAGTGGTACCGAAAGGCGCTGTCGGCGTGGGCGAACTTCTACGTGAACCTGATCCTGCGCCTGGGCGTGAAGGATGCGACCGCCGGTTTCAAGGCGTGGAAGGCCAGTACCCTGCGCGATATCGACGTGGCGTCGATCCGCAGCAACGGCTACTCGTTCCAGGTCGAGATGAACTACCGCGCGATCAAGAAAGGTCACACGATCGCGGAGGTGCCGATCCGTTTCGAGGAGCGCACCATCGGCGCGTCGAAGATGAGCCTGAAGATCCAGCTCGAGTCGGCGATGATGCCGTGGAAGCTACTGTTCGGCAAGTCCGCCTCTCCGCGTATTTAGGCCGGATTCAGGCGTGTGGTCGAGTTGCGTCGGCGGCCAGACTTGGGGGCGTGGGTGAGTTAGCCGGTACCCGGTGAGTTACCCATGTGCTTGCGAAACCTGACGCCCAGCCTCGAAGTCGAGGCTGGGCGTTTTCGCATGTGGTTACTGTTCGGCGAGGTGGCGTCGCACGCCTTCCAAGGCGATGACCAACACCGGCGCCAGCACCACGTGCATCAGCGACAGGGCGATGGTGGAGGCGGTGTCGAAGTCGGCGGCCACGGTCAGGCCGATGGTCGCGAGCGACAGCAGCGACCCGACCACGGCGGCGGTACGCAGGATGCCGGTCCACAGGTAGGACACCAGCACGGCGACGGTCAGGCCGATCAGGACCGGCACGGTCGACATCAGGATCACGCCGCCGGGGGCGACAGAGCTGACAACGCCCTTATCGGTCATCTCGAACGAACCACCGGCGGCGGCGCCGATGGCCCAGATGATCAGGTTCACGACGACGGCGACGACAGCGGCGCCGAGCACGGCGACGGGCCGGTTCAGTGCGGGGACGGTGTAGGTGGTGGGGGCGGTGGTGGTGGTCATGATGTTCTCCCTCATTCGGTGATGAGAACAATCATGAAACCTGAACATTCGTTTAGGTCAAGCCCTGGGCTCGAGGAATATTTTTACGCTTCGGTCGGCCAGTTCAGCAGGGTGTTCTCGAACAGCCGCCGCACGCCCTCGACCTCGTCGTCCATGTCCGCCGGGTCCCAGCCGGACACATCGATCGGCCGCAGGATCGCCACGTCGACGATGCCAGAACGGGCGATAGGTGAATCCCGCCAAGCGATTTCGCCCGCATTGCGCAGCACCACCGGGATCACCGGCACGCCCGCCTGGATGGCGATGTGGAAGGCGCCCTTCTTGAACGGCCCGACCCCTGGCGTGAACGAGCGGGTGCCTTCGGGGGCGACCGCGATGGACAACCCGTCGCGCAGGGTCGAAATGACCGGGGCCAGCGCTGCTTTGGCGGCCTCGGTATTGGTGCGGTCGATGAAGGTGACGCCGACGAACCGCATCAGCGGCCCGAACAGGGGGTGCTTGGCGAGTTCCTTCTTACCGATTCCGGTCACCGCGCCGTCGAGAACCTTGGGCACGATGATCACGTCGAACTGGCTCTGGTGGTTGAACAGGAACACCGCGGGTCTTGGCGCCCTGGCGTTTTCGATGCCGACCACGCGCAGTTGCACGTCGATGGCGCGCAGGGTGGCGGTGGTGGCGTCGTGCATGAGCGCGTCGGCCATCGACTGGCGCTTGCGCGTATAGGACTTGCGCGCGATCCCGACGAGCGCACCGCCGACGAGTCCGGCGAATCCGGCGATGGTGCGCAGGTAGTCCAGGAAATGTGGGGCTTGGCGAAGGCGGAAAGTGAGGGTGGGCCAGCCGTTCTCGGCGGCGATCTCGGCCAGGGCCGGATCGGGGTCGATCACGGTCGGCCGCTCGGCGAGTGCCAGCAGCGTCAAGTCGGTGACACTGTCGGCGTAGACGTAGCCGATCGCACGCCCGGCCGCGAATTCGGTGACCGCCGCGGACTTCCCGGCGCGCCACAGCGGTGCGCCGTCGGTGTGGCCCGTCAGCTCGCCGTCCTGAACCGCGAGCCGGGTGGTCAGCACATAATCGATACCGAACCGCTCGGCAACGGGTTCGACCTGGAATCGGGTGAGCTCGCTGACCAATACCACGGTGTGCCCGGCCAATTGGTGCGTGCGGATGAGATGCCAGGCCTCGGGGAACATGCGCCCGTAGATCTCTTTGCCGAAAGCCTTGCGGCCCAGCTTCTCCAGTTCGGTTTCCGGCGTGCCCGCCCAGGTCCGCTCGACCTCCTGCAGGAAGCGCCCGTAGTCGCCGTCGTTGCCACCGCGCTGGATTCCGCCGAACAGGGTCGCGATCCGGTCGTCACCGCGCCGGAACACCTTGCGTACCAGTCCTCGTCGCGGCAGCCCGTCGACCACCGTGCCCGCGAAATCGAAAACGGCGACGACCTGAGGCCCCTGCGGACCCGACCGGATCGCGGCCATCGCTTCGGCGAGTGTGCTCATCAGATCGAGTTCCTGTTCGACGGATCGAGCGAGGCCGCCCGCCCGATACGATCGCTGAGGTCGCGCAGCTCATCGGCGAATTCCTGACGTTTGCGGACCAACTCGGCTTCCTCGCCCTCGGCGGCCGGGGCGATGAGCCCGTGATTGTCGGCCAATTTCCATGCGCTGGTGAACAATTCCGAGGATACGGCCTCGGAGCTGCGCAGTCGCTGCTGCAACAGCATCTGCTTGCCCACCGCCACGCACTCGTCGATGAATTCCTTGCGGTCGATCGTGGCGTCGGTGGGCCGGGCAACGAGGCGCTCGGCCACCACCAACTGCGCGTCGAAGAACGAACGCAACACGCGATGGGCCATCACGAACCCGGATTCGGTGACCGCGCCGAGGAATTGGCGATCGAGCCGGTCATCAGGGGTGTGCTCGTCCCACTCGGGCACGATGATGCGCACTTCCTCGATGATCTGCGCGGCGAACTCCTGCCGTTCCGGGAAGAAGAACTCGAACTTGAGCAGATCGCGCAGCGCGAACGCCGCCTTCCAAGCCGAACGCAGCGGGTCGTCGCCGGGCTGTTCCACCGCGGTGAGTGCGGCCAGTTCCAGGATGGCGCGGTTGACGAACCAGTGCACCGCGCTGTTGCGGTAGAACGCCGCCTCCAGGTGCGCGCCGGGTTCGATGGCGTACACCGGTTCCAGCCCACCGCGATACACGGTGACGACCCCCGCCAGCGCGAGCTGTTCGAGCACCACCCGCAGGCCCTGTTCGTCGCGCAGCTTGGAGAGTTCACCGGCGGGCAGCTCGCGCTGGGCGATATAGCCGAGCACCGGATCGAGCACGGTGCGCACCTGGCCGAGGGTGAGCGCGCGTTCGTGCACGCCGAGCAGGGCCAGGGTGACCAGCGCGTTGACGGTGATCGGGGTGACCGCGTTGATGCCGACGGCGACGTCGAAGGCCAAGCGCTGCACCGCTTTGTGTTCGGCATCGGCGACGGCCTGCTCGTCGGGCACGCTGGCGGTGCCGGTCTCGGTGTCGCGCAGCGGAATGGTCACCGGTCGCGGATCCAGCGGGTCGCCGTGCACGCCCAGCCGCTCGCGCGCCGAAAGGGGTTCGCCGAAGCGCACATACACGCGCCCGGCCGAATGCTGCTGACTGCGAACGTATCTCGCGAGCCAGCCCAGGCCTTCGGCCTTCTTCTTGCCGCCGGCCTGCTCGCTCGCGATCGCACCGAGCTCGTTGAGCCGCTCATAGGTGATCGAGACGGGCACCAGCATCACGTCGTCGACCCGACGCGAACGAACCGCGGCGGCAAGGTAATTGAGCAATCCGTAGCGCGGCGGGCGCAGCTTGCCGGTTCTGGTCCGGCCACCTTCGAAGTACCACTCCATGTTGAAGCGCTTGGCCAGCAGGTAGGCGAAGTACTCCTCGACGACCGCCTTGTAGACCTCGTCGTCGCCGAAGCTGCGCCGGATGAAGACCGTGCCGGTGCGGCGCGCGATCGGGCCCATCGGCCAGAAGTTGAGGTTCGCGCCACCGATCACGTGGTTGGGCGGAAAGTCGTTGCGCGCCAGTACGTCACCGAGCACGAACGCGTCCACGTAGGAGCGGTGCGAGGGCAGGAACACCAGCGGGTGCTTGCGATTGAGGGTGCGCAGCGCGTCGAGGCCGCGCAGGTCGGTGTCGACCTTCCAGGTCGAGGCGTGCACCGGTCGCATCGCCTGGGTGAACAGGTCCGAGACCAACCGGCTCTGTGCGGCGACCAGTTCCCGCAGCGCCTTCTCGGCGTTGCGGTACACCTGGTCGGGCTCGGAGCCGATCTCGTCGGCGATGTAGTCGAGCTTGCGCTGGAATTCGGGGGAGTCGAGGATCTCCTCGGCCACCAGTTGCGGCACCTTGTAGCGGTCGCCGATCACGGTGCGTTCGGCACGTTCGAGCGCCACCACCGCCGCGCGCACCACCGCACGCGCGAACGGGTCGGCCGAGCCCGCCCGCATCAGCGCCGCCGCCTCGGCATTGTTGGTGCGCAGCGCGCTGAGCCGGGCGGGGGTGCCCACGAGGACGCGGTGGCGGTCGGGGTCGGTGCGCAGCAGCCTGCGCTGGACGAGGCGGTTGGGTTTGCGCGGATTGGTGCCCATCGCCAGGTCGGCGAAGGTCACCCGGCGCACGCCGTCGCGTTCGGGCGGCAGCCACAGCACCCGGACCGGCACCACCAGCGGGTCGTCGTGCCGGTTCACCAGGCGTTTGGTGATGGCTTTCGCGTCCAGGTCGAGTTGGATCACCGGGGCCGTCGAGTCGATCTCCTCGCCCAGACCGCCCCTGGCGATCCAGTCGCCGATCACTTCGCGTTCGACGGCGGAGGCCGCGTCGACCAGGGCGACCACCGAGTCTGCCTGCGGGCCGCGCCGCCCACCTTTGTCGATCATTCCTCCATTGAAGCCGCAGAACGGGTTCGGCGCATCGAACTCCCCGATACCGCGCGTTGCCCGGGCGGGTGCATGCGAGCGACTTACGCTCGCGGGATGGACTGGGCTCTGCGCACCTGTAGCTGGCACGGGCACTACACCTACGCGCCCGACGAGCCGGATCTGCGCCACCGACTGCAAGTGAAAACGGTGGCAGGGCCCGCATGGCGATGCCTGCGCTGTGGGACGTTCGTACCAGGTGATCCGGTGGGTTCGGGCCCCGCCGACGAGGCGCCGGAGGTCCCGCGCGGGCAGTTGCTGCGCGACCGGTGGATTCTGAAACTGCTCGCGATCGACCGCGGTTTCCACGGTGTCCTGATGCTCGCCGGTGGCCTGCTTGTCATGCGTTTCCGGTCGGACAGGCAGAGCCTGGCCGACAGTTTCGAACGTGATGTTCCCCTGCTGAAACCGTTCGCCGACCAGATCGGCTGGAATCTCGACAACTCGCACCTCGTGCACTGGGCCGACGAGCTGTTCGCGCTGTCGGGCACGACGCTACTGCTCATCGCCATATTCCTGTTCTGGTACGCGGCGCTGCACTTCGTCGAGGCGGTCGGGCTGTGGCTGTCGAAGCGGTGGGGTGAGTACCTGTCGGTGATCGCGACGAGTGTGTTCCTGCCGCTCGAGATCTATGAGCTGATCGAGCGGGTGACGGTGTTCAAAGTGGTGGCGCTGTTGGTGAATCTCGCGGCGGTGGTGTGGCTGGTATGGCGCAAGCGCCTGTTCGGGGTGCGCGGCGGCTGGGCGGCCTATCACCGCGAGCACAGCGAGGCGAGCCTGCTCAGCGTCGAGCGCGCGGCAGTGGCGAAGAATACCCCGCACCGAACTGGCTAAACGCGCAGGTAATGCTAACCTAACCGGGCATTAGGTTCGCTTTATCTTGGAGGATCGTTGTCGTCGACGGAACAGCCCGTACGGGTCGAGTATGTGACTGATCCGGCGGCAGCGATGTCCAGTCTGGCCGCTTCCGACCGGTTCGGTGAGTACGTGATGTACGAGCAGCCCGACGCCTGGGTGTTCGCCGCCGATCCGCTCGGCAGCGTGGAACTCGACGCCGGTGAGCTGCGCACCGTCTGGGCGGGCGAGACCACCGCGCGCGCGTGGACCGGCAGCCCCGCCACCGCCATCGACACCGCCCTGGCGAGCCTGCCGCTCGAGGGCCGCAACGCCTACGGCTGGATCGGCTTCGAATTCTGCGCCTACTCGCTCTCGGCGACCCACTATCTCAACCCGCTCGACTCGCTGTCGCACCTGATGATTCCGCGGATCGAGGTGCGCATCGACGACACCGGCGTCCGGATCAGCGGCGCCACCCCGAACGAGGCCTGTGACATTCACGACCTGATCGCCGGTTCGCAGGGTGTCGAGCTGCCGGTCGCGGCACCGGTCGACGTGCGACCCGACCCGACCGGTTACCAGCAGCGCGTCGCCGCCGCCGTCGCCGAAATCCGTTCCGGCAGTTATCAGAAGGTGATTCTGTCGCGCAAGGTCGAGCTGCCGTTCGCGGTGGACGTGCCCGCGACCTACCGCCTCGGCCGGGCCAACAACACCCCCGCCCGCTCGTTCCTGCTGCGCCTCGGCGGGCTCGAAGCCGCTGGGTTCAGCCCCGAGCTGGTGGCCTCGGTCGACGACAACCGCATCGTCACCACCGAACCCCTGGCCGGAACGCGGGCGTTCGGACTCGGCGCCGAAGCCGACGACGCCGCCCGCGCCGACCTGCTCGCCGACCCGAAAGAGATCGTGGAGCACGCGATTTCGGTGCAGACCTCGTTCGCCGAGATCGCCGAGGTGGCCGTACCAGGAACCTCCGCCGTCTCCGACTTCATGGCGGTGCGTGAGCGCGGCAGCGTGCAGCACCTGGCCTCCACCGTGCGCGGCACCCTGGCCGCCGACCGCACCGCATGGGACGCGCTCGAGGTGCTGTTCCCGTCGGTGACGGCCTCCGGCATTCCCAAGCGGGCCGGAGTCGATTCGGTGTTCCGTAACGATCACGATCCGCGTGGGTTGTATTCCGGTGCGGTGGTGTGTGTTTCGCCGACCGGTGCGCTGGAGGCGACGCTGGTGCTGCGGGCGATCTATCAGACCGGTGAGGGCGCGTGGTTGCGTGCGGGTGCGGGGATCGTGGGGCAGTCGCGGCCCGAGCGTGAGTTCGAGGAGACCTGCGAAAAGCTCGGCAGCGTAGCGCCTTACGTCGTCAAAGCTTGAACTGTGCTGTTCCGCCTCTCCGGGTACTCGAGCCAGGCTCGGGTGCGGGGAGAGGTGGCGACGCGGCAAGCTTTTTGAGGCGGGACAGTTGGCCCGTACTCGGTGAGTTACCCATGTTCGTGCGAGATCAGTTGTCGCTCAGCCGTGTAGGGCGCGCAAGGCCTTCTTGTCGATCTTGCCTACCGCAGTGATAGGGAGCGAATCCGCTTGTCGGACAAGGTCGGGGAGCTTGTATGTGGCCAGGCCGCGTTCGGTGAGGAAAGCTTTGATCTCGCCCAGGGTCGGTAGCTCGCCGGTGACAACCAGGACGACACAGGCTTTTTCGCCGAGTGAGGCGTCGGGGATGCCGACCGCGGCGGCGTGGCGGACCGTGGGGTAGGCGAGCAGGTGCTCCTCGAGTTCGTCGCAGGAGATGTTCTCGCCGCCGCGATTGATCACGTCCTTGATCCGGCCGCTCACGATCAGGTGACCGCTGGGCAGTTGGCGGACGAGGTCGCCGCTGCGATAGAAGCCGTCGGGGGTGAAGGCGCGCGCATTGTGTTCGGGCGCACGGTAATACCCGCGCAGCGTGTAGGGGCCGCGGGTGAGCAGTTCGCCTTCTTCACCCTGTTCGACGTCGTTGCCGTCGGCGTCGACGATGCGCAGTTCGTCGGCGGGGGAGAGTGGTCGGCCCTGGGTGGTGCAGACGAGTTCTTTGTCGTCATCGAGTCGCGTGTAGTTGAGCAGCCCCTCCGCCATCCCGAACACCTGCTGCAGGGTGCAGCCAAGTGCGGGCTCCACATCGCGGGCGTTCACCTCGGCCAGGCGCGCCCCACCCACCTGCAGCAGGCGCAGCGAACTCAGGTCGGCATCCTCCCAATCCACTGCCGCACTCCACAATTGGGCTAGCGGCGGAACGACACCGGTGACGGTCACCCGATGCTTCTCGATCGCGGCGAACGCCGCCTCCGGGCTCGGGTCGAGAGTGAACGCGATAGCGCCGCCGGTCGCGACCGTGCCGAGGATGCCAGGGCAGGCCAGCGGAAAGTTGTGTGCCGCAGGCAGAGTCGTGAGGTAGACGTCGTCGGCGGTGAGCTCGCAGACCTGCGCGCTGGCGGTGGCGTTGTAGACGTAGTCGTCGTGAGTGCGGGCGATCAGCTTCGGTAAGCCGGTGGTGCCGCCGGAGACGAGCATGACGGCGATGTCGGCGGGATCGATCTCCGGGAGTGAATCACCCTCGCGCGCAATCGAATCAAGGGCGAGGAATCCTTCCCGCTGTGTCGCTGTGCCTGGATCGCCTGCCACCAGCACGTGGCGCAGGCTCGGCACTGCCTGCTGCACCGTCGCGGCGAGTTCGCGGTAGTCGAAGTCACCGAGGCGGTCGGGGATGAGGTAGGCGACCGCGCCGGACAGGGCGGCCAGATGCTCGATCTCGGCGCGGCGGTGCGCGGGCAGGGTGAGCACGGGAATGATGCCCGCGCGCAGCACACCGAACAGCACGGTCGCGAACTCGGGAATGTTCGGCAACTGCACGATCACCCGGTCACCCGGATTGATCCCGAGCGCGAGCAGGCCGTGCGCCATCCGATCGGCGGCGGCATCGAGTTCGGCGTAGGTCTGCACGGTCTCGCTGAGCACGGCCGCCCGCTCCGGCTGCGTGCGTGCGGTGTCGCGCAACAGATCGCCGAGCGGGCGCCCGGTCCAATAACCGGCGGCCCGATACTTCTGAGCGGCAGCCTCGGGGAACGGGACGTAGCCCTCGCGGTGATCTGTTGTCGACATCGACGTCACGACTGCCTCACTGAGTTCTCGGCGGCGGACCGCCTGTGTGGTTGTTGGGCGGCGGGGCCGCGTGCTGTTGGCGGCGGGGCCGCGTGTGCGGTTGTTCGGCGGCCAGCGCCGCGTGTGCTGTGGTCGGGGCCGGGTCGCTCGGGTGCTCCTCGGCCATGATTCTCGTCTTCCGGCGGTGCACGCGCTGAGCGAGGCGGCCCGGGTGTGATCCACGCCAAGAGTGACCGTCAGAGGTTAGGCAACCCTATCTCATCGAGTAAGCTGCCGCTGAGCAGTACCGACTCCGTCCGGCGATGGGCGGCGAGCAAGGAGTGATCGGCAGATGGAGACAGCACCCGCAGGCGGCGCCGGGATCGACCGCGCCGAGATCCGCGCCGCGATCGCCCGTCACCTCGACATCACCCCCGAAGCCGTCGCCGACGCCGACGACCTGATCCAGCTCGGCCTCGACTCCATCCGCACCATGAAGCTCGCAGGCGCCTGGCGCAAACGCGGCATCGCCGTCAACTTCGCCCTCCTGGCCGCCCACCCCACCGTCGATGCCTGGCACGCCCTCCTCAACGGCGCCGACCCCGAAGACCTGGCTGCCGCCGCCGACACATCGACCGCCGCAGAGTCCGACGCGCTCGCGACCGCCGCCGACACATCGACAGTCGCAGAGTCCGACGCGCTCGCGGCCGCCGCCGACACGTCGGTAGCCGCCGAGTCCCAGGTGCTCGCGGTAGCCGTCGACGTGCCAGACACTGTCGACTCAGGTGCTGTGGCGATCGTCCCCGACGACGGCACCCCGTTCGCGCTCGCGCCCATGCAGCACGCGTACTGGATCGGGCGGTCCGACGCGCAGGAGCTCGGCGGGGTCGCAGCGCACCTGTATGTCGAATTCGACGGCGCCGAGGTGTATCCCGAGCGGCTCGAGCGGGCCGTCGAACAACTCCTGTCGCGCCACCCCATGCTGCGCACCCGCTTCCTGCCCGACGGCACCCAGCAGACCCTCGACCGCCCCGGCCGCGCGGTCTTCGGTGTCACCGACCTGCGCGAAGCCTCCGCCGAGGAAGCCGAGCAGCGCCTCGGGGAATCGCGCAACGCCCGCACCCACCAGCGCATGGCGGTCGAAGACGGCCAGGTGATCGACATCGCCCTCACCCGCCTCCCCGACGGCCGCACCCGCCTGCACCTCGACGTCGACATGCTCGCCGCCGACGCGATGAGCTACCGCATCCTCATCACCGACCTCGCCCGCCTCTACCACGGCGAACAACTCCCACCCCAGGACTACACCTTCCGCCAGTACCTCGCCGAGCACTCCCCGGGCACCGCAGCAGACGGCAGCGCCGCCGTTCGTCAGCAGAGCACGGGCTCCCTCGCTCACGAGCGCGCGCGCGATCGGGCGTGGTGGCAGGGGCGGCTGGCGGAGATGCCCGGTGCGCCGGAACTTCCTCAGGCCCAGCGCATCTCGGATCCGACTCGCACCATCCGCCTGCATCGCTGGCTTTCCCCGCAGGCCAAGGCTCAGGTGTTCGACGCCGCCCACGCGCGCGGCATCACCCCGGCGATGGCCCTTGCTTCGGTGTTCGCCGAGACCATCGGCGGCTGGTCCGCCCAGCGCCGCTTCCTGCTGAATCTGCCGCTGTTCCACCGTGAACCGGTGCATCCGCAGGTCGACGGCGTGGTCGGCGACTTCACCTCCTCGGTCCTGCTGGAAGTCGACGTCACCGAGCCCGCCACCGTCGCCGACCGCGCCCGCGCACTGCAGCAACGCCTCCACGAAGCCGGGGCCCACTCCGCCTACTCCGGCCTGGAAGTCCTGCGCGACCTCGGCCGCCACCGCGGCGAACCGGTCCTCGCCCCCATCGTCTACACCAGCGCCCTCAACCTCGGCGAACTCTTCCCCGACATCGTCACCGACACGTTCGGCGAGCCCGTCTGGATCATCTCCCAGGGCCCGCAGGTCCTCCTCGACGCCCAGATCACCGAGGTCCGCGGCGGTCTCCTGCTGAACTGGGACATCCGCGAATCCGCCTTCCCCGCAGGCATGGTCGACGCCATGTTCACCCGCTACATCGAAGCCATCGAACGCCTGGGCGGGCAGACGCACACCGAAGCCGCGGTCACCGGATCGACCGTGCAGGCTGCGGCATCCACCGGCGCCGCGGTTGTCGAGCGGGCGAGGGCCGGGCAAATCGATGTCCACGCTCGTGCCGTCGCAGGTGGCGCGGGCTGGCAGGCTGAGGCCGGGGTGCGAATCCCCTTGGAGCAGGCGGCAACTCGGGCACGGGTCAATGCGACCGCGGGGCCGGTCAGCGGAGGTCTGCTGCACACCGGGTTCTTCGCGAACGCCGCGACGAATCCCACTGCGCCCGCAGTGCTTTGGGAGCCAACAGGCCAGCTGACCTACGGCGAGGTGGCCGTCGACGCGCTGGCCGTGGCCGGTGCATTGCGGGAAGCCGGTGTGACGCCGGGTGATTCGGTTGCCGTGCAGCTGCCGAAGGGTCCTGACCAGATCGTCGCGGTGCTCGGTGTGCTCGCCGCGGGTGCGGTGTACGTGCCGATCGGATTCGATCAGCCTGCCGCGCGCCGCGCCGAAATCCTCAGCACCGCAGACGCGGTCGCCGTACTCACCGTCGGCGGCGCGCAGATCCCCGACGCACGTGCGATCGACCTCGCGCAGGCTCGCACGCACGCACAACCGTTGACTCGCCCCGTCTTCGGTGACCCGGAGAACATCGCCTACGTGCTGTTCACCTCCGGCTCCACCGGCAAGCCCAAGGGCGTCGAGGTGCCGCACCGCGCCGCCATGAACACCATCGACGACCTCAACGAACGCTTCGACCTCGGCCCCGCCGACCGGGCCATTGCCCTCTCGGCCCTCGAGTTCGACCTCTCCGTCTACGACATCTTCGGCCTCCTCACCGCAGGCGGCGCCGTGGTCACCGTCGACGACACCCAGCGCACCGACCCCGCCGTCTGGGCGGAACTGATTCGCCGCCACCAGGTTTCGCTGCTCAACTGCGTCCCGAGCCTCCTGGACATGCTGCTCACCGCCACACCGGACAGCCCCCGCTCACCCCAGCACGCGCCAACATCGAGCGACCTCGCCCCGGCGTCGCTCGCACCCCCACAATCGCAGCTCGCGGGCGTGTCGAGTGAACCCCGTCCGACGTCGCTCCCTACTGCGCACAAACCCGGCGCCCCCCTGGAGTCCCTACGTGCGGTGATTCTCGGCGGCGACTGGGTCGACACCGCCCTGCCCGCGCGCCTGGCCGCAGCCGCCCCGAACAGCCGCTTCGCCGGCCTCGGCGGCGCCACCGAAACCGCCATCCACTCCACCATCTGCGAGGTCGTGAACGCGCAGGTCCCCGCGGAATGGACCGCCGTCCCCTACGGCACCCCCCTGCGCAATGTGCAGTGCCGCGTCGTCGGCCCGGCGGGCAACGACTGCCCCGACTGGGTCAGCGGTGAGCTGTGGATCGGTGGGGACGGTGTGGCCGCCGGCTACCGCGGCGACCCGGAACGCACGCGGGACCGTTTCGTCACCCACGAGGGTCTGCGCTGGTACCGCACCGGTGACCTGGCCCGATACCTGCCCGACGGTGGCCTGGAGTTCCTCGGCCGCGCCGACCACCAGGTCAAGATCCGGGGCTACCGGGTCGAACTCGGCGAGGTGGAAAGCGCCCTGCGCGCGATCCCCGGTGTCCGGCACGCGGTGGCCGCCGTGGTCGGCAAGGCCGCGCCGAAGCTGGTCGCCCTGGTGGTGCCGACCCCCGACGCCACCCTGCACGTCGACGTTGTCCTCGCCGCGACCGCCGAGTTGGTCCCGTCGTACATGGTGCCGACGCGCCTGGAACTGCTGCCCGAACTCCCGCTCACCCCGAACGCCAAGCCGGACCGCAAGGCCATCCGTGCGGTGCTCGAAAAGGACGAGAGCGCAGCGGAATTCGTCGAGCCGCGCACCGATCTCGAACGCGCTCTCGCCGCGGTCGTCGCCGAGGTGCTGGAAGCCGAGCGGATCGGTGTCACCGACGACTTCTTCGCTCTCGGTGGCGATTCGGTGCTCGCCACCACCGCCGTCGTCCGCATCCGCGAATGGCTCGACGCCCCGGACACCGTCGTCGCCGACCTGTTCACCGCCCGCACCATCGAGGGCCTCGCAGCCCGAATGCTGAAGCGGGAGGCCGACTCCGGCGAGATGGGCAGGCTGGAACTCGTCGCCACCATGTACCTCGAAGTCGCCGCGATGACCGACGAAGAGGTCCTCGCGCAGTCCTGATCCGCGGCGCCGACCAGGTGACGGTCGACGGAGCGACATGCCGTCGCCCGCACCGGGGGTCGCGCCTGGGCCTGCACACTATGTGCCGATTCGCGCATTTCCCCTGCGTCGCTAGACTTTTGCCAGTGAGCAAGTGGAGTACCGCAGACCTGCCCGACCAGACCGGCCGCATCGTCATCGTCACCGGTGCCAACAGTGGTCTCGGTGCCGCCACCGCGCGGGCGCTGTCCGTGGCGGGCGCGCGAGTGATCTTGGCCTGCCGGGATACCGCCAAGGCCGAGCGGGTAGCGGCGGGCCTGCCCGGCGAAACCGAAGTGCGCGAACTCGACCTGGCGAACCTGAATTCGGTGCGCTCCTTCACCGATGAGATCGAGCGCGTCGACGTGCTGATCAACAACGCGGGGGTGATGGCGCTACCACTGCGCCGCACCGCCGACGGCTTCGAAATGCAGTTCGGCACAAACCATCTCGGCCACTTCGCGCTCACCAACCTGCTGCTCGACCGCGTCACCGATCGCGTGGTCACCGTCTCGAGCGTCGCGCACCGCATCGGCAAGATCAATCTGGCCGATCCCAACTGGGAGCAGCGCCGCTACGACCGCTGGCGCGCCTACGGTCAGTCCAAACTGGCCAACCTGATGTTCGCCACCGAACTTCAGCGTCGGCTGGCCGGTGAGGGCTCGGCGGTGATCTCGGTGGCCGCGCACCCCGGTTACGCCGCGACCGAACTCATGTCGCACACCGAGTCCGTCCAGGACACGATCATGTGGCTGGGTAACCGTGTGTTCGCCCAGAACGCCGACCAGGGCGCCCTGCCCACGCTGTTCGCCGCCACCGCCGACGTGGTGCCCGGCGCGTTCTACGGGCCCGACGGTTACCTCGGCCTGCACGGCAACCCCGCCCCGGCCGGGACCGCGCCCGCGGCCAGGGATCGCAAGGTCGCGGCCGAATTGTGGGAGCTCTCCGAGAAGCTCTGCGGCCTCCTCTGATTCGGTGACAGGCATCACATCGGCTGATGTCACACCGCCAACGGCTACCTCGTCGTCTCAGTAGAAACCCACGACGAAGGAGTCATCATGGAAGCGCGCTTCGACCTCTACGGCAACGCCATCACCGCGAGCTTCAGCAAGCGAATGGTCATGGCGGGCAAGGTGATCGACGATTCACCACTGCCCAAGTCCACCTACGAACTGGTCAAGATCAGGGCCTCGCAGATCAACGGCTGCAGCTACTGCGTCGACATGCACACCAAGGACGCCGCGCACGCGGGCGAGACCTCGGTGCGAATCAACCTGGTCGCCGCCTGGCGTGAGACGAATGTCTTCACCGAGGCCGAACGGGCCGCCCTCGCCCTCACCGAGGAGGCGACCCGCACCGCCGACGGCGGCCACGTCAGCGACGACACTTTCGACCAGGTCCGCAAGCACTACGACGACGACCAGATCGCCGCCCTGATCGCCGCCATCGCCCTGATCAACGCCTGGAACCGCCTCAACGCCGTCGCCCACACCCCCGCAGGCGACTACGTCCCCGGCCAGTGGGGCTGACACGGCTACTGGACGAGTGATCACCGCGGTGATGCGCTGCACGCCCGCGTCGACCGCCTTGCCGATCAACTCGGCACCGACGTCGGCGAGTCCGTTGGTCACTGGCACGTGCAGCCGGTCGATGCCGTGTCAGGCATCGTCGAGCGTCGATGGAATGTTGTGCGTTCCGGTGAACAGTTCCACCTCGGGGCCGAGGAGCGCGCGGGCCGAATGGGCATCGGGGGTCGCCGCCCTGACCTGCTCGCCCCGGCTGACGAGTTCGCGTACCACCTGGCGGCCGGTATTGCCGGTCGCGCCCGTAACCATTGCTGCCACAGTCGATTTCCTTTCCTCGACCACGAAGCTAGGAGCTCGAGCAAGGTTGAGGTCAAGCTCGGTCTCGGTGTGACGGTCCACACTCCGGGCAACCATGGCCGACCCTGCGACGTTTCACCGGTGGTACAGTCCACGGCATGCAGCGCGCATATTTTTGGTTTAGCTATCCGGCCCTGGGTGGGCCGGTCTGCGACCCTGCGCGCTGACTTCCTCCACCTCGAGCCGGATAACGCCCGGCTCGACGGTAGCGATTTCCGTGGGTCGGCCTCCTAACGCAAAGGACCCACATCTCATGACCACCGCAGCCGATGTCGACTCGCGGCATTCCGACCTTGACGACCAGCGCACCCTGAGCGTGAGCCCCCTGCGCTCGCCCGCCGAGGTCCGTCTGGTCCACCAGATCACCGACGAGCTCGCCGACACCGTTCGCTCGGGTCGCAAAGCCACCGTCGACGTGCTCAACGGTGACGACGACCGCCTCATGGTGATCGTCGGCCCGTGCTCGGTGCACGACCCCGCCGCCGCGCTGGAATACGCCCGCAAGCTGGCCGACAAGGCCGCCGAGCTGAGCGACCGGCTGCACATCGTGATGCGCGTGTACTTCGAGAAGCCGCGCACCACCCTGGGCTGGAAGGGTCTGATCAACGATCCGCACCTGGACGGTTCGTTCGACGTGAACACCGGCCTCGGCATCGGCCGCAAGGTGCTCGTCGACATCACCGCCCTCGGCCTGCCCGTCGCGTGTGAATTCCTCGACCCGATCACCCCGCAGTACATCGCCGACCTGGTCTCCTACGGCGCGATCGGTGCTCGCACCGCCGCCAGCCAGGTGCACCGCCAGCTGTCGTCTGCGCTGTCGATGCCGGTCGGTATCAAGAACGGCACCGACGGTGACGTGCAGGTGGCAGTCGACGGTGTGCGTGCCGCGGCAGCGAGTCACGTCTTCCCCGGCACCGACCTCGACGGCCGCTCCGCGCTGATCCGCACCTCGGGCAACCCCGACTGCCACGTCATCCTGCGCGGCGGCAGCAACGGCACCAACTTCGACGCCGCCTCCTGCGCCGAGGCCAAACTCCGCCTGGAGAAGTCCTCGCTGGCTCAGCGCCTGGTGATCGACGCCAGCCACGGCAACAGCAACAAGGACCACAACAAGCAGGTCGACGTCGTTACCGACATCGCCGACCGCATCGCCGGCGGCGAGCAGGGCGTGGTCGGCGTGATGCTGGAGTCGTTCCTCGTCGCGGGTCGTCAAAACCTCACCCTCGGCAAGGCCGACGAGCTCACCTACGGCCAGTCCATCACCGACGCGTGCATCGACTGGAACACCACCGCCACCCAACTCGACCGCCTGGCCGAAGCCGTGGCGAAGCGTCGCGGGTAGATTTCGACTGCACATGCGGGCCTCGGATTCCGGGGCCCGCATTGCTGTCCGAAGTCCTATTGGTTCTGCACCGCGAGGCGCCCCGCGAGTGCGACGATCGCACTCGCCCTCGTCCCCCGGGAAGGCCCAGCCGCCAACGTGAACAGCACCCCGGTCCCCGGCGTGGCGACGATGACGCCCCTTCTGGACGAGTGATCACCACGCTCTCAGGTAAGTATTTCGGCGCTCGGAACGCCACCACAGCATGGTGATCAACTGTCCAGTGCGGGGTCGATGGGGTCGGTCGGGGAGACTGGTGGGGATGAAGCTGCCTGATCTGCCCGACCTGCCGGTGCGGCCCGCGCTGGGCGAGATCGTCGGCACGTTGGCCGAGCACGGTGTCGCTGTGCTCGTCGCGCCGCCTGGAACAGGCAAAACGACGTTGGTGCCGTTGGCTTTGGCGGCGGGGTCGTCGGGGCGGATCGTGGTGGCCGAGCCTCGGCGGTTGGCCGCGCGGGCGGCGGCGGCGCGAATGGCGGCGTTGCTCGGGGAGCGGGTGGGCGAGACCGTGGGGTACTCGGTGCGCGGGGATCGGAAGGTGGGCGCGCGGACGCGGATCGAGGTGGTGACCTCGGGGTTGTTGGTGCGGCGGCTGCAGAGCGATCCGGAGTTGGCCGGGGTGGGGACGGTGGTGCTCGACGAATGTCACGAGCGGCACCTGGATGCGGACCTGCTGCTGGCGTTGCTGCTCGACGCACGATCCGGGTTGCGGCCGGACCTGCGAGTACTGGCCACCTCGGCGACGGTGGCGGCGGACCGCCTGGCCCAACTGCTCGGGTCGGGTATGCGCGTAGACGCGGAACTGGGCTTCGCCGCAGGGTCTGGCGTTGATCCGGCATCGCACGCAGCGGCAGGCGCGGGCGCGGACCCGGGGTCGGGCATGGTCGTGGGTTCGGGAGGGGATGCCGGGATGCCGGGCTCTGCTGTGGGGACCGGTGTGTATTCGTCACCGGACGCGGTTGTGGGCTCGGGGTCCGGCGTTGATTCGAGGTCGGACGCGGAAGCAGGTGCGGGAGTAGGCGAGGGGACGGGCTTGGCTGTGGGGGCCGGGGTTGGTTCGGCGACGGTTGCGAGGGCTGTCGGCTCGCCGGTGATCGACGGTTCGCGGGCTCCGGTGCTGGAAGTTCGGGGGCGGGCCTATCCGGTTCAGGTCGACTATGTGCCTGCGTTGCCTCGCGAGCGGATCGAGGCACAGGTCGCGCGGGCTACCCGTAGCGCGCTGGCCACTATCGACGGCGATGTGCTCGTCTTCCTGCCCGGTGTCGGCGAGATCAACCGCACGGCAGGGTTACTGCGTGACCTCGACGATGTCGATGTGGTCCCGCTGCACGGCAGGCTCGCCGGCGCGGCTCAGGATCTCGCACTTCGGCCTGGGGCGCGGCGGCGAGTCGTATTGTCCACTGCTGTAGCTGAATCCAGCCTGACAGTCCCCGGCGTACGCGCTGTCGTCGACTCCGGATTGTCTCGCGTCTCTCGGGTCGATCACCGCCGCGGACTGTCCGGCCTTGCGACAGTGCGTGTTTCGGCCGCCGTCGCCGAGCAACGCGCTGGTCGCGCGGGCCGCGAAGCCCCCGGCCACGCCTGGCGCTGCTGGCCCGAATACGAACACCAAACCCTGCCCGCCTACCCCGAACCCGAGATCCGCACCGCCGAACTCACCCGTCTCGCACTGGAATTGGCCTGCTGGGGCACCCCCGACGGAACCGGCCTCGCCTGGTGGGACGCCCCACCACAAGGCGGCCTCGCCATGGCCCACACCGTCCTGCGCGCCCTCGGCGCACTCGACGACGCCGACCGCATCACCCCGCGCGGCAAAGACATGGCCGCCCTCGGCCTGCACCCCCGCCTCGCCCGCGCCCTCCTCGACGGCGCCGCCCGAGTCGGCGCGAAAGCCGCCGCCGAAATGGTGGTCCTGATGGACGACGATTCCCTCGCCAACACCGTCGACGCGGCCGCGGCCCTGCGCACCCTCCGCACCGAACGCCCACCCCGCTGGACCCGCGAAGTCCAACGCCTGACGCGCCTCGTCGCGAGCGCCACCGCAGACGACAGCCGTGATCAGCCACACGTCAGCAGGGCGCGGAAGGACGACTCGTCAGGTGGGGACCGACCAGGTGCTGGCGGTGCGCGGGCGGATGTTTCGGCAGGTGGTGACCAACGATCTGTCAGCGATGTGCGGACGGATGCTTCGTCCGGTGCGGAGCGTTCCGACCGGCCGGATGTCGGTGGTGTGGAGAGGCGGTCAGGTATCGGTCACCCCGATTCGCGGGAACGGGCTGGGGTTCACGGCGGCTCGGTGGCGGGTGCCCGTGGCGGACGGGAGCGTGTCACCGGCGGTGACGAGGCCCGGTTCGGAACGGATGTCGCCGCACTGTTGATCGCACTGGCGCAGCCGGAGCGGTTGGCACGTCGGCGGGCGAGCGGGTCATCTACCTATTTGATGGCCGGCGGCACCGCGGTGACACTGCCGCCGGGTTCGGGATTGGCCGCGGCGGAGTGGCTTGCGGTGGCGGTGGCTGATCGGGATCCCGGGCGGGCCGAGGGGCGAATCAGGTTGGCGGCCATCGCCGATGAAGAACTCGCTCGGGAGGCCGCACCGGGGTTGGTGGTGGTGGCCGACGAGGTGCGGTGGGACGGCGGGGATGTGGTGGCTCGGCGGGTGGAACGGCTCGGCGCGATCGTCTTGTCGGAGCAGGCGATACGACAGCCGGATCCGCAGCTGGTGGAACGGGCTGTGCGGCAAGGACTTCAGACAGAAGGACTGAGCCTGCTGCGGTGGCACGATGACGCCCGCAACCTGCGTCAACGCCTCGACTTCCTGCACCGCACACTCGGCGCACCGTGGCCCGCCGTCGACGACGAGTCGCTCCTCACCGATCTCGACTCCTGGCTCGGTCCCGAATTGTCCACGGCACGAAGACGTTCCGACCTCGCCCGCATCGACGCGGGCACCGCCCTTCGCCGCCTGCTCCCGTGGCCCGCCGCCGCCCGCCTCGACGAACTGGCCCCCGAACGCCTCGAGGTCCCCTCCGGCAGTCGCGTCCGCCTCGACTACTCCGCCGACCAGCCGGTCCTCGCGGTCAAAGTCCAGGAGATCTTCGGCTGGACCACCCCGCCCACCCTCGCCGACGGTCGCGCCACGATCCTGCTCCACCTCCTCTCCCCGGCCCAACGCCCCGTAGCCGTCACCGCCGACCTTGCTTCCTTCTGGCAAAACGGCTGGTCCCAGGTCCGCTCCGACCTGCGAGGCCGCTACCCCAAGCACGCCTGGCCCGAGGACCCCACCACCATCCCCGCCCACCGAGGCACCGCCCGCCGAGCCGCCGACCGCCGACCCTGACTGTCGGCCGCAATCCCGAACACGCCTGGCCCGAAGGCCCCATCGCGATACCGGCCGCCGATCGTCGGCAGTGCGCCGCTGTCAACGCTGGGCGGATGGTCACCAGTAAGGCATCGCCGAGAAGGAAGTCCCCTGACGATCGCGGTCGGCAGCGCCCGACTCCGCGGCGACGCCCGCTGACGCACCCGCACCGGGCGTATTCCTCGCGCTCAGCGGATCGGTGTCGCTCGGGCGGCAAGGAGGTTGTTCGCGGTGGTGACAGTGCAGCGGAAGCCCGCGGCGGCGAAGCGTTCGGTGAGTTTGTCGGTGGGCGGGGTCGGGCCGGGGGTGCCGTAGCCGTAGCAGAGCCAGAAGCGGCCGGTGGGGGCGAGGCATTCGCGCACGGTGGACCAGGCGGCGGTCGCGGGGCCGGTCCAGAACAGGTTGACGTTGACGGCGAAGATCAGGTCGAAGCGGGCGCCGGCGTCGAGCAACCGGGCGGCCTCTAGCTTGCCGATTTCGCCCTCGACCAGGCGAACCCGGCCGTCGGCAATCTCGGTGGCGCAGCGTCGACCTGCCCGCGCGATCGCGGTGGCCGAACGGTCGACCCCGACTATCCGCCCATCGCCGAGCCCGGCCGCGATGCGCTGTAGCGAGGCGCCGGAACCGGGCCCCAGTTCGAGCACACGCTCTCCCGCCCGCACCCCCATGGTGTCGGCGAACCAGTCGAACCGCGCCTCAGGCCCTCTCATGGATCGATGGTGACATCGATCGATTACGCCAGTCCCGGCCACCCGTCGACAATGCCGACGGGATCGGTCGGCAGCCGGGCCGCGACCCACTCGTCGACGCGGGCTCCGCGCTGGATCCCACCTGAGCGCGCCAAGCCCTCATAGTGAAAGCCGTTGCGGCGCACGGCGCCAGCCGAAGCGAAATTGCCGACGATCGCCCGCCACATGATCCGATCCAGCGCGAGACCCTCGGGGTCGAATCCGAAGTCGCAGACCAGGGCGATCGCACGCGACATCAGACCGCGGCCGCGACCACACGGTCGAGGAATTCCTCGGCATCGGACCGGTGATAGGGGACGGGGATCGTGGTCCAGCGCTGCACGCCGGGGTCCTGAACGCACTCGACGATCCGGTCGATATCGGCCCCGTTCGGGCGGGTGAGCCAGACCGTGCCGTCGGTGAGCGTGTGCTCGTACATCCGATCATCGTGACAGCCTGCGCCGAAATTCTCGCCGCATTTTCACGGCGTCGCGGTCGACCCGTGCGGCGGAGCGCGGTGGGGCACTCCGTAGGATCTGGCTCGATGGTTTCCCCGTTTCTCGCCGACTTGTTCGAATCGCATCGAACACACCTGCTTTCGGTCGCCTACCGGCTCACCGGAAGTGTCAGCGACGCCGAGGACGCGGTGCAGGAGAGCTGGCTGCGGATGGCGGGGGTGCACCAGTCCGAGATCGATGATCTGCGCGCCTGGCTGACGACGGTGGTCAGCCGAATCTGCCTCGACCACTTGCGAAGTGCGGCTGTGCGCCGCGAAACCTATGTGGGGCAGTGGCTTCCGGAACCGATCGTCTCGACACCGTCGCGTACACCTGATCCCTTGGACGTGGTGGTCCGCGATCAGGACAGCCGGATGGCGGCGATGGTGGTGCTCGACGTGTTGACACCACAGCAGCGAGTGACGCTGGTGCTGCACGAGGGGCTGGACGTACCGTTCGCCGAGATCGCCGAGATCCTCGGTGTTTCCGCTGATGCGGCAAGGCAATTGGCGGTGCGGGCGCGCCGGGCGGTGGCCCGAGCGCCGGAGCCGGTCGCCGACGATGTCCACGATCAGGCGGTGCGACGGTTTCTCGCGGCGCTGGCAACCGGCGATGTCGCCGCGGTGGCAGCGACGCTGCATCCGGACACGACGTTCACGGCCGATGCGGGTGGCACCACCAAGACCGCGCTGGATATCGTTGCCGGACAAGAGAAAGTCGCCCGGCTGGCGCTCGGTCTGTGGAGCAAGTACCAGGAAGGGTCTGGGCTCGATATCGGTGCCGCCACGGTCAACGGGCAGTCGGGGCTGGTGTTCACCGATCCGAACTCGCCGTTCGGGCGACCGTTGCGCGTACTCGCCTTCGCGGTGCGAGATGGAAAGATTTGGGCGACTTACGATTTCGCCAATGTCGCGAAACTGTCAGGCGCGCGCCTCCGCTGATCTCGCAGCACCGAAAAGGGCTGCGAGATCAGCGGTGCTTCACAGCACGAGACCGATCGGCGTAGCGGCCGGTTTATGGGTAGGTGGAGCCCCAGTTGTGGTCGCCGGTCGACGATCCGAGATTGTGGTCGCCGGTCGAGGAGCCCATGTTGTTGTCCGGCGTGGTCGAACCGGTGAACAGGTCGACGATCGGGCTGCCGAATAACTGTTCCTGGATGAATCGCAGGGCCGAACCGGCTACCTCCGACGCAGCCGGTTGCAGGATGAAGTCGAGCAGAGGTGAGGCCATGGAGCGCCCCTTTCGATATACCACTTCGTCGTGGTGTGAGGTAGAACACCGCGAGGCTAGCTGAGGTTGGGGAAACGCACAATAGCGCAGGTCAACATGGGAAAACGTTTGTGAAACATGCGTGTTCGCTATCGTTCGGCAACGCTGCCGAAGGGTGGGATACGCTGCGAGGATGTCGCCTGTGCCGCCCACCGTCGCCCGCCTGCGCCCGTTCGGATCGACCATCTTCGCCGAGATGACCGAGCTGGCCGTCCGTCACGACGCGGTGAATCTGGGGCAGGGATTTCCCGATTCCGACGGGCCGACGGGCATGCTCGAGGTCGCACGCGCGGCCATCGCCGACGGCCTCAACCAGTACCCGCCCGGCCGCGGCATGCCGGTGCTGCGTCAGGCGATCGCCGACGACCGCGCTCGCCGCTACGGCACCGTCTACGACCCGGCCACCGAAATCCTGGTGACCGTCGGCGCGACCGAAGCGATCAGCGCCGCCGTGCTCGGGCTGGTGGAACCCGGTCAGGAAGTGGTGCTGATCGAGCCGTACTACGACTCCTACGCCGCCGCGATCGCGCTCGCCGGTGCGCAGCGGCGGACGGCTCGCCTGGTGCCCGACGGCGACCGATTCGTGCTCGACCTGGACAGTCTGCGCGCCGCCATCACCCCGAAAACCCGCATGCTGATGGTCAATTCGCCACACAACCCCACCGGGGCGGTGCTCGACCGCGCCGACCTCGCCGCCATCGCGGAACTGGCCATCGAACACGATCTGTTGGTGTTGACCGACGAGGTCTACGAGCACTTGGTCTACGACGGCGCCGAGCACATCAGCATCTCCACGCTGCCGGGAATGCGTGAGCGAACCATCGTGGTGTCCAGTGCGGCAAAGACTTTCAATGTCACCGGTTGGAAGATCGGTTGGGCCTGCACGCCTGCGCCACTGCTCAACGGCGTGCTCACGGCCAAGCAGTTCCTCACCTTCGTCGGAGGCGGCCCGTTCCAGCCTGCCGTCGCGTACGCGATCAACGAGGAACTCGACTGGGTGCACGCGCAGCGTGACGAACTGGCGGACAAGCGAGTCCGCCTCTCGGAGGCGTTGCGCGACACCGGCTTCAAAGTATCGGCCAGCGACGGCGGCTACTTCGTCTGCGCCGACATCCGCCCCCTCGACGCCCAGGACGGCCTGACATTCTGCCGCGAACTCCCCGAGAGACTCGGAGTAGCCGCAGTCCCGGTCAGCGTCTTCGCCGACCACCCCGAAGACTGGAAACACCTGGTGCGCTTCACCTTCAGCAAACGCGAAGAGACAATCGACGAGGGAGTACGCCGCCTCCGAGCTGGCGTCACCGCACCCTGACCCAGGCCCGGTGATCCTGATATGTCCCTACCCGAAGGGCCCCGACTCGAGCGCGTCAGCGCTCCAACAAACACAGCAAGGTCCAGCCGACCCGGGCCCGGTTTTACCCGGTCAGTCACGCGCGTGCCGGGCCAACGGCGCATGCCACTGATAGTGCCGTGCCAGCAGCCGGAACCCCACTGCCCCCGCCGCAGCAAGCAGCCCGGTCCACGCTTCGTACACATCGAAGTGCAGCAGTGCGGCAGTAGCGGCCGCCCCGAACAGCGCCGGGATCGCATAGAGATCCTGGTCCGGTCGCAGAACGCTGGGCACCTCGCCACTGAGCACATCGCGAATCACCCCGCCCCCGATGGCGGTCGTCATGCCGAGCAGGGCGGCGGTGGGCGCACCGAGTCCGGCCGAATCCGCGATCACGGTCCCGGTCACACAGAACAGCCCGAGCCCGATCGCATCGGCGATTTCGAGCGGTCCCTTGGTGAGCCGCCGCGAAGGCGCGATGAAGTACAGCACCAGCGCGGTCACCATCGACGCGCACAGGAAGGTCAGGTCCGTGAACGCGGCCGGGGGAGTTCGCCCGATCAACAGGTCGCGCACGATGCCGCCACCGAGCGCGGTCGCACACGCCAGCACGACCATCCCGAACAGATCGAGCCGTTTGCGCACCGCCACCAGCGCCCCCGACGCCGCGAACGAGATGACGCCGAGCAGCTCGCCGCTGCGATGCACCGCGTTCACGGCGGAGTCCAACTGGGTCACCGACGGCCCCGCCGCGACCGCCGCCACCAGCACTTCGACACTCACCGCTATTTCCTCCAGACCCCGACGTCCCCAGCAGCGTGCCCGGGCGAGGGCGGCGAAGCAAACCACGCGACCGCGTGACCTGGCGAATGGTGACCGACACGGTCCCGCGGTCGGAGATGTCCACCGGGTCGCCGAGCAAGGAGACGGGCGGCGTGACAATGACGCCGCCGAGCGCGCTCAGGCGGGGGTGGGCCGGGCTCGATCGGTGGCGAGGAGGACGGCGATGGTGCCGAGGGCGGTGCCCATGACGTAGCGCTGGGTGCGCAGCCAGAGCGGGCGGGCGGTGAGGAATCCGGCCAGGCCCGCCGCGCCGAGGACGATCATGGCGTTGACGGTGAGGGCGATCGCGATCTGGACCGCGCCCAGCGACAGGCTCTGCAACCACAGCGCACCGCGCTCGGGGTCGACGAACTGGGGGATCAGCGCCAGGTACATGATCGCGATCTTCGGATTGAGCAGGTTGGTGGCCAAGCCCATCATGAACAGCCGTCGCGCGGGATCGTGCGGCAACTCGGCGGGCGCGAACACCGACACCCCACCCGGCCGGATCGCCTGCCAGGCCAGCCACAGCAGATACGCGGCCCCAGCCAGCTTCACCGCCAGATACAGACCGGGCACCACAGCGAACACCGCCGTGATCCCGGCTGCGGCCGCCAGCAGATACACCCCGAACCCGGCCGCCACCCCCAGCAGCGAAATCATCCCCGCCCGACGCCCCTGCGCGACGGTGCGCGAGACCAGATACATCATGTTCGGCCCCGGCGTGAGCACCATGCCGAGCGCCGCCGCCGCGACCCCGAGAACCGCCGTCGTCTGAAGCATGTACCGAGTTTGCCCCTGTCGGTGCGGCCTTGTCGCGGGCCAGTCGGCAGGTGCTGGCCCCGGAGGAAACCACGCCAGGCGGACATTCTTCGGGCAAACGGTCGCGATTTCGACCGTTTCGGCGAGTAGTGGGCGCGCAGCGTGGCCCTTCGTCGGCCGATCCCACCGTCGGCGCGACGACCGATTCGGTGCGGATCTCGCCGACCAGGCCTTGTCGGACCAAGTCCGTACAATTGGCAAAGCCGCCCCGCCGGACGAATCCGACGAGGCTCGCACCAAGTCCAAGCCCCAGGCGCGTCCGCCGTGCCGTTCGGGGCCGCCCCTCGATTGAGCGCTCGAAGTGCGGGTTCGAGTGTCGAGCGTTCAATCGAGGGGTGAGCAGGCCCCGAACCTGCGGCTACGGCCGCCGAGGAGAACAGTGACCGACGGTCCTTTGATCGTGCAAAGCGATAAGACCCTGCTGCTCGAGGTCGACCATGAGCTGGCGGGCAATGCGCGGCAGGCCATCGCGCCGTTCGCGGAGCTCGAGCGCGCGCCCGAGCACATCCACACCTACCGGATCACCCCGCTCGCGCTGTGGAACGCCCGCGCGGCGGGCCATGACGCCGAGCAGGTCGTCGACGCCCTGGTGAATTTCTCCCGCTATGCCGTGCCGCAGCCGTTGCTGGTCGACATCGTCGACACGATGGGTCGCTACGGCAGGTTGCAGCTGGTCAAGCATCCCGCGCACGGGCTGAGCCTGGTGAGCCTGGATCGCGCGGTGCTCGAAGAAGTGTTGCGGCACAAGAAGATCGCGCCGATGCTGGGCGCCCGTGTCGACGACGACACCGTGATCGTGCACCCGTCCGAGCGCGGCCACATCAAGCAGATGCTGTTGAAGATCGGCTGGCCCGCCGAGGATCTGGCCGGTTACGTCGACGGTGAGGCGCACGACATCGGCCTCGATTACACCGAGGGCAAATGGCACCTGCGCGACTACCAGGAGATGGCCGCCGACTCGTTCTGGGCGGGCGGTTCGGGCGTGGTCGTGCTGCCGTGTGGCGCGGGCAAGACGATGGTCGGCGCGGCCGCGATGGCCAAGGCGAAGGCCACCACGTTGATCCTGGTCACCAACACGGTGGCGGGCAGGCAGTGGCGGCGCGAACTGCTGGCGCGCACCACCCTCACCGAGGACGAGATCGGCGAGTACTCCGGCGAGCGCAAGGAGATCCGCCCGGTCACCATCGCCACCTACCAGGTGATCACGCGCAAATCGAAGGGCGAGTACAAGCACCTCGAGCTGTTCGACAGCCGCGACTGGGGCCTGGTGATCTACGACGAGGTGCACCTGCTGCCCGCACCGGTCTTCCGGATGACCGCCGACCTGCAGTCGCGCCGCCGACTCGGCCTCACCGCCACGCTCGTACGCGAGGACGGCCGCGAGGGCGACGTGTTCTCGCTGATCGGCCCGAAACGCTACGACGCCCCGTGGAAGGACATCGAGGCGCAGGGCTGGATCGCCCCCGCCGACTGCGTCGAGGTGCGGGTGACGCTCACCGACGCCGAGCGGATGGCCTACGCCGTCGCCGAGCCGGAGGAGCGCTACAAGCTGTGCTCCACCGCGCGCACCAAGATCCCGGTGGTCGAGTCCATCCTGGCCCGGCACAAGGGCGCGCCGACGCTGGTGATCGGCGCCTACCTCGACCAACTCGACGAACTCGGCGTCGACCTGAACGCCCCCGTCATCACCGGCGCCACCAAGAACAAGGAACGCGAGGCACTGTTCGACGCGTTCCGATCCGGGGAGATCCCGGTGCTGGTGGTGAGCAAGGTCGCCAACTTCTCCATCGACCTCCCGGAAGCCTCTGTGGCCGTGCAGGTTTCGGGCACCTTCGGCTCCCGGCAGGAAGAGGCGCAGCGCCTGGGTCGGCTGTTGCGGCCGAAACAGGATGGGGGACAGGCGCATTTCTATTCGGTGGTCGCGCGCGACACCCTCGACGCCGAATACGCCGCGCACCGGCAGCGTTTTCTCGCCGAACAGGGGTATGCCTACCGCATCGTCGATGCCGACGACCTGCTCGGACCGCCCATCGGAGACGGCGTGTAGCGCTGTTCGCCAGGTCAAGGCGGGGTAACGTGCGTTGTGCGAGCTTTTAAGTGGAGGCAATTCCTCCGCAACTTGTGCTAGGAAGGAAGGCGTGCGCCGCTTCGAATTCGTGGTCGACCGAGAACACGCTCACGCGGTGAACGAGACGTTCACCGGGTTGCGTCGGTTGCGACTGGTCGCCCTGTTGGTCGCCGGTCTCGCCGTCGCGGCCACCGTGGCGCTGGTATGGAGCGGGCAGGCCTGGGGGTTTCTGCTCGCGGGAGTGTGCGTGCTGGTCGCGGCCATCGCGCTGTGGGTGGCACTGTGGACGCCGCACCGCTCCAGCATCGAAAAGCTCTACCACGACGGTGTGCTCGTGCCCGCGGTCGTCAGCGACGCCGAGCCGGGTGGGATCGTATTGCTCGCGCTCGTCGATATCGCCGAACCCGGTGCGCCGGTTCGCAGTTGGGCGTTGATCACCCGCAAGGTCCGCAAGCTGCCCGGACACACACCGCAGCGGGGTGAGCGCGTGCCCGCCGTCGCGGTGCGCACCGATCGCGCGCCCCGGCAGGTCGGGGAGCGCTGGCAGCTGGTCACCGCCATGCCGATCTCCTGGGGTACCCGCGACGACGCGGTGATCGAGCGGGCCTGCGATGCCATCAACGAGGTCGAATGGCGGCTGCTCACGGAGAACCTGGCGTTGGCCTCGCGGGTGAAACGCACGGCCACCAAGCGCCTGCTCCTCGACCCGCAGCACCTGCCCTCCGATTTGGGCTGACCTGCGCCATTCACTCCGACATGGGCCTTGCCGCGCCGTGCTGTCGCCTCGGCGTACCTGTGCCTTCGCGCCGGTGGGGGCGCTGCTGGGCATGCCGTCGCCCCGTGTACCCGCGGTGTCCGGGCTTGTCGAGCTGGGCCGTTCGCGGTCTGCCGCGCGCGCCTGCGACGATGGTCGGGTTCGCGCGATCCGGTCGACGAAAGGTCTCTTCGGCATGCGATGGTCGATCGGCTGCTGCGTGGCGGTGGCAGTGCTGGCACTGGGAGTCCCACCGGCAGCGGCGGATTCGACGTTGATCGGGGCGCCGGGGCTCGGCGATCCGTACTACCCGCTCGACGGCAACGGCGGCTACGACGTCACCCACTACGACGTGTCGATCGCCTATGAACCGGGCGATCACCACCTGCGAGGCACGGCCCGCATCGACGGTCGTGTGACGCAACCGCTGGCACAGTTCAACCTCGACTACAGCGGCCCCGAGGTACGGATGGTGACCGTGAACGGCCAACCAGCGGGCTTCACCCGCGACGACGCTCACGAACTGGTGATCACCCCACTGCTACCCCTGCCACCCGGCCTCCCGATGCGGATCATCGTCGACTATGCCGGCACGGCACCGGACACCGAAGGCGAAGGCTGGACCCACGCACCCAGCGGTGGCGCGTTCGCCGTCGGCGAGCCGCACAGCGCGAGCACCTGGTACCCGCTCAACGACACCCCTGTGGACAAGGCAACTTTCACGCTGCACGCGAACGTGCCCGCGGACTGGGAAGTCATGTCGACCGGCGATCGCACCGAACACGTGGTGCGCGACGGCCGCCTGCACACCACCTGGGAAACCCGCCAGCCCACCATCGGCTACCTGACCACGGTCGCGGTGGACCACTTCACCTTCCTCGAACAGCGCCGCGCGAACGGCACGTCGGTGCTGAGCGCGTTCGCACCGGAATCCGAGGACAACCGCGAAGACGAGCAGCGCCTGCCCGAGATCCTCGACTTCCTCGAAAAGCTCTACGGCCCTTACCCGTTCGATGTGGCGGGCGGCATCTACGTGGATACGAAGCTGCCGTTCTCCCTGGAAACCCAGACCCGCCCGATCTACGCGCCATGGGCCGACCTGAACACCGTGGTCCACGAACTGGCCCACCAGTGGTGGGGCGACACCATGTCGGTGCGCCAATGGTCCGATATCTGCCTCAACGAATGCTTCGCCAGCTACACCGCCGACTACCTGTGGCCGGAGCGCATCGACAACGCCGACGTCGACACCGAATACCGCGAAACGATCGCGAAATACCTGTGGGAGACCGAGTTCTGGAACATCGCGCTGGCGGCTCCGGGTGCCGGCGACGAGTTCACCTCCGTCTACTATCGCGGCCCACTGTTCCTGCACGCGCTGCGCAAGCTGATCGGCGAGGACGTGTTCTTCACGGCGATAAGAGATTTCGTGAACGCCCACCGCGACGGCCACGCCTCGATGCCGGAGTTCCGGGCGTTCCTGCAGAGTCGCACCTCGATGCCGCTGGGTGAGTTCCTGGCCGAATGGCTCGATGGGACAAGACCTCCGCGCGACGCGTTCCTGTATCCCGGCACGTTGAGGCGATGAAGGTCTTGTTCGGACGGTGAGGATCGGGGAACGAGCCGTCGATCAGTTCTCGTCGAGACGGCCGCGCGCTCGCTCCACCCAGCGTTGCATCCGGTCGAATTGGCTTCGCGCTGCGGAGTATTCGCCGCGGGCACGATGTTCGGCGGTATGCGCGAAGTGGCGTTGGTGCTCCGCGTGTTCGAGTTCCTCGCGCAACTCGGTGATTCTGGTCTCGATCGCGTCCAGCTCTGACTTGGCTTGTGCGGCAGCGGCTTCAGCCTCGTCGCGATCGGCACGTGCCGCCGCGAGTCCGGATTCCGCGTCATCGAGTTCCTGTCGGGCCGCGGCCTCACGTTGGGCCTCGGTGTCTTTCTCCGGCGTGGTCTTGCGTGGTTTCGTCTTCGGCGGCGTGGCCTTGCCCCCGGTGATGGCGACGAGACCGGCCGGGCCGAAGCCGTCATAGGTGACAGTGGTCGGCAGCACTCCCGCACGGACCAGATCGGCGACATCAGGGTCGGCCAGCGCCGCGGTGAGCGTCTGACCCACCTCCCGCAGCACCTGCTCGCTCGCGGGCCGATCGTGCTCGGCGGCCAGCTCGGCGGCCCGTTTGGTCATCGCGTTCACGACCTGCTGACGCTGGGTCCCGAGCGCACGCAACTTGTCACCGGAGAGCTGACGCTGAGCTGAGCGGAGCGCGTCGCCGAGCTCGAGGAGCGCGCCGATCTCCTGCGGTGCGTGGTGCGAGAGAAGGTTGACCGTCCAGGCCGCGACCGTGGGTTTGCGCAGGGCCGTGATGGCCTTGGCCAGGTCGCGATCGCCGTCGGCGCGGGCCTGCGCGGCGCGCGCGGCGCGGGTGGACACGAAGTCGCCGGGGTCGAGGGTGTACAGCTCGCCTGCGACGTCGTCGAGGGTCATGTTTGTGATGGTAGACAGGTTGCGCGACGGCCGAGCGCGGTCGCGGGGCACTTGGGTATCGTCACCGGCGGTTGTGTTCGCCTGAACCGTTCGGTGAGTGAGGTTTTCAGTGATTTTCCCAGAGAAGCGACTGTTTGCGCGGATCGTGCTCGGACCGGTGGCCGCGATGGCCCTGGTCGGCGCGGTGGTTTCGTGCTCGTCGGCGGATGCGACGTCGGCCGACGCTGTCGCGGTGGGGTCGTGCGTGCAGGTCAGCGACAACGCTGCCGACGCGATGAAGGCGACGGTGGGCGACTGCTCCGCGGCGACGTCCAACTACCGCATCGTGAAGCTGGGCGCGGACTGCGCGGCCGACAACGCCGTCTTCAACGGCACGGTCGGGGACGCGAAGAACGCGCTGTGCCTGGCGCCCAACTTCGCCGAGGGCAACTGCTACGCGGAAGCGGGCAAGCGGCCGGCCGAGGCCGTGGCGTGTACCGCGCCGGAAGCGACGTTCAAGGTGGTCAAGCGGATCGACGGCGAAACCGACGAGCTGCTGTGCGGAGCGGACGCGACCCAGTTCCGCACCGTCCCCGACCCGAAGACCACTTTCTGCATGGCAAAGCCCTGATCGAGGCCCTAATCGAGCAGGGCCACCGACGCGATGCGGTGCAGGGTGAAGTGGCGGGTGGCGCCGGAGACCGGGTCGACGGCGTCCAGTTGGCCGTTGCCGACCCGCAGCGGTTCCACCACCCGCTGAGTCGCCACGCCCTGGGCGTCCACGTAGCCGATGTTCACCGGGCGCCCCACTCGCGCTGCCAACTGGAGTAGCGCGAGGGTGGCGGCCGTGCCCGTGCGTGAGCCGTCGGTGCGGACGGACTGGCCGGTGCGGGCGCCCGCGGCACGTTCGCCCGCCCGCAGTTCGGTGACCAATTGGGAGAGCTGGTCGTCGTTCGGGGGCGTGGGGCGGTAGGGCCTGCGGGCCAGCGGGCGGACCGAGATGCGCGCGCCGCGCGGCCGCAGGTCGACGATGGTGCCCCCCGAATCCTCGCCCGCCGGGGCGAAGCCCGCCTTGCGGAGTTGGTCGAGCATTTCGGCAAGGGGGGCCAGCGCGATCGCCACGGTGGGGGCGATGGCGCGCAGAGCCAGGGTCTCGGCGACGGGGGCCGCCAGGACCTGCGCCAGCAGGGCGGGGTCGTCGCTGCGCAGGAAGGACTGGGCCATTCCTACGCGGAGCTGGCCGTGGCGGCGGGCGACGTCGTCGATGAGGTAGGTCAGCGACTGCGGCACGGGGGTGCGCGAGTGGGTGGCGAACAGGGCGTGGAGTTCGGCGGCGGTGAGGCCCGCGTCGAGGGCGCGCCGGACCGTGGCGTCGCTGACCCGGTAAACCGTTGCGGCGCCCGCTGATTCGACATTCGCGACCATGGCGATCTTGCTGCGCAGTTCGGGGACCAGCGGGCCGGGGGCGATCACGGTCAGGTCGGCTTGGACCAGGACGTGGTCGACCGGTTTCGGCAGTGCCGCAGCCATTTCCGATTCGGCGTCGGCGACGCAACCGTGCAACAGAGCCCTGGCGGCGGAGTCGAGCGCACCGCGACCGAGCAGGCCGACGACCGCCGCTTCGGCGAGCGTGGCGGTGACGGCTTCGAGCCGGAAGTGCCTGCGACGGCGCGGCATTCGCCATGCCAGGAGTTTGCCGATGTCGCCGGGAGTCAGTGCGGTGCCGGTCGGATACTCGGCGAGCAGGCCGAGGATGGACGCGCGATCACGCACCGCGTGCGGCACACGCAACTCCGCCGACAGTGCCGCGATCGGCTTGTCGGCGGCGTCGCGCAGACCGATCATCCACGGCATTCGATCCAGCTCCAACCACGCCTGCGCGAGGGTGACCCAGCGGGTGGCGGGCGGGGCATCGAGCCAGGCGTCGGCGGCGGGGGTGGGGGCCCAGAAGTCGTCGGTGGAGTCGAGATCGGGAGTCGGCTCCGGCAGGCCCTTTTCGACGAGTTTCGCCGCGGCCAGCAATTCGAGCAGCAGACCGGTGCGCTGCTCGTCGATACCGGTCTGCTTGGCCAGTCTGCGCAGCTCGCGCACGCCGAGGCCACCTGCGCGCAGGGCCGGGGCGGGCAGGTTACCGAGCGCCTCGATCAGATCGCCCGCGTCGCGCAGCAGCTCGCCGACCTCGCCCGCGCCGACCGCATTCACCTCGGCGGCGGCATTTTTCGTGAGCGCGGGCTTGGGCGGGGCCAGCGCGTGCGGATCGGTGACGGGTTCGCCGCGCAGGACCTGACCGACGGTGACCGGCAATTCCACGGTCTCGTCGTCGATCCAGTGCAGCAGCCGGGCGGCCAGCAGACGCGGCACCGGACGCTCGGGGTCGGTGCCGGGCGCGGCGTCCCTGGTGCGACCTCGGGGGCCCGTGGTGGCGAGTTTGTCCAGCAGCGCGCGTTCGGGCGGGCTCGCCGAGGCCAGCGCGGCGGTGACCTCCGGCTCGGTGAGGGCGTCCGGGAGCGCTGTGGTGGCGCCCAGCGGCCAGGGAAGGGCTTCCGCGGCACTGGGTGTGAGTTCGAGGGATTCACCGACCTGCCAGACCAGGGCGCGGTCGAGCAGGCGGGTCAGCGCGGCGGTGAACGCCGTTTTGGTGACGCGATCCTTGAGCTGCGCGTGCAAGGTGGTGCGCGTCAGCGGCGTGACCTCGGCGCCGATCGTGCGGGCGTCCTCATCGGCCGTGAGCGCCTCGATGATCGCGAACTCGAGGGTGTCCAGATCGTCGGCGGCACGCAACACCGACGCGCGCTGCTGGGCGCGCACCGCGAGCACCGACATCGACGCGGGCAGCGGCACCGCCAGGTCGGGCCGCAACTGCAGCAATTTCACCAGCTGGGCATCGGTGCGCGCACCGAGCCAATCGGCGAGAGAGTCTGTCGCGATCACCGATCGAGCCTACGGTGCGGCATCGTCCATATGCCAGAATGGGCCCGTGGTGAACAAATCGAAGAAACCCTACGTCGACAACGGCTGGCCCGAAGTGGCCGAAGGCGAGCACGCCGTGACCGAACTGTCGTCGACCCGCGCCGGTAATCTCTCGCCTTTCGGTGAGGACACCGAGTTTCCCGTCCCGGCAGCAACGCTGCCGTACGTGCACCCCCAGACCACCATCAACCGGGTGTAATTCGGACGAGAAAAACAAGAGCCCGCATCCTCGAGGATGCGGGCTCTTGTTATGTCTGCCGGTGAATCAGGAGGGCAGGAGGCCCTTGTTCGCCTGGTAGAAGTTGACCACGGCCGGGTCCAGCTGGGAACCCTTGGCGTTGTTGACGAAGTCGAGAGCCTGCTGCGGCACGGCGATGCCCTGCTGCTGCACGACGGCGAGTGCGCGGTCGACGGCCGAGAACACTTCGGCGCTCGGATCGTGCACCTCGATCTGAGTGACCTGCGGGGTCCAGTTCGGGACCGGCGGGGCGACGCGATCAGTGGGGCCGCTGCTCAGTCCCAACTTGGACGAGCACGAGGGCCAAGCACCCCAACCCTGGGAGGCGAGAACCTTTTCGGCGACCACGATCTGCTGTTCGCGGGTGGCGTTGTGCGCGGAGGCGGCGTACTCGCCACCGCCGTGTGCGGCCCAGGTGGAGGGCGAGAACTGCAGCCCACCCTGGTAGCCGTTGCCGGTGTTGATGCCCCAGTTGCCGCCGGCTTCACACTGTGCGAGGCGATCCCAGTCGGAGTCAGGGGCCGCGCTGGCGTTTCCTGCGAGGGCAGCGGCTGCGGTGCCGAAGATCGCGCCGGTGACGGCGACCTTGGCAGCAGTGCGCCCGGTGGAAGTCGGCTTGCGGTGGCGTCCACTCATATCGGGTTTCTTCCTCTCGTTCGCACCTGCATCTGGTCCGGACTGAGAGGTCTCCCGGTCCGCCCTCACCCCGTGTTTCCAATCGGGGTCCGGTACCCGCGGGGTGAGGTTCGGTGCGGCGGGCCGGTGGTTCCGGGGGCTTGCCCCGGCTGAGAGAAACGGTACGACGGTCAGCGGCGAATGTCACTATTTGGTAACCGGCGGGTCCTGATGGGTCTCGGGGTCGTCTCAGGGTGATCCCCGATGCGTCCACGCAGGTAGTTGCCGTGGCGAATGTGCCCTACCCCTGTGCGCACACTTCGTAACCTCGCCGTTATGTGACCAGGATCACATGTTTAGTGGGATGACGTTTCGAGGAAATTCGGTTGACGCGTCAACGTGCGCGTCGCCCCGACCGCAGCGCGAAGATCAGCGCGAGCAGGAAACCGACCGGCGCGAGCATCGCCACGCCGTACAGCACCAGCCCCGGCTCGCTGTCGGACACGATCGACGTCACGAAGATCGCGACCACCCCCAGAATCCCGATTCCGAAAAGGGCGAGGGCAACGTGCAGCAGGCGATCGCCGGAGCGTCGCGGACCGGTCGGGGTCGGCTCGGGTGAGTTCGTCACAGAGGAACCGTAAAACTGATGTGCTCGCGGTATAGCCACCGGGGTAGACTCGCAAGACATCGCGTCCCGCCTTGTTGGGGGGCGCGTTCTTTTCGCGACAAGCAAGATTGTGTAACCCGGACCACAAGGGTTCGGGTGCCGAATGATGAACGGGTGAGCGCAGTGCCGACCGGCCGGGTGAAGTGGTACGACGTCGAGAAGGGCTTCGGCTTCCTGTCTCAAGACGAGGGCGAGGACGTCTATGTGCGCTCGTCCGCGCTGCCCGACGGCGTCGAGGGGCTCAAGCCGGGCCAGCGTGTCGAATTCGGCATGGCGGCCGGTCGGCGTGGGCCGCAGGCGCTGAGCGTGACGGTGCTGGAAGCGCCGCCGACCGTCGTTCGCGATCGTGACCGTGGGCGCGCGCCCGAACGCAAGGACGCCGGACCGCGCAAGACGCCCGACGAGCTGCACGGCCTGGTCGAGGACATGATCACGCTGCTGGAGTCGACGGTTCAGCCGGATCTGCGTCGGGGGAAGTATCCGGATCGCAAGATGTCTCAGCGGATTTCCGAGGTTGTCAGGGCCGTTGCTCGCGAGCTCGATCACTGAGGTTTCGGGATTGCCGGGGTTTGAGTGGTCCTGGGGCGGGTGGTGTGGCAGAGCCTCGGGGTTTGAGTAGTTCCGGGTGGTTTGGGGCTGTGTTTGTTGGAGCGCTGGCGCGCTCGAGCGCGGACCCCTTGGGGCCGCTACCGCCGCTGCGCGGCGGGACCCTCCTCGAGATCGGGTCGTGGGGGCCGGGTTGTGCGTGGACGCTACTTCTCTGGGGTGACGATCGACCAGGCGGCGTGCGGGATATAGCTTTCCTGGCCGGTGGCGATATCCCGCGTCAGGATCGGCAGCTGCACTTCGATGCCGCTCAGGCGCAGGTCGGGTTCGGGCTTCGACTCGATGGTGAGAGCCCTCGCGCCGTCCGGGTAATCGGCGAAGCTGAGCACCCGGTCCAGCTGTTCGCCGCTGGGGCGCTGGTAGATCAGCTGGATCAGCCAGGGCGACTGGGAGACCTCGTCGGGCAGCGAGAGCTGCACGGGTGCACCGGCCGGGACTTCCAGGGGCGCGGTCTCGCCGTAGCGGCACTCTTCCATCCGCACCGTGCAGTACATGAACGGATCGACCGTGATGGCCTTGCCGTGCGCGTACGCGGTGAGCTGCGGACTGTGCGCGGGTGCCTTCGACACGGCCACCCCTACCCACACCGCCGTCACCGCGGCGACCGCGAACAGTCCGGCCGCGACCAGCGCGACGATCGTTCGAGCGTTGAGCTTGCTCACCAGGTGGGGTCTCCTGTCCCTCTCGGATGGGTGTTGGGCACTTCCTGCTCCACGTGCTGGGGGCGATTGCCGCCCAGACCCGGCAGCAGCGAGTGCCCGGTATAGCTGACGAAAGTCTGCAGCAGTCCGGCCAGCAGGATCACGCTGATCACCGCGAAACCCTTCCAGTACTCGATCGGCATCAGCACACCGGCCGCGCCGCCGACGACCCAGCTCAGTTGCAGCACGGTCTCCGAACGGCCGAAACCGGACGCGATCGACTCCGGGGGCAGGTCGTCCTGGATGGCGGCGTCCAGCGACACCTTCGCGAGCGCGCTGGCCGCCGAGGCCACCAGCGCGGCAACGGCGGCGCCGAACAGGTTCCCGGTGAACGCCGCGAACAGCGCGACCACCGCGCACGCACCGGTGCAGCCGAGCACCACCGGCGACGGCTTGCCCAGTTGCAGTCGGGCGCCGGTCGCGTTGCCGCCGAAGTTGCCGATGGCCGCCGCCGCGCCGACCAGACCGAGCATCGCCGCCTGCTCGGTGGGACTGCCTCCAGAGCCCTTGGCGACGAAGGCGATGTAGAAGGTGAGAAAGCCCGTGAGCACGCGAATCGAACTGTTGCCCCACAGGCCGGTGACCACGGCTCGGCCGAGCGGTTGCCGTCGTTTGCGTGGCGGCACCGAGGACTCCTGGCCGCGTTCGATGACCTCGGTGTGCGCGTCGGGGCCGTGATAGGTCAGCGTCGCGGGGACTTCGCCCTCGGTCACCTCGACCCAGCGCGGGATGCGCAGACTCAGATACGCGCCCGCGATGGCGATCCCGGTGGCGAAGATCAGCGCACCGGTGGAACCGGCGATCAGCGCGGCCAGCGCGGCCAGCGCACCGGCGCCGATGGTGCCGCCGACCAGGCCGAACACCGTCAGCCGGGAATTGGTGCGGACCAGGTCGATATCCGGTGGCAGCACACGCGGGGTCACCGCGCTCTTGAGTACCGCGAAGGATTTCGAGCCGACCATCATGCACAGGGCCAGCGGATACAGGCCCCAGGTGTCGATATTGAAGATCAACAGCAGTGCGAAACCCGCGCGCAGGCCGAACGTCGTCGCCAGTGCCAACCTGCGACCGCGTTGCAGGCGGTCGAGCAGCGGGCCGATCAGCGGCGCGATCAGCGCGAACGGGGCGATCGTGATCAGCAGATACAGGGCCACCTTGGTTTTGGACTCGGCGGTGGCGCTGGCGAAGAACAAGGTGTTGGCCAGGGCGACGGCGATCGCGGCGTCGAGCGCGAAGTTCGCCATGGTGGCGTAGGTGAGCGCGGTGAGACCGGACTGGTCGGCGCCGTCGGCCTTGGCGGCGCGCTGGAAGGTGGCGATGCCGCGTTCGGTGAGTTCGCGGCTGCGCATGGCGGCCACCCGGGTGACGGTGAGTTTTCGGGGGATGCGCTGGTTTACCGGGTCGTCGACGGCCTCGTCGCGGGGGAAGGGACGCGTGGGGTCGGGTCCGGCGTCGTCGCGTCGGCCTTGCTCGTCCGCTGGGAATTCATCGCGAACGGGGCGGCCGTGCTGGTCGAACGGCGGGACCTGTCGGCTCTTCGACGCCTCGTCCGAGATGCGGCCGTTCGGGACCGGGGTGGTGGGGGCGCCGGGGTCGACCGGGCGATGGCGTCGGAACAGACTTTTGGACCGGACCGTCGGCGGCTCGGCGGGGAGCGGCCGGTCGGGCCGGGGGAAGACCCTGCGCGGTGCGCGCGGCGGGTACTGCCCGTAGCCGGGGTGCGGGTCGGCGGCAGTACCGTCCCGGCGACCACGGTCGGGACCGGATGGATCGCGGGGCGTAGTCACAAGTCCAATTCTGTCGCACTCGGCCTGTGCATGTTCACTCGCGCCGTAGCAATGTCGGCCACATCGTTGTCAGTTCCCGACGAAACGCACTTCGAACATGCGCGGCCAATACTTTCCGGTCAGCAGGAACCGATCGGTGCCGGGCAGCTGCGCGATGCCGTTGAGCACATCGGTGCCCTTCCGTTCGGCGGGAGTGAGCAGGCCGCTCGCGTCGATGACGGCGAGCACCCGGCCGGTCTGTGGATCGATGTGGAGTATTTCGTCGGACGGGTAGTTGTTGGCGTAGACGGTCCCGTCCTCGGCGCAGTCGAGTTCGTTCGGCTTCGGATCGCGGTAGCCGGACAGGGTCACCGAACCGGTCTGCGCGAAGGTCACCGGATCGCGGAAGGTGAGGGTGCCGGTGCCGTCGCTCATCACCAGCCGATGTGGCTGTGCGCACAGTCCCCAGCCCTCGCCCTCGTAGTCGGCGCGACCGGTTTCGGCGAGGGTCACCGGGTCGCGGGCGATGGCGAAACCGTCCTGCCAGGTCAGCTGCCAGACGATCGCGCCCGCCTTGGTCATGCCCTCGCCGAACACCCGGCCGGGCAGACTCACCCGCGCCGTTTCGACGCCCGTGCGCTGGTCGGTGGCCCGCGCGCTCGACACGCCCCACATTCCCGTGCTCTCGTAACGGACGCCGTCGACCACTTCCAGCCCCTGGGTGAAGGCCTGTGGATCGTGCGGTGACGAGCCGATCACCTCCACACGCAACCGCGGCGGGCCGGGCTCCTCGGGTCCGCTACAAGCCCCCGCGCCGAGCACACTGACCAGCACTGCGACGGCCAACGAACTGCGATTGCACTTCATACGGCAAAATGTATGCCGTGAGCGCAGTATCTGTTTCGGAGTCCGGCGTGCGTCCCGTTCTGGCCGACGCGGCCGAGGTCGCACGTCGTGCGCTCGTCGCGTTGGAACCCGACGGGGTAGGAGTCCATCTGGGGGTGACCGCCGAGGACGACACCGCGGCCACCCACCGGTTCGAGGCGACCCTGCCCGGCTACCGCGGCTGGCAGTGGGCCGTCGTGGTCGCCGCGCCCCCCGGCGCCGACCACGCGACGGTGAGCGAGTCGGCCTTGCTGCCTGCCATCGACGCCCTGATCGCCCCCGATTTCGTCCCGTGGGACCAGCGTGTGCGCCCCGGCGACCTCGGCCCCGGCGACCTGCTCGCCACCCCTGCCGACGACCCCCGCCTCGTCCCCGGCTACATCGCCACCGGCGACCCCGTGATCGACGAAGTGGCCCGCGAGGTCGGCCTCGGCCGCGTCCAGGTCCTCAGCGTCGAAGGCCGCGCCGACGCCGCCCAGCGTTGGTTCGCCGAATTCGGCCCCGACACCGAGATGGCCAAGGCCGCCCCCAGCACCTGCGGCATGTGCGGCTTCTACCTGCCACTGGCAGGCGCCCTGCGCGAATCCTTCGGTGTCTGTGGCAACGCGATGGGCGCCGACGGTCACGTCGTCCACATCGAATACGGCTGCGGCGCGCACTCCGACGTGGTCGCGCCCAGTGGTAACGGGTCGCCGCTGTACGAGGCGTTCGATGATCACGCGGTGGATTTCGTCGACATCGTCCGCCCGGCTGTCGAGAACGCGATCGACAAGGTGGTGTCCGAGGCAACTGCTGACGCCACGGCAACGGTCGACGAATCGGCTGACGCCACGGCAACGGTCGATGCGGCAGCGGCTGATGCGCCGGTAGTAGTCGATGAGGCAGCGGCTGTGGCCGACGATGTCGACCCTGCGACGGTGGTCGTGGAGGTTGTCGCCGAGACAACCACCGACCCGGCGATCGAGGTCGTGGAGGTGGCGGTGGAAACGACCGCCGCGAACCCGGCCCCCGAAGCGGCTGAGTCCGCTGACTCGTTGACCGAGGTCGGCGCGGCTGCGGCGGAGCAGGCGGGCGACCAGCAGGAAACTGCCGAGGCCGAAGCGGTCGCCGCAGTGGACGCCGAGCGTGCGGCCCTCGCCGAGGGTGCGCTTCCGGAGTCGGCGGAAGAGGTCGTCAACGCCGAAATCGCTTCGGATGTCGCGGAGTCCGGCGAGGCGGCGGAATCCGCTGATCTGAGTGAGCACGGATCGTCGGTGTCGCGCTGAACGGAGTGCCGGACCCGTTCGGCACCGCGCAGCTGCGGGCCGGGGTTCTCGCGGCGTGGCGGGATTCGCCGACGCGGCTGCGGGAGGACAGTGCCAGTGAGGCGGATCTGGTGGCCGCAGGCTACCGGGATCGGCTGCTCACCGAGCTCGCGCAGAACGCGGCCGATGCCGCCGCGAAGGCCGGTGTCGCGGGCGAGTTGATCGTGCGGGTGCTCGACGGACGGTTGCATGTCGCGAACACCGGTGCGCCACTGAGTGTTTCCGGCGTGCACGCGCTGACTGCCCTGCGCGCCTCCGGAAAGGGCGACACCACCCAGGTGGGCCGCTTCGGCGTCGGCTTCACCGCGGTGCGTTCCGTCGGCGACGAGATCGAGGTCCGCTCGACCACCGGCTCCCTCCGCTTCTCCCGCACGGCAACACTGAATGCCCTGCACGAGAACAACATCGGCATCCCCGACGACCTCGCGGCCATCGCACCCCCGGTCCTGAGACTCGTCTGGCCCGTCCCGACCACCCCCCTCGCGGGCACCGACACCGAAATCGTCGTCCACCTCCGCGACGACATCGACCCCGACGCCCTCCTCGACACCATGCGCGCCGAGGCCCCCGACCTCCTCCTCGAACTCCCGTCCCTCCAGCGCATCCGAATCGAATCCGACGAATTCACCAGCGCAGTAACCGTTCTCACCACTACCTCGGACTCTGTCGGGGTAGACGACCCGGGCACCCTCGCCCAGCTGACGATCACCCTCCCGTCCGGCACACGCCGAACCTGGTGGCAGTACCGCACTTCCAGAGCCCGCTGGCTGCTCCCACTCCGTGCGGGCCGCCCCGTCGCGACCGCCCCGGATGTCCTGCGCGCGCCCACTCGATCCGACGAGGAACTCTCCCTCCCCGCGATCCTGATCGCCGACATCCCCATGCAACCCGATCGCCGCCGCCTCCTTCCCGGCGCGCGGCTCGCTGAATTGGCAACTGGCTACGCGGATTTCGCGTGTGCTCTCCCGCCTCGGGACCGACTCGTCCTGGTCCCGACCCCCGGCTTCGCCCGCAGTGAAGCCGATGCTCTCCTGCGCGAAGCTCTGATCACCGAACTGCGCACCAACTCTTGGCTGCCGGTCTGCGCCGTGGACCCCGTCGCACCGGAGGAAAGTCCGGCATCCGGCAGTGGGGCGCCTGCTGGTCGCAGTGCAGCCGAGGACCTGCCGGATCTCGAGGCACTCTTCGCCTCCGACGACGCCCAAGTCGGCGGCAGCTCGCACCTCGCATTCGGTAATGGCGAATCCGCAATGGGCGGTGACCCTTTCGCCCCGGACGAGTCGGATCCGTACTGGCGAACTCGAGGCGACGTGCCGTGTTGCACCCCCACCCGGGCGAGCGTATTCCCTGACCTCACACCGGAATTGGCCGCGATCTTGGCCGAGATCACGGGACCGCTCGTGATTCCGGAACTGTCCGGCCGCGCCGGTCAGGACAAGCTGTCGGTCCTCGATGTGCATCGACTCGGACCTGCCGCGGTGGCCGAGCGTTCGAGCGGTCTCGACCGCGAACCACGGTGGTGGCGAAGGTTTTACGCCGCCCTTGAACCGTTCGTCGTCGACAACAGGACCGCCGAGGAATTCGGCGCGCTTGCCGTCCCGCTGACCGACGGCCGGTTGGTGACCGGGCCGCGCACCGTGGTGCTCGACGATCAGCTCACGGTGGCCGTGCCGGTCCACTGGGCGCGACTGGTCCACCCGGACGCCACGCATCCGCTCCTGGGCCGCCTGGGCGCCCGCAGCGCCGATTCCGACGACTTGCTCACCGATCCCGCCCTGCACGACCTGCTCGAGCACGACCCAGCCGACCCGGACACCGTCGCCGCGGTACTCCAGCTGGCGCCGTTCGCCTCGCCGGGCGCCCTGCCCGACTGGCTGGGCCTGCTCGAATTACCTGACGACACAGGCGAACTGCGCCCCGCCGACGAGCTCCTGCTCCCCGGCGCCCCGCTCGCCCGCGTCCTGGCCGACGACGCACCCTTCGCCACCATCGCCGACACCACCGTCGCCGAATTCGGCGAGCCCGCCCTGCGCGCGATCGGCGTCGGCTGGGGTTTCGCGGTGCTCACCGATCCCGAACCGATCGGCCCCGACCACGACCTCGACGACGAACAGTCCTGGTGGAACAGCCTTTCCGAAGATCCCCGCGAACTCACGGCCGTGCGCGACCTCGACCTGGTCGACGAGGACCGCTGGCCGGAAGCCTTGCGCCACTTGCTGTCCGAGCCGCGCACCCGCACCCTGCTCGCCGACCGCGACGGCTACACCACCTGGTGGCTGCACCGCCACGCCCACATCGACGGCATCCCACTGGGCCGCCTCCACCACCCCGATGACAACGAATTCGCCGGACTGCTACCGACTTTCGAGGTACCGGAGATCGATGGCACCGACCTCGACGCCTTGCGCCCTGCGCTCGTCCGCCCCGATGTGATGTCCGCCGCGCTGGCCGAGGAACTGCTCGACGCACTGGCCGATCCGTCGAATACCCCAGCGCCGCAGGTGATCGCCCGCACCAACGCCCGCTTGGCGGCCGCAGTCGCCTCCGGTGTCCTCGACCCACGCGAACTCGATCTCCCCGAGCAGGTCCGTGCCCTGTCCGGCGACGTCATCGACGCGAGCACCGCCATGGTCCTCGATCAACCCTGCTTCGGCCTGGTCGTCCCCCCGAACCGCCTGATCGTCGGCGACACCGAACACGCCGAGGCCCTGGCCACCCTGCTCGACCTACCGCTGGCCTCGGAGGAAGTCAGCGCCGAGGTACTGGGAACCGGCCGTCGAAGCACCTGGGCCGCAGCACCTTTGGGCGTGGTGCTGCAACAGCTCTGGTCACCCCAGAACACCACCGGCGACCTGGTCCTCCACGAAACCCTCGAGGTACACCTACGCGGCGCGATCTCGGGCACCGTCCGCGTCCCATGGTGGTGCGAAGCCAACATCACCCACGTCCAGGCACCATCCACCGTGTAGGCCCTGAGTCCTCGAAAAAAATTCGTCAGACCACGTGCAGGTTCACTATCAGTTCGCGTGAGCTGAGATCATTTCGGCGAGCAAGTCGAGCTGAACCTGCACCGACTCACTGTCGTCATCGACCAACCACCGCAACACAATTCCGTCGATCACATTGAGAATGAATCGGCTCAGCGCGGTCACCGGCGTGGTCCACTGCGTTTCGGTCGCCTCGCGGCAATGGTCGATCACATCGGCGACGGTGTTGTCGTTGAACCCGTACTGCTCGCGGGCGATCGCCAGTTTGGCCGGTGTCGACTCACCCTCGCGCAGCGCGTAGGTGGTGGTCTCGTAGGTGAGCAACTGCCGTTCGGGAGTGGCTTCGATGTTGCGCCACATCAGTTCCAAACCGCGCCGCACCAATTTCTGAAGTGCTTCTTTTCCTGTTCCGACGTCTTCCCATACCGATTCATCGGCATCGACGGAATCACGCAATTCCATGGACAGCGCTTTGACCAGTTCGGTCATCAGCGCGTCCTTGTTTTCGAAACAGTAGTGCACCACACCTAGCGAGACGCCCGCCGCTTGGGCGACATCGCGCGTGGTCACGCCCGCTACGCCCTTTTTCTCGGCGAGACCGATCGCTGCCTCGATCAGGTGGGCCCGGCGTTCTTCGACACTCAATCGGGAGGACACTGTGCGAGTTAAGCGCTCACGCCGCGAACAGTCAATTCGCCGGTCCGCCGGAAATCTCTGGACATTCGCCCAGTTGTCCCCGAATCGCAAGTTGCGAAGCGGTCGCTCGAACAGTCAACGGCGCGAATTCATCTGCGCCGACACCTGATGAGTCCCGCCGAGTTCGAGATCACTCAATCGGTGTCGAGCCCCACTTGGGCGCCCTTGTCGCCGCGTCGCGCGGACCGCAGCTGCGCGAGGAAGATCGACGACCCGAGCACTCCCACGACGAGCCCCATGACGCACACCGGGCGAGCATCTGCCCAGCTGGCGTTCATCCACACGGCCACGGTCGCGATCGCCCACAGCGCGAAGCCGCCCAGCACGACGGGGCGTGGATCGACCAGGTAACGCGGCAGGTGCGGCATCTCGGAACTGACTGATCCGGCGTCCATACCCAAACAGTAGCCGCGTGAAACCCATCAGCACAGCCGGACTTACCGTAGAGTTCTGCACTGTGACAACGCCATCGGACGTCCGCGCCCTGGCCGGTGACCTTTCACTGGCCGTCGTGCGGCTCACGAGACACCTGCGCGGACGCCGTTCCGATGCGCAGATCTCGCTTACTCAGCTGTCGGCTTTAGCGACGCTGGCTCGTGATGGCGCCATGACGCCCGGCGCGCTGGCAGGCAAAGAACGCGTGCAACCGCCGTCGATGACCAGGGTCATCGCCTCGCTCGCCGACCTCGACCTGGTTCAACGCCGTCCGCACCCGACCGACGGCAGACAGATCATCGTCTCGCTCTCGCCCGCCGGTCGCGCGCTGATCGCCGACGAGACCAATGCCCGCGAGGTGTGGATGACCGGCAGGCTCGCCTGCCTGCGCCCGGAGCAGATCGCGGTGCTCGACGAAGCCGTCGGCATCATGAATCAGATCGTCGCCGAATCGGAGTGATCAGGCCCTGGCATCATCGGACGACACCACATCGTGGCCGAGCGGGAACAGTGACAGCGGCACCAGCTTGAGGTTCGCCCAGGCGAACGGCAGACCGATGATCGTCACCGCCAGCGCGATGCTGGTGAACACGTGACCCAACGCCAGCCACCAGCCCGCGAAAATGAACCAGATCACGTTGCCGATCAGCGAGCCCGCGCCCGCGCTCGGCTTGTCGACCACGGTGCGACCGAACGGCCACAGCACGTACCCGGCCAGCCGTAGCGACGCTATTCCGAACGGGATGGTGATGATCAGGATGAAACAGATCAGCGCCGCGAGCAGGTACCCCAGCGCCATCCAGAACCCGCACAGCACCACCCAGAGCACGTTCAAGATCAACTGGACAATCTTCATGTCTCCAGCATGCCAGGATTATCCGGTGGCCGAAGTGATCGATATCGACGACCCCGCCGACCCGCGCGTCGACGACTTCCGTGACCTGTCCAATGCCGACCGCAGGCCGGACCTGCCGGGCCGGAAAGGCCTGGTCATCGCCGAGGGCGTGGTGGTCGTGCAGCGGATGCTCGACTCGCGTTTCACGCCGAGCGCGCTGCTCGGCGTCGGAAAACGTTTCGAGACGTTGGCCGACGACCTCGCCGATCGCGAGCTGCCGTACTACCGGGCGAGCGCGGAGGTGATGGCCGAGGTTGTCGGCTTCCACCTCAATCGCGGGGTACTCGCCGTGGCGCCGCGGCCGGCCGAACTCACCGTCGACGAGGTGCTCGACGGGGCGCGCACGGTGGCGGTGCTGGAGGGCGTCAACGATCACGAGAACCTGGGTTCGATGTTCCGCAATGCGGCGGGGCTGGGTGCCGACGCGGTGCTGTTCGGCGACCGGTGCTCCGATCCGCTGTATCGGCGGGCGGTGCGGGTGTCGATGGGGCACGTGTTGCGGGTGCCGTTCGCACAACTACCGCAATGGCCGGGCGGTCTTGATCTGCTGCGGGACAGAGGCTTTCAGATCATCGCGCTGACTCCGAATCCCGACGCGGTGAATCTCGCGACGGCGATGACGGGGGAGAAGGTGGCACTGCTGCTCGGTGCGGAAGGGCCAGGCTTGACCGAAGAAGCCATGCGCGCCACCGATATTCGCGCGCGGATTCCGATGTCGCCCGGCACCGATTCGCTCAACGTGGCAACCGCGGCGGCGATGGCCTTCTACGAACGCGTGCGCACGTCATGAGCCAGGAATGCGAGGGACCCTATCGGGCGCAAGCGGATTCGGTGCCGTGGGTGGCGGGCGGCACCGTCGCGGTGTTGGTCGCGCTACTCGGCGCGGTGGCGGTATATGCCTTCGGCTGCGCGCTGGCCGCGGTCAATCCGCTGCTGGCGATCGGGGTGAACGTGGTGGCCGCGGTCGGGGTGGCGCCGACGGCGTGGCGGTGGCGGTACACGCCGGTGGTGCGGTGGGTGCTGGCCGGTGCGGTCGCGGCGGTGGTGCTCGGTTGGATCGCCGCGATCGTTTACGTGCTCGGCTGATTCACCGCACCCGGTCGGCACCGCGCAGCCACCCGAAGAGTCCGCGCTTGCGTCGCGTCGCCGCACCCGGCCGACCCATCAGCGCGTGCTTCTGCTCGGGCGCCTGGCCTTTCGGATACAGCGTGAACCCGCAGACAGCCAGATCGCCGGGGGAGAGCCCATCCGGAGCAGCCAGGTAGCGGAAACCGAGCCACTGGTCATTGGCGGCGTCGGCGAAATCCGGCGGGTCGAAAGGCAGCGACTGCGGTGCGGGATGTTCCCCGCCCCGCCACGGCACCGGATGCTCACCGGCCCAGAACGTCCGCTCCCACACCATCGGCAGCCCCTCGTTCTCGACGATATCGACCCGGGTGGAACTGAACGAGCGCCGGAATTCGCCACGCTCCCAATGCGCGAACGCACCCCAATGCAATTTCTGGTCGAAGGACACGAGATAGGTGTGCTCGGAAGCGAGCGGACGGACCAGCAGATCAGGCAGTTTCGTCGGCCGCACCAGCGCGGCCTCGGCGGTACACACCACGGTCAGCCCGGGATAACACCCGATATAGACCTCGTCCCGATCCGGCGCCGCACACCCCGCCAGCGTCCCGACCATGTGCGGACGGACATCGTGGTCTTCGTACAACTGCCCGGCCAACGCAGCCGCCGCCACAGGATCGGACTCGACCTGACCTCGAAGCACCGCAACAGGATCCGCCGTATCGACGTACCAGATCGTAGAAGCTGCCATAGGGCTACACCTCCATCAGCTGTTCCGCCTCTCCGGGTATTCGAGCCAGACCCAGGCGCGGGGTTGGCGATCGAGGCGTCCGGCGGTTCGCTAGTGGGCGAGTTGGCTCGTACCCGGTGAGTTACCCATGTACCTGCGGGATACATGGGCGTACGTCAGTTGCCGGAGCTGCGGACGCCGAGTAAGACGTCTTCCCACGACGGCATCGGCGCCTTGCCACGCTTCGTCCGTGCGGGCTTCGGCGCAGGCTTCTCGGCCGCTGGCTCCTCCGCGGGCTTGTCCTGCTGCGCAGCAGGCTGAGGCGCGGCAGGCGCGGTCGGCACCGGAGCGGTGGGCATCGGGTTCGCAGGCTTCGGGGTGGCAGCGGGGATCGGGGCCGCCGTGGGGATGGGTGCGGACGGAATCGCCGCCGTCCCACCGCCTGCCGCGACCTGACGCTGCTCGTAGTACTCGTCCACGTTCGGTGCCGGACGACTCTGCGGGCGGGCCGAAGGCGCGGCGATCTGCTCGCGCGGACGCGGCTCCACCGGCGTCGGCGGTTCGATCACCGGCGACGCGGCCGGAACCGGCGTCGGCAGGATCGTCGCCAGCCCACGCAGGGCCCGGCCGAAGTCGGGATCGATCAGGTCGTTGGCCGGATCGTCGAGCGGGGACACCGAGCCGCCGTGCGCATCGGGCTGGTAGCGCCAGTGCGCGGCGATCTCGGAGTGACCGTGCCGCCACTGCAATTGGGCGACCCAGAAACCCTTTTCGTCTTTCCAGGCATCCCACTCGGCCTGTTCGATGGTGTGGCCGCGCTCGGCGAAAGCCGCGGTGACGATCTCGTGCAGCGTCTCCACCGCCGGGCCGTCGGGGCGCACCGGATGCGCCTTCTGCGCCAGTTCCGCGGCGCGAGCGCGCTCGAGCAGAACGGGGTAGGCGAAACGTTCGACTTTGGATTCCGGCATACCGGACTCTGCCGTGACCTGCTCGACGGACGCTCCAGCGCGAATACGGGCCTGAATATCGCGAGGACGCATAGTCGCCTCCGTTTCGATTTCGATCTGGCCGAATCGTGCGAGGTCGCCGCGAGCGGCGGCGCGGAGCTTGTCGTCGGCGGGCAGCCGGAACTTGGTGCCGGACTCGGTATCGCTGCACACGATCGCCGTGGAGTCGGGCGTCACCCCGATCACTCGAAGTTCACGCACCGTTACCTCCCAATCGCGTCGGCTCCGTCTGCTTAGGACACCGCCCACTTTCCTTGACAGTAGTGCACACTACTTGGCCACCGCAGCAGACACGCACGACTTAAATCGCGCGCGACGGGTGCCCAGGGGGCTAATCTGATCGGCTCACCGCACGAATTCCGCTTGTGTGCAGGGGTTTTGGTGATAGATCAACATCAAATATCGGCACCGAGATCTGTCGAAACACGGCGAATATTGCGAATGTGTGCCTTGTCGGACAAGACAAGGCCGGTGTGCGCGAACTGTAAAAAGTTCACCGCACACCGGCCGATGTCGGTCTTATCTCAGAGCTGGCCGACGACCCAATCGATCGAACGGGTCAGCTGCGAAACATCTTCCGGATCGATGGCAGGGAACATGCCGACGCGCAGCTGGTTACGGCCCAGCTTGCGGTAGGGCTCGGTGTCGACGATGCCGTTGGCGCGCAGGATCTTGGCGACCTGGGCGGCGTCGACCGCGTCGTCGAAGTCGATGGTGCCGACGACCTGCGAGCGGTGCGCCGGGTTCGACACGTACGGGGTGGCGAAGGAGCTCGACTCGGCCCACGAGTACAGGCGCGAGGACGAATCCAGGGTGCGCTTCACGGTCCAGTCCAGGCCGCCGTTGGCGTTCATCCACTCGATCTGATCGGCGAACAGCAGCAGGGTGGCCAGCGCCGGGGTGTTGTAGGTCTGGTCTTTGGAGGAGTTGTCGACCGCGATCGGCAGCGAAAGGAACTCCGGGGTCCAGCGACCCGACTCCTTGATCTCGGCGACGCGGGCCAGCGCGGCCGGGCTCATGATCGCGATCCACAGGCCACCGTCGGCGGCGAAGCACTTCTGCGGGGCGAAGTAGTACACGTCGGAGTCGGCGATGTTCACCGGCAGACCGCCCGCGCCGGAGGTGGCGTCGATGGCGATCAGGGCGTTCTCCGAACCGACCGGACGCGACACCGGGATGGACACACCGGTGGAGGTCTCGTTGTGGGCCCAGCCGATGAGGTCGACGCTCGGGTCCGACACGGGCTCGGGCGCGCTGCCCGGCTCGGCCTTGACCACGATCGGGTCACCGATGAAGGGGTTGCCCTTGGCGACCGAGGCGAACTTCGAGGAGAACTCACCGTTGGTCAGGTGCAGCGAACGCTCACGGATCAGGCCGAACGCGGCGGCATCCCAGAACGCGGTAGTGCCACCGTTGCCCAGCACGACCTCGTAGCCGTCGGGCAGGGAGAACAGCTCACGCAGGCCGTTGCGCACGCGCGCGACAACGTCCTTGACCGGCTTCTGGCGGTGCGAGGTACCGAACACCGAGGCGCCGACAGTCACCAGGGACTGCAGCTGCTCCGGGCGGACCTTGGACGGGCCGCAGCCGAACCGTCCGTCGGCGGGCTTGAGGTCGGCGGGAATGGTCGGGAACGCACTGGTCATACGGGGGAGTTTAGTGGTGGGCGGATGACGACGGTCGGGGTGGGTGGCGCTGTGCGGGAGTGCGGGGAATTTGCCCTTACCGACAGCCACTTCGCATTACTCTCCTGCTATGAGCCTTGCTGCGGTCGACTCCGGGCGGACGATGCTCGACCGATGGGTGTGGGCATTCGGGCGGCGGCCCGGGTTGCTGTCGGAGGGGGCGCGACGGGAATTGCTGATCAGGGGCTTGCCCGCGACGGCGAGCGTGCTGTCGGTGCGGACTCGGCGCGGCGAGGGCGGGTACCGGTTCAGCGTGCGGGTCTCGGTGCCCGGCGAGTTGGCCTACGACGCGCGGGTCCGGCAGCGGGTTCGTAGCCAGGATCTGGAGTGGATGCAGGCCGGCGACGTGGTCGGGTGCCGGGTCGATCCGGGGGATCGGGAGCGGGTGGTGCTGTTCGTCCCCGAGATCGCGGAGTCCGGGCGTAAGGCCGCAGCCAAGATCCTGGCCAACGGTCGACGAGCTGAGGCGACCGTGCTCGCGGTCGCCCCGATCGCGGCCGACTACACCGGGCGCGACGACCCGGTGTTGCGGCTCGATCTAGAGATGCGGGCATGGGATGAGTCCTTGCCATGGCGGGTGCGATTGATCCAACCGGTCCCACTGTCGGCGGTCGGGCAGATCGAACTCGGAACCCGGTTGGAAGCAGCGTTCTTCACCGTCGACCGTGGAGCATCCGTCGCGATCGATTTCGGCGCGCTCTGACCTCGACGGGTTGGGTGATGTCAGGCATTCGCGTATCATGTCAGACATGAACGAGCCATTGTCAGACACGCGGATCACCATCCGTGAGCTGCAGCGCAACGCTGCCGACGTGTTCGACCGAGCCCGTCACGGACAGCACTTCACCGTCACCCGCCACGGCGAGACTGTCGGGCGAATTCTTCCGCCGGACCCCGCCGAGGAAGCCATCGAACAGGCCATCGCCAACGGAGTCTTGGACCCTGCGATTCTCGATCAACTCCCCACAGGTCAAGACACCGCCGGAATCCCACGAGAACCGTCCCCACCAGGGACCAGGCTGGGCAGTGAAGCGATCATCGCCCTCCGTGACGAGCACACGCGGTGAAGTTCCTGTACCTGGATAGCTGCGCAGCCATCAAGTTGTTCAAGGACGAGGTCGAGTCCGAAGCCTTGGAGGAGTGGCTCGTCAAACAATCGCCGGACAGGCAGATCACCAGCCAGCTATCGCGCACCGAAGTACGCCGTGGACTCCATGCGTGTGGTGCCCATCCTGACGCGCACCTCCGCGCCGACCAATGGTTGCAACGTTGCTCCCACGTAACCTTGACCAACGCGGTCTACGACAAAGCCGGCCAGCTCTCCCCCGGAACCACGCTGCGTTCACTCGACGCCATCCATGTAGCGGCCGCACTCGAACTGGGTTCAGCCCTCGCGCATTTCGTCACCTACGACAAGCGGCTGGCCGCCCTCGCCGCGCAGAGCGGTCTGCCCGTCGTGGCACCATCGTGATCCGTCTGGGCGGGTCGTGTACCGACGGCAAAGTCGCTTGCCGACATGAGCATCGGGCCGTGCTCGGCGGTGAACCTACAGGTGGACGAAGGTGAAGCCGGCTGCGCGTAAGGCTGGGATGGCGGCTGCCATGCCTGCCGCGGTGCCGGAATTCGGGCGGTGCATGTGGGCCAGGGCGATTCCGCCCGGTGTGGCCGCGCTCATCGCGCGTTGGACCTGGGTGGCCGAGGCGGTGGCGCCGAAGTCGGCGTTCACGGTGAAACCCAGTGGGGTCTCGCCCAATTCGTTGACGATCGCGACCGCCACTTCGTCGTAATGGGCGGTGCCGGTGCGAAAGAAGCGCGGCGCGCGACCGGTGAGTTCGGTGATCCGCTGATGGTTGTCCCACACCTCGTACGCGGCCTCCTCGGCCGAAGCGGTGCCCCGGATCTGGTACGCGGAACGACCCGTGACCGAGAGCGGTTTGTGCGCGGAGCCGTGGTTGGCCAGCTCGAAAAGGGGATTCGCGCCCAGTAGTTGCACCCGAGCCGGATCCGCATCGACCCACCGCTTGTTGAGGAACAGGGTGGCCGGGACCTGCTCGGCGATCAGGAAGTCGATCAACGCCTGGTCGATGCCACTGTTCCCATGCCCACCACACGCGTCGAACGTGAGCGCGAACTGTTTGCCGACCGAGGGGAAGCTACTGGTGATTCCGGGCAAATCCACACCCCATTGATGCGGGGTCGTCCCCGCGTAGCGGGCCGCTACCTGCACGGGGGAGAAGGCAGGCGCTGCCTCCGGAGTGGCGATCGGGCTCGCGCTGACCGGTGCGACGGGCTGCGGTGAGGTGCGAGTCGTGGCATTGGATACCACCGAATCCCCATGTGCCGCAGTACATCCCGTGGCAAACCCGGCCGTGATCGCGGCGCACACGCCGAGCATTCGACGCCGCGACAAACCATGACTGTCCACAATCAACCCCTCGCGAGAGCGCTCACCGGGATCGTGAGCGTGTTCGCTGGGATGTTATCGCCGACCCGATCCGTCCGCGATTCGAACACGTTCTCGCAGGTGAATCGTTAGATAATGCAAGTAGCTGGCAGTGAACCCGATCCAGGTATCGGGTCGGACGCGAGTGCTGTTCGCGTATTCCTCCATTTTGGTACCATTACACCATGGCGCTGAACATCAAAGACCCCGAAGCGGAACGGCTAGCGGCGGAGTTGGCCGCGCGTACCGGAATGAGCAAGACCGCGGCCGTTCGCGCGGCCTTGCACGATCAGCTCGAACGGCTCGGCCGCCCGGCCGGTCATCGGGATGGTGGCGCCGCATTCGTCGGTTTTCTGCAGACGCAGATCTGGCCGCAAATCCCCCGGGAGGTGTTCGGCGCAGTCGTCACCAAGGCCGAGCGCGAGGAGATTCTCGGGTACGGGCCGGGTGGGGTGTGATCATCGACAGCTCAGCGATTGTCGCGTGCGTCCTCGGCGAGCCCATGGCTGAAAAGCTCGGCCACAAGATCGGCGAAGCCGCGGTGTGCCGAATCGGTGCACCCACGCTGGTCGAGACGAGCCTCGTCCTGACTCACAAGCTCGGCCCGTTGGGCAAACCGCTGTTGGCGGCATTTCTGCAAGAACGGGACTTCGAGATCGTTTCGTTCGGCACCGAGCACTGGCGGGCAGCCCAAACGGCCTTCCTCCGATTCGGGAAGGGTAGACACCCGGCGGCGTTGAACTTCGGTGACTGCCTGACCTACGCCGTGGCTTGGTCCTCGGGCGAACCGCTGCTCTGCATCGGCGACGACTTCGCCCAGACCGACTTGGACCTGGTCGAGCTGTAAGCGGCCGCATGAACACCGCTGCCGCGACGGAATGTGACCGCCGCGGCAGCGGTGATTTCAGGACCCGGCCGACGTGGACTGCCGTCGTCGTACGGTCAGTGCGAGATGGTGGACCAGCCCGGAACCTCTTCCGGGGTGCGGGGGGCCGGGCCGGTGTAGATGGCGGCGGGGCGGACGAGCTTGCCCAGTTGCTTTTGTTCGAGGATGTGGGCGCACCAACCGGCGGTGCGGCCGCAGGTGAACATGGCGGGCATCATGTGGGCGGGGACCTCGGCGAAGTCGAGGATTACCGCCGCCCAGAATTCGACGTTGGTTTCGATGGCGCGGTCGGGGCGGCGTTCGCGCAGTTCGGCCAGCGCCGCCTGTTCGAGGGCGGCGGCCACCTCGTAGCGGGGGGCGTCGAGGCGCTTGGCGGTGGCGCGGAGCACGCGGGCGCGGGGGTCCTCGGCGCGGTAGACGCGGTGGCCGAAGCCCATCAGCTTCTCTTTGCGGTCCAGGATGCCCTTGACCAAAGCCCTTGCGTCACCGGACTTCTCGACCGCTTCGATCATCGGGAGCACGCGGGCGGGCGCGCCGCCGTGCAGCGGGCCGGACATGGCGCCGATCGCGCCCGACAGCGAGGCGGCCACGTCGGCGCCGGTGGAGGCGATGACGCGGGCGGTGAAGGTGGAGGCGTTCATGCCGTGCTCGGCGGCCGAGACCCAGTAGGCGTCGATGGCCTCGGTGTGGCGCGGGTCCGGGTCACCCTTCCAGCGGGTCATGAAGCGCTCGGTGACGGTGTCGCACTCGTCGATCTTGCGCTGCGGAACGGCGGGCTGATAGATGCCGCGCGCGGACTGCGCCACGTACGACAGCGCCATCACCGAGGCGCGCGCAAGGTTGTCGCGGGCGGTCTCGTCGTCGATGTCGAGCAGCGGCTCGTAGCCCCAGATCGGGGCGAGCATGGCCAGGCCCGCCTGCACGTCGACGCGCACGTCACCGGTGTGCACCGGCAGCGGGAACGGCTCGGCCGGCGGGAGCCCGCGACCGAACTCACCGTCGACCAGCAGGGCCCACACATCACCGAAAGTCACCCGGTCGGCGACCAGATCCTGGATGTCGACGCCCCGATATCGTAGGGCGCCACCGTCCTTGTCCGGCTCGGCGATATCGGTGGTGAAGGCGACCACGCCTTCCAATCCGCTGACGAAATCCTGGGGTACCGCGCTGGTGGTCACAGTTGACTCTCCTTGCAGGGGCATGCCGATCTGTGGATGACCATAGACCCGTCCAGGCCTGACGGCAGCTCCGGCCCTGCATGGTCGAGCTGTGAGGTCGGGCGCCTGCAGTACCGTCGACCACATGGAAGACCCCCGTGCCCGAATGGTGGCCGATCTGGCGACGATGCGCGTGGATTACGGCGACCCGCTGACGGTCCCCGCCGCCGACGCGGACCTGGATCCGACCTGGGTCGCCGACGGCTGGGAACCGTTGCTGCGCCGCTGGATCGACGAGGCGCGGACCCTCGGCGTCGCCGAGCCGAACGCGATGGTTCTCGCGACGGTCTCCCTCGCCGGTCCGGTCCCGCGCCCGGTGGCGCGCACGGTCCTGTGCAAGGGACTCTCGCCCGAGGGCGTCACCTTCTATACGAACTACGAATCGGCCAAGGGCACCCAGCTCGCCGCCGACCCGTACGCGGCCGCGAGTTTCGTCTGGCCCGCGCTGGCCAGGCAGGTGCATGTGCGCGGGGTGACCGAGCGGGTGTCGGCCGAGGTGACGGCGGCCTACTGGGCCGAGCGACCGCGGGATTCGCGATTGGGTGCGTGGGCGTCGCAACAGTCGCGACCGGTGGCCTCGCGCGCGGACCTCGATCGCACACTGGCCGAGGTGACGGCGCGATTCGCCGACGTGGACGACATCCCCGTGCCGCCGTTCTGGGGCGGGTACCTGCTGCGTCCCGACGAGGTGGAGTTCTGGCAGGGCAGGCGCGGCCGACTGCACAATCGCGTGGTGGTGCGGATCGACGGCGAGAACACAACAGTCGAACGTTTGCAGCCGTAACAAGAGGTGGCTTATGTCACCGAGCGCAAACATGGGATGACCGCCGAGTAGTGGCTAATCTGCGCTGAGTGAAGCTGCTCGCCGACACCGAACCCCTGCGCAACCGCGACTATCGCAGGTTGTGGACGACTAACATCGTCACCGTCATCGGCGCGCAGCTCTCGGTGGTCGCGGTGCCGCAGCAGATCTTTCAGATCACCGGCAGTTCCGGCTATGTCGGGCTGGCGGGGTTGTTCGGACTGGTTCCACTGGTGGTGTTCGGGCTGTGGGGTGGGGCGCTCGCGGATGTGATGGACCGGCGCAAGCTGCTCGTCATCACCACGGCGGGTACGGGTCTGACCGCGGTGGCGTTCTGGGCGCAGGCAGCGCTCGGGGTGAACAATGTGTGGCTCATCCTCGGGTTGTTCGCTACTCAGCAGGCGTTCTTCGCGGTCAATCAGCCCACGCGCAGCGCCTTGATCGCCCGGTTGCTGCCGCCCGAGCAGATGGCTTCGGCCAGCTCGTTGAGCATGACGGTGTTCAATGTCGGCGCGATCGCGGGGCCGGTGCTGGCGGGGCTGCTGATCCCGGTGATCGGGCTGTCGACGTTGTATCTGATCGATGCGATCGCCCTGCTCGCGACGCTGTGGGCGGTCTGGCAGTTACCCACGTTCCCGCCGACCGGTGAACAGCGCCGGGCCGGGCTGCGCACCGTGCTCGACGGCTTCCGCTATCTCGCGGGGCAGCGCATCCTGCTCGCCTCGTTCGTCGTCGACCTGATCGCCATGGTGTTCGGGATGGCCCGCGCGCTGTATCCGCAGATCGCGCACGAGACCTTCCACGATCCGGCCGAAGGCGGGGTGGCGCTCGGGTTGCTGTTCGCGGCGATGGCGGTCGGGTCGGTGCTCGGCGGGGTGTTCTCCGGGTGGATCCCGCGGGTGCGCAGGCAGGGGTTGGCGGTGCTGGTGTGCATCGCGATCTGGGGTGTGACGATGGTGGGGTTCGGGCTGGCGGTTGGCTTGGCCGGGCGCTGGTTCGGGCTCGGGGTGTGGTTGTGGATCGCGGTGGCGTGCCTGGCGCTCGGCGGGGCGGCCGACATGGTGTCGGCGGCGTTCCGCACGGCCATGCTGCTCAATGTCTCCACCGACGAGATGCGCGGGCGGCTGCAAGGCGTGTTCATCGTGGTAGTTGCAGGTGGGCCACGGATCGGTGATGTTGCCCACGGTTTCGCGGCGGCGAGCATGGGTACTGCTGTAGCTGCTGCCGGTGGCGGCGTACTGGTGGTGATCGGGGTGGTGCTGGCCGCGCTGGCCTTCCCCGCCTTCGTCCGATATCGGGTGGCTCGCGCGCATTCCGCGTCGGCTGTGAAATGAGTTGTGCGGCAACCTGATTCGAATACCGAACCCGGCAGTCGTTCCGGCGCGGTATACCGGCCGGACAGCGGTCCGGAAAACGGGATCGGCGCAGGTCTCCGACCTCACCACCGCACGCGGTCGGTGTGAGGAGCGGGCAGGGCAACCCTGATTGCTCGTCTCGACCGAACAACAGTTAGCGTTACACCAAGCGCGCCATCTGCCGACCGCAGACGGCGCACGGTTCGGCGTCGGGTTTCAGGGCTCGGCGAGAATCTCAACTAGCCTGAGAGGGATCCTTCCGTGCCCGCTGAGAACATCACCAACGTCACCGAAGACGCCAAGGCGGTACTGCAGTACCCCGGTGGCGAGTTCCCGATCTCGGTCACCAAGGCCGCGGAGGGTAACGACGGGCTCGACTTGGGCAAGCTGCTGGCCAGCACCGGTTACGTCACCTATGACCCCGGTTTCATGAACACCGCGTCGACCAAGTCGGCGATCACCTACATCGACGGTGAAGCGGGCATCCTGCGCTACCGCGGTTACCCGATCGACCAGCTGGCCGGGCGCTCGACCTTCATCGAGGTCAGCTACCTGCTCATCTACGGCGAGCTGCCCACCCAGGCCCAGCTCGACGACTTCACCGATCGCATCCGTCGCCACACCCTGCTGCACGAGGACCTGAAGCGGTTCTTCGACGGCTTCCCGCGCAACGCGCACCCCATGCCGGTGCTGTCGTCCGCGGTGAACGCGTTGTCGGCGTACTACCAGGACTCCCTGGATCCCCGCGATCCCGAGCAGGTCGAACTGTCGACCATTCGCCTGCTGGCGAAGCTGCCCACCATCGCGGCCTACTCGTACAAGAAGTCGGTCGGTCAGCCGTTCCTCTACCCCGACAACTCGCTGTCGCTGGTCGAGAACTTCCTGCGGATGACCTTCGGCTTCCCGGCTGAGCCGTACGAGGTCGACCCCGAGGTCGCCGCCGCGCTCGACATGCTGCTGATCCTGCACGCCGACCACGAGCAGAACTGCTCCACCTCGACCGTGCGCCTCGTCGGCTCCTCCGACGCCAACCTGTTCACCTCGGTGTCCGGCGGCATCAACGCGCTCTGGGGCCCGCTGCACGGCGGCGCCAACCAGGCCGTGCTCGAGATGCTCGACGACATCAAGGCCAACGGCGGCGACGTCAAGGAATTCATCCGCAAGGTCAAGAACAAGGAAGACGGCGTGAAGCTCATGGGCTTCGGGCACCGCGTCTACCGCAACTACGACCCGCGCGCGACGCTGGTCAAGCAGGCCGCCGACAAGATCCTGTCGAAGATCGGTGGCGACGACCAGCTCCTCGACATCGCCAAGCAGCTCGAAGAGGCCGCGCTGACCGACGACTACTTCGTGTCGCGTCGCCTGTACCCGAACGTCGACTTCTACACCGGCGTCATCTACCGCGCCATGGGCTTCCCGACCCGCATGTTCACCGTGCTGTTCGCCATGGGTCGCCTGCCGGGCTGGATCGCGCACTGGCGTGAAATGCACTCCGAGCCGTTGAAGATCGGGCGCCCGCGTCAGATCTACACCGGCTACGGTGAGCGTGACTACTACGAAATCGGCAGCCGCTAGTTTCGACCCAGCTGCTGTTGGACACTTTGTTGGTGAACGCAATCTATCGAAGGGGATAGCCCGCATGACCAAGCCGGAGATCGACTTTCAGGAGGGCCCCGCGCCCACCGAGCTCGTCATTACCGACCTCATCGAGGGCGAAGGCAAGGAAGCGGTGCCCGGCGGCACCGTCGAGGTGCACTACGTCGGCGTCGAGTTCGACAACGGTGAGCAGTTCGACTCCTCCTGGGACCGCGGCGAATCCATCACCTTCCCGCTGCGCGGCCTGATCCAGGGCTGGCAGGACGGCATCCCCGGCATGAAGGTCGGCGGCCGCCGTCAGCTGGTCATCCCGCCGGAGCTGGCCTACGGCCCCGCCGGTTCGGGCCACGCCCTCTCGGGCAAGACCCTGGTCTTCGTGATCGACCTGCTCAACGCCGGCTGATCCGGACAGCTTTCGGCCCGTGCTTCCACTGGGAAGCACGGGCCGTTGTCGTTTCCGGGCTACTGCGCGGTCTCGAGCTCGGCACACAACCAGCGGTCGCCGACTTTGCGCATGGTGAGCACGATGGTCATCTTCTGCTGCTTGCCCTCCGGTGCGTTCAGGCTCGTCATCTTCTGCGTGAGCAGGTCGACGACCAGGAACTCCGCGTCCGCGCCGGACTTGGACAGACACTGCACTTCCCCGTCGATGGTCGAGGACACCTGAGTGTTCTGCATTGCCGACTTCAAAGTCTCTGAGCTGCCGGTGAATTCGTCCAGGAAGGGTCCGGTGGACTTGGCCCGCACCGTCGCGATGTAGCTGTCGATATCCTGGTAGTGATAGGTGCCGATGACGCGGCCGAACTCGCAGGCGGCCAGTCGCGCGGCTTCCTGTGCGGCCATGGGATTCTCGGGCTCCGCGGACTCACCGCGCAGCAGGATCACCGCGGCCGTTGCGACCCCGAGCGCCGTGACCAGGCCCAACGCGCCGAGCGAGAGCCACAGGCCGCGTCGCGAGCGGGACGGGCGCGGTGCGGGAAGGCGGGCGCCGGACATCGCGCCGACGGCCGCCGCGGCGAGTTCGCCACAGCTCTGGAAACGGGCGGCCGGATCCTTGGCGAGGGCACGGGCCAGCACGGCGTCGAACGCGGCGGGTACCCACGGGAAATGGTGACTCGCCCGTGGCACCGGCTGCGCGAGATGGCCGTGGATGAGCTGCGCGGGCGAGGTGCCCGCGAACGGGGGCGCGCCGGTGAGCAGGTGATAGAGCGTGCAACCGAGGGCGTACACATCGGTGCGGTGATCGACCGGGCCGGAGTGATCGAACAGCTCCGGCGCGGCGTACTGGAAGCTGGTGATCACCTCGCCGGTGCGTGTGAGTCCGTCGGTGTGATCGGTGGCCTTCGCGATGCCGAAATCGGCGAGTAGGACCTGGTCGGCGCCGGTGAGCAGGATATTGGCGGGTTTCACATCACGGTGGATCACACCGCGCTGATGGGCGTAGTCGAGTGCCTTGGCGATCTGGGTGACGATGTGCACCGCCTGCGGGACGGGAAGGGGCCCGCGCCGGACGAGTTCGGCGGCATCGCTGCCCTCGACGTACTGCATCGCGATCCACAGCCGGTCGCCTTCCTGCCCACGCGCGTACACCGTGACGATGTTCGGATGGTTCAGTTGCGCAGCGGTGTCGGCTTCGCGCAGGAATCGCGCCCGCAGTCCCGAGGTGTCGGCCTCCGGTGCGGTGATCACCTTCAGTGCCACCCAGCGCGGCAGGTCACGGTCGGCCGCGAGGAAGACCTCGCCCATTCCCCCGACGCCGAGCCGCCGCTCGATTCGATATCCGGCGAAGAGCCCAGTACCGGAGCCTGTTTCGGTCATGCCCGCCCCCTTTCCCTGGCGAAGCATACGGGGTCTGTCGACGCCCTGCCCGACCCGTGCGCGAGGCCGGACGGTAATGTACGGCGCTGGTACGGGGCTGATCCGAGCTCCCGCGTGATTCGTTTCCAATGCGTTGTCCATGACAGTGACTTGTTCGATTCGCCCGGGGCCGGGTTCTTCGGGAGTTTCGGGAGGGAGATTCTCGATCATGTTCCAACACAAGGTTGTTCGCCGCGTGCTCGCGGTGGCACTGCCCGTCGCGGTGGGGCTCGCCGGTGCCGGGGTGTGCTCGGCGGAGGCCGATCAGCAGACGCAGTACGCGGCCGGGCTGGCCAGTGCGGGGGAGGGTTACCGCACGGTCGTCGCGCCGGACCTGCGGACCGTGTCCGCCTCGGTCGACGAGGGGCGCTTCCTGCTCGCGCCCGACTCGAGCCGGGTTGTCGTCGAGTCGGCGACCGGCGCGCCGATCGGGGAGATCCCGACCTCGTTCACCACGGTCAGCGGCAATGTGATCGCCCTCGCCACCGAGATCGCCGCCGACGGGCGAAGTGTGACGGTGACACCGCGGCCCACCGAGGCGGCGAGCGCGGAGCTGAAGACCATCGCCACAACGCCCACTGCGCAATTCCCCGACCCGGTCCAGAACGCCGCCGCCATCGGCGCGGGCATCGGCGCGATCGTCGCCGCGGTCGTGTGCATCCCGATGATCACCACGATGATCCTGTACCTGCCGTGCGTCGGCCTGGTGGGTCTGCCGAATGCACTGGTCGGCGCGTTGATCGGCGCGGTGGTCGGCCTGGCCGCACCGGAGATCATCCCGCAGGTCCTGCCCTGAGCGTGAAAAGCATTGCGGCCCGGTCGAATTCGGCCGGGCCGTGTCTGTTCAGCGGACGAGGTCGGCGAACGCGATATCACCGACGACCACATGCTCCAATCGGAGCAGTCCGTCGCGGTGGATCTGGTGCAGCCGATACTCGCGTGCGTGCGCGTCGAGCCGGAACTCGAGCACCTCGGCAATGTCGAACTTCGTATCGAGCATGACCACGAGGTAGAGCGGAATGCCGACTCGCGCGTACTGCGCCTTCTTGTCGAGCAGGTCCTCGGCCGCCGTCGACGGCGACGACACCTCGACCACGATCAGCGCGTCACCGGCCTCCGGTTTGTCTCCCGGCTGGTCAAGGCAGCGGTACACCGTGACATCGGGACGTCGGAAGGTGAACTTCGGAACCCGCCACAGCACCACATCGATGTCGGTCTCGGCGCGAATGCACGGTTCGGTGCTCGGCAGGTCTTCCATCGCGCCCGCCAGTCGTCGGGCAATGCGGTTGTGCTCAGGCGTCGGTGATTCGCAGAGGATGACGTGCCCGTGCACTACCTCGATCTCTCGGGACACATCCTCGGGGAGCTGGCGGTACTGCTCCTCCGTCATCTGATGCGGCAGCGAGTCCACGGGCCGAGCTTACCGACCGTGTCGCCACCTCGACACCATTCGTTCACGACGTCGGGGCTGGTCGGGTTTCACTCGCGGACGACTTCGACCGGGTCGGTCAGGGCCAGTGCGAGGGCGGACTGCTGGGACTGGGCGCGTGGGGGGAGGGCTTCGAGGGCTTTGGCGGTTTGGGTGTTGAGGTTGCCGACGATGTTCTGGAGGGCGCCGACGCCGCCGGTGAGTTGTTCGACGGCCGAGAGGAGTTGGGCGCCGCCCTGTTCGGCGAGGGTGGGCAGGCCCTTGGCGAGTTCGGCGCCCTGGGTGAGTTGGTCGCGGGCGCTGTTGAGACGGGCGACGACGGTGCGCAGGAGGGTGCCGAGGTCGGTGTTGGGATCTACTGCGGCGCCGGTCAATTCGCTCAAGCCCGCGAGCTGGGTGCCTGCCTGGGTCGAAACACCGCGCAGGGCTTCGAGTTTGGTGATGATGTCGGCGAGTTGGGGGTCGCCGGAGAAGGGGAGGGCTTTCAGGAGTGGCAGGACCTGGTCGAGGCCGGAGCCCATGGCGGCCGCGCTGCTCTGTACGCCGGCGATCGTGACGCCGGTGGCGCCGAGGGCGTCGGCCAGCTGGTTGGCCTGCTTGGCGGCGCCGTCGACGGTCTGGTTCAGCAGTTCGATAGCCGAAGTGAGTTGGCCCGCACCCTCTTTCGCGTAGTCGAGGAAGCCGAGCATCTCCTGTGCGCCGCCGCTGAACTGGCCCGCGCCGTCGGCCGCCGCGTTCACACCCGCGCTCAGTAGCTGGGCGGTGAACTGCACCGACGTCATCTGGTTGCGGGCCTGGGAGACCGCGGCCAGTGCAGCGTCGACGCCGGACGCGCCGATCCGGTGGGTCACCGCGTCGACCGCGCCGTTCACCGTGTCCGGGTCGGCGCCGTCGTGGGTGGTGACAGTGACCTTGGCGCGCTTGGGTTCGGGGGTGGCGAGGGTGGCCATCGACGAGGTGAGGTCGGCGGGCAGGGTGATCACGGCGGCGAAGTCGTCGGCGTCGATCTCGCCGGGCTCGGCCACGGTCCACTCGTAGCCGCCCGCGTCCTGCACCGCCTTGGCCACCCGCTCGCCGGTGGGTCCGGTATCGGCGTTGACCAGCGCCATTGCGGTCGGTGCGGCGTCATCGCCCGCACAGGCGACGAGACCGCCCGCCAGCGCGAGGGCGGTGGCGAGGCAGAGCAGACGAGCGCGTTTGTCGATCACATCGGTGACGGTAACCCCGGACTTGGGTGCCGGTCGTGGGAGATGTCTGAGAGATCATTGAGGAAGCCGAAGCCGCGTGGCGACGGTGCCCCGCTGCATCCGCTGTGATCTGGAACAGCGAAAGTGTCAGTGACAGTTGACAATTCACTAGTTTGGACGGTCTGATCGCTTGGTACGCTGACCGGTTGCCGACACAAGGTTCGGCGTCGAGTGGTACGGAGAAACAGTGAAGCTTCAGTCAGTGGTCTTGAGCAGTCTCATGGTGGGCGCCGCCATCGCCGGTCCGGTGGTCGCCACGGGGACCGCCAACGCCGACCCGACCCTGTGGACGGTCGTCGTCAATTCGCACCTGACCCCGGATCGCTTCTTCGAAATCCGCGACCACGCGGACAGGGCGGCCGCCGAGAGCGCGGCCTTGGCGGCCTGCGACGCGGGCTTCCCCGAGCCGATCAGTCTGGGCTCGACCAGCCTCTTCGAGCCGCAATGCACGGTGCAGCTGGTGTTCGCGAGCGGGAAGTGCGCGGTGCTGATGCGCGCCGAGCAGGCGATCTCCGGTACCGACGACCAGACCAAGATCGTCTACTCGCCCGGGTACGGCGCCGACCTGGAGTGGGCCGAACTCGACGGCCTCTTCCACAACATCGAACACCACCTGTCCAGCTCGATGCCGAAGACGGTCTGGTCGGGTTGCCAGGGCTGACCCCGGGCCGCGAACACGGTGGACGTGACGTCCGCGATAACGGTGGCTGAACGGTTGCTGCGGTATTCTCGCGAGTGTCTTCACCCGTGCCGGTCCGGCGCGGAACTCACGAGAGTGGAGGTTCGATGTCCGACACCGACGATGTGAAAGCCAAGGCCAAGGCCGAGGCCGAGAAGATCGAGGCGGAAGCGAAGAAGGCAGCGGCCAGCGTGAAAGACGCCGCCGAACGCGCGGCGGGCAAAGTGAAGGGCGCGTTCGAGCACAACGACAAGAAGTAGGTAGCGCGCACTCTCGGCCCCGCGCCCGCGATCATCGTGGGTGCGGGGCTTTTGCGTCGGCGGGGCGGACCGGCAGGTCGATGACCAGCCGGGCGCCGCCGAGCGGGCTGTCCTCGAAGTAGGCCAGCCCGCCGTGCAGCTGGGCCTGCTGGGCCACCAGAGCGAGGCCCAGGCCCGAACCGCCCTTGGTGGCGTTGGCGCCGCGGGCGAAGCGCGCGAAGACCGCCTCGCGTTCGTCGGGTGCCACGCCGGTGCCGTTGTCGTCAACGGCGATCACGATGCGGCCGTACGGGGTGCGGTGCGCCGAGACCACGGCGGTGGTGGCGCCACCGTGCTTGACCGAATTGGTGAGGGCGTTGTCGACAGCCAGGCGCAGACCGGCGGGCAGGCCGCGGGTGACGAGTTCGGCGTCGGTCTCGATGCGCACCGTCAGGCCGGGGTTGTGGCGCATCGCGTCGTGGGCGGCCTGGTCGCACAGGTCGGCGACATCGGTGGGGACGTGGTCGGCCTCGGCGGTGAGATCGCCGCGGGCGAGTCGTTCCAGCGCCGACAGGGTGGTTTCGACCCTGGTCTCGTTGCGGGCGAGGTCGTCGAGGATCTCGCGGCGCTGTTCGTCGGTGAGGTCGAGGGTGCGCAGGACCTCGAGGTCGGTGCGGATCGCGGTGAGCGGGGTGCGCAGTTCGTGGGCGGAGACGGCGGCGAAATCGCGGGCCGTCTCCAGTGCGGCGGCGGTCTCGGCCTGGGCCTGATCGACGCGGGCCAGCATGGTGTTCACCGCCTCGGCCAGTTTCACCGCCTCGTCGACACCCGAACCGTCCACCGGTTGGGCGGCCTCGCCCGGCTCGCCGACGGCGGAGACCTGCCTGGTCAGCTTCACGATCGGGCCGACGGCGCGCCCGGCGAGCAACCAGCCCAGCGCCGCCGCGGCCGCCACCGCGATCGCCGCGCCCGCCAGCACCCAGCGCTGCTGGTCGTCGGTCGCCTTGGTCGCCTCGGTGGTCGGAATGGCCAGCGAGACCGTGCGACCTTCGGGCTGGTTCTCGGTGGTGGTGAGCACCCGGTAGGGCTGGTCGTGCAGCTCCACGGTCTGCGAGCCGGGCGGCAGATCCGGCAGCTGGGTCGAGCTCGACGCGGTCACCTGGCCGTTGTCGCGCACGGTGAGCGCCATGGTGTTCTGCAAACCGGTCAGATTCACGAAGCCGGTGGCCAGGACCGGCTCGATCAGCACGATGCGCGAGGCGATTTCCAGTTGCTGGTCGGTTTGGGTGACGTTATTTCGTTCGATTGCCTGAAAACCCACGAAAGCGGCGATCGTGACGATGATGACCGCCCCGGCCGCCGCCGCGCCCGCGACTCTTGTCCGCAGCGAAAAGGATTGTCTGCGACGATGTTTCGGCGGTGGGTCGGAGATCATTTCGATTCCCGGAGGACGAAACCCACCCCGCGAATCGTATGCAAAATCCTTGGCGTGTCATCTATTTCGAGTTTCCGGCGCAAGTAGCCGACGAACACATCCACCACATTCGTATCGGCTATGAAATCGTAACCCCACACCAATTCCAGCAGCCGTTCTCGCGTCAACACCACACCCGCATTACGGGCCAGGGTGGACAGCAATTCGAATTCCCTTTTGGTGAGCTCGATTTCGCGCCCGTGCAGCAGTGCGCGATATCCCGCGACATCGACGAGCAGCGGACCGACGGTCAGCGAACCGGGCGCCACGGGGTCGGGCGTGTCGGTGCGGCGGCGCAGCAGGGCCTTGATCCTGGCCACCAGTTCGGCCAGCTCGAACGGTTTCACCAGGTAGTCGTCGGCGCCCGACTCGAGGCCCGCGATCCGGTCGTCCACCGAGGCGCGGGCGCTGAGCACGCAGATGGGCACGTCATTGCCCATCGCCCGCAACGCCGTGACCACGCCCGCACCGTCGAGGACCGGCATGTTCATGTCGAGGACCACCGCGTCGGGCGCCTGCTCGGCGACGGCTCGCAGCGCGGCACCACCGTCGCGCGCGACGAGGACCCGGAAGCCGGACAGCCGCAGGCCGCGTTCGACCGAGGCGAGAACGTCCTCGTCGTCGTCGACAACAAGGACCGTTGAGGTAGTCACCCTGTGATCCTAGGTGGGGCAGTTACGCAGGTGGAGCGACCGGATCGCCGTTGGGGACCTCCGACGGCGGGTTCCCCAGCGGCGGGTTGGCGAGGATGCGGTCGGCGAGGGCGGTGAGGACGTGCGGATCCTCGATGGTGGCGGGCGGTTCGACGTGTTCACCGGCGGTGAGCTGGCGGATCGTCTTGCGCAGGATCTTGCCGGAGCGGGTCTTGGGCAGGCCGGTGACGATGATCGAATCGTGCAGGCTGGCGATCGCGCCGATCTGGTTGCGCACCCGCTCGTCGAGCTCGGCACGCAACTGCTGCTGATCGATGTCGACGCCCTGCTTGAGCACCACATAGGCGAGCGGGAGACTGCCCTTGAGCTCGTCGGGCATGCCGATCACCGCGCACTCGGCGACGGCCTCGTGCCCGGAGATCGCGGCCTCGATACTGCCCGCCGACAGCCGGTGACCGGCGATGTTGATCACGTCGTCGCTGCGGCCGAGGACGTAGAGGTAGCCGTCCTCGTCGAAGTAGCCGGAGTCGCCGGTGAGGTAGTGGCCGGGGAAGGCCGACAGGTATGAGCGGATGAAGCGCTCCCGGTTGCGCCACAGGCCCGTCAGGCAGCCGGGGGGCAGTGGCAGTCCGATGACGATATTGCCCTCGGTGCCGTTGGGTACCGGGTTGCCGTTCGCGTCGAGCACGCGCAGCCGGTAACCGGGCACCGGCACACTCGCCGAACCGGGTTTGACCGGCAGTTCCTGCAGGCCGAGCGGGTCGGCGCAGATGGGCCAGCCGGTCTCGGTCTGCCACCAGTGATCGACCACGGGGGTATCGGGGTGGCCGGCGAGCAGGGTGTTGGTGGCCCAGTCGAACGTGGCCGGATCCAGGCGCTCGCCCGCGCAGAACAACGCGCGCAGCCGGGACAGGTCGTAGCGGTGGGCCGCGGTGGCCTCGGGGTCGGCGCGGCGGATCGCGCGCAACGCGGTCGGCGCGGTGAACAGCACCCGCACGTTGTGCTCGTCGATGATCCGCCAGAACGCCCCGGCGTCGGGGGTGCCGACGGGTTTGCCCTCGTAGAGCACGGTCGTCGCACCGACCAGCAGGGGCGCGTAGACGATGTAGGAGTGGCCGACGACCCAGCCCACATCGGAGGCGGCCCAGAACACCTGACCAGGGCCGACGTCGTAGATATTGCGCATCGACCAGGACAGCGCGACAGCGTGTCCGCCGTTGTCGCGCACCACGCCCTTCGGCTTTCCGGTGGTGCCGGAGGTGTAGAGGATGTAGAGCGGATCGGTGGCGGCGACCGAGACCGGATCGGCGGGCGTCACGCCGTCTACGCAGGCATCCCAGTCGACCCAGCGGGCGGCGACGGTCTGCTCCGAGGACGGCAGCACGTCGGTGGCTGCCAGCGCGGCCGGGAACTCGATCGTCTGGAACTCGGGGCGCTGCTTGACGATCACCGTGCGCACCGACGCGGTCTCGGCGAGATCGAGCGCGGCCATCACGATCGGCGGGTAGTCGATGCGGCGGTTGGGTTCGAGCCCACCCGATGCGGTGACGATCAGGACCGGCTCAGCGTCGTCGATCCGGGCGGCCAGCTCGGGCGCGGCGAATCCGCCGAACACCACCGAGTGCACCGCGCCGATGCGGGCACACGCCAGCATCGCGATCACCGCTTCGGGGATCATCGGCAGATAGATCACCACCCGATCACCGGCCACCACACCGAGATCGCGCATGGCACCGGCGAACTCGGCGACTTTGTCGAGCAATTCGGCGTAGGTGTAAATCGTGGTGGTGTCCGTCATAGCGGAGGCATATATGAGGGCGGGCTGATCGGCGTGTCCACCCTGGTCGACAGTTCCGGCCCTGACATGGCGGTCAAGGGCATTCACACAGGTATTCAGACGGGCGTCGGGGAACCACCGGGCCGACCGCTTGTCGGCGGCATCCACGATCTGCTGCGGTTCGACATCCCATTCGATGCTCTGAGCTGCGGCGGACCAGAAGTCGGCTGGGTCGACCAGGCTGGTCTGATAGACCGGCCGGTACTCGTGTTCGGTGTCCAACCCCGTGACTCCCTAGCCTCGCTTCGATGCCCGCTCGATAGATCCAGATGATTGTGGCAGACTTCACGCGACACCCGAGGGGGTGCCGCGACCTTTGGTTTTGCCTACAACAGGCTGGTCATGGAGCGGACCCCGACCGGGAGTCAACCAAGAAGTTATTGATCCGTTAGAATCCGATGTCACTTATTCGGGCAGTCGTAGACGCAATTTCTCGGCCAGCCGTAGTTCTCGGCCAGCAGCCACTGGCGAGCCACCATCGCGCCGGTGGAGGTTCGCTTCAGGCGCACGGTACGAGGCCAGTTTGGAAAGTGAGTGGGAGATGCGTGACGCCGCTAGGTCCGGCAGCAAACGCTGGGCGCTCGGCAACTGGGACCTGCGTTGGAAGGTTACGGCCGTACTTGCCGTGCCACTCGCGGTCGCGGTCGGGCTCGGCGTGTCTCGAATTACCTCGGAGTTCTCGGAAGCCAACCGGCTCTCCAGTATCAACGAGCAGGTAGACACGATTCCGGTGGTCAGTCGGCTGAGTGCGGTCACCGCCCAGGTGGTCGGCAGTCAGATGGTGCCGAGTGGCGCCGGTGTCTCGCTGGTGACCGAACAGGACCTCGCGAGTCTCGATGACGTGATCGGCGAGTCCGAGTCCTCGATCGACCAGCTCTCCGGGCTCCCCGAGGTGCACGCCGCGTTCGAGCGCATGCTCGCGAAGGCCAAGCGGGTGCGGGCGCAGGGCACAGGGTTGACGACCGACTTCCCGCCCGCCCTCGCCGTGGTCTCGGAGATGAACACCGACAGTATCCGGATCGTGGAAGCGACCCTGTCGGACGCGAGCAGCCCGGCGATGGACGCGAGCAAGATCCGTCTTGTCGACCTGCGTAACACCAGTACGGTGCTCGTCGACGAGCTCGCCGGTATCGCGCAGATGCTGCAGGGCAAAGAAGAAGGCGTCCAGGCCTACCTCACCGGTGTCGCCGTCGAACGGCACCGTGTCGAGGTGCTCGCCAACCGCTTCCCGCCCGGCGATCCGGTGATCGCCGAGCTCATGAAGCAGGTCCAGATCCGGCTCGGCATGCTCGACAGTCCCGCGTTCGCCGCGGGCCAGCTGCCCGTCACCGAGCTCAAGACCTCGCTCTACACCAGTATCGCGACCTACGAGGGCGCCGTCGACGAGGCGACCGCGTCCATCGACGTCGCCATGAACGACCTCGCCAGCACGGCCGCCACCGGCGCATGGACCTACACCGCGGTCGTCATCGCGACGATCCTGGCCGCGCTGTTGCTCGCGGTGTTCGTCGCCCGCTCGATGATCGTGCCGCTGCACCGGCTTCGCCTCGCCGCGCTGCGCGTCGCCGAATCCGATCTGCCGCACGAGGTCGCCCAGCTCCGCAACGGCGCCGCTCCCGAGGACGTGCCGCTCGAGCCGATGCCGGTGCGCTCCGACGAGGAGATCGGCCAGCTCGCTCGCGCCGTCGACGACATCCACGGGCAGGCCCTTCGCCTCGCCAGTGACCAGGCGCAGATGCGTTCGCAGGTCAACGACATGTTCGAGACCCTGGCTCGTCGGTCCAAGTCGCTCGTCGACCATCAGCTCACCCTCATCGAGGCGATGGAGTACGACGAGAAGGACCCGCGCCTGCTCGAGAACCTCTTCCGCCTCGACCACCTCGCCGCGCGCATGCGCCGTAACGGCGACAACCTGCTGATTCTGGCCGGTACCAAACAGCGTCGCACCAAGTCGGCCCCGGTCGAGATCGCCGACGTGCTGCGCGCCGCGATCTCCGAGGTCGAGGACTACGAGCGGGTCAAGCTCGGCGCCACGCCGCGCGGCTCGCTGGTCGAGCCGGCCGCCTCCGATATGGCGCACCTGTTCGCCGAGCTGCTCGACAACGCCCTTCGCGCCTCCCCGCCGGAGACCGACGTCAAGTTCACCTTCGCCCAGGCACACGACCAGGGTCTGCTGATCGAGGTCGCCGACCGCGGTATCGGTATGCCGCCCGCGGAGATGTCGGAGATCAACCACCGGCTCGAGCAGACCGCCGAGCCCGGTCCCGACACCGCCCGTCACATGGGTCTGTTCGTTGTCGGTCGCCTGGCCGAGCGGCACGGGCTCACCGTGCGACTACGTCCGACCTTCGACACCGCCCGCGATCCCGGCGTCACCGTCACCGTGCACGTGCCGGTCGGCCTGATCGTCTCGGCGGCCGGTGGGACCGTGGTGCCGCCGCATCAGCTGCAGAAGCAGCAGCAGGCGCCCGCGCCGGACCAGCAGCGGCCGCAGTCCAACGCGCAGCAGCAGCCGAGCACCATGCAGACCCGCGCGATCACCCGTACCCCGGGTGGCAACGTGATGGTCACCGTGGATCCCGGCGTCAGCGGGCCGACCCCGGCGGGTGCCGGTGGTGGGTTGCCGCAGCGTCAGCCGGGCAACTCGATGGCCTCGGGAATGGCACAGGACGCCACCGAGCAGTCCTCGCCGTCGCTGCGCCCGCCCGCACCGGGCCAGGCGAACGTGCCGCAGCGCGGCAAGCTCGCCGCGGCGAACCTGCCCAAGCGCAATCTGGCACCGGGTGGGCCGCAACGTCCGCCCGCCGGGCCGGGTCAGGGCGAGCAGAAGCCGAGTGGGCTCGCGCAGACCGGCGGCGGCTTGCCGCAGCGTCAGCCGGGTGCCAGCGGTGCGCCGTCGCGTGATGCCGCGCAGCCGCCCGCCGCGCCGCAGCGTGATGCGGCACAGACTCAGCGGGGGAGCACCCCCGGTGGTCTGCCGCAGCGTTCGCCCGGCGCCAACGGCGCCCCGCAGCGTGACCCTTCGGTCGGCCTGCCGCAGCGTGATCCTTCGCAGCGACTACCGCAGCGGGAGCAGACCGGTGGCCTGCCGCAGCGTGACCCGTCGACCGGGCTCCCGCAGCGGGAGCAGACCGGTGGGTTGCCGCAGCGTGACCCGTCGTCCGGGCTGCCGCAGCGGGAGCAGACCGGTGGCCTGCCGCAGCGTGATTCGGTAACGGGTCTGCCGCAGCGCGGCCAGCCGACCGGCCTGCCGCAGCGTGCGCCGGAAAGTTCCGCGCCGCAGCGTGATTCCGAACCTGTCCAGCGTGATCCGTCGACCGGGCTCCCGCAGCGCGGCACTGCCTCAGGCGGTCTGCCGCAGCGTGAACCCACGCCGCGGCTGCCGCACCGGGATCAGTCCGGTGGCCTGCCCAGGCTCGATCCGCTCAGTGGTCTGCCGCAGCGTGATCCGTCCGGTGAGTTGCCGAGGCTCGATCCGCTCGGAGGCCTGCCGCAGCGTGACCCGTCGAACGGTCTGCCGCAGCGTGATCCGGCCAACGGACTCCCGCCGCGTGCCCAGCCCACCCGTCCGGCCAACGGCCTGCCGCAGCGCGCAACCCCTGCGCCGCAGCAGGATCCGGCGCAGGGAGACGCGCCCAACGGCCTGCCGCAACGTGCGGCTGCGCCGAATGGGCTGCCGCGCCGCGATCCCGGGGCTAGTGTTGTACCGCAGGCGACCGCCGGGCCAGGAGTGGCTCTGCCACAACGGGATCGGGACCCTGCGGGGCCGGAAAACGCTGCGTCGGCAGGGCGTGATCCGGGTCGGCACAGCTTCCGGGCCAGTCCGGAGAAGGCTGCGTCGTTCTTCCAGACCAGGTTGCAGCCGGCACCCGAGGGTGATTCCGTCATGGGCGGAACGCCGATCTTCGCCGAGATGATGTCGGCGTGGCTCACGGACGAGAACTCCGACCGCAACCAGATGGCCGCCGCCTTCGAATCACCCGGTGACGAGGGATGGCAGGCCGCTCGGGCGGCCAGCGAAGCCCAGGCCGAGGTCCGTACCGCCGCCGGTTTGCCACAGCGCAGTCCGGGCGGAAGGCTCGTGCCCGGTGGTGTGAGCGGCGCCGCCGATCGCACCAAGCCCCCACGCGATCCCGCCACGATCCGCAACAGCCTGAGTCGTCACCAGCAGGGCGTCCGGGATGGCCGCGCAATGAAGGCAATGAACCTAACCGGAGATAAAGGAGACCGATGAACCCCGATCTAGGTGGTACGAACCGTCAGCTGGATTGGCTGGTTTCGAACTTCGCCAACGAGGTTCCTGGCGTAGCCCATGCCGTGCTGGTCTCGGCTGACGGACTCTTGATGGCCGCGAGCGCTCAGCTCCCGGTCGACCGCGCCGAGCAGCTCTCGGCCGTCACCGCCGGACTGGCGAGCCTGTCCGTCGGCGTGTCGAATCTGTTCGAAGGCGGTACGGTACTGCAGTCCGTCGTCGAGATGGAGCACGGTTACCTGCTGCTCATGGCAGTCGGCGACGGCTCCTACCTAGCTGTCCTGACCAACACCTCGTGTGACATCGGTCAGGTCGGCTACGAAATGGCACTTCTGGTCGAGCGCGTTGGCCAGACGGTCCAGGCCACACCTCGCGTCACGATGGGTTCCTGATGGTGGGATGGACATAGACGATCACCGCATGGGGAGCGCCGAGCCCAGCCTCGTTCGCCCGTACTCCTTGACTGCCGGCCGCACCAGGCCGGCGGTCGAGTTGGCGCTGGAGGCACTCGTCGCATCGCATCCGGTCGCCATGGAGCGGCAGTACGAACTGAACAACCTCGAAACGTCCATCGTGGAGTTGTGCAGGCAATCGCCGTCCGTTGCCGAGATAGCTGCCCAGCTGTACATCCCGATCGGGGTGGCCCGGGTACTCGTAGCCGATCTGATCGAGGCCGGTCATGTCCGGGTTTCGGCAACATTGAAAGACGATTCCAGCGACGATGAACGTCGCGAGCTGATCGAAAGGGTTCTCAGTGGACTCCGGCGTATTTGATTCGACGGCGCAGGTTGACACCCGCACGGCCAAGCCGACTTCGGCGAAGATCGTTGTCGCCGGTGGCTTCGGTGTGGGTAAGACCACGATGGTCGGCGCGGTGTCGGAGATCGTTCCGCTGCGCACCGAGGCGTTGGTCACCAACGCCAGTACCGGAATCGACAACCTGACCGGTATTCCGCAGAAGTCGACCACCACGGTGGCGATGGACTTCGGTCGCATCAGCCTCGCCGACGACCTGGTCCTGTACCTGTTCGGTACGCCGGGCCAGTACCGGTTCTGGTTCATGTGGGACGACCTGATCCGCGGCGCCATCGGCGCCGTGGTGCTGGTCGACACCCGCAGGCTCGAAGACAGCTTCGCCGCTGTCGACTACTTCGAGGCCCGCGGGCTGCCGTTCCTGGTGGCGCTCAACGAGTTCGACGACGCGCCGAAGTACCCCCTGGAAGACATCCGCCAGGCGCTTGCGGTTCCCGCCGACGTGCCGATCATGTCGATCGACGCCCGTCGCCGGGAACCGGCCAAGCAGGCCCTGGTCGCCCTGACCGAGTACGCGTTGCGCAAGGTCATGCAGGGCTACTGAGCCGGTCATTCGAACGATGACGGGGCTGCCGCGATGAAGGCCGCAGCCCCGCCCTCGCCTCAGACCTCCGGTTCGGGATCGGGCCGGGTCCAGCCCAGGATCATCGCCGGTGCGCAACCGCCGGTCATGAGCGCGGCCAACACCATCAGCCCGCCCGCGTAGGCGGTGCGCGAGGCGTCGGCGTCCGGCGCGAACGAACCCGCGAAGATCAGGAAGAACACCGGCGCCAGCGTCAGGTTCTGGGTCAGCGCGAGACCGACCGACCTGGCCTTGTTTCGTTCGGCGATTTCCCATTCGTCCAACATCGGCTCGGGTGCGCTGTCCTGCCTGCCGCAGGCGATGCGCAGCATGGTCCAGCTCGGCAGGAACGCGATGATCGCCACGAGGGTGACCGCGGGCGCCCATGGCAACCCGAACACCGCGAGCACCCCCGCGATCGCGAGCCCGAACAGCCCGGTCGCCACGATCACCACGAGCAGCCGACGCCGGCGAAGCGGTCGCCAGCTCGCCAGCAGACCCGAGGTGCGCTGTTCCTGCACGAGCCAGCGCCGGACGCGGTAGTCCTGGTAGCGGTCGATGAGGTTGCTGGTCATGGCGTCGCGCCTTTCGTGCGTGGATACAACTCGGCCGAGAGTGGGCCGAATTCCTTGCGGGAGAACGCAACTTCGACCGGTAGCGCGAACACATCGCAGATGCGCAGCGCCAGGTCGAGGCTCGGATAGTGATCGCCGCGTTCGAGCGCGCCGATCGTCTGGACATTGACATTGACGGCCTCGGCAAGCGCCGCCCGGCTCATCCGATGCTCCGCGCGCAGCACTGCGATGCGATTGAAGATCGGTAGGGTTTCCCCTCGTCTGACTGGGCTCACCTAATGAAGTGTTGTAAAAACACAACAGTCTGTCAAGAAGATCCAATAATTCGGTCTGTTCTCGTTACCTGTCCTTCCTGGTCTAGGCTCGTCTCGTGCACATGTCGGCGGACGGCCTGATCGGCCAATTGCTCGATGCGGGCTCGTTCGTGAGCTGGGATCGGTCACCTATCGAACCGGCTGTGTCGCCGCGTTATCGCGCCGAGCTCATCGCCGCGGCGCGACGGTCGGGCACCGACGAGTCGGTGCTGACCGGGCACGGCCTGTTGCGTGGGCGCCCGGTCGCGGTGATCGCCTGCGAATTCGCGTTTCTCGCCGGTTCGATCGGTGTCGCGGCGGCCGAGCGGATCGTGTGTGCCGTCGAGCGTGCGACCGAACTCGGGTTGCCGCTGATCGCCTCGCCGACCTCCGGTGGAACTCGAATGCAGGAGGGCACAGTCGCTTTCGTGCAGATGGTGAAGATCGCGGGCGCGGTGGCAGTGCACAAGGCGGCGGGCCATCCGTATTTGGTGTATCTGCGCAATCCGACGATGGGCGGGGTGTTCGCCTCGTGGGGATCGTTGGGGCACATCACCTTTGCCGAGCCGGGCGCGCTCATCGGGTTCCTCGGTCCGCGCGTGTACGAAGCCTTGTACGGCAGGCCGTTTCCGCCCGGCGTGCAGACCGCGGAGAACCTCTACCGCAACGGCGTGATCGACGGTGTGGTGTCGGTGGAGGTGTTCCGCCGGATCGCGCACCGGGCGATGAGTGTCGCCAGTGGCGCCGTCGAGTCGGCGACCACCGAGCCGGGTTGGGCTGCGCCGGTTCGTAGTCCGGCGACACCGGCGAATCCTGCTGCGAGCGCGTGGGATTCGGTGCTCAGCTCGCGCAGGCCGGGCCGACCCGGCATTCGTGACCTGCTTCGCCATACGACACAACGGGTTCCGCTCAGCGGTACCGGTCGCGGTGATTCCGATCGCACCGTCCTGCTCGCCCTCGCCCGCTTCGCCGGTCAACCGTGCGTCGTCTTCGGACATGACCGAGCTGGCCAGGAGGGCGAACACACCATGGGCCCGGCCGCCCTGCGCGAGGCGCGGCGCGCGATGGTGCTGGCGCGGGAGCTGCGGCTGCCGCTGGTGCTCGTCATCGACACCGTCGGCGCCGCCCTGTCCAAGGAGGCCGAAGAACGCGGGATCGCCCCCGAAATCGCGCGCTGCCTGGCCGATCTCGTCACCCTCGACACTCCGACCGTCTCGGTGCTGCTGGGCCAGGGCACCGGCGGCGGCGCGCTCGCGCTGCTGCCCGCCGACCGGGTGCTCGCCGCCCGACACGGCTGGCTGGCCCCGCTGCCGCCGGAAGGGGCGAGCGCCATCGTGTTCCGCGATACCGCGCACGCGCCGGACATGGCCGCGGCGCAAGGCATCAGGTCGGCGGATCTGCTCGCGGACGGTGTGGTGGACGAGATCGTGGAGGAGTACCCCGACGCCGCCGACGAGCCGGTCGCCTTCGCCCGGCGCACGGTCCTCGCGATCGCCGCCGAACTGGCCGCCCTGCGCGCCGAGGATCCAGCCGCACTGCGGACTCTGCGCCAGGCCAGATACCGGCGAATCGGACTGGTGGGCGGCGTGTGAGACCCCTTGACTCGCGCCCCGCTTTCTACCCAGTCGCAGGTCGGCCGAAACACACCACGCACCGTCGTTGACGGCACCCCGAACCGCTTCTACGGTCGAAAGGGTGACCTTTCGCAGTGAGAGCAGCCCTGTCCCCACCATCGTGCTCAATGACGGGAACGTGATCCCGCAGCTCGGCTTCGGTGTGTTCCAGGTGCCGGCGGAAGACGTCACCGGGGTGGTGGCCGAGGCGTTGAAGGTCGGTTACCGCAGCATCGACACGGCCGCGGTCTACGGAAACGAGGAAGGCGTAGGCCGCGCCATCGGTGAATCGGGGATACCCCGCGACGAACTATTCATCACGACCAAACTGTGGAACGCCGACCAGGGTTACGACAGCACCCTGCGCGCCTTCGACACCAGCATGCAGCGGCTCGGCCTGGACTATCTCGACCTGTATCTGATCCACTGGCCGGTTCCGTCGGCCGGTCGCTATGTCGACACGTTCCGCGCGTTCCAGGCGCTGAAGTCGCAGGGCCGGGTCGGTTCGATCGGCGTCTCCAACTTCCGGGTGATCGATCTGGAGACCCTGATCGCCGACACCGGCGAGATCCCCACGGTGAACCAGATCGAACTACATCCCACGCTTTCCCAGCGTGATTTGCGCCAATACGGTGCCAATCACGCCATTGCCACCGAGGCGTGGAGCCCGCTCGGGCAGGGCACCCTGCTCGACAACCCGACCATCGTCGGCATCGCGAAGCAGCTCGACCGCACGCCCGCGCAGGTGATCATCCGGTGGCATCTGCAGCTGGGCAATATCGTCATCCCGAAGTCGGTGACGCCGTCGCGGATCGCCGAGAACTTCGACGTGTTCACCTTCGAACTCGACGCCGAGGCGATGGAGTCGATCAGTCGCCTCGACGCGGGCAAGCGAGTGGGCCCCGATCCGTCGACGTTCAGCGCCGGGCTGGATTGATCCCCAGGTAGTCGGTCAGTTCGCGGGCGGCGGCCCGACCTGCCCGGTTGGCGCCGATCGTGCTGGCCGAGGGCCCGTAGCCGATGAGGTGGATGCGCGGGTCGACGGCCACCTGGGTCGCCAACCGCCCGGTCATGGTGATCCCGCCGCCTGGTCCGCGCAGCCGCAGCGGCGCCAAATGGTCGAGTGAGCTGCGAAAACCGGTCGCCCACAGGATCACATCGGCGGCTTGGAAACTGCCGTCGGCCCACCGGACCCCGGTCGGTTCGATCCGTTCGAACATCGGCAGCCGCCGCAGCGCGCCACGCTCGCGGGCGGCCCGCAACCGCGCATCAAGGGGCAGTCCGGTCACCGAGACGACCGATCCCGGCGGCAGCCCCGCGCGCACCCGGTCCTCCACCAGCGCCACCGCGTCGCGTCCGTCCTGTTCGACGAACGGCGTCTCCCGCCACCGGGGCTCCGATCTGGTCACCCATGTGGTGGAAGTCACCAGCGAGATCTCGTCGAGCAACTGCACCGCCGAGATGCCCCCGCCGACGATCACCACGTGCTTGCCCGCGAACTCGTCGGCCGTCTGGTAGTCGCGGGTGTGCATCTGACGACCGGCGAAGGTGTCGTCCCCCGGGTATCGGGGGACGAACGGGCGCTCCCAGGTGCCGGTGCCGTTGATCAGCCCGCGCGTACGCAGGGTGCCCGCACCCTCGGTCTCGACCTGGAAAACCTCCCCGCGCCCCGCGCAACTGCTGCCGTCAGCGGTTCGATCGCACACGACTTCGACCGTCACCTGCCGCTGAACCCGCAGGTCGAAGCGCTTCTCATAGAGCTCGTAATAGTGCGGCACCGCAGTGGCCGCCGGTGCGGATTCCGAACCAGCGGGCAGCGTCTCGGCAAAGGACATTCCGGGCAGATCGTGCACCCGGTTCACCGTCGTCAATGTCAGTGAGGGCCACCGGAACTGCCACGCCCCACCGGGTCCGGGCGCGTGGTCGACGATCCGGAAGTCGCGTTCGGGCACCAACCCGAGCTTGCGCAGGTGATAGCCGGCGGAGAGCCCGGCCTGACCGGCACCGATGACCAGAATGTCGAAATCGGTCATCTTGTCCATCGCCACAACAGCCGATGCTATCTCCTTACCAGGCGTTGTCGGTGGCCTGTGGCAGAGTGTGAACATCCACTAAATCCGGTGATTCTGGGGAGGACGCATGCTCGGCGTGACCCGCGATGGTGACGTGATCACCATCGAATTGCAGCGTGAGGAACGGCGCAACGCACTCAACGAGGACCTGGTCGGGCAGTTGCGTGCCGCGTTGCTCGACGCGGTGGCACAGGGTGCGCGGGCCATCGTGCTCACCGGCCGCGGGCCCATCTTCAGTGCGGGTGCCGATCTGTCAGGGGTGTACTCCGAGTCGTTCCTGAGCGGGCTGCTCGACATGCTGCACACCATCGAATCCGTTCCGGTGCCGGTGATCTCGGCGATCAACGGCGGCGCGCTCGGCGCGGGCGTGCAACTGGCGCTGGCCTCGGACCTGCGGGTGATCGAGCCCGATGCCTACATCGCGGTGCCCGCGGCCAAGCTCGGCATCTCGGTCGATCGCTGGACGGTGTCGCGGCTGGCGGCGCTGATCGGTGGCGGTCCGGCCCGCACGATCCTGCTCGGCGCCGAATCCGTCTCCGCCGCAGACGCTTACGCCTACGGTTTCGCCAACAAGCTCGGCACCCTGGCCGACGCGCAGGACTGGGCCAAGTCCATCGCCGCGCTCGCGCCGCTGTCGCTGCAGGCCATGAAACTGATGCTCAATGACGACGGCACCGGCGATCCGGCCAGCGCGCAGCAAGTAGCGGCGCTGAAAGCCGCGTGGAGCAGCGACGACGCGAAAGAGGGCCGTCTGGCCCGGCAGGAGAAGCGTCCGGCGAAGTTCGTGGGCCGCTGATGCGCATCACACGAGTGGCCGGTTCGCTGGCGAGCACTTTCGGTCTCGCCTGGGTGGCGCGCGCGGTGTGGGGTCTGCCCACCGCGCTCGGTGCGGGTCCGTCGGCCATCGCGCCGACCGCGATCGGCAAGTCCTCCTACCGTGACGGCCGTTTCCACAACACCGAGCCGAGTTCGATGCTCGCCGCCGGTGCCGCACCGTCGCTGATCTGGTCGGGTCTCACCAAGGGCCGCGTCGGTCGCCCGGCGAACCCCGTCCCGTTGGTCACCCCCGCGGTCCCCGAGCAGGCGGCCGAACTCGCCGTCACCTGGTACGGACACGCCTCCGCCCTGGTCGAACTCGACGGCTACCGGGTACTGGCCGATCCGGTGTGGAGCGAACGGGTCTCCCCGTCCCCGGTCATCGGCCCGGCCCGACTGCATCCGGTCCCCGGTGAGCTGTCGGAGGTGCCGCAGGTCGACGCCGTGATCATCTCCCACGATCACTACGACCACCTCGACAAAGCCACCGTCGACGAACTCGTCCGCACCCAGCTCGCCCCGTTCGTCGTGCCCACCGGCATCGGCGCGCACCTGCGGCAGTGGGGAGTGCCCGAGTACCGGATCATCGAGCTGGACTGGGGTGGCTCGGTCTCGCTCGGCCACGACGCCGACGACCGCGGCCTCACCATCACCTGCGCCGAGGCCAGGCACTTCTCCGGCCGCGGCCTGGTCCGCAACACCACGCTGTGGGCGTCGTGGGCGCTGTCGGGACCAACCAAGCGGGTCTATTTCGGCGGCGACACCGGATACACGAAGGCATTCTCCCAGGCAGGCGCGGTACTCGGCCCCTTCGATCTCACGCTGCTGCCCATCGGCGCCTACGACGAGCGCTGGACCGATGTGCACATGAATCCCGAAGAGGCGGTGCGCGCCCACGCCGACCTGTGCCTCGGCGACCCCCGCTACGGCCTGCTGGTCCCGATCCACTGGGCCACGTTCAACCTGGCCTTCCACGGCTGGTCCGAACCCGTCCGGCGCCTGGTGTCGGCAGCCGCGGATGCGGGTACTCCGGTGGTAGTGCCCAAGCCGGGCCAGAGGGTGGTTCCGAATGACCTCCCACCACGGGATTCGTGGTGGGAAAATGTGGAGTGACCCTCCTCTCGAAAGGAACATCGGCAGATGAGTCTCGTGGATACCTTGAAGGGCTTGCTCGGTAAGGGCAAGGTCGCGGTCGAACAGAACGCCGACAAGATCAATGAGGCGGTCGACAAGGCCGGCACCTTCATCGATGACAAAACCAAGGGCAAGTACACCGACAAGATCGAGAAGGGCAAGGACGCGGCCAAGAAGGTCGTGCCCCCGCAGGCAGGTCCCGGTGCAGCCCCCGGCGGCCCCGCTCCGACAGATCCGGGACCCAAGGCCTGATTCGGTGCGCGGGGGCCGGTAGTCGGTCCCCGTAGCCGGATTGCGTCGATGGTCCGCCGGGAATTTCGGGGCGCGCCGGGTGAACCGGACATCGAGGTTGAGCTCAGCAACCTCGACAAAGTGCTGTACCCGGAGACCGGCACCACCAAAGGCGAGGTGATCGCCTACTATTCGGCGATCTCCGAGGCCGCGTTGCCGCATGTGGCGGGGCGTCCGGTCACCAGAAAACGGTGGCCGAACGGGGTCGATCACTCCGATTTCTTCGAGAAGAACCTTCCAGAGCACGCGCCCGCGTGGATCCACCGAGCCGCGATCGAGCATTCCAGCCGTCGCGTGGTGTATCCGCTGATCGACTCCGAAGCGGGAATGGCCTGGCTAGGGCAGCAAGCGGCGCTGGAAATCCATGTGCCGCAATGGTGTTTCGACGGTGACGAACGCGGCCCGGCGACCAGGATCGTGTTCGATCTCGATCCTGGGCCCGGTGCCGGGTTGGCCGAATGCGCGCGGGTCGCGCTGGCCGTGCGCGAGCTGGTCGCCGATATCGGTATGCGGGCGTTTCCGGTTACCAGCGGTAGCAAGGGGATTCACGTCTATGTGCCCCTGGACCGGCCGGTGAGTTCGCGTGGCGCGTCCACCGTGGCGAAGCAGGTGGCGACCAATCTCGAAGCGCTGCACCCGGATCTGGTGACGGCGACCATGGCGAAGGCGGCCCGCAAGGGCAAGGTGTTCCTGGACTGGAGTCAGAACAACGCCGCCAAGACCACCATCGCCCCGTACTCGCTGCGTGGTCGCGCCGAACCCAATGCGGCCGCCCCGCGCACCTGGGCCGAGATCGAAGACGCGGATGCGTTGCGCCAGTTACGTTTCGACGAGGTGCTCGCCCGCTGGCAGGCCGACGGTGACCTGCTGGCCGAACTCGACCCGCCACTGCCGGACCGGCCGCGCCCGGACTCCCTCGCCAAGTACCGCAGCATGCGCGACCCGCAGCGCACCCCCGAACCCGTCCCCGAGGCGGCCCCGGAACCCGGCCCCGGCAACCGTTTCGTCATCCAGGAACATCACGCCCGCCGCCTGCACTGGGATGTTCGCCTCGAACACGACGGCGTCCTCGCCTCCTGGGCGGTGCCCAAGGGTCCGCCGACCGAGCCGAAACACAACCGCCTCGCGGTGCGCACCGAGGATCACCCCCTCGAATACCTGCACTTCCACGGCTCGATTCCGAAGGGTGAATACGGAGCCGGGGAGATGACGATCTGGGATTCGGGCACCTATGTCACCGAGAAGTGGCGTTCCGACGAGGTGATCGTCGAACTCGACGGTGAGCGGGTGTCCGGCCGCTACGCCTTCATCCAGACCAAGGGCGACCAGTGGTTGATGCACTTCATGCGCGACCAGGCCCGTCGAGAACCTGTGATGGACAAGGGGTTTCCGCGTGGGCTGTCGCCGATGCTGGCTACCGCAGGAGATGTCGAATCGCTGACCCCTGCGGATTGGGCCTTCGAAACGAAATGGGACGGCTTTCGGGTGATCGTCGAAATCGACGACGGCACAGTCACTGTCCGCAGCCGCGCGGGTAACACGGTGACCGCCCGGTACCCGCGCCTGGCCGCGCTCGGCGAAGAACTGGCCGGACACCAGGTGATCCTGGACGGTGAGGCGGTAGTCCTCGATGACGCCGGACTCTCGGATATCTCAGCATTGCAAGCGGATTCGGCCCGTGCGGTATTCGTCGCCTTCGACGTGCTCTACCTCGACGGCACCTCCCTGCTGCGCAAGAAGTACACCGATCGTCGCACCGTGCTCGAGGCGCTGGGCAGGCTGTCGCCGTCGATGAATGTCAGTGCGCTGCTGGACGGTTCGGGTGCCGAGGTGATGAAGGTCAGTCGCGAGCAGGGTCAGGAAGGTGTCGTCGCCAAGCGGCTGGAATCGGTGTATCAGCCGGGCAAGCGCAGCCAGACCTGGCTCAAGCAGCGCAATTGGCGTACCCGCGAAGTGGTGGTCGGCGGGTGGCGGCGCAGCGATAAACGGCCGTTCAAGTCGCTGCTGCTCGGCATGCCGCACGAGGAAGGGCTCATCTACGTCGGCCGGGTGGGGACGGGGTTCGGGTACGAGCAGTCGCGTCGGATAGCCGACGAACTGGCCGGGCTACGCCGCGACACCTCACCGTTCACCAATGAGCTGACCGCCGACGAACGCCACGACGCGCAGTGGGTCACCCCGGAGCTCACCGGCACCGTCCGTTTCCAGGCGTGGACCGACACCGGACGGCTCTGGCACCCCGTGTGGGACGGTGTGACGAGTTCACCACGCTGATGCCCACCCGCGAAAGCTGCGATGTTGCTACGGTTGTCGGGTTGTACCCGGTGTCGGATCAAACGAGGAGTACGCGGTGGATTTCAAGAACCTGGCGGGCAAGGCGATGGACATGGCCGCCCAGCATGCGGACAAGGTCGACGGCGTGATCGACAAGGCCGGTGACGTGGTCGACGCCAAGACCGGCGGCAAGTTCAGCGGCCAGGTCGACTCCGCCCAGGACGCGGCAAAGAACGCGCTCCGCTGAATTTTCTTGCGGCTGGCGCCGCGGGATTTTCGGCCCTGAGGGCCTCGAATCCGAGAGGCGATACTCCGCCTTCGGCGTTACGTCTCGCCTCTCGGATCCGAGGCGGCCGAAAATCCAGTGCTGAAAGATTGCCGGTTGTTCAGTTTTCGGACATCAGGCTCGAGATCGTGTCGATATCGGTGACCAGTGCATTGCCCTGGAACGCGAAGTCGTCGTAGGCCCGTGCTATCGCCTCTTTGTCGCGACCGCCGCAGGCATCACTGATCACCACCGGCACGAAACCGAGATCGGTCGAATGGCTGACCGTGGGCGCGATCCCGATCTCGAGCGCCACCCCGGCGATGGCGTAGGCGCCGATTCGCAGATCGCGCAGCAGGGTGGCCAGGGGCGTGCCCTCGAAGGCCGACATCGACATCTTGTCGAAGACCAGCTCGTCCTCGCGCGGTACGAGTTCCGGTACCAGCTCGAACGCGGGCGTATCGCGTTGCAGGATGAAGGCCACATCGTCGACGGTTTCGGCGTTCTGCCAGCTCATCAGTAGGCGCATCCCGTACACGCCGGTCAGTCGCCGTGGCGGGAAGAAGTGGCGCAGGAAGATCACCGGGTAGCCGCCGCGTCGGGCCGCTTCGACGACCCGCACCACGCGTTCGACGATCTCCTGGCCGTCGGGTAGTTGGCCGAGGACGCCGACCTGCATGTCGTAGACGATCAGCGCCATCCGGTCGGGCGCGCACAGATCGCCGAGGGTATCGGGAATGTCGAGTCCGTTTCCTTGTCGCACCGGCGCCAGTATCGTCGTCCGTCGCGAGTCTGTCGAGAGTCGCCGAGTCTGTCGTGTGCGAGGCGGGTGCCCGGAGACGCGAACGCCCCGACGTCGGTGTCGACGTCGGGGCGATCAGGCTGTGCCGCAGGTTATTTGGTGGCGTACTGGGTGGTGCCGGGAGGCGCGTTCCAGGTGTTGATCAGGTCCATGCCCGCGATGATCAGCGTCGGCCCACCGGCGACCAGGGTGCCGATGATGCCGCCGACGGTGGCGCCGGTGATGAAGCCGGGCAGCGCGCCGACCCCGCCCGCTGCCGCGCCGATCACGAGCCCGATCACGGCACCGATGGCCATGCCGACGAAGCTGCCGACCGCGGTGGCAAGGCCGAAGGTGGAGGCGAAGTTCGCCTGTGCCGCATAGTTTTCCGCGGGCGAGGCGACCGGTGTCAGGTTCGGCCGTGCTGTCGCGATGTCTTTGACCGCGGTCAGCTCGAGTACGGTGCTGTCCGCGCGAACCGCGTGCGGCAGCGGGTATTCGAAACTGCCGTCGCGGACCGAGAGCGGCAGCGTGACCAGGGTCGCGCCCGCCGAGTCGCGGATGTCGACCGCGCCGCCGGTGATCGCGAAGGTGCCGTTGGTGAGGGTGGTGACGACGGTGTTGCCGATGAGTTCGGTGCGGTATTCGACATCCGGCGTGACCGGTTCTGCACCGGCGATTCCGGTTCCCACCAGCGCTGCCGCGAGCACCGGAATGGCGGCCGCGGCGATTCTGCGGATGATCATATGAACATTTCCCATCTGGACTTCATCAGGTGTGAGTGCTCGAACAAGCGCCGTGGTGATGACTTCCCCCGAGAAAGTGCGTGACCGGCGCGTGAAGCTGCCTAGCTCGATTTCTGTGACGAACCATATCTTGCAACAAGGTTTCGGGACAGTGAAATCGGGGTATTGCGATCTACTTCAGAATGTTGATGGCGCGCGCGATCACCATCGCGCCGAGCAGCAGGGAGATCACCGACTGCGCCATCATCATCACCTTGCACCAGCGCGAGAGCGGCAATACGTCGGCGGGCGCGAACGAGGTGGCGTTGGTGTAGGCCAGGTAGAGGTAGTCGAAGTATTCGGGTCGCCAGTCCTTGTCGGCCAGCTCGGGCGACTGCATCTGTGGAAACAGGAAGTCGGGCACCGGTTCTCGGTTGTTCGCCCTGGCCGCGGGGCCGCCGCGATCGAATTCCCAGTACCAGAGGGAGAACGCGATCACGTTGGTCGTCCAGATGATCGCGCCGCTGAGCAGGAGTTCGCTGGGCTGTTTATCGATGGTGCCGACGACGATGGTCTGCACCAACCGAACCGTCGACACGGCGGTGGCGAAGGTGATCAGTGCCGCCAGCAACAGGCTGAGCTTGCGAATCCACGGTTCCTCGCGGTCCATCCGGCTCGGGTTCGCGACGATCAGCACGGCGAGCACGCCCAGTTCCAGCGCGGGCAGCAGCCACACCGGTGCGGGCAGGAACTGCTCGGGCAGCAGGGCCTGGACCGCCACGAGCGCGAGGATCGCGGCGGTGGCGGAGAGACGGGATTCGCCCTCGGTGGGCCTGCGCCAGGCCGGGAGCGCGTGCTCGCTGTCGGTCACATCGTGCAGTATCGCCTGGGAATCGGGTGTTGCCGGGGAGGCGCGGGGTCAGCCGATGACGATGCTCAACACGATCGCGCCCGCGCAGACCGCGGCCACGACCGCGAGGGCGATCGCGTCCCGACGGTGCGGTGCGCTCGGATGCGCCGTCAGCATCCCGGTCCCGCCGCGCGCGGTGATCGCCTCGCCGAGTTCGCCCGCGCGCCGCGACGACACCGCCATGCACGCGGTGAGGATGTCGATGAGCGGGTCGGTGGTGCGGCGCAGGAGGTTCTCTTTGGGCCGCAGTTTGCGGGCCGCGCGCAGCACCCGGATCTCGTCGAACAGCAGCGGCAGACCGCGCAGCGTCAACGCGACGACCACCGCCCATTCGTCGACCGGGAGCCGCAATTTACGCAGTGGCGCACCGAGTTTCGCGAGTGCGGGGGCGATCTCACCCATCGGTGTGGTGAACGCGATCAGGAACGAGGCGGCCACCAGAATCATGCCGAACACGAAGACCTGCAGGTAGCCGAGCACCGCCTTCGTGCCCATCGGCGCATTGATCAGACCGCCGAGCACGACCAGCCCCCAGAACCACCACGGCAGCCGGGGGAGCGCGCCGAGCGGCAGCCGCCCGAGCACCCAGATCAGCGCAAGGAATGCCGCGATCACCCCGAGCACCGGCCAGGACGGCAGGAACATCAGCAGCAGGCTGATGGCGAACGCGGCGATCATCTTCGTGCCTGCCCACAGGCGGTGTACGACGCTGTCGACCGGTACTTCACGCAGCAGCACTGTGCTCATGGGGTGGTGCCTTTGCTCATGGGGTGGTGCCTTTCGGTGCGCTGGTGTGCGCCGTGGCGCCGTGGGGGAGTCCGGCCGTGACGGGCGACTTCTCCGGTGCGCGTTCGGTTCTCGCGATCGGGTGGCCGTCGGCCGAGACCACCACGCCACCGTCGAGGTGCACGGTGCGGTCGCAGACCATCGCCATCTCGGCGACATCGTGGGAGATGATGATCAGCGTCAGCCCCGAATCCCGTAGCCGGGCAAGCAGTTCCACGATCTCGGCGCGACCTTGCGGATCCAGGCCCGCCAGTGGTTCGTCGAGCACCACCACCTGCGGCCGGCTCGCCACCATCGCGGCGAGGACGACCCGTTTGGCCTGCCCGCCGCTGAGTTCCTCGACCGAGCGGGCGGCGAGGCGCCGATCAAGGCCCACCGCGTCCAGTGCCCGCCCGACCGCGCCGGACCCGGTCGCGCGCCCGCCCCAGTCGGCGATCTCGGCGCCCACGGTCTGCTTCTGCAGTTGCAGCCGGGAGTGCTGGAAGGCCAGGGCGACATCGCCGACCTGCTTGTCGACCGCGGTGCCGCGCAGTTCGCAGCGGCCCGAACTCGGCGCGATCAGTCCCGCGATGATCCAGGCCAGCGTCGATTTGCCGGACCCGTTGCCGCCGACGATCAGCAGCGCCTCGCCCTTGCGGACCGACAGGTCCACGCCGTGCAGGGCGGGCGCCTCCCACGGCGTGCCGCGGTTGTAGGTGTGGTGCACATCGGTGAGTTCGAGGACGGGGGAACCCATCGGCCTGCGGCGTTGGTCGCGGGCGGGGTGCGGCCAGCTGGCGAGGTGGTCGACCATGCGGCCGTCGGCGAGGTGGATCACCCGGTCGGCGGCGGTCGCGTCGGCTTCGTGGTGGGTGACGAGGACAACGGCGGTGCCGTGGCGGCGGGGCAGTTCGGCGAGCAGGGCGACGAGTTCGCGGCGGCCGTCGGGGTCGAGCATCGAGGTGGCCTCGTCGGCGATGAGCAGGGCCGGTCGGCGGGCCAGCGCGGCGGCCACGGCGAGGCGCTGCTGCTGGCCGCCGGAGAGGGTGGCGGTTTCGCGGCCGCCCATATCGGCGAGGCCGACCTCGGCGAGCAGAGCGTCGACGTCGACCTCGGCGGCCGATTCCGCCGACAACCCCCACACGACGTCGTCGGCGACCGAGACGCCGAGCGTTTGGCTCTCCGGTCGCTGCAGGACCAGCGCGGTGCCGCCGATGGCACCGAGGCCCGCCGAACCCGGCCGATCCACCGCACCGGTGGTGGGCGGTCGGCCTGCCAGAACTCTGGTCAAGGTCGATTTGCCGGACCCGTTGTGGCCGACGACGGCGACGAACTCGCCAGGACGAATGGTGAGATCGATGTCGGCGAGCGCGTCCACCCGAGCGCCCTCGTACCGGTAACCGACCCCGTGCAGCGACACCGGTAGCGGCCCGACCGGGCGATCGTCGGCAGGTGCGTCGAGGCGATCACTGCCAGGTAACCAGGCCAGTCGATCGAGGACCGCGCCGAGCACGAACCAGGAGATCACCGTGCTGACCAGCACACCGAACGCGACGGTGGCGCCGATGTAGATCCACCACCAGTCCAGAATCACCCCGACGGCGTCGGCCGCGCCTCGGCCGAGCGGTTCCAGTGCGGGCACCCGGCCCGCCAGGTTCTCGATGCCCTTCGCGGTGTTGCGGAACGCTTCGAAGAACAGTTCCCTGGTGCGCGCGAAGAGCAGCAGGCTGCCGACGGAGAACAGCCCCCAGCCGACGGCTGCCACGATTCCGAGCGCGAACACTGTGGGGAATCCGCCACCTCGACGTTTCACCGTGCCGATGATTCCGGCCAGGGTGGCCGCGCCCATCACCCCGAGCGCTGGCATCATGCCCGCGGCGACGAAGGTGACGAGCGTGGCCGCGATGGTGGCGGTGACCAGCGCGCGAAGCCGATACCGCTGCGCGAGCAGGCCGAGCGGAACCGCCGCGACGAGCTGCAACGCGGCGGCCATGGGAACCAGTGAGCCGACGGTGATGAGGCCGACCGTGAGCCCAGCCATCACCGCGCCGCTCGCAAGTTCGATCGGGCGCAGGGGGCCGCGGGGGGTGTCGCTCACCTGTCCAGTCTGCCAGGGGGTTGCGGTTGCGGGTGTGGGGCTGATGAGGAGCTTGTGTGGAAACTATGGGCGCGCGGGCACGGGTTCGGGAACGTGATCCTGGGGTGTGCGGCGGAACATGCGCGGGTTCAGGCGGGCTATTGCCACACCGGTCAGGCACAGAACGCCGCCGAGGAGGGCGGTGGGGGTGGGGACTTCGGCCAGGAAGACCCACGACATGCCGATGGCGAGGGCGGGGACGGCGTAGCTAGAGGACGCGGTGACGCCTGCGGGCGTGTGCGACAGGGCGTAGGCCCAGAGGAGGAAGGCCAGGCCGGTCGGGACCAGGCCCATGTAGACGACGCCGACGGTGGCCGAAAGGGGCGCTTCGGCCAGTTGGTGTGCCATCTGCGGCGCCCACGGCAGCAGGACGACCGCGCCGGCGATCGCTCCCAACGCCGTCGTGGTCACCGGATCGGTGGTTCGCAGGACGAGTTTCTGCGCGACCACGCTGACCCCGTAGAGCAGGGCGGCGGCCACCGCGAGCAGGACGCCGATGCGGTCGCGTTGTCCGGGGCCGGTGAACGCGATGATCGCCGCGCCGCTGAAACTGACCGCGATTCCGACGATGAGCAGCGGCGGGAAGCCCTCGTTCAAGAACACCCCGGCCAGCACCGCGACCACGATGGGCGCGATATTCACCAGCAGTGCCGTGGTGCCCGCGTCGAGATGGTGTTCGGCGGCGTTCACCAGCACCGTGTACAGCCCGAACCACAGCGCGCCGTAGGCCAGCGTCAGCCACAACGCCAGGCCGCGCGGCATCTTCGCGCCGCGGACCGCGAGCACCACCCCCAACACGATCGCGCCGACGAGAATTCGCCCCGATGCCATCGCCGCGGGCGAGACATACGGTGCGATGCCGCGAATGATCACGAACGACGATGCCCAGGTCAGCATCACGGCAACCAGGGCGAGGGCGGGCAGATGCGACTTCATTCCTCTACCGTGGACCGGTCAAGAGATAAGCACAAGCGGTTATTTGCCATCTACTATTCAGTAGGACTGAATCGAGGAATTCGCATGATCGACACGCACCGCTTGATGATCTTCCGTTCCGTGGTGGCGACCGGCTCGGTGGCCGCGGCGGCATCGACCCTCGGCTACTCACCGTCGGCCGTCTCCCAGCACCTCACCGCGCTGCAACGCGAAACCGGCCTGCAACTGCTCGAACGGGTCGGTCGCGGCGTGGAGCCGACGCCAGCGGGTCGGGTGATCGCGGCCGAGGCGGCCAAGGTGCTCGACGAACTGAACGCGCTCGGCTCGACGGTGTCGGACCTGCGGGCGGGCAAGGCGGGCCGGATCACCATCAACACCTTCAGCTCGGCAGGCACCAACTGGATGCCCGACGTGGTCGCCACCCTCACCCACGAATTCCCCGACACCCGAATGCGGCTGCGCATCGTCGACGAGCTGGCCGAGGTGTCGGTCAACCGGCCCGATATCGCGCTCACCGTGCGCCTGGACAAACCGACCCAGGTGGTCGGCTACACCCACCGCGACCTGATGACCGAGCCGTACGTCGCGGTGGTGCCCGCCGGGCACGAACTCGCCGGTCGCACCACGGTGGACGTGGCCGAGCTGGAGCGCTACCGGTGGATCGACAGCGACATCAGTCGCGGACCCTGTCGCCAGGCCATGCTGAACGCCTGTGCGGCAGCGGGTTTCACGCCGCGATTCGAGGTGGAGACCACCGACTATCCGTCGGCGTTGCGTTTCGTGGCGCGCGGGATCGGCATCACGGTGATCCCGCGCCTCGGCGCCACCGAGCTGCCGCCCGGTGCCTGCGCGCTGGAGCTCACCAATCCGACGCCGCGGCGCACCGTCTGCGCGCACATCAAAGACTCCGAGTCCTACAATCCAGTCGTCGTCCGAACGATGGAGCTGCTCGACGAACTGGCGGTCGCGCCGCACAGCTCCCGGACCTCGCGCTGAAGACGCGGAGAGGCGGAACAGTGCACGAAGTGGGTCGGTATCGGTGTGCCGTGCTCGGGCCGCTGCGGGTGTGGGGGCCCGAGGGCGACGAGGTGACGCCGAGTGGGGTGTTGCCGCGGCGGTTGCTCGCGCTGCTGGTGTTGCGGCGCGGGGCGGTGGTTTCGGTGGACGCGGCGATCGAGTTGTTGTGGCCCGACGGCGGACCGAACAATCCGGCGGCGGCGTTGCACAGTCATATGTCGCGGCTGCGACGGGTGCTGCCGGAGGTGATCGAGTCGGCGGGCGACGGGTACCGGCTGGATCCGGCTCGGGTCGTGGTCGATGCCGACGAGCTGGGGGAGATCCTCGACGGCGGCGGTTCGCCCACGGCTATCCTGCGCCGCTGGGTCGGAGCTGCGTATCCGGAACTCGACATGGTGGACGAGGCGCGGGCGGAATCGGTTCGCCTGGAGGAACTTCGGGTCAGAGCGCGTGAAGCCGAGGCGGCCGTTCGACTCGCCGACGGGCGGACCGACGGTTTGGCGGCCGAGCTGCGCGCGGTGGTCGACGAGTATCCGCTGCGAGAACACCCGCGCGCCTTGCTGATCGACGCGTTGGCCGCGACCGGCCGCTCCGCCGACGCGCTGCGGGTCTACGACGAATTCCGCCGCCTGCTCGCCGACGAACTCGGCACCGAACCGTCCGAGCCGCTCCAGCAGCGCTACCAGCAGTTGCTCACCGGCGATCAGAGAACCGAAGCAGCCCAACTACTTCCGATGTCGGTCACCGCACTGGTCGGGCGCGCGGATCTGCTGGCCGAGACCGAGGCCCTGCTCGCCGATGCCCGACTGGTGACCCTCGTCGGTCCCGGTGGCGTCGGCAAGACCCGGATGATGCTCGAACTGGGACGCAGGCACGCCGCTACCCCGGTCGTATGGTGTGAGCTGGCCGGCACCGATGCCGACGGTGCGGTCGGTGCGGTCGCCGCCGCGCTCGCCATAGACGTACGCCCCGGCATACCCCTCGACGAACGCATCGCGGGCGTCATCGGTACTGCGGAAATGCTTGTGCTCCTGGACAATTGCGAGCACGTCCTCGAACCGATCGCCGCACTGGTCGACCTGCTGCTGACCCGCTGCCCGCGTCTACGGGTAGCCGCCACCAGCCGCGAACGCCTGCGTGTAGCAGGCGAACAGGTGCGCCGCGTACCCCCGCTCGACACGTCCCCCGGCGTCGAACTGTTCCTCGAGCGCGCCGCCTCGGTCACCGGCGAACTCGCACTCGAACCCGCCGCCGTCGACCAGATCTCCGCGATCGTCGCCCGCCTCGACGGACTACCGCTCGCCATCGAACTCGCTGCGGCACGGATGTATTCGCACGACGTCGAGGAGATCGCGGCAGGCCTCGATCGTCAATTCGATTTCCTCTCAGCCGGTTACCGCACCGCGACCCGCCACGGCTCCCTCGCCGCCGCCGTGGCCTGGTCGGTAGATCTGCTCGACACTCCACTGCGAGAAGCGTTTACGAGCTTGTCCGTGTTCTCCAGCCCCTTCGATGTCGCCGCCGCGGCCGCGGTCTGCGGCACCGAGGTGGGCCCGACCGCCGACCGCCTGACCGAACTCACCGAACGTTCACTGGTGCTGCGCGCGCCCGGCCGCCGCTACGCCCTCCTCGAAACCCTGCGAACATTCGGCCGCACCGAACGCGCCACCACCGACGACAACGCGGGTGCCCGCCACGCGCACTACTTCGTCGACTGGGTCGAGCGCGCCGACCGCGAACTCGTCGGGTCCGCCACCGTCATCTCCCGGATCGACGAGTCGATCACCGAACTCCACCGTGCCCTGCACTGGCTACTCGACCACGGCGACACCGCGAACGCCGCCCGCCTCGTCGCCGCACTGACCGACTACGGCCTGCTCCGACTGCGCCCCGACGTCCTCGGCCTGGCCGAACTCGTGATCGCCGCCGATCCGGCAGCCACCAGCCGCACCGCTGCCGGGGTCTTCGCGTCGGCGGCGTACGCCCGCTGGATGGCCGGTGACCTGCCCGGCGCTTACGATCGCGCCGGTCGTGCCCTCGCCGTCTGCGACGACCCGCCCTACAACGCCTACGGCGCCTATGGCGTGTGCGACCTGTTCTCGGGTCGCTTCGACGAATCCGCCGAGTGGTATCGCCGCGCCGCCGTGCTCCCCGATCGACCGCCGTCGAACATGGACGTGGCGACCTGGACCATGCTGCTCGGTTACGCGGGCGATCCGGCCGTCGAGCAGCGCTCGGCCGAGCTCGTCGCCGAAACCGGCTCCGTCACTTCCCCTTACGTCGCCTACGCGCTCTATTGCGCGGGCGAGGCCGTCCTCGAGATCGACCAGGACCGGGCGCGCGAGCTGCTCGACCGGGCACTGCGGATGGCCGAAGCCACCGGCACCACCTTCGTATCCGGTGTCGCCGGGGCCTCGCGCGTGTCCCTCGATGTCCGTTCGGGCCGCACCGCCGACGCCGCAGCTGCGTACCCCTCGTTGATTCGCAGCTGGCAGCGTGCCGGAATGTGGTCGACCCAGTGGGTGATGTTGCGCTCGATCGCGCTGTTGCTCGATCAGCTCGGCCGGTCGGAACAGGCCGCGGTCCTCGACGGTGCGATCCGTGCCGCCGCGGCCGATCAGCCCCTCGGCTCCGATCGTGAGGTCCTCGACCAGATGTCCGAACGCTTGCGAACAGCACTGGGCGACACCAGGTTCGAGCGAGCTCGCCGCCGTGGTGTCGAACTCGGCAACGACGCGATCCTCGACTACACCCTGGCCGCCCTCGGCCCGCAGGCGTGAATCAGCCTGCGGGCCAGGGGTTTCACCAGCGCGGCTGCTCGCCCAGAATGCCGAGCACCGCCTTGCCGACCATCTCATGGGTCAGCGCGTCGTTGCCGGGATGGAAACCGCCGCACCGCACATCGCGGTAGAGCCGCTCGAGCTCGTTCCCGGAGAACATCGCGGCCCCACCCACCACATCGAGCGCGGTATCGACCACCCGCTTGGCGGCTCCGACGGTCCGCCATTTCATCGAGTACACCTTCGGCGCCCAGTCGGCACCGTGATCGGCACCGGTCACCCAGTCCGTCGTGAACTTGGTCAGCACCGCGTCGGCGGCATCGAGTTCCAGATACATCGACGCGATCTGGTGCTGCACGAACGGGTTGTAGGCGTAGGCGCCACGTTCGATCGCCATCGACTTCTTGCGCCGCGCGTTCTCGACCGCCAATTCCAGTGCGCGGTCGCCGATTCCGAGATACACCGCGCCGATCAGCGACAGCGGCCACATCGTCATCCCCGTCAGGAACGGATGGTCGGCGTCCCCGGCGGGCATCACACAACCGATCCGCGCATCGGGCACGAACACCTCGGTGAGCTGGGTGTCGTGACTCTGGGTCGGCCGCATACCGAGCGTGTCCCAGTTCTCGACTACTGTCGCACCCTCGGAACCGCGTTTCACGAAGGCGTGCACCACCTTCGGCCCGCCCTCGGCGTCGACATCGAGCGCGTGCGCGCCCAGCCACTTCCACGCGGGGCCGTTGGACCCGAACTGCTTGCGCCCGGTGAGCCGGTACCCGCCGTCGACGCGACGGGCTCCGCAGGTGGACAGCAGTACCGGAATGTCGTTGCCCGGCTCGGCATGTCCCGCCGCGAACACTTCGCCCGCCAGCGCCTCGTCATAGATCCAGTCGAGCGAATGGTCACCGGCCCTTGCCATTTCGTTGGCGATGCCGATCCAGTACGAATGCATCGACATCGCCAGCGCGGTGGCGGGAGCGTAGGCGGCGAGGCGACGCTGACTCGCGGCGAGCTGGGCCAGGTCAAGACCCCAGCCGCCACGTTCGGCGGGGACGGCGGCGGCCAGGTAGCCGATGCCGCGCAGTTCGGCGAGGTCCTCGGTGAAGTAGGTGTTGGCACGGTCGTGGGCCGCGGCGCGGGACCGGAACCGTTCCAGCATGTCGGTCGGGATGGTGCGGGTTTCGCTGATGGTCTGAGTCATGGGAGCCACTGTTGGGGGTCGGGCTGTTGCGACGCTGTCGCGCGCTGTCACGGGCCGCCCGACGTCTGACAGCCCGCTGACAGGGCATCCACGCAGGCTGAACGCCATGATCGCAATCGAAGAACTCGGCACGATTCTGTCGGTCTGGGCCCATCCCGACGACGAAACCTACCTGGCCGCCGGGATCATGGCGGCCGCCCGCGACAACGGTCAACGCGTGGTCTGCGCGAACGCCTCCGCCGGCGAAATGGGCACTTCGGACTCGCAGACTTGGCCGCCGCAACGCCTCGGCCAGGTCCGCCGCTGGGAAGCCGCCGCCGCGATGGCCGTCCTCGGCGTCACCGAACACCGCGTCGACGACTTCCCCGACGGCGAGTTCCCGATGCACGACCTGTCCGGAAGAGTCTGGGCCGCAGACCTTCTCGCCGAAGTTCAGCCCGACACCATCCTCACCTTCGGCCCGGAGGGCATGACCTTCCACCTCGACCACATCGCCGTCCACCGCTGGGTCACCCGCGCCTGGCACGCCGCGGGTCGCCCCGGCCGACTCCTGTACGCGGTGCCGTCGGCCGAGAAACTCGCCCGCTTCATGCCGCTCTACGAGGAGTGGGACATGTACATGAGCCCCCTGCGCCCCGTCGGCGTGCCCCGCGCGGAAATCCCCCTGAACCACACCCTGACCGGCACCGCCCTCGATCGCAAGATCACCGCCCTGCGCGCGATGTCCACCCAGACCGGCGCCCTCACCGCCTCGGTCGACGAGGCGCTGCTGCACGAACTGGTCGCCGAGGAAACCTTCGTCGTCGTCGCCGCCGAAGTACGCGAATCCGTGGCGGCAAGCGATGGATGCTGACCTGGCCCGCGCCCGCACCCTCGGCATCCTCGCCGTGAAACTGCTCAGCCACGGCACCGCGGACGACTTCGCCGCCGTCTTCCACCCGCTGGCCCGCAACCACGCAGGCCCCTACGTCCCGCCGGACTGCCGTGCGCAGGGTCCGTCGGCCATCCACGCGACATCGCTGTGGTTACGCGCCACCTTCACCGACCTCGACTGGTCGATCCACCGCCTCGTCGCCGACGGGAACCAGGTCGCCGTGTACGCCGCGATGAGCGGCACCCACTCCCACGACCTGGTCCTCTACGGCCCCGACGGCAGCCAACAACAGACGATCCCCGCCAGCGGCGCGATCTTCACCGTGCTGCACACCTACTGGTTCCGCCTCGCCGACGGCCTGATCATCGAACGAACCGTCGACCGCGGCGAACTCGGCTCCGCCCCCAACAATCCGCCAGTGCGGCGCAGTCGGATGCGCGTCGGCCTCCGTTAGACCGGCATCTTCGTACAATTCGACGCCAAAAAATCAGAAAACTGATTGAAAGCGCGCCGTTTGTACGATTACGCCGGGTGGCCGACGATCAAGCGGGCGGCGGCACGCCCAGCCAGCCGCCCATGGCGACCGTGCGGAAATGTGTTGTCAGCCCGAAGTTCTCGTCGATCACATGCAGCGCGAGGGCCGGGTCGGGGGCGTAATCCATGACGCGATGAGGCGGCGCCACCTCCCACTCACCGCCGAGAACGGAAGCGGTGCTGGGGCAGGTGATCATGGGTTTGCCCGCGAAGGTCGTCGCGATCGGGGCGTGGGCGTGGCCGGTGAGGATGCCGACGATGCGCGGATCGCCCGCGACCACGGCGGCCAGCCGGCCCGGATCGGCGAGCGCGATCACGTCGACGACCGGGCTGAACACGCGCTTGGGCGGATGGTGCAGGGCCACCAGGATGGGCCCGTCGGGCAGCTCGGCGAGCGTCGCGCGCAGCCAGTCGAAGGTGTCCTCGCCCAGCAGTCCGGCCGGTTGGCCGGGGATGCTCGAGTCGAGCATGATCACGGTCAGTGCGCCGATCGTGTGGACACTGTTGATCGGGGTGGTCGTGGCGGGCTCGCCCAGCAGCGCGGTGCGAAAGTTGGCTCGGTCGTCGTGGTTGCCGGGCAGCAGGTACAGGGGGATGTCGGCCTGCAGGGCCAGGCGGGCCTGCGCGTACTGCTCCGGGGTGCCGGAATCGGTGATGTCGCCGGTCACGAGGATGACGTCGGGCCTGCGCGGCAGGTCCGCCAGATATGCCATCACCGCCTCCACCCGTTCGGTGTTGCGCGCGCTGAGGTCGAAGTGGGTATCGCTGAGCTGAGCCGCCAGGATCATCGGCAGTCGCTTTCTTCTCTGGGATCGCTCCGTTGCGTCAGAGTGTGCCGGTATTGCTCATCGGCACCTCTCAAGGCTAGATGACCTGCGCTTATTCGTCTTCATGAGTCGTGCCACGGCCGAGAACCTGCTCAGTAGTCTGTGTCACCTTTCACGCCCGCGAATCTGTGCGTTCCGGTGTGTGGGATGCGGCGTTGTAGTACGCCCGCGAGTGCGTAGCTTTAGCGGCGTGTTTCTCTCTATTGCAGCGCCCAGAACCCGAGTCCTCCTGGGCGCGTTGACTGTTCCGCTCTCGCTGGCCCTGTTCGGGTGCAGCGGGTCGATCTCGATCGGCGGGCCGGACTACGACGCGCTGGAAAAGGACATCACCGCGGAGCTGGACAAGGCCTACGCGCCGATGTCGCGCAAGGTCGACTCGGTCAAATGCCCACGGCTGGCCGACGATCCGAAGAAGGGCGAGACCTTCGTCTGCACCGCGGTGCTCGACGGCAACGACGTGCGCGTCGATGTGAAGGTCGAAGACGACGAGGGCTCGGTGACGTTCACGACCCGCGACATCGCGTTCGACCTCGCCGCCACCGCCAACAGCCTCACCACCGATGTCGCGGCGCAGGTGGGTTTCCCGGTGACGGTGGACTGCGGGCAGGGGCTGAAGATCGTCGAGGTCGGCAGCGTCTTCACCTGCACGGCGCTCGACGAACAGGGTGAATCGGGCACGATCGAGGTGACCGCTCGCAACGAGGGTGGTAGCGACTGGCGACTTGTCGAATAGCCTCAGTCGCCGGTGAGCTGTTTCGCGGCGTCGAGGAGTCGGGCGGCCTCGGCCGGGTCGCTGGTCAGCGGCGCCCAGAAGTCGGGGCCGGGGGTGGCTGCCAGGTCGAGGACCGGTGGGGTCAGCCAGTCGGCGGCGAGGCCGAGTTTCCAGGAGTGCAGGTGGGTGCGGGGGAGCGCGGCGGTGCGGTCGAACAGCGGGTCGCCGAGGATCGGGTGGCCGATCCAGGCCAGCTGCACGCGGATCTGATGACGCCGCCCCGTCACCGGCCGTAGGGCCAGCAGCGCGTGGTCGCCGTGCCGGGCGACGGTGCTGAACAGGGTCCGCGAGGGATAGTTCTTGGCGGGTAGCAGGTCGGCCTCGGCGACGAACCAGCGGTCGCCCTCGCGCTGGATCGCCTCCCGCGGCGCCGCGATCCGCACCCGATTCTTGCGCCCCACGCTCAACGGCAGATCGAGCTCGCCGTGATCGGGCAGGTCGGCCCCCGACACGATCGCCAGATACGCCTTTCGCGCGGTCTGATTGTTGAACTGCCTGGTCAGCGGCCCGTGCGCGGCCAGATCGGTAGCCAGCAGCACCAGCCCGGAGGTGACCTTGTCGATCCGGTGCACCGGATACAGCTGCGTGCCCGCGGCCTGCGCCAACTCCACCAGATCGGTGTCGTGGCGCTCCCCGGTCACCGAGATCCCCGCCGGTTTGTTCAACGCGAGCACCGCGTCGTCGGCGAACACGGTGTAGTCCTCGCGCACACTGCGCCAATCCAAATCCACTACAACACCCTAGAGAACGGTGTCGTCATGCCTGCCGCAGGCGGTGCGGGCGCAGGCGGTTGAACCCGCGCACGCGCACGCTGCGCAGGTGGCGAATGGCGAAATCGGGATGGTTGTCGAGGGCCTCGGCCGCCGCGTCGTCGATGAGGACATTGCCGGGCCGGGCCACGCCGGTGAGCCGGGCGGCGATATTGACCACCGAGCCGTACACATCGCCGAAGCGTTGCAGAACCTCGCCGTAGGCGAAGGCGACGCGCAGTTCCGGGGTGCCGCCGACGAGCATGGTCGACTCCTGGATGGCGAGTGCGATGTAGGCGCCGTCCTCGGCGGTCTCGGCGGCGAACATCACCTCGTCGCCGACATTCTTGATCACCCAGCCGCCGTTGTCGGTGATCGCTGCGGTGGTGGTCGACTCGAAAGCTTCCAGGAGAGTGGACAATTCGTCGGGATGCAGGTGCCTGGTGAGGCGGGTGAAGCCGACCATATCGGCGAACCCCACCGCCAGCGTCCGCATCGAACCGCCGCCCTGGGCCTCGTTCGACCTGGCGACCGCGGCCGCCAGATGCCTGCGCCACACATACGACTGCAACTGGTCGATGCTGGCCATCGTGGATTCCGTTGCGGCCCTGATCCGTTCCTCGAGCGCAATCGCGGGATCGGCCGATTCGGCCCGCACCTTGATCTCGGCCAGCACCAGATCGGCCTGCCACTCCGCCAGCCGCGCCATGCCCTGACCGATCGTCCGCGCCGCCGCAGCCTGCTGCCGAATATCGGACGCGGCAACAACTTTCATGCTCCGGAAGTTGGTGACCGAGGTGATGTCGCTCTGCGTGTAGTCGACCTCGTCGTCCTCATTCGCCGGAAATCCCAGCGCGGTCCACAACCGCCGCGACTCCGCCTCCGGTACGCCCGACTGCTCGGCGACCTGCGTGCGCGTATATCGGCGCGGCCCACCGAGCAGTGCCTCCTCGACACTGCGCTGCACCAACTCGGTCATCTCGGCGTCCGGCATACCCAGACTCTACGACTGCGCCACGCGCGCGACGGCCATCCTCGTCCCCGCCTTGGCAAGGGTCATCAAATCCGCTGCCGTCGCCCGTGACACCTGGCACAGCGCCTTCGGTGACCTGGTCGCTTACCCCGAGGTGGGCAAGGGATGGCAAAAGTGCGTACTTGTCGCAGGTGGGCGGTGTACCGACACTCGGATCGGGGCGGTCGAGCGATGGTCCTGGACAGGAGTCGAGATGATCAACGAATCGGTGACGGTGCTCGGAACCGGGTCGATGGGTAGCGCGGTAGCCGGTGCTTTCGTCGCCGCGGGTTATCACACCGCGGTCTGGAACCGCAGTCACGACAAGGCGGCGGCTCTGGTCGGCGCGAACGCGCACCCCGACATCGCCGACGCGGTCGCCGCGAGCCCGGTGATCATCTCCTGCCTCACGTCCTTCGCCGCCGCACGCGAGAGTCTGCGCGGTGCCGATCTACTGGGCCGAGACCTGATCACCTTGAACAGCGGAACACCCGACCGAGCAAGGGGATTCGCGCAATTCGCGAACAGCGCGGGTGCCCGCTTCCTCGGTGGTGCGATCAAGAATGTGCCTGCGGCCGTGGGTGATCCGAATACACTGCTGTACTTCGGCGGTGACCGCGACGTCTTCGAGACTCACTCCGCGACCCTGCGCGTACTCGGCGGCGAACTCGAATTCCTCGGTGCCGAACCGGATCTGGCCGCACTCTACGAATCCGCCGTCGGCGCGACCCTGCTCCCGGCGCTGCTCGGCTTCCTCGAAGGCGCGGCGGTGCTGGCCTCGCGCGGACTGCCCGCGTCGACGATGGTGCCCTATTCGGTGAAGTGGCTGCAGATGATCGAATCGCTGCTGCCGGTCCTGGCCGGCGAAATCGACGACAAGGACTACACCCGTCTCGGCGCGTCGGTCGAGCTGTTCCACACTGCCGTCGCCGACGACATGCGACTCGGCGCCGAAACGGGCGTCGACCTGTCCTGGCACGCCCCGATGCACGAGCTGCTGAGCCGGGCGGTCGCCGACGGACGCGGCGCGCAGAGCATCACGGCGTTGATCGAGCTGCTGACTCGGCCCGGCACGCGGTAGGCAGGGGTAGTACCCGACATTTCTCCACCCCGCCGCACGTCGTTAACCAGTCGAACAAGTCCGTTCGCCCGAGGCGATGCAATGGGGGCGGCGGATACCTTCTACGCTGGCTGCCATGTCGTCACCCGCTCTCGGCGAGTTCCTTCGCACCAGGCGCGCCCGCATCCAACCCGCCGCCGTCGGACTCAACGATTACGGCCGCCGCAGAATGGTCGGACTGCGCCGCGAGGAAGTCGCCCAGCTGGCCGGTATGAGCGTGGATTACTACACCCGGTTGGAGCGGGGTCGCGGCGAGGACTTCCCCGATTCGGTGCTCGATTCCGTCGCCCGCGCCCTGCGCCTCGACGCCACCGAGCGCGACCACTTCTACACCCTGGTCCGCCCCGCCGACCCCGACTACAACTACTGCCCGACGGTCCGCCCCGGCACCCGACTACTGCTCGACTCGATCACCACGCCCGCGTTCGTGCTCGGTCGGCACATGGAAGTGCTGGCTTGGAACAGCATGGGCGACAAGGTGTTCGGGTTCACCGGCGACTGCAATCTGGCGCGTTTCACGGTCCTGCACCCCGACGCGGGCGTCTTCTACCCCGACTGGGAACCGGTAGCCGCCGAAACCGCCGCCTACCTCCGTCGCCAGGTGACCCGTTGCCCCCGCGACCGCCGCCTCACCTCCCTCATCGACGACCTCACCGCAGGCAACCCGGTGTTCCACCGCATCTGGTCCATCCAGTCCGCCACCCGTAACCCCCACGGCCGCAGACTGATTCACCACCCGGCGGTCGGCCGAATCGAATTCGGCTACGAAACGCTGGACCTGCCGGAAGACCAGGATCAGGTACTGGTGGTCTACACGGTGGACCCGAACTCGCCCGCGAGCGAAACGTTCGACGCACTGCGTACGCGCGAACTGGTCGGCGCGCACTGAATTTCGATCGCCATTTGTTTGCTGATGTCATTTCTGTGACGCCGGGTCGCATGGTCACGGTTTATTCCGTCCGGCGCGGTACCTTTCGAATACCAACGAAAGGGGAGGTCATGTCAGTACATATCAGGTCCGTGCGGTCGCTGTCCCATGCGCGATTCGGCTCCGTGGAATTGATCACCGGCGGATTGCTGTTGATCGCCGCGGCACTGGCAATGCTCGGCCCCCTGATCGCAGCCCTGCTGATCCGCCACAGCGGCGCCGACCGAGCCCCCACCACCCCGGTGGTCGTGCTCACCCTGGCAATGATCCTGGCAACCACCACCGGCCTCACCCTCCTCACCCTCGCCCACCGCCGCAGCGATTCGAACCAGCCGAATTCGTCGTAGCGACTCCGTCGAAACCGGTGGGACATAATAGGATCGGCTATCCTGGTGGCGATCAGGGAGGTCGTTCATGCCCATCAAGTTCCGTCAGCGCAAATCCTTCGGACCACTGAAGTTCAACTTCACCCAAGCCGGCCTGTCCTCCTGGGGCATCAAGATCGGCCCCTGGTCCTGGAACTCCCGCACCCGCAAGAACAGCGTCGACCTCCCCGGCCCCCTGAGCTGGCGCCAACGCTGAGCGGCCCCGCCGCCCGTTACCGAGGCCACACCAGTCCGATAGCCGCCGTCTGTCCGACCAGGAACAGGTGAGGACTACGACTCACCACCGAAGTGTTCCCCGTTGATCTGGCTGCGGCCCTACTGATCAATCGTGGTCTTCGAGTAGGCGGGCGGCTTCCTTTGGGTCCATCATGTTCGACCACACCTGCTCGGCCGGCATGACTTCGCGTTCCGGCAGTGAGGATTCGGGGAACCACGCGTCCGGCGCGCAGCCGGGGACGCGGTGCAGAATCACTGCTGTGAATTCGGGTGGGACCGAGCCGGTGATTCGGATCGCGACATAGGTTTCGTGTCCGTCTTCGCGCAGTCCGGCACTCACCAGCCATGCTGGAATCTCGGCGTCTGGGTTGTCGCAATGGACGGCTTCGCGCCAGCGTCCGATCTTCACTTTGAACAGGACCGTGTCGTCGATCGCGCGGATTCGCTCGTGGGGTATGTGAGGATCGGCGAACTGCTCACGTGCCTTTGCCGGCAGCGGGTGTTCGATCTGATCGAGTTGGGTCGTGGCGGACGGGATCGGTAAACGCAGATCTTCGCGAAGACACCGAAGTGTCGGCCGAACCGTCATCTATCTATTCCTCCCAGTCTCCCACGCCGCCGAGCTCGTCGATTCGCGCGGGAGTAAGACCGGTCAGCATGGCAACGCTGCTGGTCAACGACCCGTCGAGGATCTTCATGGACTCGACCATGCCGTGCCGGATCTCCTCCCTCTTCTGCTCCAGATAGGTCTGAACCGCTTCGGCGACGAAATCCTTTTTGGTCATGCCGAGGAAGTGCGCAGCCTGAGAGATCAACTCGTCGGTGGCGGGGTCGATCTTCAGTGGTGCCTGTCTCTTGGTGGTACCGGTGGCCGGTTTCGTCATCATGAATCGCCTCCTGCCACCATGGTACCCAAGTACCTCGAGTGTCGGTGCTGAAGGCTTCGATCGGCGCGCAACGCACGTGTCGGTTTCGTCCAAGACAGGGTGCGGGAGGGCTCTCTAGGCTGACCGCAGGCAGTTTCGAACATTCGGATTTCAGGAGGATTGTGATGGCACGCGAACTGGTTTACACGGGATTCATGTCGCTCGACGGTGTGGTGGACTCGCCCGGCGGGACGGTCGAGGGGCATCGCAGTGGTGGATGGGTGATGGAGACCGAGTTCGTGCCGGAGGCGTATTCGCTGAAGGGCGAGGAGCTCGCCGACACCACCGCGCTGATGTTCGGGCGTCGCAGCTACGAGGCGTTCGCCCCGATCTGGCGCGATTCCGAGGATCACGCCGCCTACAAAGATTTGCCCAAATATGTTGTGTCGGAGTCACTCTCCGATGACAAGCTGATCGACGGCTGGGGCGACATCACCATCCTGCGCTCGACCGAGGACATCGAAAAGCTCAAGCAGACCGAGGGCGGTCCCATCTACATCCACGGCAGTGCCGAACTGGCACAGCGCCTTTCGGATGCCGACCTGATCGACCGGTACAACCTGCTCGTGTTCCCGGTGCTGCTCGGCGCGGGCAAGAGCCTGTTCGGCCGGGCCGATCGCCCCAAACAGCAACTGTGCCTGCGTGACTCGGCGACCTACTCCAACGGTGTCGCCAAGATGGTCTACGACGTCGTCCGCTGACCGACGTCCAACGCGATCGCCCCCTCGCTTCCCTCGCGCAGCTGCCGCGCCGTCCGTCCGACGAACCGGCGCAGCGCGCGGGCGAGGTGGGGCTCGTCGTAGTAGCCGAGCTTGTCGACGACATCGGCCGGCGTCTCGCCGGCACTCAGCAGCAGCGCCGCCGTGCGCGCACGTTCGATCTGACGGACCGCGCCCTGGGTGAGACCGGTCGCCGCCCGGAAACGACGTTCGAGGGTGCGCTCGGTCATCGCGGGCTGCAGGCCACGCAGCGTGTCGGCGACGAGGGCGTCACGGACCACGACATCCTGGCCGACAAGTCGCTCGACCAGCGATTCCGCATCGTCGGCGCGCGGGGTCTCCCAGCGCTCGCCGTCCAGCCAGAAGCCCCGTGCGGTCACGTCGGGCAGCACGATCCCGCTGTCGACCAGGGTCGATGCGGTCACCGCCCGCAACGAGGTGCCGACCGCGAACTGGATCCCGACGAAGTCCGCCCCCTCGGGAACAGGCGCGGTGCCGGTGCGAACTTCCGGCCCGGTGACCGCCGCGCAGCTCACCCCCTGCTGCTCCCAGAACACCAATCCCCAGGTCTCGGACGCCACCGACGTCATCTCCGCGACCTGCTCACTCCGGCAGGTCCACACCGACTCCACCCACGGCGAATCCGACCCGCGCGTCTCGAACACCAATCCCACCATCGAGATCCTAACCGCCGCTGCGCCCGCCGGAACTGGTACTCGAGGGTGACAGGCACGCCGAATCGGGAGCTCGAAAGCAGTACTGCGGAGGGATGCCGCGGGGTGTGGGCCGTCGATAGGTTTCCCACTGAGTCGAAAGGGGCGCCCGATGCGATCCATGATGGTGGCCGTAGTGCTTGTGCTGGCCTTGGTGGTCGGTGGCTGCGGCGATGAACCCGATGCCCTGCAACGTGACGTCGATGCGATCGCGGCACTCGGCACCACCGGTGTGCAGGCCAGATTTGTGGATGTCGCCACCGGTACCGATCGGTCGAGGGCGGCGGGTAGGGCGGATATCGATGCGGCGGAACAGGTTTCGACGGAAGGATATTTCCGGATCGGCAGTCTGACCAAGACCATGGTGGCGACCGTGGTGCTCCAGTTGGTCGGTGAAGGGCGCCTCACGCTCGACGACACCGTGCAGCAGTGGGTGCCGGATGTGGTGCACGGCAATGGAAATGACGGAGCCGCAATCACAGTTCGTCAGCTTCTGCAGCACACCAGTGGTATTCACGAAAGCCCACCCGAAATGGCCACTGCCGACGACTATTACCGACTTCGCTACCAGGTTCGTGATCCGCAGGAGACCGTGGCGTCGGCCATGCGGCACGCACCCGATTTCGCACCGGGCACGGGATGGTCGTACTCCAATACCGGCTATGTCCTGTTGGGCATGATCATCGAGCAGGTCACCGATCGCCCCTGGCACGACGAGGTCCGTACGCGCATCCTCGAACCGCTCGGGCTACGGGACACCCACTGGCCGGGCACCACCCCCACCCTGCCCACTCCACACGCGCACGGCTACCAGCAATTCGAGGCCGACGGCCCCCTGATCGATGTCACCGAACTGGTCGACGCCGACGCCTCCGTCGGCCACATCTCCACCACCGCCGACGTCGGCGCCTTCTACCGAAACCTGCTCGGCGGCAAACTACTACGCCCCGAAGAGCTGGCCCAGATGCGCACCACGGTGCCGGTCGACGACGTCACCGGAATGGTCTGGCCCGGCGCGAGCTACGGCCTCGGCCTGTTCTCGGTACCACTGACCTGCGGCGGCACGTATTGGATGCACAACGGTGGCCAAACAGGATTTCTCACCAATGCCGGAGTAACCGACGACGGAAGCCGAAGTGCCGTCGTCTCGTTGTCCGCCACTCTCGCAGTCGGCGAAGATGTCGCGCGCAGTAAGGGATTCGCGCAATTGCGCGCTGTGAACGAATTGGTGGACCACGCCCTCTGTGAAAAGTAGCGCGTCACCCAGACTTCCTCCTCGCACGCCACTCGGAGGCGGAATCCAAAGTCGCGGTAGGCCTGAGCATCTCGGGATCGTAGGCCGCGAGTTCGGCACCGGAGCGGAGTAGCTGCGGCAGGTCGGGATTGGCGAGCGCCGCTTGTCCGAAAGCCAGCACATCGGCGTGTTCGTCGTTCAGCACGTCGGCGGCCAGCCGCAGATCGGCCAGCCCACCGTTGGCGATCACCGGGCGACCCGACATCTCGCGGGCGAGTCGGGTGACGGTCGAACCCCCGTCGCCCGCAATGTGGAGGTAGGTCGCCTCGGACAGTGCTTCGAAGATCACCTGGGCGTCGTCCTCGGCTCCGGGCCAGCGATAGGTGAAGTCGTTGACCTTGGTCTGGGACAGTCGCACGCCGACCGGAAAGTAGCCGACGGCGTCGCGGACCGCAGCGAGAACCGTTGCGGTGAGCCGTATTCGGTTGTGCACCGCACCGCCGTATTCGTCGGTGCGCTGGTTGGTGTAGTCGGTGAGGAATTGGTCGAGCAGGTAGCCGTTGGCTCCGTGGATCTCGACGCCGTCGAATCCCGCTGCCTTCGCATTGACCGCGGCGGCAGCGAAACCGGCGACAGCGGCATCGATGTCACGGGCGGTCATCGCCCGGGGCGTGCTCCAATCGCCCGCGCCGCCATAACTGGCCATCTTCTGCCCACGCGGTGAGACGGCCGACGGGCCGATGCTCTCGTACCCGTAGGCATTGCCCTGGGAGATCGCGCCGGCATGCATCAACTGGGCGATGATCGTCGAACCGGCGTCGTGCACCGCGTCGACCACCTTGCGCCAGCCGGTGATGTGTCGATCGGTGGCCAGACCGGGTTGGTTCGCATAGCCCTGGCTGTGGGTGATGTCGGGGTAGGCGCCTTCGGTGATGATCAGGCCGAAGCCGCCGCGCGCGTATTCGCGGTAGTACTCAGCCATTCGGTCGGTCGGGGTTCCGTCGGGTTGGGCGGAGACCCGTGTCATCGGTGCGACGGCGAGGCAGTTGCGCAGCGGCAGCGAGCCGAGGGTGTACGGCGCGAGCGCGGGGTGGCCCGTTTCCACAGTGGTCATCGGTTCGACTCCACCGCGATGACCTCGACTTCGATCTGCCAGTCGGGTTGGGCGAGCGCGGAGACTTCCAGCAGCGTATCGGCCGGGTAGGGCTCGCGCAGGAACTCCTCGCGCAGGGTGATCACGTGCGGCAGGTTGGCGGCCATATCGCGGACGAAGATGCCGACCTTGATCACATCACCGAGGTCGGCGCCCGCTTGCGCCAGCACCCGCTCGACGTTGCGGAACGCCTGGCGGCCCTGCTCGAGGAATCCGCCGGGGACCGTGCGCCCGTCTTCGGTGAACCCGGCCTGTCCGGAGACGTAGATCAGGCCGTTGGCGGTGATCGCCTGGGAGATTCGGTAGGGCTGGTACCAGTCGGGGTCGGTGGCGACCTTGCGGATTTCGGGCCGAATCTTGGGAGTGGTCATCGCGGTTTCCCTCCAGTGCGGAATACGTTACGGAACGTTCCGTAACGCTTGGAACAGTACGGCGGCCCCTCCGATCTTGTCAATACGCTACGTAACGTCACGTCTGAAGCATGGAAGATCGACCTGACGTCGGTATGCGCGCCGACCTCGCGTGGGATCGGCGCGCGCAGCGAGACGGGGATGATCCCGGTCGGGGAATGCTCAGCCCTGGTCGAGTTCCCCGCGCACGGTGGTGGCGATGCGGGTGAGGGCGGTGGCAAGGTTGCGGCGCTGAGCGGCGGTCAGTGGATCGAACACGAGCCGTTTGACCTGCGCGACGTGTTCGGGGGCGCTCTCGGCGAGCTTGCGGCGGCCGTCGTCGGTGAGGGTGGCGAAGGTGTATCGGCCGTCGCTGGGGTCGGGGCGGCGGGTCACCCAGTCGCGGGCTTCGAAGCGGTCCATCGCTTTCGACAGGCGGGGCTGGGTGCTGTCGCAGACCCGGGCGAGGTCGCTCAGGCGCATGGTGTCGTCGTCGGCCATCGACAGCTGGGCGAGCACCCCGTACTCGAAGTTGGAGATGCCCGCGTCGCGCTGTAGCTGACGGTCGAGGGCGGCGGGGAGGGCGATGACGACCGTGAGCAGTGCCTGCCACAGGTCCTGCTGATCGTCATCGAGCCAGGGTGAGGGGGTGTTCATGGGGTTCATCGTACTTGCCTGGGCAACTCGCACTTGCCTAGGAAAGTGATTACGCGCTACAGTTTTACTTGCCTGGGCAAGTTAATGCAGTTGCCCAGGCAAGCGAAGGAGCTGATATCGATGTCCACTCTTGCCTCCCGGATCGGCCCGATTTCCCGCAAACCGGCTGCGGCGTACGACGACCTCCTTGCCCGCGTGCTGCCGCAGGCCAGGAAGCAGCGCGTGTGGAGTCCGTCCGACGGGCCGCTGCCCAGTCTGTTCGTCAGTCACGGCGCCCCGTTCACCCTCGACGATCCGCAGTGGCTCGGCGACCTCTTCGCCTGGGCTCAGTCGATTCCCAAACCCCGTGCCATCGTGGTCGTTTCGGCCCACTGGGAACAGGCGCCCGCCGCGATCACCGCAGCCTCGGCAGGTGCACCGCTCTATTACGACTTCAGCGGTTTCCACCCCCGCTACAAAACCCTGCCCTACGCCACCCCCGACGCCACCGACCTCGCTCGCAGGCTCACCGGCCTGCTCGGCGGCACGCCGGTGCACGAGTTCGCCGGCCGCGGTCTCGACCACGGCGCGTTCATCCCACTCATGGCGATGTATCCGGCGGCCGACGTGCCGGTCGTGCAACTGTCGATGCCAAGCCTCGACCCCGGTGCGCTACTGGCGCTCGGAGCCCACCTGCGACCCTTGCGCGAAGAAGGCATTCTGGTGCTCGGCTCCGGCTTCATGACGCACAGCTTCGCCGTCTTTCGCCAACCCGAACTCATTGCCGAGACAACAGCTTTTGATGAATGGGCGGCCGACGCCCTCGCTCGCGGCGACGTCGACGCCCTCACCGACTACCGGAAGAAGGCACCCGGCGCGGCGATCGCCCACCCGACGGCCGAGCATTTCGTCCCGCTGCTGCTCACCGTCGGCGCCGCCGACAACCCCGCGGGCGCGGTGAGCGCCATCGACCGCCTGGTCATGGGCAACTCCATCCGCTCGGTCCAACTGACCTGAGCCGGTTCGACTTTCACCTCTCCACTCGATCGCCTCATCTCGTGGCGACGACATCGAAACACCTTGGAGGACAGTTCCATGAAGGCAATCCGCTTCCACGAGTTCGGCACCAGCGAAGTCCTGCGCTACGAAGACATCGACCGTCCCGTTCCCGGCCCCGGGCAGGTGCTGGTGCAGGCTGCGGCCACCTCGTTCAACCCGGTCGACGACCACATCCGCGCAGGCCACCTCGCCGAAATGATCCCGATGACGCTGCCCTACGTGCCGGGCATCGACCTGGCGGGCACCGTCGCCGAGCTCGGCGCCGACGTGACAGGACTGGCGATCGGCGACCGAGTCGTGGCGATGCTGCCCCTCGGCTCCGCGGGCGGCGCGGCCGAATATGCCGTCGTCCCTGCGGAATCCGTAGCCCAGGCACCACAGTCGACCGACCTGGTCGATGCTGCGGCACTGCCACTGACCGGCCTCGCGGCCTGGCAGCTGACCTTCGAACTCGCCGAACTGAAGCCCGGTCAGACCGTCCTGGTCAACGGTGCCGCCGGTGCGGTGGGCAGCCTCGTCGTGCAACTCGCCGTAGACGCGGGAGCCCACGTGACCGCGGTGGACGCACCCCAGCACGCCGACCGCCTCCGCGCTTACGGCGCAACCCGCGTCGAAGGCCCCCTCGACCTCGCGGCCGGTCCTGATGCGGTCGGCGGTCCGTTCCAGGTCGTGGTGAACCACGTGCGCGTTTCCCCCGAGGAACTCGCCCAACTGACGAACTACGTCGCCGACGGCGGAATCGCCGTGAGCTCGGCAGGCCCGATCCCCGAAGACACCACCCGCGGTGTTCGCAGCGAGAGCCTGTGGGTCCGCAGCGACGGCGCTCAGCTGAGCGAGCTGGTCGCCAAGGTGGACGCGGGCAAGCTCCAGATCCACGTGGCCGACCGCCGTCCGGTGTCGGAACTGGCCGACGTGCATGCCGACGCAGGCGCGGGTCGCCTGGCCGGAAAAACCGTCGTACTCGCTCCCTGATTACGTCCGGGCCCCAGTGTCGGGGCCCGGGCCCCCTCTTCGGCACGCTCCTCGACAACGCGGGATTTGTCGCTGATGATTGTTGTGAGTACAGGGCGGCAACCCGCGGGCCGGGTGTCGACCCGAATCTTCGAACGATCGGATCGCCGATGAGCGACGTCGAAATCACTTCGAGCGATGTCATCCTGCGGGGAACGGCGACCGGCGCCGGCCCGACGATTCTGTTGCTGCACGCGGGCGGTCAATATTCGAGGTCGGTCCAGCTGGGGGTGAGGGGGAAGGGGTGGTTCAGCTCGACTTCGGGATGGACGGTGGGTGACCATTCGCTGACCAGGGCGTACTGGCGGGGCCGCAAAGGCGTGACGCCCACTGGTAGGTCGGTGGGCGTCGCCAAGACGTAGGTCAGGATGGTGTCGATGCGGCGGCCTTCCCGGTCCAGCAGCACCTCCCAGTACTCGCTGATCCCGGCTTCGGCGTAGCGGGCTTGTTTCGTGAGCATCTGGCCGATGTGGTTGGACGGGGAGAGCACTTCGCCGACGATGACGACGTCCTCGGCGAAGATCGGCGTCCACGGCTGGCGCTCAACTCGGCCGTCGCTAATCCAGTAGTATGCATTTAGTTGGGTAATGGCCAACTAAATGCATACTCCCACTAGGAGGTGTGGTGCTGATGGCGGAGCATCGCAGCACCGTGCTGCCCGGCGAACTCTGGCGAGCGCCCCTTCGAACTCTTCGACCGCAGGACTTGGCCGACATCTACGCACAACCGCGCCCTGAAATCGCGCGGCTCGTCGATCGGGGCGTACTGCATCGCGTTGCTCACGGCTACTACGTGATCGTCGCGCCGGACCATGTCGGCCGGATCTGGCTGCCCGCGCTGGAGGCCGTCGCCGCAGGTATCGCGACCTCCATTTACGGGCCGGATAAGGCCGTTGTCATGGGGATCAGCGCGGCTCGCGCACTGGGAGCAGTGCCGCGTGCGCTGGCGACCGCGATTGTCGCCGTTCCGCGCCAGCATCGGCCGATCGCGCTGACCGATCGCTGCGCCCAAGTCCGGTTCGTTCGCCGCGACACCGACGCTCTCGACGCTGAGCGTATCGAAACGCCGCTGGGCCCTGCGCTGGTCACGACGCCGGAACAGACCGTGCTCGATCTGGCCCGACGTCCAGATCTGGGCAATGCTGCGGCGGAGGTTCGTCCGGCGATCGAGACCCTCTACCGTCGTAGCGATCCGACGCGACTCACGCAGCTCGCTACTGATCAGCGCCTGGGTGCGGCCCTTCGGCGCGCGCAAACCTGGGTGGGAGCATGAGGATCGACGAACGTGACAGTGTCGCAGATCAATTCGGTGTTTCACCGGAACAGGTCGAACGCGACCATCTGATCTCCCACCTACTGGCTGCAATCAGTGGAAGGTTCGGTGAGCGGCTGCACTTCATCGGCGGAACCGCCCTTGCCCGTACGCATCTGGTAAGCGGCAGACTCAGCGAAGACATCGATCTGGTTGCTTTGGACAACCGGACAGTGTTGGCAGCCGAACTCGACGTTGCTCTACCGCGATCGGTCGCGCGAAGCTACGGTCGGCTGGAATGGGCGCCGTCGTTGAGCAACGTCCCGGATACCGGTGCCGCCCACCTTCGCTCCGCGTCCGGCGTTTCGGTCAAGATCCAGCTGCTGTCGGCACGTGGCAGACCGGTGTGGCCGACCGAACTCCGCGAACTCGAGCAGCGCTACACCGACGTACCACCGGCCGAACTTCTCGTGCCCACACTTCCGGCTTTTGTCGCGGGGAAGACCGTGACATGGCATGACCGGCGCGCGTCTCGCGATCTGTGGGACCTCTGGGCGCTGGACGGCATCGGCGCGATCGACGGCATTGCGGGAGCGCTATACCGGAGGTACGGCCCGACCAACCGGCTGCCTGCCCCACAGTTGTTCGATCGAGCACCGAACGAAGACGACTGGAACGCACAACTGGCCGGCCAGACTCGGCTGACGATCAGCGCTGAGGTCGCGCTGTCCGCGGTTCGAGCCGCCTGGGCACGAATTCCGAACAGCCGCTGAGCCTCTGACGCTTGTGGTGCCCTCGGCAGGACACGCAAAATATGGGCAACTGTAAAACGCCTGGTCGTCGCGGGTTCGTATTCGATCGGCTTGCGCGTGGGAAACCAGTTCGCCGACCTCCCCGGCCCCACCGAGGTCGCGTACCGGAGCTGCCCGAGCGGGTGACGGGGGACTCCGGCACAGTGTTGCCATGGGTTCGTCGGTCGCTGATTCTCTCACTGTCGCCACATTCAACGTGAACGGAATCCGCGCGGCACGTCGTCGTGGCTTCGATCAGTGGTTGCGGGCGCGGTCGGTCGATGTGCTCGCGTTGCAGGAGTTGCGTTGTCCCGCATCTGATGTGGGCACCTTCCCGGGCTATTCGGCGGCGGTGGACGTGGGTTCCGTGGCCGGTCGTAACGGTGTGGCCGTACTGACGAGGGTTTCCGCCGCTGCCGTGCGGACGTGGGTGACCCACCCACCCAGGGCCCGCGGACTCGGTGAGTTCGCCGCACAGGGCCGCTATATCGAGGTCGACCTGGCCGACCGACCGGTGACGGTGGCCTGTCTCTATCTCCCCAAGGGTGGTCTGCCCTCGCATCTCCAGCGCCCGGGATCTATGCGCGAACAGCCCGACGGTGGGGTCAAGTACGAACGGAAGCAGCGGTTCCTCGCGGCGTTCGCCCGCGAAGTGCACCGGAACCGGCTCGCGGCGCTGAGCGCGGGACGCGAGTTCGTCCTCACCGGGGATCTGAACATCGCGCACACCCGCCACGATGTGACCAACTGGCGTGCCGCCCGCACGATGGACGGATTCCTACCTGCCGACCGCGAGTGGTTCAGTTCGATTCTCGGCACGCGTCGGCTCGTCGACGTGGTGCGACAGGTGCACGGCGATCGCCCGGGTCCACTCACCTGGTGGAGTTGGGCGGGTCAATCGTTCGCCAAGGATGTGGGTTGGCGAGTGGACCACCAACTCGCGACACCCGGTCTCGCCCGCCTCGCCACGTCTGTTGTCGTCGACAAGGAACCGTCACCCGCCGAGCGGCTCTCCGATCACGCCCCACTCGTGGTGACCTACTCGGCAATGCCCGACTGAGAAGTTCTGGTGCCCTCGGCAGGACACACAAAACATGGGCAACCGGCAAGCGGCTGGTCATCGCCGAATCCTATTTGATCTGACGAAGGTGTACGGCAGGTGCGGACGGATTTCTGAACGGCGACAGCGTCTCAGTCCGCGCTCAGGGGACGCAGCATGAGAGCGCGGACCGCCGCCGCTCGATAGCCGCGAGGGTCGGCCGCGCGAGATCAAGCGCGGTCGTCGGCCTGAATGTTCGGTCGGTGTCGACCGAGCCTGATCAGAGCCGGTACGAATAGATCTGAAGCTCGCCTGAAACGCTGCGGATGCGCGCGGCGTGTCGCAACATCATCATGGTTTGGATGGCGACAAATAGTGTCAAGCCTTCTCAGGCAACGCACCAGAGAGCGATACCGAGGCGATGCCGGGTGGAACCGCCCCGTCAACCGCGTTGAGGTAGCCGTGCTGCTGCCATTGAGGCGGTCCCGGCAGCATCTGAGTCTCGGCCGGGACCGTTGTTGGTGCGGTCCAAGGAGGCGTATCGCGGTGATCTCCACGATCGAGACACCGGCTGTGGATGCTCACCGCGTGTCGAACCGCCGGTTCTACTAGGCTCGCTCGGCGGGTAGTCGGTACGATGCGCGGATGGCCTACCCGTACGAAGACTTGGATGACTCGCAGTTCGAGCGCTTGGTTGTGCAGTGTAGCCGGAAATTGTTCGGAGCTGGCGTTCAGTCGTTCTCGACTGGGCCGGACGGTGGTCGGGATGCTCGATTTGAGGGTACTGCCGAGAGATTCCCCAGCACTGCAAGTCCCTGGACTGGTATTACGATAATCCAGGCGAAGCATACTAATGCAATGAATGTCCATTACAGCGATCCAGATTTTAGCGGCGACGCTAAGAGTTCCGTTCTGACAGAAGAGATAGTTCGTATCAAACGATTGGCGAGCGAAGGGGAGATCTCCAACTATTTCCTGTTCTCGAATAGAAGGCTTGGAGCTAATGCGAGCGCTTCGATTGTTAAGCGAATAGCTGAAGGTGCGGGGCTCGATCGAAGTTCGATCTATTTGGCTGGTGTGGAATATCTGGATGACCAACTTCGGGCGTTTGCCGACCTAGTATCTCTGGCTGGGATTGACCCCATAGATGGACCCCTACTTATCTCAAGCTATGACTTGGCAGAGGTTATTCTTGCGATACAGGACGGACTTTCTGCCGTAAGTGCGGTTTCCGATGCGCAAGTTGTTGAGCGTGTTTCTTATGACAACAAGAACAAGATTAACAACATGTCAGCGGAGTTTGCCGCGCGTCTTCGTAGGCTCTATCTACCGTACTCAATGCAGATAGGTACCTTTCTGGCCGACCCTGGAAATTCGGAGGCATTGAGGCAGTATGAAGGGGCGGTCGAGGAGTTTCAGCTCAAGATTGTAGCAAAGCGCAAGAACTATCAGTCGTTCGATGAGTTGTTCAATTACTTGGTCGATTTTTTGCTCAAGCGAGATCCTGTGCTCGGCCGTAATGCCAGACTGGTGAGAACCATGCTATTCTATATGTACTGGCACTGTGATATAGGGGAGTCTGCTGATGCTGCTGCCCAATAAGCACTCACATCCGGATGGTACGGTACTCGCGACGGCAACCGCGATTCTAAAGGAGCTAATGCGCAAGCGCGTGGTGGCTTATGCAGATCTAAGGGCTGCGGCGGCGAAAAGGGTATCCTCTTCCGAGTATCTATTTACGCCAGCGCTGAGTCTGCTGTACGTACTAGGTCTCGTAGAATATCTACCTAAGATAGACTCGTTCGAGTATACGGGGAAATAATGAAGCTTTCGCGACTCTACTCCAACCATCCGCACGAGTTCCGTGGTATCGAGTTTAAAGAGGGCTTCAACGTTGTACTCGCTGAAATTCGTGTTCCAGAAAATAGGGACTTGGACACCCATAATCTTGGCAAGACAACTGTCGGCGAGCTGCTCGACTTTTGCTTGCTGAAGTCGAAATCGAACAGCTTCTTTCTGTTCCGTCATGAGAACGTGTTTTACGACTACACCTTCTACCTCGAACTCGCACTCGACGATGGAAGTTATCTCAATATAGCCAGGTCCGTGATGCCAGGGACGAAGATCGAGCTCAAGCGAGGGCCTGAGAAGGTCGACGATGCATCCTTGCTGACGGCAGGGGACTGGGACCACATTGGCCTCCCCATGGATCGCGCAAAGAAGATAGTGGATGGGATCCTTGCCATCGATGCGCTCCGGCCGTGGAGCTATAGAAAGCTGATTGGCTATCTTATACGGTCCCAGCGCGATTATCTCGATGTATTCCAGCTAGGAAAATTCTCGGGATCGCACGCGGACTGGAAGCCTTTTGTCGCGCACCTTCTCGGAATGACCGCCGAGACAGTGATCAACCTGTACGAAAAGCGTGACGAGCTCAGCTTGGCAAAGACCCGCTTGGCAACGTTGTTGCAGGAGTGGGGTGGCGACGATGCTGACCCATCAGTCCTCGATGGGTTGATCTCTGTGAAACGACGTGCAGTTGAGGAAAAGTCTCACGCTTTGGAGTCTTTTAACTTTGGCGCTGAGGATCAGCGTACAACCACGGAAGTCGTCGAGGTAATCGAGTCGCGAATTGTCGGTCTCAATGAGGAGCGATACCGCATAACGCAGCTGATGGCAAGACTCAGCGAGTCGATCGAGACTGAAAGTGTAATGTTCCGAACGGCCGATTCGGAACGCCTCTTCAACGAGGCTGGTATCGCATTCGGTGATCAGCTCAAGCGGGACTATGAGCAGCTGGTTGCATTTAATCGTGCGATTACGCAAGAGCGCCGCACTGCGCTGCAGCAGCAACTAGCCGATGCTGAGCAAAGAGTGGCTGAAATCGACGAAGAGTTGCCGCGGCTGAACATGGAAAGGTCTCGGTCCCTAGAATATTTGCGGAACTCGGAAGCACTTTCAAAGTACAAAGATATTTCTCGCGATTTTTCCGTTCTCAAAGCAGATTTGAAGCAGCTCGAATCCCAGCGTGTCGCTGCTACGCGGCTGATTGAGCTTAGGCGAGAAGTCCGCACTCTCGAAGAGGAATATAGTAGGGTTCAAGACGATACCGAGACTGAGTTGGTTGCTATCAGTCAAGATGAAGTAAGTCATTTCGGGCGCTTGCGGAGATATTTCACCGAAATAATTTACGATGTGCTCGGGCAAAATGCAATCATCGCCATTAGGATAAATTCGAACGGTGGACTGGAGTTTGTTGCCGAATTTGTAGGAGAATCTGGAACTGCTACCAGTGGTGATCGCGGCACTTCCTATAGAAAGCTGCTATGCATAGCTTTTGATCTGGCTGTGCTCAGAGCCTATTCCTCGGTCCCCTTTGCTCGTTTTGTGTACCATGATGGCGCTTTGGAACAGCTTGAGCCACGCAAAAGGTCGAAGCTGATCGGGGTGTTCCGGCAATACGCTGAGTATGGTATCCAACCAGTCATTTCGACACTGGATAGTGACCTGCCGGAATCGATCGACTCGTCCCCTGCGGCGATATCCTCACGAGAAGTTGTTCTCGTTTTGCACGACGAAGGAAGTTCTGGCCGTCTGTTTCAAATGCCGCCGTGGTAAGGGAGTGTATAGCGACACCTCGATAAACCTCGTTGGCGCCAATCCGGCTGAGTGTCAGTCGAGGTTTTTCAGGGCTGCCGCCCACGGCACTGGTTCGCCTTCGTTGACCCGGATGAAGCGCACGCCCCAGTCTGTGAGGTTGGACAGGGCGGCAGCGACTGGCGGGAACTGGAATTGAGCCGCTCGTCCGTGCGGAACCGCCACCACAGGTAGCCCGGCTCCGGTCGTTTCGACCAGTAGCGCCAGTGGCAACGTGTCGCCGATTCCCGCCGCCCATTTCGCCATGGAACTTGTCGTCAGCGGCGCGGCGATGACCGCGTCGGGCGGTGGAAGCAGGTCTATGGTGCCCGGAACTTTGAACTCCGACCGAACGGGATACCCGGTCTGTGCCGCGAGTGCTTCGGCATCGATGAATCGAGCGCCGTTCGGGGAGGCCAGAACACACACATCCCAACCGTCTGCCTGCGCGAGGGACACCAGTTCCCCGACGTCCCCGGCCCCACCGGCTCCCGTCACGATCGCGTACAGAACTCTAGTGCGCTCACCCATACCTCCATCATGGCAGGCGACGGGTGATGCGTCTTCGCCTACAGCGCCACGGCTCCGACCCGGGAAGCGAGTTTGCCGAGGTCACCGGTGACGAGGTCGCGTCCGGCCTTGATCATCATGTGGCCCACCAGTTCCTGCACCGTGTCCATGTTTCGGACCTGTTGAGGCGCGATGCGCTCCGCCCGTAACAGCGCGTCCAGGGACATGGTGTGGTTGTCGCGGGCTGCGGCGGCACGCCCCACCTCTACGAAGTACTGTGCGGCGCGGCCGACGGTCGGCAACGATCGTGGGTCGAGTCGGTAGGCGAGATCGAGCACTCGTTCCGGGGAGCCTTCCTCCATGGCGACGGTCATGTTCCACAACGTCACGTTGGCCGAGCCGAAGGAGACGTTGCCGATGATCGTGGTGGGGTCGTGGGTGGTCGAGCGGTCGAGCTGAGCCGCGTACTCGGCGGCCTGGGCGAGGTGATCGTGGGGGCTCGCACCCATGGTGGCGGTGACCAAAGACGCTTGGAGGTGGAGCATTCCGACCGTTTGTATCTCGGGGGCGGTGGTTGCGTCGGGTCCGACCTGGGCGGCGGTGTGCACGGCGCAATCCAGGGCAGCCTTGAGGGACTCGGGTCGGGCGAGGAGCACCTGGCTGCGCACGTAGGCACCCGAGGCAATGCCTTGTCTGCTGTCGATCCGTTTGGCAGCGGATTCGGCTGCCTGCGCGGCTGACCAGGCGGCGGCGAAATAGCCGCGTGCGCGCAGTGCCACCGAGGTCTCGGAAGCAACCTGGGCCATCGTATCCCACGCGGCGCGGCGGTCTCGGGGCTTTCCGCTGCGGGCCTGGCGGTACAGATCGGTGATCGCCGGTGCCAGCAAGGGGCCGAGTTTCGCGTATTCGCAGGCCATTTGGAGTTTAGTGATGCGTCGGGCAAGCGCGATGAGTTCGCCGATCTCGCGGACCGGCTGATCGTTTCCGATGTTGCCTGCTGCCCACAAGGCTGTTTCGATGGCGGGCACCGAGGTGTCGAAGTCGTCGGTGGCCGGGCTGTTGCTGGGGAGGATGTCCTCGGTGGTGGCCGAGGCGACGGCTGCTGCCGCGAGGATGAGCAGCTGTCGACGGTCGACCTCTGTTGCCGTGTTCTGCCGGGGGAGTCGGAACCACAGCAGTTCCTCGGGGATGTGTAGAGCTGTTGCCCATTGGACCAGCTTGGACATCTTTTCGGGAGCTTCGCGGGACTCGATCCGACTCAAGGTCGCCTGCGAGATGTCGAGCCAGTTCGCGACGTCGAGTTGGGTGATCGGGGCCTTGTGCATGGGGTGGGTGCGGAAGGCGAAGATCACCCGGCCCATGTGCCAGGAGGCCAAGGCGTCGCGCATGTGATCGCTGGCCCAGAACTCGGCGGACATGACCGGTGCGCCGACAGCGGGCTCTACTCGCGCGCAACTACTGCATGCCGTGCCGGTGTTGAAGCGGGACAACCGAGTCCCGCACACCGGGCATTCGCGCGTGTTCTCAGCACTCCGCATCATCCGCCCCGCTTCCGCGATCATGGCCGTCCCCAACGGTTTTTCCGACGGTACCACCGGCTCTACCCAGCCCATATGCATCTTCTGCATACGCAGGAATTCACGAGACTCGTTGTGTGTATAGCCAATTCGCGCTCGGCGCGGCGATCGTCGGTGTGCTCGATATCAATCCTGCGGAAGGGGCGACATGGCGATATCACTGTTGGTGCCGATCCTCGGGCCACCGGCATCCGGAAAGACAACGCTCACGCTGGCGCTGGGCAAGAATCCCGACCGGCATGTGTTCAGACTGCGCGAACACGTGCCACCCGAGGTGGTCAGGCAGACCGCCAGCCACGGCCCACGAGACCTCGGCTGGATCGCCGATGACGTCGTCAGTCCGGCAGTTCGCCGGTACCTGAGTACCGTGGCCACGGACTCCCGGATCCGCACGGTGCTCCTGGACAACTATCCCGGCACCGGCCAGCAGGTAGCGGCGCTGCTCGAGATAGCGCGGGCGCTCGCACCTGGCTGTGCCGTCGAGCCGGTCGAGCTCGTGCTCGACGCGCCGGCCCGACGCAAGAGGGCGCGAGCACGTCGAGTCTGCCACCGATGTGAGCGCGATCCGGCCGCCGATCCGCGCCTGCCCGCTACCGCATCGACGTTCGGCGGATGGACCTGCGGGAGCTGTGGCTCACTGCTGTACCCGCGGCGAGGCGATGCCCCCTCGCTGTTCGCTGCCCGCAGCCGACGCCACGACGACACGGTCGGGGACGTGCGTACCGCGTTCGACCGTGCGGGCATCCCCACCAACTCCGTCGACGCCGCCGACGACGCCGCGACCCTCGCGCGGATCGTCGAGCCCCTGCTCATCGTGAGGAGCACCACCGCATGACCAGCACAACCCCTCTGGGAGTCCCGACTTTCCGGCCCGACACCTACGGCCACGCCCGGATGCCGCGCAACGCCGGGCAGCGCGAACCACATCGTGTCGACAAGGTCTCCTATGGCCGATTCCGCAACGTCTACCTCTACATCACCGAGGCATGCCAGTTGCGGTGCGAGCACTGCTACATGGGCGAGCGGCTCGACCGGGCGTTGAAGATGACCCCGCAGCAGATCGTCGACACCCTCACCACCTGGCGGCAGCTCGGCGGCGACAAGCTCACCATCCTCGGCGGTGAGCCGACCCTGCACCCCTGGTACATCGACGCCATCCGCGCGGCCAGAGCCATCGGCTACGGCCACGTCATCACCACCACCAACGCCCAGACGATCGCACGTAAGAAGTTCTCCCAGCTCACACCCGACGACTTCGCCTACGTCCAGGTCAGCATGGACGGCGGCAGCGCGGCCACCCACGACACGGTGCGCGGCGAAGGCACGTTCGACCAGGCGATGCAGACCAGCGCGGAGTTGTGCGAGCGCGGGTTCGACACCCGCATCATCTGCACGGTCAACAAAGCCAACGAGGGTGATGTCCTGCGGCTGCTCGACATTGCCGACGATATCGGCGCGAGCCTGGTCAAGTTCCACGTGTTCTCCACCATCGGCACCGGTCACGGCAACGCCGATATGGCGATGAACCCGATCGAATGGGTGAGCTTCTGCGACCGGCTCGAACAGGTTGCGCCGCAATATAACTCGCGAGTGTGGTTCCAGCCGACCTACGCCCGTCGTGACCAGATGGACCGCTACGCCGGGGAGGGCTACCAGGGCTGTATCGGACGCACCCTGGACCGGATCTCGATCTTCCCTGATGGCCGCTGCTATGTGTGCAGCTACCTGTTCGACACCGACACCAACTACGCCACCATGCGCGACGGACAAGTCCTGCTCAACCGCGACAGCGAGATCAACGAGTTCGACCTGTTCACCCAGCCCCTGGTCAACAGCGCCTGCGGCGGGTGCAAAGCCTCGGCCTGCCTGGGCGGCTGCCCGGCAGAAGAACTGGTCATGGGTGCCTCGTCGTGCTCGGCCTACCCCGACATCGTGCCGGTCTGTCGGCTGTGGAAATCCAGCGCGAAACCCGAATAGGAGACCCCCAGTGCACACCATGGAAAACGTCATCGAACCCCTGCGTGAGCTGGACTGGAACGACGTCGACGTCGTCGAGGCAGCCAGCCGCAAGTCCTTCGAGCTGCTCACCACCCAGAAATACCTGCTTCGTCGGGCGTTGAACGCCGTAACCGACAACCCCGACCTCACCGCGCTGTGTGAGCACTACGACATCTTGGACAAGATCGTCCTGCACGACGACCTGCAGTCCGGCGTCCGGCTACGCCTGCACATCTTCGGTCCCGGCTACCACGACCGCCCCCACAACCACCGCTGGACCTACGCCAGCCACATCCTGCGCGGTCACTACCGACACCGGCTCTACGGGGAAGCTGAACTCGGCACCGAGATAGATGTCGCGGGCCTGCGCGCGATACACGTGCGCCAGGAACGAGTCGGGACCAGTTACGCGCTGCACCACAGCGCTATTCACGCCGTGGTTGCGGAACCCGGCACCGTGTCCCTGGTCTTACGCGGTCCGGCGATCAAGGACCGGTTCCTGGTCATGGATGCCAAGACGGGCGCTTCCTGGTGGCAGTACGGCGCGATGACAGAACCTTCCGACGCCGCCGCGAAGAAACGGATGTCGGCGCGGCGGCTCAGGGAGTTGATCGCCTCGCTTGATGAGTGGCAGCTCGTCTGACGAGGTCTAGCGACGGTGGGGACCGACGAGAGAGAGGAAGCGGTCCCCACCGTCACCGAACTACCAGCCGTAGACCGACATCGACTTCCCGGAGACGATGTGGCTTAACGCTTCTCGGCAGTAGGGGATCATCTGCGCTGGCAGCGCGTCGGCGGCGAACCATGTGAGCGCGTCACATTTGTCGGGTTCCATGTTGGTCGGCTCGCCTTCCCACTGGCGAACGTGGAAGAAGAACGCGACTCGACCACCGGACGAGCTGTTGTGCATGACGTGGGCGAACTCGACGTCGTCAGGTGCGATCTGTACGCCGATCTCCTCAGCGGCTTCACGCCGAAGCGCCTCGACCACCGATTCCTCGGCTTCGAGATGCCCAGACGGCGGATGGAACGCGCCATCGGCGTACCCGGTGCCCGCTCGGCGGCCGAACAGGATTCGGCCTTGCTCGTCGGTGAGCAGAAGATGCACATCCCCGATGAGGGTGTGCCTTTCAGTGCTGGCCACAGCCATTTCGAACCTCTCTCTCGACGCGTTCGAGACGAACGCGAGCACGACCATAGGCCATCGGCGATAGCCGCACTACCCGGTGGCCAGCAATCAGAACTGGAGAACCATGTCGCACCGAGTCACCCTCTACCGCAGCGAAGGCCAGTTGTTGGTCATTCCCAGCCAGACGCCCGAAAGCTTCAGAGCGATAATCACTTTCGGCGCAGCCGCCAGGCTCGGCCGCAGCGATGCCGGTCTTCCCGAAGGGAAGCGAATCGGTTACCACCGACAGAACTTCGCGACCAATTCCAGCCGCCACAATATGGAAGACTAATGTGAACCCAGCCACCACCTCGTATGACGGCCCCGGCTCGCGTGTATGTGGCAGCAGTACAAGCGAATTCGCCAATTTCAAGCTTGCCCTGCGGAAGGCGCGGCGCGTCGCTCGTCACCACTACCAGGTGCTCAAGCTGACTAATGCCGAGCTCATCGCGGAGATCAACGGCAGATAACACCCCCGGGCGCCAACCTGACACCCGTCACCTGGGGGTTTTGTTCGCCCTCTGGCATCTGAAATCGTCCGAATTGTTCTGGCCTGCGCAAATGCGGTGCAGGTTTTGTGCCCTTGGCAGGATTCGAACCTGTGACCCACCCGAAATGGCGAGGGTGCTCAATATTCGAGGTCGGTCCAGCTGAGGGTGAGGGGGAACGGGTGGTTCAGCTCGACCTCGGGATGGACGGTGGGTGACCATTCGCTGACCAGGGCGTACTGGCGCGGACGCAAAGGCGTGACGCCCACTGGTAGGCCGGTGGGCGTCGCCAAGACGTAGGTCAAGATGGTGTCGATGCGCCGGCCTTCCCGGTCCAGCAGCACCTCCCAGTACTCGCTGATCCCGGCTTCGGCGTAGCGGGCTTGTTTCGTGAGCATCTGGCCGATGTGGTTGGACGGGGAGAGCACTTCGCCGACGATGACGACGTCCTCGGCGAAGATCGGCGTCCACGGCTCGTCGGGGCAGCGGTAGACCATGAAGTCCGGGGTGAGGAAGTCGTCCTTGGCGCGACTCAGGAAGACATTGGTCTCAGTGTCGACCTGCCAGCATTCGCCTGGGCGGGCGCGCATGCTGCGCCTGGCCGAGTTCTCCAGTGCGTTACGTAGGCGAGTGGCGAAGCGTTGGTGTTCTGGTGGGCCGGTCCGTACCCATACCGGGTGCCCTTTGATCAGTTCGATGCGTTCCGACTGGTCAGGTGGTAGGGCGCTCAACTCGGCCCACGTCATGCGGTCGGGCAGCGGGGGGAACTCCGTTGACGGATTCGACATCGTCATCTTCTCCTCGCACCAGGCGAACTCTGGTGCCCTCGGCAGGATTCGAACCTGCGACCTACCCTTTAGGAGAGGGTTGCTCTATCCCCTGAGCTACGAAGGCGCGCCAGCCTCGGCTGGCCGAGCTGAGTATAGCGTGGGGTCGGGCTCGGTGGCGTCGGCCTGTTGGGGGCGGGTGGTCAGAAGGCGTCGAAACCGCCGCCGCTGCTGCCGGTGTCGAAACCGCCGGTGTTGTCGAAACCGGGATCCGGGTTGCCGGGGGCGGATCCGGGCTGGTCGTAGCCAGGGGCGAGGGCCGCTTCGCCGGTGCCGTCCTCGAAGGCTTGGGCGTCGTAGCCGACACCGCCCATGCCGGCGAACAGCGTCGTGAACAGCAGTACCGATCCCGCTCCCCAGGCTCCGGCGATCAGGGCGGGCTTCCACCAAGGCTCGGAGTACCAGCCTGCGGGGACGGGGCGGCCTGCGACACGACCGCCGGGGAAGTAGTTGGGGGTGCCCGCGGAGGGGGTGGGGGAGGCGGTGATGGTGCGGCCGTTGTGGGCTACCGTGCGCTTTTCGTCGACCTGGCCTGCGATGTCCTGGCCGTCGATGGTGGGGATCGGGGGGCCGGGGTCCATGTTCATCGCGGTGCGGGCGGCGCTGATGTAGTAGAGGCCTTCGAGGGCGGATTGTTTGGCCAGGCGGGCTTGGGTGGGGGAGTTGGCGCGGTCGATCTGGCCGCCCGCGGCGTTGTAGCGCTCGGAGGCGTCGGCAAGGGCCTGACGGGCGGCTTCGTTGCGGGGGGTCAGCTGGTAGACCTGGCCGCCGAGGCGTTCGATCGTCACCCTCGCGTCGGCTTGGGCCTCCTCGAGTTCGCGCGCGTTGCGCTTGTTCTGTTCGGCACGCAGGTACAGCAGAGCGCCGACGCACACGATCACGATCACGACCAACCACCACAGCATCGCGCGCCTCATTTCGTCGAGGTGTCGAGATGCCGTCCAGTTTACTGATCAGTTGCCCTAACGCGCTGACCCGTGTTGATCAGCGCGTTGCGAGATAGCTACCCCGCGAGGTGGCGGGCGATTACCAGGCGCTGGATCTGGTTGGTCCCCTCGAAGATCTGCATGACCTTCGCTTCGCGCATGTACCGCTCGACGGGGAAGTCCTGGGTGTAGCCGTAGCCGCCGAAGACCTGGACGGCGTCGGTGGTCACCTTCATGGCGGCGTCCGTGGCGACGAGTTTGGCGACCGAGGCCTGGCGGGAGTAGGGCAGGCCGGCGTCGCGGCGGCGGGCGGCGTCGAGGTAGGTGGCGCGGGCGGTGTCGACGGCGGCGGCCATGTCGGCGAGGACGAAGCCGAGGCCCTGGTGGTCGATGATCTTGCGGCCGAAGGCTTCTCGTTCCTTGGCGTAGGCGACCGCTTCGTCGAGGGCGCGCTGGGCGACGCCGGTGGCGACGGCGGCGATGCCGAGGCGGCCCGCGTCGAGGGCGCTGAAGGCGATCGAAAGTCCTTGTCCCTCTTCGCCGATGCGGCGTTCGGCGGGCAGGAAGGCGTCGTCGTAGGCGGCGGTGGTGGTGGGGATGCCGCGCAGGCCCATCTTCTCCTCCGGCTTGCCGAAGCTCAGGCCTGCGGTGTCGGCGGGGACCAGGAAGCAGGAGATGCCGCGTGAGCCCTCGCCGGTGCGGGCGAACAGGGTGTAGAAGTCGGCGCGGCCGCCGTTGGTGATCCACGCCTTGGTGCCGTTGAGGTTGTAGCCGCCGTCGACGGGAGTCGCGCGGCAGCGAAGGGCGGCCGCGTCGGAACCGGCGTGCGCCTCGGAAAGGCTGTAGGCGCCGATGGTTTCGCCCGACAGCATGCGCTCGAGCCACTGCTGTTTCTGCTCGTCGGTGCCGTAGGTGAACAGCGGATGGCACGACAGTCCGTGCACGCTCACCGCGACGGCGACCGCGGCCCAGCGGCTCGCGATCTCCTCGAGCACCTGCAGGTACACCTCGTAGGGCTGCGCGCCGCCGCCGAATTCCTCGGGGTAGGGCAGGCTGAGCAACCCGGCCGCCCCGAGCGCGGGGAACACACCGTCGGGGAAGACGCCGGTCTTCTCGCTCTCGGCGACGCGCGGTTCGAGGACCTTGTCGGCGATATCGCGGGTCAGTTCGATCAGCTCGCGCGCCTCGTCGGTGGGCAGCATCCGGTCAACAGCCATGCTCGTCACAGTAACCGCCGTTCACATCGCCGATCCTGGCGAGGCGAGCCTGCGCGGATCTATTATCTGCGCATGAATGCAGATGCCCACGCGCCCCTGGACGAGGATCAAGTGGGTTTGGTGGTCGAGGTGTTCCGCATGCTGGCCGACCCGACCCGGGTCCAAGTCCTGTGGGCGCTGGCCGAACAAGAACTCTCGGTGAACGAACTGGCGAGCCGAGTCGGCAAACCGGGTCCGTCGGTGTCGCAGCACCTGGCGAAACTGCGCATGGCCAGGCTCGTTCGCACCCGTCGCGAGGGAACGACCATTTACTACAGCCTCGACAACGACCACGTCCGCAGCCTGGTCGTCGACGCCGTGCACAACGCCGAACACGCCGGTCCGGGCGTGCCGTCGCACCATAGAGGGCCCGACGGTCAGCCGCCGCACACGGAGCCGCCCGGTCTGCGGTGACGAGCCGACCAGCAGGAATGTTGTCGGAGGAAACGATTGCAGGGCTCAAACCTTTCGGTAGCATCCGTTGTGACGTGGCTCATGCCACGGCAGGGACTTGAAGGAGCACCGATGCTGAGCACCATGCAGGAAGACCAGCTCTCGCTGGCGACACTGCTCAAATACGCCGCCACTTTCCAGGGCGACTCGACCGTGTCGACCTGGACCGGTGACGGTGTCCGCACGATGACCTACCGCGAGCTGGGTGCGGATTCGGCCCGGCTGGCCAATGCGCTGCGTGGGCTCGGCGTCGAGGAGGGCGACCGCGTCGGCACCTTCATGTGGAACAACAACGAGCACATGACCGCTTACATCGCGGTGCCCGCGATGGGCTCGGTGCTGCACGCGCTCAACATCCGCCTGTTCCCCGAGCAGCTGGTGTTCGTCGCCAACCACGCCGAGGACAAGGTCGTGCTCGTCGACGGCACCCTGCTGCCGCTGTTCGCGCAGTACCTGCCGAACCTGAAGACCGTGAAGCACGTGATCGTCGTCAACGGCGACGCCGCCGCGCTCACCGCGCCTGAGGGCGTGCAGGTGCACTCCTACCGTGAGCTGCTCGACGCGCAGTCGGCCGAGTTCGACTTCCCGGTGATCGACGAACGTTCCGCTGCCGCGATGTGTTACACCTCCGGCACCACCGGCGACCCCAAGGGCGTCGTCTACTCGCACCGCTCCAACTGGCTGCACGCCATGCAGGTGAACTCGCCGAACGGCATGGGCTTCAACGGTTCCGACTACGTGCTGGCCATCGTGCCGCTGTTCCACGCCAACGCGTGGGGCTTGCCGTACGCGGCGCTGATGTCGGGCGCCAACATCCTGATGCCGGACCGCTTCCTGCAGCCGGGCCCGCTGCTGGAGATGATGGCCGCCGAGAAGCCGACCTTCGCCGCCGCCGTGCCGACCATCTGGGGTGGCGTGCTAGCCACGCTCGCCGCTGCGCCGCAGGACATTTCGCACCTGCGCACCGCCGTGGTCGGTGGGTCCGCCGTGCCGCCCGCGATGATGCGCGCGTTCGAGGAGAAGCACGGCGTGCGCATCCTGCACGCGTGGGGCATGACCGAGACCTCCCCGCTGGGCAGCGTCGCGCACGCGCCCGCGGGCGTGAGCGAGGACGAGGCCTGGGAGTACCGCTACACCCAGGGCCGTTTTCCCGCCAATGTCGAGGCCCGGCTGGTCGGTGACGATGGCAAGGTCGTGCCGAACGACGGTGAGTCGCTCGGTGAGCTCGAGGTCCGCGGCGCCTGGATCACCGGCTCCTACTACTCGCCGACCGGCGCCGAGGTGGACCCGGACAAGTTCGACGACGGCTGGCTGCGCACCGGCGATGTGGGCAAGATCAGCCCCAACGGCTACCTCACCCTGGTGGACCGCTCCAAGGACGTCATCAAGTCCGGTGGCGAGTGGATCTCCTCGGTGGACCTGGAGAACTCGGTGATGGGCCACCCGGCCGTCGCCGAGGCCGCGGTGATCGGTGTGCCGGACGAGAAGTGGGACGAGCGCCCGCTGGTCGCCATCGTGCTGGCCGAGGGCGCCGCCGCCGAGGCCGCCGAACTGCGCGACTACCTGGCCGACAAGTTCGCCAAGTGGCAGCTGCCCGAGCGCTGGACCTTCATCGCCGAGGTGCCGAAGACCAGCGTCGGCAAGTTCGACAAGAAGCGCCTGCGCGCCCAGTATGCCGAGGGGGAGCTGGAAGTCATCACGGTGTAGGACCTGAAAAAGGCGGGCGTGGAAGCAATTCCACGCCCGCCTTTTCTGTACTGCGAACTAATCGGGGCCCGAAGGGCCGCGAACCGCGGCGCCAGCCGCCAAATTAGCAGTTGCGAAGCTCCGGGCTCTGGTTCAACAGCTGGGCGCGCGGGCTGATGTAGCGGGTGTAGGTCTCCCCGCCGACGGCCGACAGCGGGAACGCCGCGACGCGATGGCAGTTCTGGAAGGCCAGTTTCACGCCGAAATGCCGTTCCAGGCCGCCGCGAATGGCGTCGGAGGCCAGGGCGCGCAGCAGCTGACCGCGGGCCACCTCGTCCGGCGGCGGGATGCGGTTGTCGGCGTATTCGTCGGTGCCGGTGCGGAGATCGTCCGCGACCCGGCTCACCACCTCCCAGGCGTAAGGCAGTGAGGTACGGACACATTCGACGAATTCTGCGTCGTCGATATCGCCGCTTTCGGCGCGTTCGAGTAGGGCGGCGGGTACATCGAGGGACATGGCTCTCCTCCTGCTTGGGGGTGGTCGGCGGGACGCGATGCCAGGTCCGAGTCTAAACGAAATTCGTTGTCAATAACCCTGGATTCGTTCCGAAAGTGCTTTCCGGAGTGCGCTTTTCGCGTCGGCGGCCAGGTCGGCGACCAGTTCGCCTGCCGGTTGCCCGGTGCTCAGTGAATGTGCTTGTCCCGCCCACAGATTCACATCGTCGATGTTGCCTGCGGCGCGTGCGGCGGCCCGCAACGGCGCGGTGGCGTAATGGATTTCGGGATAGGCGGCGGGCGCGTCGGCGGTGTGTTCGACGAGGAAGCGATTGCGGATCCCGCGCGCGCGACGGCCGGTGAAGGCGCGCGTGAGCATCGTGGGGTCCGGCGTCCCGATCGCGCCGCGGTGCACGGCGTTGGTGCCGGCTTCCGGGCAGCGCAGCAGCGCGGTGCCGATCTGCGCCGCCGAGGCGCCGGCGGCCAACACTCCGGCCACCCCCGCGCCCGTCGCGATCCCGCCCGCCGCGACGAGTGGGCGGGAGGTGACGGCGGTGAGCAACTGGATCAGGGTCAGCAGGCCGGGCGGGTCCACGGCGTCGTCGGCGGGGTCGTCGACGAAGTTCGCGCGGTGACCGCCCGCCTCGGCGCCCTGGGCGATCAGCACGTCGGCGCCCGCGTCGACGGCGAGCAGTGCCTCGGCAGGCGAGGTGACCGTCACCCACACCTCCGAGCCGACCGCGTGCAGCCGGTCCACCTCCACGGCGGTGGGGCAGCCGAAGGTCGTCGAGACCACCGCGACCGGATCGGCGACCAGCAGATCGAGCTTCTCGGCCCAGCCGTCGGTGTCGTGTTCAGGGGTGCCGAGGGGAAACTCCGCGCCGAGTTCGGCGAGGTAGGTGGCGTAGACGGCCGGATCGGCCACTGCTCCCGGCGCGAACAGGTTCACGCCGAACGGTGCGGCGGTGGCGGCTCGGGTCGCCGCGATCTGCGCGGCCACCGCCTCGGTGCCGAGGTAGCCGGCGGCGAGCTGGCCGAACCCGCCCGCGGCCGCGACGGCGACCACCAACTCGGGCGTGGACGGGCCGCCTGCCATGGGCGCGGCGACGATGGGGACGGTCAAGTTCTCGATCACCATGGGTCGAGTCTGGCCGGTCGAGGCCGTGTTCAGGCCCACTGACGTGTCGTGTGACGCGTCAGACGCCCCGATCGTTACTGTGTGACACGCCATCTACCTGGGATTTCGTGACAGAAGGTTGCGGAATGGTCACGGCCGGGTACAGTTCCCATCACAACGTATGCCGAACCGTTACACATAGTTCGGTAGTGGGGAACACCCAGGTGGTCCCCGGACCGATCGCCGATCGGTTTCGTTTCCTTTGTTGTCGGACGCTAGGACGAGACTTTGTCGCAGCACCGTGTGGGCCCCGAATCCGTGTCCGTGCAGGCCCTGTTGGGTGGTCACGCAGATGGTCGGCGCCCGAGCAGGAGCAGGCACCGTGCCGAGGCCTCACGTACCGACCGGGTGCGCGCCGCCGCCACCGCCGCGGTCGCCGCGGGCGCGCTGGTGGGTGTGACCGCCCAGGTCGCCCCGGCGCTGGCCTTCGCCGCCCCGCTGCTGCCGACCCACGACGACAACGTCGAGGAATCGGTCGCCCCCGAGTCCGCCCGCGCCGACGTCGACCTCGTCGCCGCGCAGCAGGTCTCCGCACACGTCGAGACCCCCGCGCCGGTCGACGCGGTCGCCGCGCCGATCGCCGCCCCCGTGGCCGCGCCCTTCGGCATCGGCAACCTGCCCCCCGAGATCTCCGGCCCGCTGGCCCAGGTCGAGGACATGCTGCAGGGCATCCAGCACCAGGTCGCGCCGCCGCAGGCCTCGCGTCCGGTCGCGGGCCCGATCAGCTCCGGCTACGGTGCTCGCTGGGGTGCCATGCACTACGGCATCGACTTCGCCGATTCGCTCGGCGCCCCGATCAAGTCCGTCGCCAGCGGCACCGTGATCGAGGCGGGCCCGGCGTCGGGCTTCGGCCTGTGGGTGCGCGTGCTGCACGACGACGGCACCACCGGCGTCTACGGCCACGTCAACGACATGCTGGTCAGCGAGGGCCAGCGGGTCAACGCGGGCGAGGTCATCGCGACCGTGGGCAACCGCGGCCAGTCCACCGGCCCGCACCTGCACCTCGAGATCTGGGATCAGGGCGGCGGCAAGATGGACCCGATTCCGTACCTGGCTTCCAAGGGCGTCCCCCTGGAGTGGGGCCCTTCCGCGCACTGAGTTTCTGGAGCGCTGGCGCGCTCGAGTTCGCGGCCCCTTGTGTCCCGTCGATCAGGTGCCGTTGCTTGCTACCTAGGCGGCCGCGCACACCCACCAGAAAAACGGGCACGGCCCCCAACCCCCCCCCCCCGCG
>NZ_JBHXRR010000007.1:197526-267766 GCF_042716665.1 Nocardia sp. NPDC058658
GCGGTGGGTGGGCCCGCCCCGGCCCCCCCCCCCGCCCCCGGGCGCCGGGGGGCGGGCCGCCACCCGCCGCTGCGCGGCGCCGCTCCCCAGGGGTCGGGGTTCGTGGTGTGCTCATGGCAGGTAGCTAGTGACGGTGGTTCTTATGAGCCCCGTCACTTTGCTGTTTGTGGGGGCAACACGTTCTACGGCGGTGTCGATACTCCTGTGGGCCCTGGTTCCGGGGGCACGCTCGCTCGGACGCCGCGTCGCCGGTCTATATGATGGCTCGATCTGCAACGGTGCGGGATCGCCGCGCGTTCAGGCTCGATGAGAGGTGAATGATCCCGAATGGAAACTGCCCGTCGTTCTGCCCGCGGTCCCCGTCGTCGCCGGTCGAGCAGTCCGACATTCGGGCAGTTGCTGACGGGAGCCGTCGAGTCGGCGGCCGATCGGGTCGCGGTCCGGTTCAACCCGACCGGTGAGCCCGCCGACCAGCGTCAGCTCACCTATTCCGAGTTCGATCAGCAGTCCTCGCAGCTGGCCCGCGCGCTCATCGCCCGTGGCATCGGCCCCGGTGACGTTGTCGCCATCGGTATCGCCCGCTCGATCGAGTCCGTGCTCGCGGTGTGGGCCATCGCCAAGACCGGCGCCGCGTACGTGCCGGTCGACCCGAAGTACCCGGCCGACCGCATCGCCCACATCGTGTCCGATTCCGGCGCGGTGCTCGGGCTCACCACCGCCGCCCACCGCGAGCAGCTCGGCTCCGACCTGAGCTGGCTCGAGCTCGACGACGCCGCGACGGCCGCCGATATCGCCGCGCGACCCGCGCACCCGATCTCCTACACCGACCGCATCCGCACGCTCGACGAGCGGCACCCGGCCTACGTCATCTACACCTCCGGCTCCACGGGCAAGCCCAAGGGCGTCGTGGTGACCCATACCGGTCTGGCCGGGCTGGTCGCCGCCGAGCGCGCGCACTACCGCGTCGACGCCGATTCGCGCGTGCTGCACGTGTGTTCGCCGAACTTCGACGTGTCGGTGCTCGAACTGCTGCTCACCTTCTCGGCGGGCGCCACCCTGGTGATCTCCCCGCCCGCGGTGTTCGGCGGCATCGAGCTCGCGGATCTGCTGCGCCGCGAACAGGTTTCGCACATGCTCATCACCCCGGGCGCGCTCGAATCGGTCGATGCGACCGACCTCGACGACCTGCGGGTCGTGGTCGTCGCCGGTGACAAGTTCGGGCCGGAACTGGTGGGCCGCTGGGCCGTCGGCGAGCGCGAGTTCTACAACGGTTACGGCCCCACCGAGGCCACCATCCTTGCCACCAGCACCGCGCCGATGGATCCGGCCGCGCCGGTGACGATCGGTGCCGCGATCGCGGGAATCGGTGCGTTCGTGCTGGATTCGCGGTTGCGCCCGGTGCCGGCCGGGGTGATCGGTGAGCTGTATCTGTCGGGCCCCGCGCTCGCGCAGGGTTATCTGAACCGTCCCGCGCTCACCGCGGAGCGCTTCGTCGCCAGCCCCTTCGGTGCCGAGGCCGGTGACCCGACCGCGCGCCTGTACCGCACCGGAGACCTGGTGCGGCGCAGCGAATCCGGTGACGGCGTCATCGAGTACATGGGCCGTTCGGACTTCCAGGTGAAGATCCGTGGCTTCCGGATCGAGCTCGGTGAGATCGACAACGCGCTCACCACGCACCCCACCGTCGACTACGCGGCCACCCTCGGCAAGACGCTGCCGTCGGGCGCGACCGCCCTCGTGTCGTATGTGCTGGCGAGCCCCGGCTCGACGATCGATACCGCGGCGCTCGGCGATCATCTGCGGGAGGTGTTGCCCGCCTACATGGTTCCCGCCTCGATCATGGTGCTGGACAAGATCCCGCTGACCCCGGTCGGCAAGCTGGACCGAAACGCGTTGCCGGAACCGGTCTTCGATTCGAGCACCTCCCGCGCGCCGGAGGGTCCGGTGGAGACCGCTCTCGCCGCATTGTTCGCCGCGCTGCTCGGGCTCACCGAGGTCGGCGCCGACGACTCGTTCTTCGCCATCGGCGGCGACAGCATCCTGTCCATGCAGCTGGTGGCCAGGGCACGGGCCGCCGGTATCGCCTTCACCCCGCAGGATGTGTTCGAGCATCGCACTGTCGCCGCGCTGGCCAAGGTGGCCGCGGTCGGTGACGACACCGAGGTCGTGCGCCTGGACGAGCTGCCGGGCGGCGGCGTCGGCACCGCCCCCGCGACGCCGGTGCTCACCCAGTACCTCGATGAGGGCGTCTTCGGCCGCTTCTCGCAGAACATGACCCTCGCCCTCCCCGACGGCATCGACCGCGCCGGACTGGTGCGCACCTTGACCGCCGTGCTCGCCCATCACGACGTGCTGCGCGCCCGGGTGGTCGACCAGGACGGTGCCTGGCGGCTCGACATACCACCGGCCGACGGCTACGACGTCGAGGCGCTGCTCGCCGAGGTCGACGTCCCGGCAGGCGTCACCGCCGACGAGCTGACCGAAATCGGCAGCACCGCACTGGATTCCGCGCTCGACCGGCTCGACCCGGCCGCCGGACGGATGCTCGCCTTCACCTGGCTGCGCCGCCCCGACGCCACCGATGTGCTGATCGTGGCCGCGCACCACCTGGTCGTCGACGGTGTCTCCTGGCGCATCATCATCCCCGACCTCGTCACCGCCTGGGCCCAGCTGTCCGCCGGACAGCGCCCGCGCCTTGACCCGGTGGGCACCTCCTTCCGCCGCTGGGCGCACGCACTGGTCGACGCGGCCGCCGACAGCACAAGGGCCGACGAAATCGGTTACTGGCGTGAGGTTCTCGCCGCCGCCGACCCCCTGCTCGGCACGCGCGCACTCGACCCGGCCGCCGACACCTACGCGACCGTGCGGCGGTTCAGCGTCGAGGTGCCTGCCGAGGTCACCGAGGCGCTGCTCACCGAGGTTCCGGCGCTGTACCGCACCGGTGTGAACGATGGCCTGCTCGCCGCGCTCGCGCTGGCCGTGCGGCAGTGGCGAACCGACCGCGGCATCGCCGCACCGGTGACCCGGATCCGGATGGAGGGGCACGGTCGCGAGGAAGCGGTGGTGCCCGGTGTCGACCTCACCCGCACCGTCGGCTGGTTCACCAGCGTCTACCCGATCGCACTCGACCTGTCCGAGATCGACACCGCCGCCGCCCTCGACGGTGGCGCCGAAACCGCTGCCGCGCTGCGCTCAGTCAAGGAGCAACTGCTCGCGGTGCCCGACCGTGGTGTCGGCTTCGGTCTGCTGCGTCATCTGAACCCGGCCACCGCCGGAGAATTCACCGGTCCGATCGCTCAGATCGGCTTCAACTACCTGGGACGGGTCGGAAACGATTCGGCCGCAGCCGATTTCGTCGGCGCGGGCTTCCTGCCCACCGACGCGCTCGGTGAGATCAGTGCCGAACAGGATCCCGCGATGCCCGCGGGCATGGTGGTCGACATCAACGCGATCGTCACCGACAGCGAGGCCGGACCGCGCATGTCGGTCTCGTTCCAGTACGCCTCGGGCGTGGTCGACGAGTCCGATGTCCGTGAGCTGGCGCAGGGTTGGGTCGCGGCGCTGACCGCGGTGGCCCGCCACACCACCGATCCCGCGGCCGGTGGTCTCACCCCGGCCGACGTCGCGCTGGTGCGGGTGTCGCAGTCGGAGCTGGATCGCTGGCGCCTCGACTACCCGGGCGTGAGCGATGTGCTGCCGCTGTCGCCGCTGCAGGAAGGTCTCCTGTTCCACTCCCAGCTCACCGCCGGGGACGCCGACGACTACGTCATCCAGTTCGCCCTCGAACTGGGCGGCGACGTCGACCTCGAACGACTGCGCCGGGCCGCTCAGGCGGTGCTCGACCGCAATTCGAGCATTCGCTCGGCGTTCGTCACCGCCGCCGACGGCACCCCCACCCAGGTCGTGGTGGACGGTCTCGAGGTGCCGTGGCAGGTGATCGACGATGTCGCCGACGCGGACCTGCCCGCGCTGCTGGAACAGGATCAGCGCACGCGTTTCGACCCCGCACAGGCGCCGATGGTGCGATTCACGGTGTACCGCACCGTATCCGGGCAGATTCAGCTCGTGCTCACCTCGCACCACCTGCTCTTCGACGGTTGGTCGCTGCCGCTGCTGATGAAGGACCTGCTGGTCCTCTACGCCACCCATGGCGACGCGACCATGCTGCCCCGGGTGCGCCCGTACCGCGACTACCTGGCCTGGCTGGCCGCGCAGGACCGCGACGCGACGTTGCAGCGCTGGCAGTCGGCGCTCTCCGGCGCCCGCCCGACGGCCGTGGCCGAGGTGCTCGCACCGCCCGCGAAGCCCGAAATCGGTGTCGGGGAAATCGTTTTCGAGCTTTCCGCGGAGCAGTCGGCGGCGCTCGGTGCGTTCGCGAAGAAGTCCGAGGTCACCGTGAACACGGTGATGCAGGCGATCTGGGGCCTGATCGTGGCCGCGCTGACCGACCGCGACGACGTGGTGTTCGGCGCGGTGGTCGCGGGCCGTCCGCCGCAGCTCGACGGTGTCGACGACATCATCGGCCTGTTCGTCAACACGCTGCCCGTGCGGGTCCGCCTCGATCACGCGAGCTCGGTGCGCGATCTGCTGCGCACCCTGCAGGCCGAGCAGGCCGCCCTGATGGACCACCACTACCTCGGCCTCGCCGAGATCCAGAGTGCGGTGGGCACCGGTGGGCTGTTCGACTCGCTGGTGGCCTACGAGTCCTATCCGATCGACGAGGAGGGCCTGAAGAAGGCCGGTTCCTCGATCGACGGGCTGCAGGTGGCCGGAATCCAGTCGGTGACCTTCACCCACTATCCGATCGCGGTTGTGGTGGAATCCGGTGCGCGCCTGAAGGTTCGGGTCTGGAATCGCCGCGACACCGTCTCCGACGCCGGTGCTCGCGCGGTCGCCGATATCGTGCGCCTGCTGATCGACCGGTTCACCGGTCACGACGGCGCGGAAGCGCCACTGTCGCAGCAGGATTGGTGGCGGGTGCCCGCCGCGACGATCGATCACCTGGAACTGCCGGTCGATCGACCGCGTACGGCCGAGACGAAGTCCACTGTCGCCGAGGTGCGCACGGGCATCCCCGCGTCCGTACACACGGCACTGAATGATCTTGCGGCCCAACGCGGTATCTCCTTGTTCGCGGTGCTGCACGCCGCCTACGCCACCCTGCTGGCCAAGCTGGCCGACGAGCGGTCCGTCGCGATCGGCGCCTACCCGCCCGAGGGTATGGTGACCGAGCCGGTCGTCGTGACCACCGAGGTCACCCCTGGCGACACCTTCGCCGGACTGCTCGAGCAGCTGCGCCGCGCCGATGCGGCGGCATTCGTCCAGGCCGACACCGGTTCCCAGCCGCTGTCCCATGTGCGTGATCTGATCCGGGTGAGCGCGGGCATGCCGCCGTTCCGGGCCGCGCTGACCCTGGGCGACGACGCCGTCGGTACCGCACCGGTCGACCTGACCCTGCACGCGGCCGAGCAGCTCGACGGTGTCGGCGAACCGGTCGGCATGACGCTCGTCTTCACCTACGCCACCGAGCTTTTCGACGCCGACACCGTGGCCGGTTTCGCCGCGCGGTTCGGCCGGATCCTCGAGGCGGCCGCCGCCGACGCGGACGTCGTGCTCGGCGACATCGATGTGCTGGCCCCCGGCGAACGCGCATCCCTGCTCGAAGCCTGGACCACCCCCGGCGTGGCCGCCGACCCGGTCACCCTGGCCGACCTGGTCACCGACCGCGCCCTGCGCACTCCGGACGCACCCGCTGTCCGGTTCAACGCCACCACCCTGACCTACGGCGAGCTGCTGCGCCGCGCGAGTGCCGTCGCCCGCACGCTGATCGCGTCCGGCGCCGGTCCGGAATCGCTGGTGGCGGTCGCCGTCGCGCGCGACGAGCGCCTGCCGGTCGCACTGCTCGGCGTCCTGCTCTCCGGCGCGGCCTACCTGCCGATCGACACCGCCTACCCGACGCAGCGACTCGAGTTCATGCTCGCCGACGCGGCACCGGTCTGCGTATTGACCACCGCCGAGGAGTTGGCGGCAGTCCCCGCCGGGCAGACGCCGGTGCTGCTGCTCGACGAGATCGCCACCGGTGACGACGCCCCGGTCACCGACGCCGACCGCCGATCCCCGCTGCGCCCCGACCATCTCGCCTACGTCATCTACACGTCCGGCTCCACCGGCGTGCCGAAGGGCGTCGGCGTCGCACACCGCAACGTGGCCGAACTGTTCGCCAACAGCCAGGGCAAGTTCGAGTTCGACGAATCCGATGTGTGGACGATGTTCCACTCCTTCGCCTTCGACTTCTCGGTCTGGGAACTGTGGGGCGCACTCGCGAGCGGCGGCTCGGTCGTGGTGGTCGACCACCTCACCTCGCGTTCACCGGAGTTGTTCCGCGAGTTGCTGATTCGCGACGGCGTGACCGTGCTCAACCAGACCCCGTCGGCGTTCTATCAGCTCGCCGAAGCCGACCGGACCGCACCGGCGGGCAAGCTGGCGCTGCGGCACGTGATCTTCGGTGGTGAGGCACTGGACCTGCGTCAGCTGACGCGCTGGTACGAGCGCCACCCGGCCGACGCGCCGCGCTTGGTGAACATGTACGGCATCACCGAGACCACGGTGCACGTGTCGTACCTCGCGGTGGACCCGCAGCTCGCCCAGCGCCCGGCCAGTGTCATCGGCCGCGCACTGTCCGGCCTGTCCGCGCGAGTGCTCGACGAGCGCCTTCGCCCGGTCCCGATCGGGGTGCGCGGGGAGATCTACGTCGACGGCGATCAGCTCGCCCGCGGCTACCTCGGTCGCCAGGCCCTGACCGCCACCCGGTTCGTCGCCAACCCCTACGGCGCACCCGGTGCACGCATGTACCGCACCGGCGACGTCGGTCGCTGGGCCGAGGTGGACGGCGTCGTCGACCTCGAATACGCGGGCCGCAGCGATCAGCAGGTGCAGTTGCGCGGTTTCCGCATCGAACTCGGCGAGATCGAGTCCGCACTGCTGCGCTGCGAAGGCGTGAGCCAGGCGGTGGTGCTCGTCCGCACCGACGACGAAGTCGATCGCCTGCTCGGATACGTTGTGCCCGAGGCGGATTCGGTGCTCGACCCGGTCGCCCTGCGCGCCGAGGTCGGCGAATTCCTCACCGGCTACATGGTTCCCGACGCGCTGATGGTGCTCGACGCGTTGCCGCTCACCCCGAACGGCAAGCTCGACCGCAAGGCGCTGCCCGCCCCGACGATCGTCGGCGCGGGGGAGTACCGCGCCCCGGTCACCGAGGCCGAGCGGGCGGTCGCGGAGGTCTTCGCCGGGTTGCTCGGTGTGGAGCAGGTCGGCCTCGACGACGACTTCTTCACCCTCGGCGGCAACTCACTGCTGGCCACCAGGGCGGTGTCGCGGATCAACGAGGCCCTCGGCGCCGATGTGACCGTGCGCGATCTGTTCGAGCGACCCTCGGTGGTGGCACTGGCCGCTGTCGTCGTCGCAGGCGCGGCCGACCGGCGTCCGGCGCTGGTGTCCGCCGAGCGGCCGGACCGGGTGCCGCTGTCGCTGGCACAGCAGCGCATGTGGGTGCTCAACCAGTTCGACCCCGAATCGCCGTCGTACAACATCCCGCTCGCCCTGCGGCTGGCCGGTGCGCTCGACGTCACCGCCCTGCGCCAGGCCGTCGACGACGTGCTCGAACGGCACGAGGCGCTGCGCACCAGCTTCCCCGTCGACGGCCCCGGTGGCCTGCCGTTCCAGCGCATCGTGTCGGCGGCCGAGGCGCTGCCGGGCGGTCTGAACGTGCGTCCGCTGGCCGACGCCGCCGATCAGGCCGCGCAACTACTGGCGACCGGATTCGACGCCGCCAACGAGGTTCCCGTGCGGGCGACGCTGTTCACCGACAACACCGATGAGCACTATCTGGTGGTCGTCGTGCACCACATCTCCGCCGACGGAGTGTCGCTCGCACCGCTGGCGCGTGACCTGATCACCGCGTATGCCGCACGCTGCCAAGGTGTTGCGCCGCAGTGGACGCCGCTGGCGGTGCAGTACGCCGACTTCGCGCTCTGGCAGCGTTCGGTGCTCGGCGAGGTCACCGATCCCGAGTCCGCCGCCTCGCGTCAGCTCGCTTTCTGGCGCGAACGCCTGCACGGCGCGGGAACCGCGGTGCTGCCGCTGGATCGGTCGCGTCCGGCTGAGCGGAGCGGTGTCGGTGCCGAAACCGGGCTCGTCGTGCCCGCCGACGTACACGCAGGCCTGCTCCGTATCGCCAAGGCGCACAACGCATCCCTGTTCATGGTGGTGCACGCGGGCCTCGCGGCGCTGCTGAGCCGGATGACCGGAAGCGACGACGTGACGGTGGGCACCGCGATCGCCGGGCGCGGTGAGCGGGTGCTCGACGATCTCGTCGGCATGTTCGTCAACACCCTGGCACTGCGCACCCAGGTCGACAAGACCGCCAGCTTCGATGTGCTCGTCGATCGGGCGCGCGATACCGACCTGGCCGCGTTCGGCAACGCCGACATCCCGTTCGAGCAGGTGGCCGAGGCCGCAGGCGCGGGCGTCGACACCTTGCTGCCGGTGGTGCTGTCGTTCCAGAACACCGAACGGCCCTCGCTGGAACTGCCGGGTCTCACCGTCTCCGGGATGGAGAACGGGCTGGTCACCGCCAAGTTCGACCTGCAGGTGACGGTCGATCCGCGCGAAGGCGACGACGGCGCACCGGCGGGCCTCGGTGTCGCGCTGACCTACGCCACCGATGTCTTCGACGAGGCCACGGTGGCCGCGTTCGGTCGCAGGTTGCAGCGCGTGCTCGCGGCAGTGGCGGCCGATCCGCTCGTCGCCGTCGGCTCGGTCGACATCCTCGACGACGCCGAACGCGCGCAGGCGGTCGCGTCGGCGAGTGCGTCCTCGGCGCTGCGCGGCATCGCGCTGCCGCAGCTGCTGACCGCCGTGGTCGACGAGGATCCTGACGGCCCGGCGCTGGTGTGGGGCGAGGAGGCGCTGTCCTACGCCGACCTCGACGCACGCTCGTCGCGGCTGGCCCGGGTGCTGATCGATCGTGGGTGCGGACCGGGTGTCGGTGTCGCCGTGGGTGCGGAACGCGGTGTCGATGCCGCGGTCGCGACGTGGGCGGTACTCAAGGCGGGTGCCGCGGTCGTTGCGCCCGATGGGTCCGGTGTCCTGCCCGCCGGGATCACGGTCGAGGTCGGTGTGGGTGCGGGTGAACAGGGCCTGGACTGGCTGGTGCTCGACGACACGGCGGTAGCTGCGAAGTCGCCGGGACCGGTCACCTACGCGCACCGCGTGCGCGCGCTGGCCGGTGACGCCCCCGCGTTCGTCGGCGAGACCGTGCTGAGCTACGACGAACTCGCGGCTCTGGTGAGCACGGTCGGTGCTGCCGCGGATGTGACTTTCGAGTCACGTACGTTGTCCGACAACACAAGTCGGCCCAGCTCAGCGCTGATCGAGCTGCTTGTCGCCGGTGCGGCGGGTGCGTCGGTGGTGCTGGCGGACGGTACGCTGGCGCTGCATGACCAGTTGGTGGAGGAATGGGTCACTCACCTGTTCAGCGCCGGAGATCGGGTAGCCGAGCTCGGAGCGCAGCCGCTGGAGGATTTGCAGGCGGTCATTGTGGACCGCTCGGTTTCATCTGTGCCGGAGTGGGTACAGAACGTGGTGAGGCTCGACGATGTGAGATGACTGTGACGCGGGGGTGTCGCAGTGGCGTGCACCCCCGGCGATCCGGGTGTGGCCATCTCTATCGATATCGATGGTGAGATCCGGCGTACCACCGTGCACGCCGATGTGATGCGAAGGGTGCGATGGGGACGTGTTGTGGGTTGCTGAAAAACGGCAGGTTAGAGCACGTATCTCGGGAGCGGGGGCATGACCCGGCCGGTGCGCGAGCGGCCCGCCCGGCAGCGGCCGACCCGAACACGTCAATCGAGGGTGGTCACCCTGCCGCAGCTGCTGGCCGCGGCGGTGGAAGCCAATCCCGCCGGTACCGCCCTCACTGTCACTGACGGGTCAGGTGCGGTCTCGACCCTCGGCTACGCCGAGCTGGACGCGCGATCGACCCAGTTGGCCAGACTCCTGATCGACCTGGGCATCGGCCCGGAGAACCTGGTCGCGATCGGCGCACCCCGTTCGATCGAATCGGTCGTCGCGGTGTGGGCGGTCGCCAAAACCGGCGCGGGTTTCGTGCCGGTGGACCCCGAATACCCCGCCGACCGGGTCGCGCACATGGTGTCGGACTCCGGCGTGGTGCTCGGGCTGACCACGACCACCGTGCGCGCCGACCTGCCCGACGACGTCGACTGGCTGGCCCTCGACGACGCGGGTTTCGCGGCCAAACTCGACGCCTACCCCACCGATCCGGTCACCGGCGCCGACCGAACCCGGCGGATGGACCCGGCGCACCCGGCCTACGTGATCTACACCTCCGGCACCACCGGCCTGCCCAAGGGTGTGGTGATCTCGCACGGAGCGGTCGCGGCCTACGTGCCGGTGATGGCGACCCGCTACCGCGCCGCCGTCGACGCGCGCGTGCTGCACGTGGCGTCGCCGTCGTTCGACATCGCGGTGGCCGAACTGCTGCTGACCGTCGCGGCCGGCTCGACCATGGTCATCGCACCGGCTGGGGTGTTCGGCGGCGAGGAACTCGGTGAGCTGCTGCGCGCCGAGCGGGTGACCCACGTGATCATCACGCCGTCGGCGCTGGCCACCGTCGCCCCCGAAGTCCTCGACGCGCTGCGCGTGGTCGTCGTGGGCGGCGAGGCGTGCCCGCCGGAACTGGTCGCGCGCTGGACCGGCGCCGTCCCCGACCTGACCTTCCGCAACGCGTACGGCCCCACCGAGACGACCATCGTCACCACCATCAGCGAACCGCTGCGCGCCGGGGTGCCGGTCACCCTCGGCCCGCCGGTCGAGGGCGCGACGGCCCTGGTGCTCGATGATCGATTGCGCCCGGTACCCGATGGCGTCGTCGGCGAGCTCTACCTCGCCGGGCCGCAGCTGGCGCGCGGTTACCACCGTCGTCCCGCGCTGACCTCGGGCCGGTTCGTCACCAACCCCTTCGGTGCGGCAGGCGAGCGCATGTACCGCACCGGCGACACCGTCCGCTGGGTGCGTCGCGACGGTGTCTCGAACCTGGAATACCTGGGGCGCAACGACTTCCAGGTGAAGGTGCGCGGAGTGCGGATCGAGCTCGGCGAGATCGACGCCGTCCTCGCCGCGCACGACACCATCGATTTCGCGGTCACGATCGGCCACCAGCTCGACACCGGCGCGACCATCCTGGCCGCCTACGTCCACGCCGCCACCGGCGCGCAGATCGACGTGGCGGCCGTGACCGCCTTCGTCGAGCAGCGTTTGCCCACGCACATGGTGCCCTCCTCGATCACGGTGCTGCCGGCGATTCCGCTGACCCCCACGGGCAAACTCGACCGTGCCGCCCTGCCGAAACCGCAGCTGCGGGTCGCGGAATTCCGGGCGCCGACCGGCCGATTCGAGGAACTGGTCGCCGAGGTCTTCACCGAACTGCTCGCGCCTGGGGCCCCGATCGGTGCCGACGACAACTTCTTCGAACTCGGCGGCAACTCGCTGATCGCCACCAGGGTCGCCGCGCGCCTCGGCGCCGAGGTGGGGGCCAGGCTGCCCGCCCGGGCCCTGTTCAGCGCCGCCACGGTCGCCGACCTGGCGCGGGAGCTCGCCGCGATGGCGGGGCGCGAAACCGCGCAACCGGCACTGCGGCCGATGCCGCGTCCGCCGCACGTGCCGATGTCGCCCGCGCAGCAGCGCATGTGGTTCCTTTCCCAGTTCGACGCCACCTCGCCCGCCAACAACATCCCGTTCGCGCTGCGCCTGCGTGGTCCGCTCGACCCCGCTGTGCTGCGTGCGGCCGTCGCCGACCTCGTCGAACGCCACGAAACCCTGCGCACGGTCTACCCGGCGATCGACGGCACCGGCTACCAGGTGATCCTGCCCGCCGACCAGGCCGTACCCGAGCTGCGCCCGCAGTCGTTGCGCGAGGACGAGCTCACCGGCTGGCTGGCCCGGTCGGCCTCGGCGGGGTTCGACGTCGCCGCCGCCGTCCCGCTGCGGGTGGAGCTGGCCGAACTCGGCCCTGACGATCACGTGCTGGCCGTTGTCGTCCACCACATCGCCGCCGACGGTGCGTCCACGGCGCCGTTCGTGCGCGACCTACTCACCGCCTACCTGGCCCGCGCGGCCGGTAGCGCACCGCAATTCGCGCCGCTGGCCGTGCAGTACGCCGATTACGCGCTGTGGCAGCGGGAGCTGCTCGGCGACAGCGCCGATCCGGAATCGCTCGGCGCGCAACAGCACCGGTACTGGAGCGAGACCCTCGCCGGTATCCCTGACCGGCTCGACCTGCCCGCGGATCGTCAACGGCCGACCGAGGCGACAGGTCGTGGCGCGGTGTTGCTCTTCGACCTCGAGCAGAACCTGCACGAGCGCATCGAAACGCTCGGAAAGACAAGCGGTGCATCGCCTTTCATGGTAGTCCACGCGGCCTTCGCGATGTTGCTCGCGCACCTGTCCGGCACCGAGGACATCGTGATCGGCACCCCGGTCGCCGGTCGTGGTGAGGCCGCGCTCGACGATCTGGTCGGCATGTTCGTCAACACCTTGGTGCTGCGCACCCAGATCGACCAGGCGCGCTCGTTCGCCGAGCTGCTCGCCGAGGTGAAAGAGACCGATCTGGCGGCCTTCTCGCATACCGAGTTGCCGTTCGAGCAACTGGTCGAACTGCTCGATCCGGTGCGCACGCAGGCGCACCATCCGCTGTTCCAGGTCGCGTTGTTCTTCAACAACTTCGACACTCCGGCGATCGAACTGCCCGGCCTCGCAGTGGAAGCCGTCGAACCCGTCGGTGCGGTCGCGAAGTTCGATCTGCAGCTGTCCGTCACCCCGAAGGCGACCGGCGGTCTGAGCGCGGCGTTCACCTACGCCACCGACCTGTTCGACGAGGCCACCATCGCCGACTTCGCGCGGCGCCTGGTCCGGCTGCTCGATGTCGTGACCGGCGAACCGACAGCGGCGATCGGGTCCGCCGACCTCCTCGCCGACAGCGAACGCGAACGAATCCTGCACGGCTGGAACGACACTCGCCACCCCCTGGCGCCGGAACTGCTGCTCGACTCGTACCGGCGAGCCGTCGCCGAGTACCCCGATGCCGTCGCGGTGCACTTCGAAGGCGCTGAGCTTTCCTATCGCGAGTTCGATCAGCGAGTGAACCGCCTTGCCCGCCTGCTCATCGAGCGCGGGGTCGGCGCAGAGTCACTGGTCGGCCTCGCCGTCCGGCGCTCGCTGGACCTGGTCGTCGGCATGTACGCCGTCATCACCGCAGGTGGCGCGTACGTGCCGCTCGATCCCGACCACCCGGCCGAGCGCATCGCGCACATTCTCGATACCGCCCAGCCGACGTGCGTGCTGACCACGACCGCCGACGCGGTGTCCACCACCGCCGACACGGTGTATCTCGACACCGTCGACCTGGCCGGATTCGACGACAGCCCGGTGCGCGCGACCGAACTTCGCCGCCCGGTGCGCCCCGAGAACCCCGCGTACGTCATCTTCACCTCCGGTTCGACCGGCCGTCCCAAGGGTGTCGCCGTCTCGCACGCGGCGATCCACAACCAGATCTCCTGGATGCTGGCCGAGTACCCCCTCGGCCCCGACGACGTGTACCTGCAGAAGACCGCGACCACCTTCGACGTGTCGCTGTGGGGCTATTTCATGCCGTTGCGCGCGGGCGCGAAGCTGGTGGTCGCCACCCACGACGGCCACCGCGATCCGGTCTACGTCGCCGAAGCCATTGCCCGCCACCGGATTACGGTCACCGATTTCGTGCCGTCGATGCTGACGGTGTTCGCCACGCACACCTCCGCCGAGCTGCTGGACAGCCTGCGGGAGGTGTTCGTGATCGGTGAGGCGTTGCCGCCGGAGACGGTGACCGCCTTCGCCGAGGTCTCCGATGCGCGGGTACACAACCTCTATGGCCCGACCGAGGCCGCCGTGTCGGTGACGTATTGGCAGGCCGGTATCGATCGGACGTCGGTGCCGATCGGCGTGCCGCAGTGGAATGTCGAAGTGTTCGTGCTGGATTCGCGGTTGCGGCCGGTGCCCGCGGGTGTGCCCGGCGAGTTGTATCTGGCCGGTGACCAGCTGGCCCGTGGCTATGTGCGCCGCACCGATCTGACCTCGGATCGTTTCGTGGCGAGCCCGTTCGCGGCGGGTGCGCGGATGTATCGCACCGGCGACCTGGTGCGGTGGCTGGCGGAGCCGACGCCGCGCCTGGACTACCTCGGTCGCACCGACTTCCAGGTGAAGTTCCGTGGCCAGCGGATCGAGCTGGGCGAGATCGAGACGGCTCTGCTCGGCCAGGCCTCGGTGAGTCAGTCCGTCGCGGTGGTGTCCGATGCGCCGACCGGTGAGCAGCTGGTGGCGTATGTGGTGCCGACGCCGGGGGCGCGGATCGATGCCGAGACGCTGCGCCGAGCGGTGACCGAGGTGCTCCCGGCGTACATGGTCCCGTCGACGGTGGTGGTCTTGGACGCGCTGCCGCTGAACGCGAGCGGCAAGCTCGACCGCAAGGCGCTGCCCGCCCCGGTGTTCAGCGCCGGGGAGTTCCGGGCGCCCTCGACTCCGACGGAGGAGATCGTCGCCGAGGTGTTCGGCGCGGTGCTCGGGATCGACCGGGTCGGCGCCGACGACGACTTCTTCGCCCTTGGTGGCAATTCGCTGATCGCCACCAAGGTCGTGCACCGCCTGCGCGAACGCACCGGCGCCGAGGTGAGCGTGGCCACGTTCTTCGCCCACCCGACCGTGGCGGATCTCGGGGCGCGGATCGACGACGCGAGCCCCGATACCGACGATCTGGCGGCCGCGCTCGGCGTGGTGCTGCCGATCAGTCCGGACGGCAACCGCACTCCGCTGTTGTGCCTGCACCCCGTGTCCGGTCTGGCGTGGGCCTACGCGAGCCTCGCGCCGTATCTGCCCGCCGACCAGCCGATCATCGGTATCCAGTCGCCCGGTCTCTCCGACCCGGACTTCCACCCCGACTCGGCCGACGAACTGGTCGACCGCTACCTCGCCGAGATCCGCGCGGTCCAGCCGCACGGCCCCTACCAACTGCTCGGCTGGTCCCTCGGCGGTGTGCTGGCCCAAGCCGTGGCCACCCGTTTGCAGGCGGCAGGCGAGCAGGTCACCTCGCTGGTCATGCTCGACGCCGTACCCGGTGCCGAGATGACCGGTTTCACCGCCGAGCTGCGGCAGTCGTTCATCGACCTCGGCATCCCGGGGGATCAGCTGCCCGAAGCAGACCGGATGACCGATCTGGGCGACGACGCCATCGGCAACCTCCACAAGGCGTTGACCGGCGAACTCGACATCCCCCGCGAGCAGTTCATCGGCATGTACCGGAGTGCGCTGCGCTCGATGGACCTGGTCACCGAGCTGACACCCGTCCCCTACGACGGCGACCTCACCTATCTCACCGCGGCGCGCACCAACGGTGGCAGCGCCTCGCAGTGGCGACCCTTCATCAGCGGCGTCATCACCGATCACCCGGTCGACGCGACACACCACGAAATGCTCGGCTCGACGCCATCGGCCACGGTCGGACCGGTGCTGGCCGCCGCACTGGGGGACTCGCCGGGGTAGCGCACCGACCTCCCGCATCAGGCGGAGTGCGTCTCATCAGGGCCCGGCGATACGCTGTGCTCAGTTGAGTCGATCGATGCGAGAGGGACTGGTCTGTGAACATTCCCCGCTGCTCCCGATGTAACGGTACGCGTCGACTCACCGGTTTACAGACGGTCGCCAGGTGCCGATTCGCGCACCTCGACCGTGTCATCGGCACTGCCGGCGTTATCGGGATTCTCGAGGGAACACAAGCATGACTCGTCCGGCCAGGCAGCGCCCGACTCGCACTCGGCGGGCCCACGTCGTGACCCTCCCGCAGCTCATGTCAGCCGCGGTCGAGGCCAACTCGGGCGGCACCGCGGTGGTGTTCGCCGACGGCACCGCCACCGTGGCGAGCCTCGGTTACGCCGAACTCGACGAGCGCTCGACGCGGCTGGCCCGGTATCTGATCGACCTGGGCGTCGGCCCGGAGAGCCTGGTCGCGGTCGGAATTCCGCGGTCGATCGAGTCGGTACTCGCTGTCTGGGCGGTGGCCAAGACCGGCGCGGGGTTCGTCCCCGTCGACCCGAACTACCCCGCCGACCGCGTCGCGCACATGGTCACCGACTCCGGTGCGGTGCTCGGCCTCACCGTCGAGGCGGTACACGCCGACCTCCCCCTGGCCGTGCAGTGGCTGGTGCTCGACAACCCGGAATTCGCGGCACAGCTCGCCGAGTACCCGATCGAGACCATCACCGGCGCCGAGCGGACCCGCCCGATCCGCGCCGAGCACCCGGCCTACGTCATCTACACCTCGGGATCCACCGGCACCCCGAAGGGTGTGGTGGTCACCCAGGCCGGGCTGGCCGGATTCTGCGAAGAACAGCGCGAGCGCTACATGCTCACCCCGCAGGCGCGGACCCTGCACTTCGCTTCGCCCTCGTTCGACGCCTCGGTGCTCGAATTGCTGCTCGCCCTCGGCGGCGGCGCGACCATGGTCGTCGTCTCGCCCGAGGTCCTCGGCGGCGACGAACTGGTAGCGCTGCTGCGCCGGGAACGGGTGACGCACGGCTTCATCACCCCCGCCGTGCTCGCCTCGATCGACCCGGCCGACCTCGACGATTTCCGGGTCGTGGTCGCGGGTGGCGAGGCCTGCCCACCGGAGTTGGTGCGGCGCTGGGCTATTGACGGCCGCGAGTTCTTCAACGGCTACGGGCCCACCGAGACCACGATCATGACCAACATCAGTGACCCGCTGGTCGCCGGTGAACGGGTCACCATCGGCGCGCCGACCCGCGGTATCACCGAATTCGTTCTCGACGAACGACTTTCGGCGGTGCCGGACGGTGTGATGGGCGAGCTCTACATCACTGGTGCCCAGCTGGCGCGCGGGTACCACGATCGGTCCGGCCTCACCGCTTCCCGCTTCGTGGCGAACCCGTTCGACAGCTCGGGTTCACGGCTGTACCGCACCGGCGACCTGGTTCGTCGGCTCGCGACCGGCGAGCTGGAATACCTGGGGCGCAACGACTTCCAGGTCAAGATCCGTGGTTTCCGGATCGAACTCGGCGAGATCGACGCGGTGCTCGCCGCGCATGAACCAGTCGACTTCGCGGTCACCGTCGGCCACACCCTCGACACCGGCGCGACCATGCTCGCGGCCTACGTGCACGCCGCCACCGGCGCGCAGATCGACGTCGACGAACTCACCGCGCACGCCGCGCGCAGCCTGCCCGCGCACATGGTGCCGCAGTCGATCACCGTCCTCGACCGGGTGCCGCTGACCCCCGTCGGCAAGCTGGATCGCGCGGCACTGCCCGCACCGCAGTTGCGGCTCAAGGAGTTTCGCGCGCCGGAGGGCCGATTCGAGAAGCTGGTCGCGACGGTCTACGCCGAACTGCTCGAACCCACCGACCCGATCGGCGCCGACGACGACTTCTTCGAACTCGGTGGCAACTCGCTGGTCGCCACCAGGGTCGCGGCACGTCTCGGTGCCGAGATCGCCGCGCGGGTGCCCGCCCGGCTGCTGTTCACCGCGACGACCGTGGCCGAACTCGCGGCCGCGCTCGCCCCGCTGGCCGACCAGGACACGCCTCGACTGCCGTTGGCGCCGATGCCGCGTCCCGACTACATCCCACTGTCGCTGGCTCAGCAGCGCATGTGGTTCCTCTCTCAGTTCGACGCCGCCTCGGCGGCCAACAACATCCCGTTCGCGCTGCGGCTGACGGGCCCCCTCGACGTGGCGGCCCTGCGCGCGGCGTTCGCCGACCTGGTCGAACGACACGAGTCGCTGCGCACCGTCTACCCGGTGTTCGATGCGGGCACCACCGTCGACGCCGACCACCCCGCCGACGGCAGTGGCTACCAGCTGATCCTGACCGCTGAACAGGCTGTGCCGCAACTGCATTCGCAGCCGATGACCGCCGACGAGGTCCCCGGATGGTTGGCCGGATTGGCCTCCACCGGGTTCGATGTGGCGGCGCAGGTTCCGCTGCGGGTGGGCCTGGCCGAGCTCGGTCCAGAAGAGCACGTCCTCGCAGTCGTGGCCCACCACATCACCGCCGACGGCGCCTCGATCGGGCCGTTCGTGCGTGACCTGCTCACCGCCTTCCTCGCCCGGCGCGTCGGCGCGACACCGGTTTTCGCTCCGCTGGCCGTGCAGTACGCCGACTACACGCTGTGGCAGCGCGCGATGCTCGGCACCGAGCACGATCCTCGATCCTTGGCCACGGCCCAGATCCGGTACTGGCGTGACGCTCTCGCCGGCGTACCGGATCGGCTCGATCTTCCCGCTGATCGGCCACGTCCGACCGTCGCCTCCGGGCGGGGCGCGGTGTTCTTCTTCGACCTCGATCCCGCGCTGCAGGCCCGGATCGACCAACTCGCCCACGCGGGTGGTGCGTCACCGTTCATGGTGGTACACAGCGCATTCGCCGCACTGCTCGCCCGGCTGGCAGGCCAGGACGACATCGTCATCGGTTCACCGGTCGCTGGTCGCGGCGAGGCGGCACTCGACGATCTGGTCGGCATGTTCGTCAACACCCTGGTGCTGCGGACCAGGATCGATCCGGCGGCCTCGTTCACCGAACTCCTCGAACAGGTGAAAGAGACCGACCTGGCGGCGTTCTCGCACGCCGAGCTGCCGTTCGAGCGGCTCGTCGAGGTGCTCGACCCGGTGCGCACGCAGGCGCATCACCCGCTGTTCCAGGTCGCGCTGTTCTTCAACAACTTCGACACACCCCAGGTCGAACTGCCGGGACTGACCGCAGAGGCGGTCGAACTCGACGGTGCGGTAGCGAAATTCGATCTGCAGCTGTCGATCACGCCGAAGGGTGCGGGCAACGACGGCCTGACCGCCACCTTCACCTACGCCACCGAGCTGTTCGACGAAGCCACCGTCGCCGTGTTCGCCGAACGGCTGGTGCGGTTGCTGGAATCGGTGACCACCGCCCCCGATGCGGCCATCGGTACCGTCGAACTGCTCGGCGAGCCTGAGCGGGAACGAATCCTGCACGGCTGGAACGACACTCGTCGGATGCTGGCGCCGGAACTGCTTCTCGACGGCTACCGCCGCGCAGTCCTCGCCCATCCCGACGCGATCGCGGTGCACTACGAAGGCGCCGAGCTCGCCCACCCGTCGCCCGACCACCGCCCCTCATCGACTCGCTCCGCGAGCCTGACTTATCGCGAGTTCGATCAGCGGGTCAACCGCCTGGCGCGCTTGCTCATCGAGCGCGGGGTCGGCGCGGAATCCCTTGTCGGCCTGGCGGTTCGGCGCTCACTCGACCTGGTCGTCGGCATGTACGCCATCATCACCGCGGGTGGCGCCTACGTGCCGCTCGATCCCGATCATCCGGCCGAACGCATCGCCCACATCCTCGACACCGCCCAGCCCACCTGCGTGCTCTCCACCAGCACGGACGCGGTGACCATGCCCGCGGGAACCGAACTGGTGCTGCTGGATTCGGTCGAGCTGAGCGGATACGCCGACACCGAAGTCCGCCCGGCCGAACTGCGGCGCCCGGTGCGACCGGAGAACCCCGCGTACGTCATCTTCACCTCCGGCTCCACCGGCCGCCCCAAGGGTGTGGCCGTCTCACACGCCGCCATCCACAACCAGACCGCGTGGATGCTGGCCGAATACCCACTCGGCCCCGACGACGTGTACCTGCAGAAGACCGCCACCACCTTCGACGTGTCGCTGTGGGGCTATTTCATGCCGCTGCGCACCGGCGCGAAGCTGGTGGTCGCCACCCACGACGGGCACCGTGATCCGGCCTATGTCGCCGACATGGTTGCCCGGCACGGGGTTACGGTCACCGACTTCGTGCCCTCGATGCTCACCGTCTTCGCCACCCACACCGCACCCGGCCTGCTCGACAGCCTGCGCGAGGTGTTCGTCATCGGTGAGGCATTGCCGCCGGAGACCGTCGCCGCGTTCGCCGAGGTGTCGGCCGCGCGGGTGCACAACCTCTACGGGCCCACCGAGGCCGCGGTCTCGGTGACCTACTGGCAGGCCCGTGGCGACGAGCGCGGCTCGGTGCCGATCGGTCTGCCGGAGTGGAATGTCGAGGTCTATGTGCTGGACGGGCGGTTGCGTCCGGTTCCCGCCGGGGTGCCCGGTGAGCTGTATCTGGCAGGCGACCAGTTGGCCCGGGGCTATGTGCGCCGCCCCGATCTGACCTCGGATCGGTTCGTGGCCAGCCCGTTCGGCGACGGTGCGCGGATGTATCGCACCGGCGACCTCGTGCTGTGGCGGGCGGGCGTCGGCGAGCTGCCCGCGCGGCTCGACTACATCGGCCGCACCGACTTCCAGGTGAAGTTCCGTGGCCAGCGCATCGAACTCGGCGAGATCGAAACCGCGCTACTGGCACAGCCTTCCGTGAGTCAGGTCGTCGCGTTGGTGATGGGTTCGGCGCTGGGTGATCAGCTGGTGGCCTACGCCGTACCCACTCCGGGCCACGAGATCGAGCCCGACGTGTTGCGGGCTGCGATCACCGAAGTGCTTCCGGCATACATGATTCCGTCGGTCATCGTGGCACTGGAAGCGTTCCCGCTGAACCCCAGCGGCAAGCTCGACCGAAAAGCCTTGCCGGAACCGGTGTTCGGGGCGGGTGAGTTCCGTGCGCCGTCCACGCCGGTCGAGGAGATCGTGGCCAGTGTGTTCGCCGAGGTGCTCGGGATCGAGCGGGTCGGCGCCGACGACGACTTCTTCGCCCTCGGCGGCAACTCCCTGGTGGCCACCCAGGTGGTGGCCCGCCTCGGCGCCGCCCTCGGCGACCGGGTGCCGGTGCGCGCACTGTTCGAGACACCCACCGTCACCGCGCTGGCCGCGGCGATCGGGACCGGACGACGCGACGGTCCGGTCGTGAAGCTGGGCAGTATCGAACGCCCGCAACAACTTCCGCTGTCGCTGGCGCAGCAGCGCATGTGGTTCCTCAACCGCTTCGAAGACGGTGGCGACGGCGCGGTGAGCTCGGGCTCGGCGGCTTACAACCTGCCGTTCGCGCTGCGGCTCACCGGCGACCTCGACATCGCGGCGCTCAGCGCTGCCTTCGACGATGTGGTGGCCAGGCACGAAGTACTGCGCACCGTGTACCCCGAAACTGCGGCGGGGCCCAGCCAGGTGGTGCTGCCGGTCGGCCCGCCGACCGGGCTGACGGCCACTCCGGTGGCGGCCGACCAGGTCGCCGCCGAGGTGTACGCGCTGGCGATGATGCCGTTCGACGTCACCCACGATGTGCCGATCCGCGTTCGGCTGTTCGCGGTCGAAGAAGGCGCCGATGAGTTCGTGCTGGCCGTGGTGGCCCACCACATCGCCGCCGACGGCTCCTCGATGGGCCCCCTCGTACGCGACATCATGACCGCCTACGCCGCCCGCGCCACCGGCGGCGAACCCGGCTGGGCGCCCCTGTCCGTGCAGTACGCCGACTACGCGCTGTGGCAGCGCGCGGTACTCGGCGACGAGAACACCGCCGACTCGGTCGCCGCCCGCCAGCTCGACTACTGGCGCACCGAACTCGCCGACCTGCCCGACCTGCTCGAACTGCCCGCCGACCGCCCGCGCCCGGCCGTGGCCTCGCTGGTCGGTGCCCGCCGCACCGTCGACATCAGCCCGGCGGTCCACGCCGGGTTGGTGAAGCTGGCCCGCGAACACAACGCGACCCTGTTCATGGTGGTGCACACCGCCTTCGCCGTGCTCATGGCCCGGCTGTCGGGCTCGACCGACATCGCCATCGGCACCCCGGTGGCCGGGCGCGGTGAGCGCGAACTCGACGACCTGATCGGCATGTTCGTCAACACGGTCGTCTTCCGCACCCGCCTGCACGGCGGCGAGACCTTCACCGACCTCCTCGCTGCCCAGCGCGAAACCGACCTGGCCGCCTTCTCCCACGCCGACATCCCGTTCGAGCGGCTTGTCGAGGCACTGAGTCCGCCGCGCACCACCGCCCACCACCCGCTGTTCCAGGTGGGCCTGTCCTTCCAGAACATGGCGCGCAGCGCACTGGAGCTGCCGGGCCTGACGGTGGCGCCGGTGAACGCGGAAACCGATGTCTCCCAGTTCGATCTGCACCTGATCGTCTCCGACAGCTACGACGAAACCGGCGCGCCCACGGGCATCGGCGGTTTCCTCACCTACGCCACCGAGCTGTTCGACGAAGCGACCGTGGTCGATTTCCTCGCCCGGCTCGACCGCCTGCTCACCGCGGTCGTCGCCGACGCCTCTGCGGTGGTCGGCGATATCGAACTCCTCGCACCGGCCGAACGCACCCAGATCCTCGACACCCGCAACGCCACCACCAGCCCGGTGGACATCGAGGCCACTCTGGTCTCGCTGCTCGACGCGACCGTGGCCGCCAACCCGACGGCGACCGCGCTGGTCGCTGACGATGGCGCCCAGCTTGCTCTCCCCACATCGACCAGCTCCGCGAACCTCGTCCCTCTGTCGGCCGACCACCAGCCCTCATCGACGGCCCTGACCTACGGCGAACTCGATGCGAAAGTGAATCGCCTTGCGCGGCACCTCCTCTCGCTCGGTGTGGGCCCGGAGTCGCGGGTCGCGTTGGCGATGCGTCGCTCGGTGGATCTGGTTGTCGCGATGTACGCGGTCGCCAAGTCCGGTGGTGCGTATGTGCCGGTCGATCCCGATCAGGCGGCGGAGCGCACCGACTACATCCTCGAGACGGCGGCACCGGTCTGCGTGCTGACCAATGCCGAGTTCACCACCGATGTCGCCCCTGTGGTGCGCATCGACGCACTCGAACTCGAAGCTTTCAGTGCCGCACCGGTTTACGACATCGAGCGTACGAAGCCGCTGCGTTCGGAGAACACCGCGTACGTGATCTTCACGTCCGGCTCCACCGGTCGTCCGAAGGGTGTGGCGGTTCCGCACGCCGCCGTGGTCAACCAGTTGCTGTGGAAGACAGCGGAATTCGGCCTCGGCCCCGACGACGCGGTCCTGCTCAAGACCGCCGCCACCTTCGACCTCTCGGTCTGGGAATTCTGGTCGGCCGCAGTCTCGGGTGGACGACTCGTCATCGCGGACCCGGACGGCCATCGCGACCCCGCCTACCTCGACGCCCTCATGGCCCGCGAGCATGTCACCACCCTGCACGCCGTCCCCTCCATGCTCGACGCCCTGCTCACCACCGACGCCGCCGGACTCGCCGGCCTGCGCCGGGTACTCGCCATCGGCGAAGCACTACCCGCCGCCGTGGCACAACGCCTGCGCACACGCTGCCCCGAGGTGGCGCTGTACAACCTCTACGGTCCCACCGAAGCCGCGGTATCGATCACCTCGCACCTGGTCACCGCCGCCGACCAGGGCTCGGTCTCCATCGGCACCCCCGAGTGGAACAGCCGCGTCTACGTGCTGGATTCGCGCCTGAACCCCGTCCCCGACGGCGTCTCCGGCGAGCTGTACCTGTCCGGCGCCCAACTGGCCAGGGGCTACCACGCCCTCCCCGCCATGACCGCCGACCGCTTCGTCGCCGACCCCTTCGGCCCCGCAGGCGCACGGATGTACCGCACCGGCGACCTCGTCGCCTGGCAGGACGGCGAACTCGACTACCGAGGCCGCACCGATTTCCAGGTGAAGATCCGCGGCTTCCGCATCGAACTCGGCGAGATCGAAGCCGCCCTGCTCGCCCTGCCCGAAATCGCCCAGGCCGTGGTGCTCGCGAAGTCCGACCCGCTGACCGGTGACCGCCTGGTCGCTTACTTGGTCGGTGCGAACATCGATGTGGCACAGGTCAAGTCGACACTGTCGGCTGGTCTGCCGTCCTACATGGTGCCCGCCGCGTTCGTCGTCATGGACGCACTGCCGTTGAACGTCAACGGCAAGCTCGATCGAAAGGCATTGCCGGAGCCGGAATTCGAGACCACGGCCTTCCGCGCCCCGTCGACCCCGATCGAGGAGATCGTCGCCGGTGTCTTCGCCGACGTCCTCGGTGCCGAGCGCGTCGGCATCGACGACGATTTCTTCGGACTCGGCGGCAACTCCCTCCTGGCCACCCAGGTCGCGGCCCGCCTCGGCGCCGCCTTCGACGCCAGGGTGCCGGTGCGCGCGCTGTTCGAGGCGAGTACGGTCGGCGCGCTCGCGGTGAAGGTCGAGCAGTACGCGGGTGCGGGCGGTCGGGTCGCGCTCACCCCGCGAGCACGACCGCAGCAGATTCCGCTCTCGCCCGCGCAGCAGCGGATGTGGCTGGTCAACCAGTTCGACACCTCCCTTTCCGCGTACAACATCCCGGTCGCCGTGCGGCTGTCCGGCGACCTCGACGTGGCGGCCTTGGCGCTGGCACTGCGCGATGTGATCGAACGGCACGAGGTGCTCCGCACGGTGTACCCGGCGGTGTCGGGCGCCGCGGCGCAGGTGATCGTGTCCGCGGACCAGGCGGCGCCGGACCTGGCTCCCGAGCCGGTGACCTTCGCCGAACTGCCCGACCGGATCGGCGAGATCGTCGGCGCGGGCTTCGACGTCACCACCGCGGTGCCGGTGCGCGCGGCGCTGCTGCGCGTCGTCGACAGCGAGACCACCGACCACGTCCTGGTTTTCGTCGCCCACCACATCGCCGCCGACGGCTGGTCGATGGGCCCGCTGACCAGGGACGTCATGGTGGCCTATGCCGCCCGCGCCGCCGGTGTGGCGCCCGGCTGGGCGCCGCTGCCGGTGCAGTACGCCGACTTCAGCCTCTGGCAACGCGAAGTCCTCGGCACCGAGAACGACGCCGACAGCCTGCTCGCCGCGCAGGCCGGATACTGGCAGCGCACGCTGGCCGGGCTCCCCGACGAGCTGAACCTGCCCGCCGATCGACCGCGGCCCGCCGTCCAGTCGTTCCGCGGCGGCAAGGTGGTGTTCGAGGTCGACGCCGAACTCACCGCCGGACTGCGTGGGCTCGCCCGACGCGAGAACTCGACGCTGTTCATGGTGATGCACACCGCGCTGGCGGTGCTGTTGGCCCGACTGTCGGGCACCACCGATATCGCCGTCGGTACGCCGATCGCGGGTCGTGGTGAGGCCGAACTCGACGATCTGGTCGGCATGTTCGTCAACACGTTGGTGCTGCGCACCGAGGTGGACCGGGCCGCGACGTTCACCGACCTGCTCGCCCGCGTCAAGCAGACCGATCTGCAGGCGTTCGCGCACGCGGACCTGCCGTTCGAACGACTCGTCGAAATGGTCGCGCCCGCCCGCTCGACCGCGCGCAACCCGCTGTTCCAGGTGGCGCTGGCCTTGCAGAACCTGCCCGAGAGCAGCTTCGAAATGCCCGGCCTGCGGGTGTCCGGTGTCGAATTCGATGTCGAGACAGCCAAATTCGATCTGTCGCTGACCATGCGTGAACTCGGCGACGACGGCATGTACGCCGAATTCGGTTTCGCCCGTGACCTTTTCGACGACGCGACGGTCGAGGTATTCGCCCGGCGTTTCGTGCGACTGCTGCGCGCGTTCGTTGCCGCGCCCGGTACGGCGGTGGCGGATCTGGAACTGCTCTCGCCGCGCGAGTACGACGTCCTCACCCAGATCCGTGGCGACGCAGTGTCATCGGGTGGCCTGCTCCCCGAACTGCTCACCGCCGGTACCCGCTTCGGCCGGAAACGGGTGGCGGTGCGCTATCGCGGCCGGTCGATCAGCTACGGCGAACTCGACGATCGCTCCAACCAGCTCGCCCGGCTGCTCATCGCCCACGGTGTCGGCCCGGAACAGCTGGTGGCACTGGCCTTCCCGCGCTCCTACGACATGGTGCTGGCCGCGCTCGCGGTGAGCAAAGCCGGCGGTGCGCACGTGCCGGTCGACCCGTCCTATCCCGCCGACCGGGTGCGCCACATGCTCACCGATTCGGCTGCGGTACTCGGCGTCACCAGCAGCGAGCACGCGGGTCGAGTGCCCGGCGACGCGCACTGGCTGGCACTGGACAACCCGGCGACCCAGGCCGACATCGACACCTACAGCGCCGACCCGATCACCGACCTCGACCGGGTATCCCCGTTGCGCATGCACCACCCGGCCTACGTCATCTACACCTCGGGCTCGACCGGTCTGCCCAAGGGCGTCACTGTGACGCATCAGGGCGTGGCCATGCTCGCCGACTGCGCCGCGGATCAGCATCAACTCCGTACGGATCACCGCTTCGCCCATATCTGCTCGCCCAGCTTCGACCCCTCGGTGCTGGAATGGGTCAGCGCCCTGTATACCGGTGCGACGCTGGTGATCCCGCCCGCCGAGATCATCGGTGGCGAAGACATGGCCCAGCTGCTGCGGTCCGAGCAGGTCACCCACGCGATCTTCACACCTGCTGTGCTCGGCACCCTCGATCCGCGCGGGCTCGACCACCTCGAAGCCGTGATGGTCGGCGGCGACATCACCGGGCCGGAACTGGTGGCGAAATGGGGGCAGGGGCGCCGCTACATCAATGCGTACGGCCCCACCGAGGCGACCGTCATCAGCTCCGCGGCCCACCTGCTGCCCGGTCGGCAGATCACCATCGGCACCCCGGTCAACGGCTCGTCGCTGCTGGTGCTCGACGAGCGGCTGCGGCCGGTGCCGCCTGGTGTGGCCGGTGAGCTGTACCTGGCCGGTGCCGGGCTCGCGCGCGGTTACCGCAACCGTCCCGGTTTGTCGGCGGAACGGTTCGTGGCCAATCCGTTCGGCGCACCGGGCTCGCGGCTCTACCGCACCGGCGACATCGTGCGCTGGTTCGCCGCACCGGATCAGCGGGCGGGCAACGATGCGGGGGAAGCGACCGCGCACTGGGCAGTGGAGTACGTGGGCCGCAGCGACTTCCAGGTGAAGATCCGTGGCTTCCGCATCGAACTCGGCGAGATCGACGCGGTACTCGGCACGCACCCCGCGGTGGAGTTCGTGACCACCCTCGGTGTCGAAACTACCCCCGGGACAACAGCATTGGTGTCCTACGTGCGGGCGGTGACGGGGCAGATCATCATCCCCGCCGACCTCACGGCGTTCGCGGCGCGCACCCTGCCCGCGCACATGGTGCCCGCGGCGGTGGTGGTCCTCGACGAGGTGCCGCTGACCCCGGTCGGCAAGCTCGACCGAAAGGCGTTGCCCGCACCGGTGTTCGAACAGGCGGCGTTCCGTCCCGCGCGCACCCCGAACGAGATCGCCGTCGCGCAGGCGTTCGCCACCGTGCTCGGACTCGACGAGGTCGGTCTCGACGACGACTTCTTCGCACTCGGCGGAAACTCGCTGCTGGCCACCCAGGTCGTCGCCCGGCTGCGGGAGACGGCGGGGGCCGACCTCACCGTCGCCTCGTTCTTCAGTTCCTCCACGGTCGCCCAGCTGGCCGAGCGGCTGACGGCCGGCGGTACCGGCAAGTCCGACCTCGCGTCCGCCCTCGGCGTGCTGCTGCCCATCCGCCAGGAGGGGACACTGCCGCCGCTGATCTGCCTGCACCCGATGTCCGGGCTGGCCTGGGTGTATTCGGTTCTGGCCGAACATCTTCCGGCAGGCCGACCGATTCTGGGTATCCAGTCGCCGGCGCTGACCGAGCCGGATTTCCGGCCCGCCACCGCACGCGAACTGGTCGAGCGGTACGTGGCCGAGGTTCGCGCCGCGCAGCCGCACGGGCCGTACCACCTGCTCGGCTGGTCGCTCGGCGGCACTCTCGCCCAGGCGATCGCCATCGAGCTGCGGGCCGCGGGCGAGGACGTGAACCTGGTGGCGATGCTGGACAGCGTGCCCGACGCGGACCCGAACGAATTCCGTGCCGAACTGCGCCAGGCCTTCGTCGACATGGGTATCCCCGACGAACAGCTGCCGTCGGCCGATCGTCTGCACGAACTCGACGACGCGGCGATGGGCGCGCTGTCGGCCCTGCTGGCCGGGGATTCGCCGCTGACCGCCGAGCAGTTCGCCGGGATATACCGTGGTGCGCTGCACCTGGTGGAGGTGTCGGCCACGCTGGAACCGGCCGTGTGGGAGGGCGATCTCACCTACTTCACCGCGATGGTCGACACCGAGGGCGTTCGCCCGCACGGCGGAGCCTCGCTGTGGCGGCGCCGGGTCGCCGGCGCGATCACCGATCATCCGGTGGCCGTGACGCATCAGGGCATGACTTCACCCGAGGCGGTGGCGACGATCGCGCCGATCCTCACGGGTCTGCTGGACGCTTCGGGATAGCTGTGCGGTGGCGCCGCGGACAGGCATTGCGATACCTGTCCGTAATGCGCTCCATGGGCACTACGATTCCGAATCGATAGAGTGGGTGTGTCATGGCGCACACCCCGGCGACGGTCGGCAGTGGCAGTGTAGGTGTGGCTATGCTGTGTCCGACTCGGCTGCCGGACGCGAGAGGTGTATTTGTCTGTGGAAACCCCCCGCCGTACGGACCGTGCCGGTCGCCGACGGGCGGTCGGCGCACCGTTGTTCGGTCAGCTGCTCACGGCCGCCGTGGAATCCGCAGCCGATTCGATCGCGCTTCGCTATAATCCGACGGGGGAGCCGGGCGCGCAACGGCAGCTCAGCTATCGCGAGCTCGACGAGCAATCCTCGCGCCTGGCACGGGAACTCATCGACCGTGGCATGGGCGCGGGCGATGTCGTCGCGATCGCGATCGCGCGTTCGATCGAATCCGTGCTCGCGGTCTGGGCCGTCGCCAAGGCGGGCGCCGCGTTCGTGCCGGTGGACCCGGCCTACCCGGCCGACCGGATCGCCCACATCGTCGCCGATTCCGGCGCGAGCATCGGCCTGACCACCGCCGCGCACCGCGCCCGCCTCGGCACCACCGCGTACTGGATCGAACTCGACGATCCCGTTGTCGCCGAGCGCATCGCCGTGCGACCGGGGCATACGGTCAGCTACGCCGACCGGGTCCGCCCGATCGACGAGGACCACCCCGCCTACGTCATCTACACCTCCGGCTCCACCGGCAAGCCCAAGGGCGTCGTCGTGACGCACGCCGGGCTGGCAACGCTGGTCGCCGCCGAGCGCGAACACTTCGGTGTGGAACCGGATTCGCGGGTGCTGCATGTTTGCTCGCCGAACTTCGATGTGTCGGTGCTCGAGCTGCTGTTGCCGTTCGGGGTCGGTGCGACGCTGGTGATCTCGCCGCCTCGGGTGTTCGGCGGGCACGAACTGTCGGACCTGCTGCGCCGCGAGCGCGTGACCCATCTGCTGATCACCCCTGGCGCGCTCGAATCCGTCGACCCGGCCGAGCTGCCGGATCTGACGACCGTGGTCGTCGCGGGCGACCGGTTCGGTCCCGAGCTGGTCGGCCGCTGGGCCACCGACGGGCGGGCCTTCTACAACGGGTACGGGCCGACCGAGGCGACCATCCTCGCCACCAGTACCGCCGCGCTGGCGCCGCACGCGCCGATCACCATCGGCACCGCGGTTCCCGGCATGGGGCTGTACGTGCTCGACTCGCGGTTGCGGCCGGTGCCCGCCGGGGTCGTCGGTGAGCTGTACCTGTCCGGTCCCGCGCTCGCGCAGGGGTATCTGGGCAGGCCGGGGCTGACTTCGCAGCGTTTCGTCGCCTCGCCGTTCGGGCCGGGCAGGCTGTACCGCACCGGCGATCTGGTGCGCCGATACGACCCCGACGGCACGCTGGAATACCTGGGCCGCACCGACTTCCAGGTGAAGGTGCGCGGTTTCCGGATCGAGCTCGGCGAGATCGACAACGCGCTCACCGCGCATCCCGACCTCGACTACGCGGTGACCCTCGGCCGCGCGACGCCCTCGGGCGCGACCGCCCTCGTCGCCTATGTGCTGCCCCGCGTCGGCGCCACCGTCGACACCGGCGAGCTGGCGGAGTTCATCGCGCAATCCTTGCCCGCGTACATGATTCCGTCGGTGATCATGGTTCTCGACGAGCTCCCGCTGACTTCGGTCGGCAAGCTCGATCGGGCCGCGCTGCCGACGCCGGTGTTCGCCGTGCGCGGTTTCCGCGCGCCCGCCACCCCGGCCGAACAGGTGGTGGCCGATGTGTTCGCGGCGCTGTTGCTGCGCGACGGTGCCGGTCGGGTCGGCGCCGACGACGACTTCTTCGAGTTGGGTGGCGATTCGCTGCTCGCGGCCCAGGCCGTGGCCCGCATCGGTGCCGCGCTGGACGTGCGGGTGCCGGTGCAGACCGTCTTCGAGGCGCCGACCGTCGCCGCGCTGGCCAATCGCGCCGAACAGCAACGGCTTTCGGCGCACGCGCTGCCGCTCACGGCACGTCCTCGCCCCGAGCTGATCCCGCTGTCCTACGCCCAGCAGCGGATGTGGTTCCTCAACCGCTTCGATCCCACGTCGGCCGTGGACAACATCCCCGTCGCGGTGCGCCTGTCCGGTCGACTCGACCTGCCCGCCCTGCGCGGCGCGATCGCCGACCTGATCGCCCGCCACGAAGTGCTGCGCACGGTCTACCCGGCCGCCGGTGCCACCGAGGGCGCGGTGCTCGACGGTGCAGGGCACCAGGTGGTGCTGGCCGCGGGCGACCCCGCCGCGATGCCCGAGTTCGAGGTCGTGGAGGTGGCCGAGGACGAGGTGACCGAGGCGATCGGGGTCGCCGCGCTGACCGGCTTCGATGTCACCGCCGGGCCGCCGGTGCGGGTGCGGGTGCTCGCGGTCTCCGAGACCGAGCACGTCGTGGTCTGCGTGGTGCACCACATCGCCGCCGACGGTTTCTCCTTCGCGCCGCTGATCCGGGACCTGCTCACCGCCTACGCCGAGCGCCGCGGCGGTGGCGCGCCGCACTGGCCGCCGCTGCCGGTGCAGTACGTCGACTACACGCTGTGGCAGCGCGAACTGCTCGGCGAAGAGACCGACCCGGACTCGCTGCTGGCCGCGCAACTCGCCTTCTGGGAGGCGACTCTGTCCGGCCTGCCCGAACAGCTCGAACTGCCCACCGACCGGCCGCGCCCCGCCGTCTCGAGCCGGGCGGGCGGCACGCTGAGCATTCAGGTGCCCGCCTCGGTACACGCCGGTCTGTCCGCGCTGGCCCGGGTGCACAACGCCACCCTGTTCATGGTGGTGCACGCCGCGCTGGCCGTGCTGCTGGCCCGGCTCTCCGGCACCCGCGACATCGCGATCGGCACCCCGGTCGCCGGACGCGGCGAGCAGGCCCTCGACGACCTGATCGGCATGTTCGTCAACACCCTCGTCCTGCGCACCGAGGTGGATTCCGGGGTCGGCTTCACCGACCTGCTCACCGAGGTCCGCGCGCGCGACCTCGCGGCTTTCGGTCATGCGGATGTCCCGTTCGAACGACTCGTCGAACTGCTCGAGCCGGTTCGCTCGACCGCGCGGCACCCGCTGTTCCAGGTGATGTTGACCTTCCAGAACCTGGGCCGCGCCGATCTCGCGCTCCCCGGCCTGACCGTCTCCGACGCCGATTTCACGGTCCCGATGGCGAAGTTCGACCTGCAGGTGGAACTCGCCGAACACATCGGTGCCGACGGCGCACCGCAGGGCATGGTGGCCGATTTCGTCTATGCCACCGACCTTTTCGACCGTGGCACCGTCGCCGACTTCGCCGACCGCTGGACCAGGGTCCTCGCCGCGGTCGTCGCGAATCCGTCGCGGCCGGTCGGCGACATCGACCTGCTCGCCCCCGGCGAACGCGAATTCGTGCTGCGCGAAGGGACTTCGGCGGGTATTCCGGTGCCGGAGGTGACGCTCGCCGATCTGATCAGCGCCCAGGCCCAGCAGCGTCCCGATGCGATCGCGGTGCGGGCGGGGGAGCGGTCGGTGACCTTCGCCGACCTCATCGGCCGCGCCTCGGCACTGGCGCGTGCGCTCATCGCGCAGGGTGCGGGCCCGGAAACGCTGGTGGCCGTTGCCGTTCCGCGCACGGAGGAACTGCCGGTCGCTTTACTGGCCGTGCTGCTGTCGGGCGCGGGATATCTCCCGATCGATTCCGGATACCCCATGCAGCGCCTGGAATACGTGCTCTCCGACGCGAAACCCACTGTGCTGCTGTCCACCTCGGCCGAGCGCGACCTGCTCGGGGCGCCCGCCGCGGGCGATCCGCTGTCGACGGTGCCGTTGGGAACCTCGCTGGCGAACCTGCCGGTGGTCCTGCTCGACGACGAACTCGCCTTCACCACGGCGCCGCTGCGGTCCTCGGAACGCCGCGCCCCGTTGCGTCCCGATCACCTGGCCTACGTCATCTACACCTCGGGTTCCACCGGCCTGCCCAAGGGCGTCGGCGTGACCCATCGCAATGTGCTCGAACTGTTCGCCAACACCCAGCTGCTGTTCTCCTTCGACACCGACGACGTGTGGACGGTGTTCCACTCCTTCGCCTTCGACTTCTCCGTCTGGGAACTGTGGTGCGCGCTGGCAGGCGGGTCGTCGGTGGTCGTCGTCGACCACCTCACCTCCCGTTCGCCGCTGGAGTTCCGCGAACTGCTGGCCCGCGAACACGTGACCGTGCTGAGCCAGACCCCCACCGCCTTCGCCCAACTCGATGAAGCCGACCGTGCCGCCCAGGCGGCGGGCGCCGAAGCACTGCCGCTGCGCTACGTGATCTTCGGCGGCGAAGCCCTCGACCCGCGCAAGCTCGGCCGCTGGTACGACCGCTACGGGAACGGTGCAGGCGCACCGGAACTCATCAATATGTACGGCATCACCGAGACCACGGTGCACGTCTCGCATCAGCTGTTGACCTCGCGAGCGACCGACGAGGACAGTGACCAGACCGGCGAACTGCCCGGCAGCCTCATCGGGCGCGCGCTGCCCGGTCTGTCGGTGGTCGTGCTCGACGACCGGCTGCGGCCCGTTCCGTTCGGTGTCGCCGGTGAGCTCTACATCGCGGGCAATCAGGTCTCCCGTGGGTACCTGGGCAAGCCCGGTCTCACCGCTACCCGCTTCGTCGCCGACCCGTTCGGTGAGCCGGGTGCCCGCCGCTACCGGTCCGGCGATCTCGGCCGCTGGATCGGGTTGAGCGGCACCCCCACCCTCGAATACGGCGGCCGCGGCGACCAGCAGGTCCAGCTGCGCGGCTTCCGCGTCGAGCCGGGCGAGATCGAGGCCGCCCTGCTCCGGGTGCCCGGCGTCGGCCAGTCGGTGGTCATCGTGGCTGCCGACGAACACGCGGGCGACCGGCTGATCGCCTACGTCGTCCCGGCCACCGATAGTGCCGAGCCCGACACCGTGCCGAAACCCCCTGTCGGAGCACGCTTCGGACGTATCGACGCCGAAGACGCCCCGGACCCGCAGGCCGCCCCGACGCTCGACGCGGTGGCCGTGCGGGCCGCCGTCGGCGAATTCCTCACGGGCTACATGGTTCCCGACGCGGTGGTGGTGATCCCGGAGCTGCCGATGACCACCAACGGCAAGCTCGACCGGGCCCTGCTCCCGGCACCGGAGTTCACCGCCGCCACCACCTTCCGCGCACCGAGCACCCCCATCGAACTCAGTGTCGCCGAGGTCTTCGCGGCCCTGCTCGGTGTGCCCGAGATCGGCCTCGACGACAACTTCTTCGATCGTGGCGGCAATTCGCTGCTGGCCACCAGGGCCATCGCCCGCATCGATCAGGCGCTCAGCACCGACCTGGTGGTGCGTGACCTGTTCGAGGCGCCGACGGTCGGCTCGCTCGCCGCGCGCGTGCGACCCGGTTCGGTGGCCGCGCCGCGTCCGCCGCTCACCCCGGCGCAGGAGCGCGGCGTCATCCCGCTCTCGCCCGCGCAGCAGCGGATGTGGTTGCTCAACCGCATCGACCCCGACTCCCCGGCCTACAACATCCCGCTGGTGCTGCGGTTGCGCGGCACCCTCGACACCTCGGCGCTGCGCTACGCCGTCGCCGATGTGCTCGAACGCCACGAGGCGCTGCGCACCCGGTTCCCCGCCGACGGTCCGGAAGCTGTTCCCTACCAGGAGATCCTGCCCGTCAGTGCGGTGCTGCCGACCGGTCTGCCGGTCGAGGAGTGCGACGACCCGCGCGATCGGGTGATGCGGTTGCTCGCAGGCGGATTCGACGTCGCCGACCGAGTTCCCTTGCGCGCCGGGCTGTTCACAGTCCCCGGTGACGACCCGCTGGCGGAGGAAGAGTACGTGCTCGCCGTGGTGGTGCAGCACATCATCGCCGACGGCGCCTCCCTCGCCCCGCTGGCCCGCGACCTGGCGATCGCCTACCGGGCGCGGGTGGAAGGCCGCTCGCCCAGTTGGGCGCCACTGCCGGTGCAGTACGCCGACTACGCGCTGTGGCAGCGCGCGGTCCTCGGCTCCGAAGATGACGAGACCTCCACCGCCGCACGGCAATTGAACTACTGGCGCACGGCGCTGGCCGGACTGGCCGGCACCGTCGAACTGCCCTACGACCACCCCCGCCCACCGCACGCCTCGCTGCGCGGTGCGGAACTGCGCGCCACGCTGCCCGCCGAGATCCACGTCGGGCTGGCCGAGATCGCCCGCGCGCACAACGCGTCGCTGTTCATGGTCGTGCACGCGGTGCTGGCCGCGCTGCTCGCCCGGATCTCCGGCAGCACCGATATCGCGATCGGCACCCCGATCGCCGGGCGCGGCGAACCCGAACTCGACGATCTCGTCGGCATGTTCGTCAACACGCTCACCCTGCGCACCGCGGTCGACCCGCAGCGTGGCTTCGACGAATTGGTCGACACCGCGAGAGAAGTCGGCCTCGCCGCGTTCGCCAACGCCGACCTGCCGTTCGAGCGCATCGTCGAGGAGGTGGCACCCACCGGAACGACCTCGCACAACCCGCTGTTCCAGGTGGTGCTGTCGTTCCACAACACCGAGACACCCGCGCTGCGCCTGCCCGGCCTCACGATCGAGGCGATGGACCTCACCGCCCGCTCGGCCAAGGTAGACCTGCAGGTCAACGTGCAGCCGCAGCACACCGCGACCGGCGAACCCGATCAGCTCGGTGTCGTGATCACCTATGCCACCGACCTTTTCGAAGAACACACGATCGCGACGATCGTGCGCGGGCTCACCGAGATCGTCACCGCCGTGGCCGCCGACCCGGGAGTCCGCATCGGTGACATCGACCTGCGCGACGCCGACGAACGCGAACGGGCGCTGACCGCGGCCGCCTACGCGCCCGCACCGTCGGCCAACGGCGCCGCCCTCGCGCAGGAACTGGCCGCCGCCGTCGAGGAGGACCCCGACGCGCCCGCCATCGATCTGGGCGACGGCGACCTCACCTATCACCAGTTCGACGCCCGCTCTTCACAATTGGCGCGCTCGCTGATCGCGCGCGGTGCCGGGCCCGGCACCGGTGTCGCGGTGCGCCTCGACCGTGGCGTGCACGCGGCGATCGCCACCTGGGCCGTGCTCAAGGCGGGCGCCGCGGTGGTGCCGCTGATGTCGATGGACGGGTACGTGCCCGACCAGGTCGAGGTGAAACTGGGCCTGGCCTTCGACATCCTCGACCCGCCGGACGGCCTGGACTGGTACGACCTGTCCGACCCCGCGCTGGTGGCCGAGCTGGCCGCCGAATCGCCGCGCCCGATCGGCTACGCCCACCGCACCCGCGCCCTGCGTGGTGACGATGTGGCCTTCATCGGCGGCGGTCGTAGCCTCAGCTACGACGTCCTCGCCGGTGCGGCCGGGCGGGTGGTGCAGCAGGCCGGGCTCACCTACGAATCACGCACGAGAGCGGCCGGATGGCCGGATTCGGTGGCCGGTGTGCTGGAGATCGTCGCGGCGAGCATCGCGGGCGCGACGCTGGTGATGGCGCCCGACGACGGCACCGACGAGGTGAGCCATGTGTTCACCGAGTCGGCGGTGGCCGTCGCGGCGCCGGGTGCCGGTGCCGGCGCGACGATCGTCGCGCTCAGTGAGATGATCGGCAACGCCGGACAGTCGCAACAGCGTCACGCGGCAGTCGGGATGGACAGAACAGGTGGTTAGTGCATGACTGGGCAGCGAACAGTCCGGATGTCTCGGGCATCGCGTGCCGTGCAGCGTGGGAAATCACTGCCACAACTGGTGTCGATCGCGGTGGAGTCCAATCCGGACGGAATCGCGCTGTCCTGGTCGGACGGTGTTTCCGAGCCGGTGCGCCTGACCTACGCCGAGCTCGACCGCCGCGCCAACCAGCTGGCCCGCCTGCTGATCGCGCGCGGTGTGGGGCCAGAAGACATTGTCGCCATCGGTGTTCCGCGATCGCCGGAATCGGTGCTCGCCCTGTGGGCGGTCACCAAGACCGGTGCCGCGTTCCTGCCCGTCGACCCGAACTATCCGCAGGCCAGGCTGGCTCACATCCTCGGCGATGCCGACGTGGTCCACGGTGTCGCGGTCGATGCCGCGATGGACCGGCTCCCCGGCACCGTCGACTGGCTGCGCCTCGACGACCCCGCCGTGCGACGGGTCACCGAAGAGCTGTCGGGCGACCCGGTGACCCGCGACGATCGCGTTCGCCCGCTGCGGCAGTCGCACCCCGCCTACCTCGTCTACACCTCCGGCTCCACCGGGCTGCCCCGCGGCGTCGTCGTCACCCATGCCGGGCTGGCGAACGTCTACGAGTACCAGCGCGAGCACTACCAGCTCGGTCGGGATTCGCGGGTCCTGCAGTTCGCCTCGCCCTCGTTCGACGCCTCGGTGTTCGAGGTGTTGATGGCGCTGTGCGGCGCGGCGACCCTGGTGGTCGCCCCGCCGACCGTCTACGGCGGTGACGACCTGGCGCAGCTGCTGCGCCGCGAACGCGTCACCCACGGTTTCATCACCCCGTCGGCGCTCGCCTCGGTGGATCCGCACGGTCTCGACGACTTCCGGGTGGTCGTCGTCGGCGGCGAAGCGTGTCCGCCGGAGTTGGTGCGGCGCTGGGCGATTCCCCTTGCCGGTGGTGAGAACCGGGCGCTGTACAACGGTTACGGTCCCACCGAGGCCACCATGGGCACCAATTTCAGTGCGCCGCTGGTGGCAGGGCAGGCGGTGACGATCGGTCCGCCGATCCGCAATGTCACCGAGTACGTGCTCGACGAGCGGCTGGTGCCGGTGCCAGACGGCATCGTCGGCGAGCTCTACATCGCGGGCAACGCGCTGGCCCGCGCCTACCACCGGCAACCGGGGACCACCGCGGCCCGTTTCGTCGCAGACGGGGCAGGCGGGCGGATGTACCGCACCGGTGACCTCGTTCGCAGGCAGGTCGACGGTGCGCTCGAATACCACGGCCGCAACGACTTCCAGGTGAAGGTCCGTGGGTTCCGGATCGAGCTGGGTGAGATCGACGCGGTGCTCGCCGCGCACGACAGCGTCGACTTCGCCGTCACCCTCGGGCACGAACTCGACAACGGCACAACGATTCTCGCCGCCTACGTGCACGCCGCGCCCGGTGCGTGTATCGACACCGACGAGCTGTTCGCGCACGCGGAATCGGGTCTGCCAGCGCACATGGTGCCCACCGCGCTGACCGAGCTCGAGACGATTCCGTTGACGCCGGTCGGCAAGCTCGATCGCGCCGCGCTGCCCGCGCCGACACTGCGTGCCGCCCAGTTCCGCGCACCCGCCGGTGCGATGGAAGGGCTGGTGGCACAGATCTTCACCGAGCTGCTCGCCCCGACGGAACCGGTCGGCGCGGATGACGACTTCTTCTCCCTCGGCGGCAATTCGCTGCTCGCCACCCAGGCCGCGGCTCGACTCGGGTCCGCGCTGTCGACGCGGGTGCCCGCCGGTCACGTCTTCGAAAGTCCCACTGTCGCAGGGCTTGCCGCGGCACTCGAACCGCTGAAGGGCGCCGGGGGACTCGCGCCGCTCACCCGGCGCGGACGGCCCGAGCTGATCCCGCTCTCGCCCGCCCAGCAGCGGATGTGGTTCCTCAACCAGTTCGATCCGGGTTCCACCGCCGAGACGGTTCCGTTCGCGCTCCGGCTGTCCGGCCCCTTCGATCCGCGCGCACTGCACGCGGCACTGTCGGACCTGGTCGGACGGCACGAATCGCTGCGCACCTGGTACCCGGTGGTCGACGGGGTCGGCTACCAGGTGATCCTGCCGCTGGCCGAAGCGGTGCCCGACGTGCTGTTCGACTCGCTCACCGAGGACGAATTGCCGCTGTGGCTGGCTGAATTCGCCGCCACGGGCTTCGACGTCGCCGCCGGTGTGCCGTTGCGGGTGGCGTTGGCCGAACTGGGCCCCCAGGAGCACGTGCTCGCGCTCGCGCTGCACCACATCGCCGCCGACGGTGCCTCGGTGAAGCCGCTGCTGCGTGACCTGATCGGCGCCTACCTCGCGCGGCGCAATCGCTCGCGGCCCAGCTGGCAGCCACTGCCCGTGCAGTACGCCGACTACACGCTGTGGCACCGGGAACTTCTCGGCGCCGAGGACGATCCGAGTTCTGTTGCCGCCGAACAGATCACGCACTGGCGCGCGGCGCTGGCCGGGCTGCCCGACCGGCTCGACCTGCCCACCGATCGCCCACGTCCGCCGGTGTTCAGCGGGCGCGGCGCCGAATTCGACTTCCAGATCCCGGCGCGGGTACACACCGGGATCGCCGCCCTCGCCCAGCGCAGCGGCACCTCCGAATTCATGGTCGTGCACGCCGCGTTCGCGGTGCTGCTCGGTCGCCTCGCGCACACCGACGACGTCGCCATCGGCACCCCGGTGGCGGGGCGAGGGGCCCGCGAACTCGACGACCTGATCGGCATGTTCGTCAACACCCTCGTGCTGCGCTCGCACCTGGACCCGAACGCGAGCTTCCTCGAACTGCTGCACGCCACCAAGCGCGCCGACCTCGCTGCCTTCGCCAACGCGGACCTGCCGTTCGAGCGGCTGGTCGAGATCGTCGACCCGGTCCGCTCGCAGGCACACCACCCGCTGTTCCAGGTGGCGCTGTTCTTCCAGAATCTGGACCTACCGAATCTGCGACTACCCGGCCTCGCGGCCACCCCGATCCGATTCGGCGGTGCGGTGGCGCGTTTCGACCTGCAGCTCACCATCGTGCCCGGCACCGATCCGACCGCACCGATGGCCGCGTCGTTCAACTACGCCACCGATCTGTTCGATGCCGACACCGTCGAGATCCTGGCTGCCCGGTTCACCCGGCTGCTCGACACCGTCGCCACCGACGCCGACCTCGCGATCGCCGATATCGACCTGCTCACCGAAGTCGAGCGTGAACAGACCCTCGTGGCCTGGAACGACACCCGCCATCCGGTGCCGCCGGAACCGCTGCTCGACGCGTATCGCCGTGCGGTGCAGACACATCCGGATGCGACCGCGCTGGTCTACGCGGATACCGAGCTGACCTACCGGCGGTTCGACGAGCGAGTGAACGCTCTCGCCCGGACGCTGATCGCGGCCGGTGTCGGGCCCGAAATCCTTGTCGGACTGGCCGTTCGACGCTCGCCCGAGCTTGTCATCGGCATCTACGCGGTGCTCACTGCGGGCGGAGCCTATGTGCCGCTCGACCCCGACCACCCGGCCGAGCGCATCGCCTACATCCTCGACACCGCGCGCCCCGCCTGTGTGCTGAGCACCCGCGCCGACGCCGTCGCGGTCCCGTCAGGCACTACGTTGCTACTGCTGGACGAGCTGGATTCCGCTGACGTACAGCATGATCCGGTCCATCCGTCGGAGCTGCTGGCACCGCTGCACCCCGAGCACCCGGCCTATGTCATCTTCACCTCCGGTTCCACCGGCAAGCCCAAGGGCGTCGTGGTCTCGCACGCCGCCATCGGGAACCAGCTGGTGTGGATGCTGGCGAAATACCCACTGGCACTGGGTGATGTGTACCTGCAGAAGACCGCGACCACCTTCGACGTGTCGCTGTGGGGCTACTTCCTGCCGTTGCGGGTCGGCGCGAAACTGGTGCTCGCCGCACCGGACGGTCACCGCGATCCCGCGTACCTGAGCGCGGAGATCGCGCGGCACCGGGTCACCGTCACCGACTTCGTTCCGTCGATGCTGACGGTGTTCGCCGCACAGGCGGACGGGGGCCTGGAAACGCTGCGTGAGGTCTTCGTGATCGGTGAGGCGCTGCCCGCCGAGACCGTCGATGCGATGGCCGCGGTCAGTTCGGCCAGGTTGCACAACCTGTACGGACCCACCGAGGCGGCGGTCTCGGTGACCTACTGGCCCGCACGACCGGGTGAGCGTTCTGTGCCGATCGGGCTGCCGGAGTGGAACTCTCGGGTCTATGTCCTCGACGAGCGGCTGCGTCCGGTACCGCCGGGGGTGGCGGGGGAGCTGTATCTCGCGGGTGATCAGCTCGCCCGTGGGTACGTCGCGCGACCCGGTCTGACTGCCGATCGGTTCGTCGCCGACCCGTTCGGCACCGACGGTGCGCGCATGTACCGCACCGGGGACCTGGTGGTGTGGCGTCGGCCCAGCGCTGGCACGCCGCATCGACTGGACTATCTGGGGCGCATCGATTTTCAGGTGAAGTTCCGTGGTCAGCGGATCGAGCTCGGGGAGATCGAGGGGGCGCTGCTGGCGCACGAAACCGTCAGCCAGGCAGTGGCAGCGGTGGTGTCGACCGAGCTGGGTAAACAGCTGGTCGCCTACGTCGTACCCACCGCCGGCCACGCCGCCGAACCGGACCGCCTACAGGCGGCACTGTCGAAATTCCTTCCGGCCTATATGGTTCCGGCGTCTGTGACCGTGCTCGACGACCTGCCGCTCAACCCCAGCGGCAAGCTCGACCGCAGGGCACTGCCCGCACCGAGCTTCACCGCCAGGGCCTTCCGTGCGCCGAGCACCGCACCGGAGCGGCTCGTCGCCGGGCTGTTCGGGGAAGTGCTCGGCCGCAACGACATCGGCGCCGACGACGACTTCTTCGCCCTCGGCGGCAACTCCCTGATCGCCACCCGCCTTGTCGCCCGCCTCGGTGCCGCCACCGGTGATCGGGTCGCCGTGCGCACCCTCTTCGAAACGCCCACCGTCGCCGGACTCGCCGCTGTCCTCGACCCCGATGCGGTAGCCGAGCCGACTCCTGGACTGGCCATTCCGCCCCGCCCCGCCGAGCTACCCCTCTCGCCCGCTCAGCGCCGCATGTGGTTCCTCAACCGCTTCGGCCAGGGCGCCGACGATGCCGGCGCCTACAACCTGCCGTTCGCCCTGCGCCTGACCGGGACCCTCGACGTGGGCGCCCTCACCGCCGCCCTGCGCGACGTGCTGGCCCGCCACGAAGTCCTGCGCACGATCTACCCCGACACCCCCAACGGTCCGATCCAGCAGATCCTGTCGGTCGACGACGTCGATCTCGACCTTGCAGTGCGCCCGCTCGGCCTCGGTCGACCGGCCGGTGGAGTTCGGGCAGCGGTGCCCGTTGACGAAGGCAGCGAACGGCCGACCGCAGCGGTGGATGTCTCGGGCGTCGTCCGTCCCGGCGGTGCCGACGACCAGGTAGTTCCCTCAGCGACGGCGCCCGGGCTGATCGAACAGGTGCGTGCGCTCGCGGCGACCGGGTTCGACGTGACGACCGAGGTTCCGCTGCGGGTGCGGCTGTTCGACGTCACGGGCAGCGGGCCCGACGCGCCGACCGAGCACGTGCTCGCCGTGGTGGTGCACCACATCGCCGCCGATGCCTCCTCGATGGCGCCGCTCGTGCGCGACGTGACCGCCGCCTACCTCGCACGCGCCGCCGGCCGCGCCCCCGATCGGGCCGCACTGTCTGTGCAGTACGCCGACTACGCGCTGTGGCAGCTGGATCGGCTCGGTGCCGAGGACGACGCCGAGTCGATTGCCGCACAACAGCTCTCGTTCTGGCGGTCTGAACTTTCCGGGCTGCCGGATCTGTTGGAGCTGCCCGTCGACCGGCCCCGCCCCGCCGTTGCCTCGCTCGCAGGCGACCGGGTGCCCGTCCGCATCGACGCCGACACCCACGCCGCACTGACGCGGATCGCGCGCGAGCACGGTTCGACCGTGTTCATGGTGCTGCACACCGCTTTCGCGGTACTGCTGGCCCGGCTCTCCGGTACCGCCGACGTAGCGGTCGGCACGCCCGTCGCCGGGCGGGGTGAGCGCGAACTCGACGAGCTGATCGGCATGTTCGTCAACACCGTCGTCCTGCGCACCCGCTACAACGGTGGCGCCACGTTCGCCGAGCTGCTCGACGCCCAGCGCGCGAGTGATCTGGCCGCGTTCGCCGCCGCCGACATTCCGTTCGAGCGGCTGGTGGAGGTGCTCGATCCGCCGCGCTCGACCGCACGTCATCCGCTGTTCCAGGTGGGTTTCTCGTTCCACAACGTCGAGCGTGCCGAACTGGAACTACCCGGCCTGCGCATCACGCCGGTCGCCACCGAACTCGCGGTGTCGCAGTTCGACCTGAACCTGGTCGTCGGCGACAGCTACGACGCCGACGGGTCGCCCACCGGCATCGAGGGCTTCCTCACCTACGCCACCGACCTCTTCGACGCCGCGACCGTGACGGCCTTCGTCGACCGGTTGGCGCTGCTGCTCGCGGCGGTCGTTCGTGAACCCACCGTGGTCGTCGGCGATGTCGACCTGCGGACCGAGGAGGATCGGTCGACCGAGATCGTCAGTGGCGCCGCCGATCTCGCCGTTCCGGGCGGCACGTTGGCCGATCTGCCGCTGGTGGCCCGCCCCGAGGCCGTCGCGCTGATCGCCGATCTGCCGGAGGGTCGGCTCGAGCTGACCTACGCCGAGTTCGACTCGCGGGTGAACAGGCTTGCGCGCCATCTGATCTCGTTGGGCGTCGGCCCGGAGTCCCTGGTCGCGCTCGCGCTGCCGCGGTCTGTCGATCTCGTGGTCGCCATGTACGCGGTGAGCAGGTCCGGTGGTGCCTACGTGCCCATCGACCCCGACCAGCCCGCGGACCGCACCGACTACATCCTGCACACCGCGGCCCCGATCTGTGTGCTCAGCAACGGTTTCCGCACCGATGCCGCGCCCGTGGTGCGCGTCGACCACCCGGCGATCGCCGCCGCCGACCCCGCCCCCGTCACCGACGGGGACCGGAGGGCACCGCTGCGTCCGGAGAACACCGCCTACGTCCTGTTCACCTCTGGCTCCACCGGTCGCCCCAAGGGTGTTGCGGTGCCGCACGCGGCGGTGATCAACCAGTTGCAGTGGCTGCGTGGGGAATTCGGCACCGACGCCGGGGATGTCTTCCTGCTCGAGACGCCCGTCACCTTCGATGTGTCGGTGTGGGAGTTCTGGTCGGCCGCCGTCTGTGGTGGCCGCCTGGTGATCGCGGCCCCCGACGGCCACCGCGACCCCGCCTACCTCGACACTCTCATCGCCGAAACGGGCGTCACCACCCTGATCGCGGTGCCGTCACCGCTCGACGCACTGTGTGCCCACTGGGAATCGAGTCGCACCGGACTCTTCGGCGCACGCAACAGCAGTCCGCTCACCCGGATCCTCGCGATCGGCGAGGCCATGCCCGCGGGCCTGGCCCAGCGCCTGCTGAAAGCATTGCCCGACACCAGGATCGACAACCTGTACGGCCCCACCGAGGCCGCCGTGTCGATCACCGATCACCGCGTGACCAGCGCCGACGTGCTGACCGTCCCGATCGGCACCCCCGAATGGAACAGTCGCGTCTACGTCCTCGACGAGCGCCTGCGCCCCGTCGCGCCCGGCATCACGGGTGAGCTGTACCTCGGTGGCATTCAGCTCGCGCGCGGCTACCTGCGCAAGGCCGCCCTCACCGCCGAACGTTTCGTCGCCGACCCCTTCGAGCCCGGCGCGCGCATGTACCGGACCGGCGACCTCGTCGCCCGCGCCCGGGGCGGTGAGCTCGTTTACCTGGGCCGCAGCGACTTCCAGGTCAAGGTTCGTGGGTTCCGGGTAGAGCCGGGCGAGATCGAGGCCGCTTTGCTCGCGGTACCCGGTGTGACCAAGGCCGTCGTGCTCGCGCGCACCGACGCGCACTTCGGTGACCGGCTGGTCGGCTATCTGGTCGGCGCCGATCTCGATGTCGCACAGGTGCAATCGGCGCTGGCGGGCAAGCTACCGACCTATCTCGTGCCGGATGTCTTCGTCGTACTCGACGACCTGCCCTACACCGCCAACGGCAAACTGGATCGAAAAGCGTTGCCCGCGCCCGTTTTCAAGTCCGCTACGTCGCGCACACCCGCGACTCCCGCCGAGCAGGTGATCGCCGATGTCTATGCCGAGGTCCTCGGCGTCGGCTCCGTCGGTGCCGAGGACGACTTCTTCGCTCTCGGCGGCAACTCGCTCCTCGCCACCAGGGCCGCGGCCCGGATCGGGGCGGCACTCGATCGCACGGTCGGTGTCCGGTTGCTGTTCGAGGCCCCGACGGTGGCCGATCTCGCGCTGCGCGTGCACCGGTCCGACGAGGCGACCGCCGCGCCGATGCTCGCGGCCGCGCGCCCGCAGCGGGTGCCGCTCTCGCTCGCCCAGCAGCGGATGTGGCTGCTCAATCGCCTCGACCCCGAGGCGACCGTCTACAACATCCCGGCCGCGATCCGCCTCACCGGCGCCCTCGACGTGCCCGCTCTCGGCCTCGCGGTCGCCGACCTGTTCGCCCGCCACGAGGTGCTGCGCACCCGCTACCCGGTGTCCAGCGGCGCCGCGCCTGCCCGGCTACACCCTGGACCTGCGGGTTCAGTCGCTCCTGGTGTCTCTACCGTCGACCGTGCCGCCACCGACCGTGCCGCCACCGACCGTGCCGCCACCGACCGTGCCGCCACCGACCGTGCCGCCACCGACCGTGCCGCCGCCGGCCGTGCGTCTGCGGCCGACGGTGCGTCTGCGGCCCAGGGTGTTTCCGCTGTTCCCGCCAGCAGTACAGGTTCCGCCCGTCCCGACAGTCGTGCAGCGCGTGTCGATGTGCCGTTCCAGGAGGTGCTCGCGCCCGATGCGATGCGGGTCGACCTGACCCCGGTCCCGGTCACTGCCGATGATCTCGCCGACGAGGTGCGACGGACGGTCGCCACCGGATTCGACGTCACCGCGCAACCACCGGTCCGGGTGCGACTGCTGCGCCTCGGCGCCGACGACCACGTCCTGGTGTTCGTCGCCCACCACATCAGCGCCGACGGTTTCTCCATGGGACCGCTCGTCCGCGACCTCGTTCTCGCCTACACCGCGCGCACCGCGGGCGCGCCGCCCGCCTGGTCGCCACTGCCGCTGCAGTACGCCGATTACGCGGTGTGGCAACGGGATTCACTCGGCGACGAAGCCGACTCCGGATCCGTGGCCGCCACCCAGCTTGCCTACTGGCACGACGAGCTCGCCGGGCTGCCGGAGGAAATCGCGCTTCCCGCCGACCGGCCCCGTCCGGCGGTGCAGTCGTTCGCCGGTGCCACCAGCACCTTCGAGGTCGACGCCGCGCTGCACGCCGAACTCGCCGGACTTGCCCGCACGCAGGGCGTCACCGTGTTCATGGTCGTGCAGGCCGCGCTCGCGGTGCTGCTCGCCCGGCTCAGCGGCACCGACGACATCGCCATCGGCACCCCGATCGCGGGCCGTGGCGCCCGTGAGCTCGACGATCTGGTCGGCATGTTCGTCAACACCCTGGTCCTGCGCAGTCGCGTCACCGAGAGCGAACCGTTCACCGCGCTGCTGGCCGGAACCCGCGACACCGACCTGCGCGCCTTCGCCAACGCCGACATCCCGTTCGAGCGGGTGGTCGAGGCGATCGGGCCGCAGCGGTCGGCGGGCAGGCATCCGTTGTTCCAGGTGGCGCTGTCGTTCGAGAACCTCGCGCCGGTCGCCTTCGAGCTCCCCGGAATCACGGTGGGCGCCGTGGACGCGCGCACCGCCGAGGCCAAGTTCGACCTGTTGCTCACCGTGCGCGAGCAGCCGCACAGCGGCGGCATGCACGCCGAATTCACCTACGCGACAGACCTGTTCGACGCGAAGACGGTGCACAGCTTCGGTGAGCGGTTCACTCGCGTGCTCGCCGCGGTGACCGCCGACCCCGACCGCGCCGTCGGCGATATCGCCCTGCTCGACCCCGCCGAATTCACCGCGCACACCACCTTCGCTGGTCCAGCGGCCGAACCGGCGCGCACCCTCGCCCAGCTGATGGACGACGCGGTTCGCGCCAACCCGACCGGCATCGCCCTGCGCGGCGACGGTCGCGGCTTCACCTACACCGAACTCGACGCAGCGGCCAACCAGCTGGCACGCGGTCTCATCGCCCGTGGCGCGCGCCCGGAAACCGCTGTCGCCGTGGCGATCCGGCGCTCGGTCGAATCGGTGCTCGCGGTCTGGGCCATCGCCCGCACCGGCGCGATGATCGTGCCGATCGACCCGGCCCACCCCGCCGAGCGGATCAGCCACATGGTCACCGACTCGGGCGCGGTCTTCGGCATCACCCTCGCCGCCGAGCTCGCCGGTCTGCCCGAACTGCCCGGCGATCGACGCTGGTTCGCGCTCGACGACCGGACGTTCACCGCCGAGGTCGCCGTCTGCGCGACGGTGAGCCTGCGCGAAATCGAACTCCTCGCACCGCCGAACACCGACAACGCCGCCTACATGATCTACACGTCCGGTTCGACCGGGCTGCCCAAGGGTGTCGTCGTCACCCACGCCGGACTCGCCAACTTCTGCGCCGAGCAGAAACAGCGCTACCGCCTCGACTCCGACACGCGCGCACTGGCTTTCGCGTCACCGTCGTTCGACGCGTCCGTGCTGGAACTGCTGCTCGCCATCGGTGGCGCGGGCACCCTGGTGATGGCGCCCGCCGGCTTCGTCGGCGGCACCGAACTGGCCGAACTGATCCGCACGGAGGGCGTCACCCACACCTTCCTCACCCCGACGGTCCTGGCCACCCTCGACCCCGACGGCATCCCCGGCCTTCGCACCCTGATCGTCGGCGGCGAACACGTCCCCGCCGACCTGGCCGCACGCTGGAACACGCTGCCCCAGCGCCACTTCCACAATGGTTACGGTCCCACCGAAACCACCGTCATGACCGCCATCAGCGACGCGCTGCACCCCGGCGACCCCGTCCACATGGGCGGCCCGATCCGCGGCACCCGCGCCCTGATCCTCGACGAACGCCTGCGCCCCGTCCCCGAAGGTGTCACCGGCGAGCTCTACCTCGGCGGCATCCACCTCGCCCGCGGCTACCACCGCCGCCCAGCCCTCACCGCATCCCGCTTCGTCGCCGACCCCTTCGCCGCCGACGCTGCCCGCCTGTACCGCACCGGCGACCTCGTGCGCCGACGCGGCGATGTGCTGGAGTTCGCCGGCCGCAACGATTTCCAGGTCAAGATCCGTGGCCTTCGCATCGAACTCGGTGAGATCGACGCCGTGCTCGCCGCCGCACCCGGCGTCTCCTGGGTCACCACGATCGGCCGCGACAACGGCACCGGATCGACCACGCTGGTCTCCTACGTGCAGGGCACCCGCGTCGACACCGCCGAACTCACCGCCCTCGCCGCGCGGGTCCTGCCCGGGTACATGGTGCCCGCCGCGATCGTCGTCCTCGACGAGATCCCGCTGACCCCCGTCGGTAAACTCGACCGCCGCGCGCTGCCGGACCCGATCGCCGTCCGCGCCGAACACCGCCCGCCGCGCACCGCCGCCGAGAAGACCATCGCCCGGGTGATCGGCGAAGTCCTCGACCGCGAGCGGGTCGGTCTCGACGACGACTTCTTCGCCCTCGGCGGCGACAGCATCACCGCCATCCAGGTGGTGTCGCGGGCAGGCTCGGCCGGTGTGGTGCTTCGACCGCGCGAGGTGTTCGACGCGCGCACCGTCGCCGCGCTCGCCGAACGCGCCCGCGTGACCGTCGAACCCGGCGCCTCGTCCACCTGCCTGCCGCTCACCGCGACCGCCGCCCAGCTCATCGAAGCGGGAGAGACTGCGGTCGAACCACGCGCGGTGCTCCTCGACGTGCCCGCCGACTGCCCGGACGAATCCGTCGCCGCCGCCGCGACCGCGGTGATGAACCAGCACCCGATGTTGTGGGCCCTGCTCGACCGCACCGGCGACACCCCGGTGCTGCGCATCCCCCCGCCCGAGGAACGCATCGGCGGCGCCTTCCGCAGGCTCGACACCGACGACGGTGAAGCCTCGCTGCCCGTCGACGATGTCGTCGCCGCGGCCGCCGCGGCACTCGACCCGGACGAGGGTCGCAACATCCACTTCATCCTCACCGGCGACGCCGACAACACCTCGACCCTGATCGTCGTCGCGAATGCCCTTGTCCTGGACGAGAGTTCGTGGCGCGCGGTGGTCGACCAGCTGAGCGCCGCGTGGAGTCGCGGCCGTCACGCCGCCCCCGCCGCCCCCGACGCCGGGCTCGGCGACCTGGTGCGCACGCTCGCCGACTACCCGGCCACCACCGCCGCGCGCGCCGAACGCGAGTACTGGCATCGCGCGATCCGTTCCAGGGCAGGCGAATCCGCCGACCTGCGCCAGCGCAACCGGGTCTCGCTGAGCATCACCGGTGAGGGCACCACCGCCGTCGGCACCGTCGCCGAGGCCTACCGCGCGACCGTCGACGAGGTGCTGCTCACCGCCGCCGCGCTGGCCCTGCACACCGCGGCCGACACCGCCGCGGCCCGGGTGATCGGCACCGTGGTCCGCCTGCGTGCCGACGAACGACTACTCGGCCGCGCCGACGCCGAGAACGTGGTCGGCGGCTTCACCGCCGACTACCCGCTGGCCCTTCGCCTGGACGGGATCGACGTCGCCGACGCGCTCGTCGGCGGCCCCGCGGCGGGCACGGCCCTGGCCCAGATCAAGGAACTGCGCCGCGCGGTCCCCGCCCACGGCGCCGGTTTCGGCCTGCTGCGCTACCTCGACACCGACACCTCCGACAGCGTCCGCACCCTGGACCGCGGCCGCTTCGCCGTGCGCGTACGTGACCTGCGCCCGGCCCGCGTCCACACCGACGTCGCCGCCGACGACCTGGCACTGGTGCTCACCGTCGACGCCACCGACGACGGCATGGTCGCCCGATTCGACTACGCCACCGCCGTACTCACCGCCGACGCGGTCAAAACCTTTGCCGAACACTGGATCCGCGCCCTCGGTGGACTCGCCGAACACGGATTACAGCCCGGCGCAGGCGGATTCACGCCGTCGGACTTCCCCCTCGTCAAGCTGGGCCAGACCGAACTGACCCGACTGGTCCGCCGCTACCCGCTGGTCAGCGATGTGTGGCCGGTGACCCCGTTGCAGTCGGGCATGCTGTTCCACGCCCTGCTCGCGGAGAATTCGGTCGACCCCTACATCACCCAGTTCGTCCTGGACCTCGACCCCTCGGTGGACGACGAGCGACTCCACGACGCGGCCCAGGCCGTGCTCGACCGGCACGACAACCTGCGCGTCGCCTTCGCCACCGACGCCGCGGGCACCCCGCTCCAGGTAGTACTCGACGACCTCGACGTCCCGTGGCGCGTCATCAATGCAGTGCTCGATGGCGCCCCTCCCGAGGGCCCTGCGTGGTCACGCTCCGCTACCGCCTCCGGGCCCGCCGGTCGGGGCGCGGACGACCTCGCCTACCAGCGCATTCGCGCCGCCGACCTGGCCGCCCACTTCGACATGGCCGCCGCCCCGCTGCTGCGGTTCACCCTGGTGCGCACGGCCGACACCGCGCACCTGCTCGTCACCAGCCACCACATCCTGATCGACGGCTGGTCGATGCCGCTGCTGCTGCAGGAACTGCTCAGCGCCTACGTAGTCGGCTCGCGCAGCAGGCGCCTTGCCAAGGTCGCGCCCTACCGCGACTACCTGGCCTGGCTGGTCGATCAGGATCTCGAAGCCGCGCGGACCGCGTGGCGCGCCGCCCTCACCGGCCTCGCCGAGCCGACGCCGCTCGCCCCCGTCGATCAGGGTCGCGAGATCGCCACGGGCACCGGCGAAACCGGTTTCGCTCTCTCACCGGCCGACACCGCCGCGCTGAGCGAACTCGCCGCGAGCCTCGGCGTCACGGTGAACACCGTCGTCCAGGCGGCATGGGGACTGCTCATCGCCCGGCTCGTCGATCGCGACGACGTGGTGTTCGGTGCCACCGTCTCCGGTCGGCCCGCCGAGCTCGCCGGGGTGGAGCGCATGGTCGGGCTCTTCCTCAACGCCATTCCCGTTCGAGTGCGGTTGCGTCCCGGCGATACCGTCGCCGAGCTGCTGCGCACCCTGCAGGACGAGCAGGCCGCGCTGTTCGATCACCACTACCTCGGCCTCGGGGAGATCCAGGACATCGCGGGGATCGACGCGCTGTTCGATTCGCTGGTCGTGTTCGAGTCGTTCCCGGTCGACCGCGCGGCGCTGGCGCAGGCCGCGACCGGGTCGGCCGCCGTCACCGGGATGGACTCCGCCAACGGCACCCACTACCCGCTCACCGTGCAGGTGGTCGCCGACGAGCAGCTGCGCGTGTCGGTGAAGTACCTGCGCGATGTGTTCGGTGCCGACACCGCGAACGCACTGGCGCACCGCTTTTCGATGCTGCTCGCGCGATTCGCCGCGGCCCCGCAGGCCAGGATCGCCGAGATCGACGTGCTGCTCGCGGAGGAACGCGCGAAGCTGGCGGCGATCAATGCCACCGACGCCCCCGAACTGCTCGACGAGGCGACACTGCTGTCGTTGTTCGACGACCAGGTCAAACGCACACCGCACGCCACCGCCCTCGTCGACGGCGAAACTACCTACACCTACACGGAATTCGACGAACGCGTGCGCAAGCTGGCCGGTGCCCTTCGTGCACAGGGCGCAGGGCCCGAGAAGCTGGTCGCGGTCGCGATGCGGCGCGGCATCGACCTGGTGACCGCGATCTACGCGGTGCTGCGGACCGGGGCCGCCTACGTGCCGGTCGACCCGGACCATCCGGCCGAACGGACCGAGCGGGTGCTGAAAGCGGCCGCACCGATCTGTGTGCTCGCCGGCGCCGAATTCACGACGGCCACCGATATTCCGGTCCTTGAAATATCCACGCTCAGTGGGGAAGTCACGGACCAGGAACTACCGAAGGCCGACAATCTCGCCTACGTCATCCACACCTCCGGCTCCACCGGAACGCCCAAGGGCGTCATGCTCACCCACCGGCAACTGGTCAACCAGTTCCGCTGGGCACAGCGCACCTACCCGCACGGCCCCGGCGACGTGGTCCTGCACAAGACACCGGTCACCTTCGACATCTCCGCGTGGGAGTTGTTGTGGCCGTTGCACACCGGCGCCACCGTGGTGATCGCCACCCCCGACGGTCACCGTGACCCGGCCTATCTGGCCGAGGTGATCGCCGAACGTGCCGTCACCACTGTGCATTTCGTGCCGTCGATGCTGGACGCCTTCCTCGCCGAGGACGCGGCGGCCGAATTGCCCGCACTGCGACGGGTGTTCGCCGCGGGCGAGGCGCTGTCATCGGCCACCGCCCGCCGGTTCGCCCAGCGGCTGCCCGCGGCGACGCTGATCAACTGGTACGGGCCCGCCGAAGCCGCGGTGGTCACCGCCGAGGTCGCCGAAGCCGGTGCCGCCGTTGGTATCCCGATCGGCACGCCGGTCGCCAACACGCGCGTCCACGTGCTCGACCGCCACCTGCGACCCGTCCCGCCCGGCACCGTGGGGGAGCTGTATCTGGAAGGGGTGCAGCTGGCCCGCGGATACCTCGGCGCCGCCACCCTCACGGCCGAACGTTTCGTCGCCCATTCCGGCGGCGGCAGGCTCTACCGCACCGGCGACGTCGTGCGTTCGACCCCCGATGGGCGCCTGGAATACCTGGGCCGCAGCGACTTCCAGGTGAAACTGCGCGGCCAGCGCATCGAACTCGGTGAGATCGAAGCCGTCCTGCGCGAGCACCACAGCGTCCGCCACGCCGCCGTCGCGCTCGTCCACGGACCGACGGGTGATCGCCTTGTCGGCTACGTGGTGCCCGCCGAAACCCGGACCGAGCCGGCTCGACCGGCTTCCCGGCCGGAGGGCTATTCGATCGAAAGCGGCACAGCCACCGCCGGTTTCGACACCGCGGCCCTGCGCGCCCACGCCAAGTCGGCGCTCCCGTCGTACATGGTTCCGGCGACCGTGGTGACGCTGACGTCCCTGCCGCTCAACGCCAGCGGCAAACTCGACCGCAACGCCCTGCCCGTCCCCGCGTTCACCACCCGCGCCTACCGGCCGCCGACCACACCGCTGCAGCGCGCCGTCGCCGAGGTCTACGCGGAGGTGCTCGGCGCGGGCAAGGTCGGCCTCGACGACGACTTCTTCGAACTCGGCGGCAACTCCCTCATCGCCACCAAGGCGATCAGCCGCCTGCGCACCAGAGTCGGCGCCGAGGTGCGGGTGCAGTGGTTCTTCACCGATGCAGGCGTCGCCGCGCTGGCCGAGCGCATCGACGCCTCCCAGACCGCCGCAGGCGACCACGACCTCGCCTCCGACCTCGAATCCGACGACGCCCTCGGCGTGCTGCTGACCATCCGCAACCGGGTACCGCACGGCACCGAGGCGGGCGGCACGCTGTTCTGCATCCACCCGATGTACGGGCTGTCCTGGTGCTATGCCGGTCTGGCGCAATACATTCCGGCACGACGGCCGATCTTCGGACTGCAGTCGCCCGCGCTGACCGAGGCGGCCTACCTGCCGGGCACCCTCGCGGAGATGGCGCGTCGCTATGTCGCCGAGATCGCGACCGTGCAACCGCACGGCCCGTACCGGCTGCTCGGCTGGTCGCTCGGCGGCGTGCTCGCCCACGCCGTCGCCACCGAGCTGCAGGCGGCGGGGGAGCAGGTGTCGCTGCTGGCGATGCTGGACTCGCACCCCGATATCGACGTGCCCGATTTCCACACCGCGGTCCGCGACGGGCTCGCCGAACTCGGCGTCGACGTCAGCGCCGCGCTGCCCGCCGCAGGCGTACGCGAACTCAGCGACGAGGCGCTGGCCGCCCTGCACGCGATCGTCCCCGCCAACATGGCCGTGCTCACCCCGGCCCGGTTGCGCCGCATCTATCGCAGCGCGGTGCGCTCGGCCGAGCTGATCGCCGAGCACCAGCCCGCGGTGTTCCGCGGCACGCTCGAATACTTCAGCGCGCTCGGACACGAGGCGGCCGCGGCGAATTGGGCACCGTATGTCGACGGCAAGGTCCACGATCGACCGATCGCGGTGGTGCATGATCAGATGACCTCGCCGCAGGCACTGGCCGAAGTCGGGCCACGGCTGGCGGAGCTGCTCGACGCCGGTGACCGAGCGGCCGGGGCGCGGTGACTTCAGTGATGCCAGTGAGGCATGATGTGACCGCGCTGTTGTAACGATTACCCCTGTTGTAACCACCGGATAACCCGTAGGGTTTCGCGTGTTGCAACTTCGTGCCCTGTTGGGGAGCACGGACCGAGTCGGAATTCGAGACGAAGCGAAGGTGCGAAATTGATGCGTCGGCCCATCCGGCGTCGTGGCCTCAGGGCCGCGGCGATGATCGCGGCAACGGCAGTGGCGGCGGGACTGATGTCGGGCATCGGCACCAGCCCGGCATCCGCTGACCCGATCATCGACTCCAAGAGCCTGCTCGCCAACCCGGTCTCCGACAACGGGTCCAAGATCGTCAAGGCCGAAGTGAAGGACGCGCGCAGTCTGCGACTGCACGTGTACTCCGCGTCCATGGACTCCAACATCATCGTCGACGTGCAGCGCCCCGCCGACGCCTCGGTTCCACGCCCCACCCTGTACCTGCTCAATGGTGCGGGCGGCGGCGAGGATTCGGCGTCGTGGGTGGCCAAGACCGACGCGCTCGCCTTCCTCGGCGACAAGAACGTCAACGTCATCCAGCCGATCGGTGGCGCCTGGAGCTACTACACCGACTGGATCGCCGACGACCCGGTCGTCGGGCGCAACAAGTGGAAGACCTTCTTCACCGAGGAACTGCCCCCGCTCGTCGACGGCGCCCTCGGCACGAACGGCGTGAACGCCATCGCGGGCCTTTCCACCTCCGGCACCACCGTGCTCGCGCTGCCGATCGCCAAGCCCGGCCTGTACAAGGCGGCCGCGGCCTACAGCGGTTGCGCGCAGACCTCCGACCCGGTCGGTTCGGAATTCGTCAAGCTCACGGTCGAGACCTGGGGCGGCGGCAACACCATGAACATGTGGGGTCCGCAGGGCTCGGCGGAATGGGTCAAGAACGACCCGTACGTGAACGCCGAGGGTTTGCGCGGCATGGATCTCTACGTCTCCACCGGCAACGGCCTGCCCGGCCCCTACGACACCCTCGACGGCCCCTACGCGCTGCCCGGCGCCTACGGCCTCGCCAACCAGATCGTCATCGGCGGCGTGATCGAGGCGGGCACCAACTACTGCACGCACAACCTGGCCAACCGGCTCAACGAGCTCGGCATCCCGGCCACCTTCAACTTCCGGCCGAGCGGCACCCACTCGTGGGGCTACTGGAAGGACGAGCTGAAGCTGTCGTGGCCGACACTGGCCCGCGGGCTCGGCCTGTAGAACTCCGGTTTTCGTCCGAACCGCCCCGGTAGCGAGCACGTCGCTGCCGGGGCGGTCGCATTTGTTCGACCTGCCCTCGACGTTTGCGAATTGTGGTTAACTTAGGTTGACTGGACCAACCCGGTTCGCGCAACGGAAAGTGAGTGCATGGTCGCCGATCGCAGTGAGGCCGAACAGGCCGGCGAGCCGACGACCGCACCTGCCCGCGTCGTGCGTCGCAGGCCCAAGGACCGCAAGATGCAGATCATGCGGGCCGCCGCCCGTGCGTTCAGCGCGCGCGGCTACTATCCCGTCGGCGTGGACGAGATCGCCGCCGAAGTTGGCATCTCCGGGCCCGCGCTCTACCGTCATTTCGCCAACAAATACGCACTGCTCGTGGCCGCCGCCGAGGAGGGTGCTCGGGGTTTGCGCGATGTCGCCGCTGCGGCCGACGACCCGGCGCTGAGCCCCGAAGCCAGGCTGAACGCGGTGCTCACCGCCGTCGCCGAACGCAATATCGACATCCGCCGCGAAGCCGGGCTCTACCGCTGGGAACGCCGCTACCTCGAGCGCGAGGACCGGGTGCGCATCCGCGCGTTCTACCGCGAACTCGAGGCGAACGTGGCCGCGCGGATCGCCGAACTGCGGCCGGAAGCGAGCGCCGACGACGTCATCCTGCTCGCGGTCGGCGCGCTGAGTTCGCTGGCCAGCATCGCTGCGCACCGCACCACCCTCTCGCACCCCCGCTTGCTCGCCGTGCAGCTCGAGATGGCATGGGCGATCGTGCGCGCCGAGCTGCCGCCGGCGCCCACCGCGGCCGAGCCCGACAAGCAGACCCGTGGCCTGCCGGTCACCTCGAAACGCGAACAGCTGCTCACCGAGGCGATCCGGATCTTCGGCCGCAACGGCTATCACGAATCGGGCATCGAGGAGATCGGCGCCGCCGTGGGCATCAACGCCTCCAGCGTGTACCGCCACTTCGACAGCAAGGCCGACCTGCTCGCCGCCGCCTTCCACCGCACCGCCGACCGCCTCTCGGTCGCGATCGGCGAAGCGCTGGCCGAGGGCACCGATCGCGCCGACGCCGCCCGCCGCATCGCCGACCAGCACGCGCGCCTGACCTTCGCGACGCCCGAGATCATGCCGGTCTACTACGCCGAGTTCAGCAACCTCCCACAGGCCGAACAGCACCGCCTGCGCGCGATCCAGCGCCAGAACATTCTCGAATGGGCCAACCTGCTCGACGTGGACCCGATCGAAGCCCGCTTCCGGGTGCACGCCGCCGTCGGCCAGATCATCGACGTCGGTCGTCTGCTGCGGTTCGACTCACGTCCCGAACAGCTCGCCCGCCTCGCCGCGCTGACCGACGCGGTACTGCTCGGCAGCGGCTCGGCCGACGAAAACCCCTGAGGCCCGTCGGCAATTCAGGAGGCCGTGGGGCTGAGAACTCGCGTCGCGGACCACCGCGCGCTTCGCCGAGTCGCTCGGGCTCAGCGGGTCAGCCGCGGCGTAAGCGGAACAGGGCTTTCGCCGTCTGTAGATGCCCTGGCCGACGGTCGAAGGTCGACAGCCGGACCGGCGCACGGTAGCGCCTGCGGGCGATCGACATCGTCCGGCTGAACTCGCGCAGACCCTGCTGGCCGTGACTGTGTCCCTGGCCGTACTCGCCGACACCGCCGAACGGCAGCGCCGGAATGCCGGTGAACGCGGTCGACGAATTCACCGTCACCACACCGACTTTCAACTGTTCGGCGACGAACTCCGCGCTGGGGATGTCGAGGGTGAAGATCGTGACGGCGATGCCGTTGCCCGCCGCGTTGACCCGGGTGACCGCGTCGGCCAGATCGGCGACCCGATTCACCACGAGCACCGGGCCGATTCCCTCGCCGGTGATGGCGATGCTGTCCTCCGGCACCTCGGCCAGCACGATCGGTTCCACGTACGGGTCGCGGAAGGAATCGAGCCCGCCGAGCACCGCGTGGCCGCCCTGAGCGAGCGCGTCGCGGACCTGCTTGCGCACCACGTCGACCTGGGCGGCATTGATCATCGGGCCGTAGGAAGCCCGGTTGTCGGCGCCGGGACGCAGCTTGGCCGCCCGCTCGGCCACTTTCGCCAGGAAATCGTCGAACACCGAATCGGCGACATAACAGCGCTGGATCCCCGAGGCGTTCTGCCCCGCGTTGGCCATCGCGCCGAACACCGCAGCCTCCGCGGCCGCGTCGAGCACCGCGTCGACGTGCACGATCATCGAGCCCTTGCCGCTGTTCTCCACCACCACCGGTGTCAGCGTCTGCGCGCACAGCCCGATCACCTCGCGTCCACCTGCCTCGGGCCCGGCGTAGGCGATCTTGTCCACCTCGGCTTTACACAGAGCGGTCGCGGTCCGCGAATTCCCGGTAACCGCTTGCAGCACAGGCTGATCGGGTGAGACCGCGGCCCAGCTGTCGGCCAGCCAGAGGCCCACACCGGTGCTGAGTTCGTGCGGATTGAACACCACCGCGTTACCGGCGGCCATGGCGTAGGCAATCGAACCCATCGGGGTGAACACCGGGTTGTTCCAGGCGCCGAGCACGCCGATCACACCCAGCGGCAGATAGCCGACGGAGGCGTGCTGATTGCGGGTGAACCAGCCGGTGGGCAGGCGCTTTCGGCCAAGGGTGCGCTCGGCGTTGCGGGCGGCCCAGTCCAGATTCTCCACCGCCAGCATCACTTCGAGGGTGGCGTCGGCCTCCGGCTTGCCGGTCTCGCTACGCAGGAGCTCCACCAATTCGCCTGCGTTGCGGGCGATCTGGCGTCGCCAGTCGAGTAACAGGTGCTTGCGCTCACCGAAATCCAGTTCGCCCCACCAGTTCTGGGAGGCGCGCGCGGTGCGTACCGCGCGGGTGACCTCGGCGCTGCCCTGCACCGGATACTGCCCGAGCAGTTCGCCGGTGCGCGGGTCATAGGACGTGAGCACATCGGACCGACCCGTCGGTACAGCGGCGGCGGCAGCTGACTCGACCATGGTCACCTCCCCACAAGTTCGAACTCACCCGCGTGCGGGCCGGTTGACGAGTGTTTCCCCGAAGGTCAGCGTATGGGTGCGCAGCCGTGCCGACAAGGGCGATGCACTGCCCCCGCACTGCCCACGTGAGCAACGCAACACCGCAGTCTTCGCACGCGACGACCGGCAAACCGGGCGCATCCACGCCAGACCGGGCCGGGAAAACCGGCAGACCGGTAACATCGCGCCGAACGGTATGGATCACTTACCGGGAAGTATTTGTTCCGCGTGCGCTCGTCTCTGATTCCAGCCGTGCGCACCCGGCCGATGGTGGAGAGTTGATGCCGAGTTCGATCTCAGTGGATTCGCCTGCAGGTGGCGTCGCGTCGAGCGACAGTGAACCCGCGGTGCTGGTGTCCGACGTGCGCAAGTCGTTCGGCGATGTGCACGCTTTGCAGGGCATCAGTTTCCAGGCGGACAAGGCCAGTGTGCTCGGCATCCTCGGGCCCAACGGTGCGGGCAAGACCACCATGGTCAAGATCCTGTCCACGCTGCTTCGTCCCGACTCCGGCACCGCCGTGGTCGCCGGGCACGACGTGCTCACCGATGCCGCGGGCGTGCGCCGTTCGATCATGATGACCGGCCAGTACGCCGCGCTCGACGAGAACCTGACCGGCCGCGAGAACCTCGAGCTGTTCGGTCGCCTGATGGGCCTGACCAAGTCGGCCGCCCGCAAGCGCGCCGAGGTCCTCCTCGAGGAATTCGACCTGGTCAGTGCGGGTAAGCGCGCCGTGCGCAACTACTCCGGTGGTATGCGTCGTCGCGTAGACATCGCCTGCGGGCTGGTCGTGCGGCCCGAGGTGGTCTTCCTCGACGAGCCGACCACCGGCCTCGACCCGCGCAGCCGTCAGGGCGTGTGGGACCTGGTCACCGCGCTCAAGAATCAGGGCATCACGGTACTGCTCACCACGCAGTACCTCGAAGAAGCCGACGTGCTCAGCGACAACATCATCGTCATCGACAAGGGCACCGTCATCGCCGAAGGCACCGCCGACGAGCTCAAGGCCAAGACCGGTGGCAGCTTCTGCGAGATCGTCCCCCTGGATCTGAGCCGCATCCCGCAAACCGTGAAAGCCCTCGGCGACCTGGTTCCGGCCGCCGTCGCCGCCGAGATCGACGGCGCCGACAAACTGTCCATCCCCGCCCCCGACGGCGCCGCCACCCTCGCCGAGGCACTGCGCAGGCTCGACAACGCCGGCATCGACCTGGCCGACATCGCCCTGCGCCGCCCCTCGCTCGACGACGTGTTCCTGTCGATCACCGGCCACTCGGGCGGCCACTAGTGAGCGTCTCCACCCCTGCGGCGAACAACCTGTTCGCCGAGCTTCCCGCTGTGCGCCCGAGCAGCTTCGCGCAGTGGCGCGCGCTGACCGGGCGCATCGTGCTCACCATGGCCACCAAGGGCGAGCTGATCGTCGCGGTGCTCACCCCGCTCGTGGTGACCGTGGCCTTCTACCTGCCGTTGCGGTACGTCATGAAGGTCCAGGGCATCGACTACGCGCAGTACGTGATGCCGATCGTCGTGCTGCAGACCATGGCCATGACGATGATGTCGAACGCGCAGCTCGCGGCGTTCGAAGCGCTCACCGGATTGAGCACCCGACTGCAGACCATGCCGATCGGTTCGCTGGTTCCGTTGATGTCGCGCATCTGCGCGGGTCTGGTGCGCTCGATCGTCTCGCTGATCGCGACCATCGGATACGGCTATGTGATCGGGTTCCGGTTCACCGGTGGCTGGTTGCAGGCGCTCGCGTTCGGCGGCTTCGCGCTGGCGGTCGGCCTCGTCCTCACTCTCGGCGCCGACGCGCTCGGCAGCCTCACCAAGAACCCCGAGGCGCTGAGCCAGGCACTCACGCTGCCGATTCTGATCTTCGGCATGATGTCGACCGGGTTCGTGCCAGAGGCCAGCTTCCCGACCTGGGTGCGGCCGTTCGCGCGCAACCAGCCGATCTCCCAGTTCGCCCAGACCCTCAGCGATATGGCCGTCGGCCACCTGAGCTGGGCCGGCACCTGGGTGTCGCTGGCGTGGCTCGGCGGGCTGGCAGTTCTGTTCCTCCCACTGGCTGTGTGGGCGAGTGTGAGGCGATCATGACAACAATCGAGAAGGCATCGGTCGAGGAGGCCGCCGCCGACCTGCCGGTGGTGCACGCCAAGCCGGAGGGTTCGGTGTCGGTGTGGTTCACCCACAGCCTGATCCAGACCAAGCGGCTGCTGATGGTGTGGTTGCGCGACCCGTCCACGACCATCCAGACCATCGCCTACCCCGCGGTGACGCTGCTGATGTTCCGCATCGTGCTCGGTGACTCGATCACCGCGGCCACCGGAACCCCCAGCATCTACGGCCAGGCCGCGCTGCTCACCCTCGTCGCGGCCATGACCGGCGCCGTCGTGAGTGCCCTCGGGTTCAAACGCGAGAAGGCATCGGGCCTGCTCAGCCGGTTCTACACAATGCCGCTGAACAAGGCCTCGCTGCTCACCGGACGACTGCTGGCCGAGATGCTGCGCATCCTGATCACCACGCTGATCGTGCTGCTCGTGGCGGTGCCACTCGGGTTCCTGTTCATGGAGGACCCGTTCGCCAATATCGCGCTGGTGCTGGTCCCGGTGCTGTTCGGCGTCGGGTTCGCGGTGATGGTGACCGCGCTGGCCACGATCACCGAGGGCGTGATGCTGATCAGCCTCATCGGCATCCTCAACACCCTGCTGATGTTCTTCAACACCGGCTTCGTGCCCGTGTTCGCGTACCCGACCTGGTTGCAGGACGTGGTCGCGAATCAGCCGATGAGCTGCGCGATCGACGCGATGAAGGGGCTGTCCTACGGCGGGCCCGTCGCCGAGCCGCTGCTCAAGACTGTCGCGTGGACGGTGGGGATGGTCGTGGTGTTCGCGTATCCGGCGATTGTCGGGTACAAGAAGGCGGCCGAGACCTCGTAGGACTGGCGAAATCACGCACTTCGTTCGTTCTCAGTCAGAAAACTGATCGAAGCGAGGCGGATTGCGTGATTACGCCGGTTTCCCATCGAATTCCGGTGCGTGGTCGAAGGGGTAGTCGAGCCACCGGTCGCGATTGGTCCACCCGACCAGGTCGTAGCGCCAGCGGAACGGCCAGGTGTGGGCGACGGTGTTGAACAAGGCTGTGCCGAGGGCGGTGTAGTCGTCGTGGGCCGAGAGTAGGGCTCGTTGGCGGCGGTCGGATTCGGTGAAGAACGCGTCGAACATCGCGATGGACTGGTCGGTGGTGAGTCGGCCAAGGCCCCACAGGCCGCGCATCCGCATCCAGTAGACCGATCGCGCCTGCCACGGCCAGAGGGCGGCGATCGGGTTGTCGCCCTGCTGGACCGCGGTGATCGCGGTGTCGGCCAGTGCGAGGGAGTCGGCCACGCTGTAGCCGGTGCAGGGGTGCATCATGCCGCCGCGCGAGCCGAACGGGACCGCGATCGCGCTGCCCTTCTTCGGGGGCGGCTGGTCAAGGGGATAGTGGGCGGCTTCGTGGGGTTCGTCGCCGGTGAGAGTGATCCCGTGCGCCGCGAGCCTGTTCAACGTGCGCTTGCGTAACTCGTGCTGCGGCATCCCGCCGCGTAAGCCGAGGCTGGTCTCCTCGAAGATCACCGTCCCGTCCCCGAGCGGCACCGCGTAGAGGAACGACGGTGGCTCGTCCGGGCCCGCGCCGTTCTCCGGACGCCAATCCAGCAGCAGCCCTTCACCTTCCGCGACCATGGGTGCTGCGGTCTCGGCATCGACGAAGATCCCGTGCGCCGAGGCGGCCCTGCGCTTGCCCAGCGTCGGCAGTCCGCGTGTATCGAACACGGTGGCCGCCGAGATCACGGTCCCGTCCGCGAGCTCCACCTCGTGCGCGTCGACTCGCCGCGCCCGATCCGCGAAAACCGTGGCGTCGTCCAAGGCCAGAGCCGCATGCAGCCCGGCCTTCGAGAGCACGCAGTAGGGCCGCTCGATCCGATGCTCACCCTTGGTCCACACCGTCGGCGCCGCGATGCGCTGCGCGATCGCGCTCTCGGGCAGCCACTCCGGCAGCTCGTCGATCCAGCAGGAGAAGGTCGGCGGAAACAGCCGCTCGGGCCGAGGATCCACGGCCGCGACCCGCAACCCGGCTACGGCCGCGCGATGCGCCAACCCCCGCCCGGCCGGACCCAACCCGACCACACAGATATCGAATTCCCGCGCAACGCTCACGCCCGCATTCAATCCGCAGCACCCGCGCCACGCAAGCATCCTGTGATCCGGTCGCCACTTCGTCCGCGCGACCGTGACGGCCGGATGCGGGCGCTAGTCCTCCAGCGCCAGCGCCTGGCGCATCGTCAGGCGCCCCTGGGTCTGCATCAGGGAGCGGCGGTAGATCTTCTCGGCGACAACGACGATCCCGTAGGTGGCCACGGCCATCAGCGCCAGCGCGATGAACGGCTCCCACCAGGCCGCGGTGCCATCGGCCAGGCGGCCCGGCATGGCGACGATGGACATGATCGGCACATAGGACGCGATCACCCGGGCGGTGCCGGTGAGGAAGATGCCCGCGAACAGCACGATCATGATCAGCATCGACAGGGGAGTGGCGGTGGACTGGAGGTCTTCGCTGCGGGTGGCCAGCGAACCGGCGACGGCCCACAGACTCGCCAGCGCGAGGAAACCGACCAGGAAGAACACGATGAACCACCCCGCGGCCCCGGCGACCTGGCCGAGCTGAGCGCCCTTTCCGGTCACCGCCAGCCCGGCCAGCCCCGCACCGACGAACAGCACCAACTGCCCGAACGCCAGCGCCGCATTGCCCGCGACCTTGCCGATCAGCAACTGCCGCAACGGCATCGCACTGGCGAGGATTTCCACGATCCGGTTCTGCTTCTCCTCGACCACGCTCTGCGCGATGGACATGCCGAACAGGATCGACGCCAGATAGAAAAGGAACGCGAAGACGAACGCGACCATCTTGGCCAGGCCGGGATCGATCGAGCCCTTGTCGAGCAGGTCGTAGGTCACCGTCGCGCCCTGGCTCAACTCTTCGAGTGAGACACCTGCGGCGGCGGCATTGCGCTGCAACGCGAGCTGCTGGGCGGCGGCGGTGATGTAGGTGGTGGCCTGATCGTCCTCGGCGGTCTTGCCGATCAGCTGCCACCCGGTGGGTTCGGCGGGTACGAGGCCCACGTCGACCTCGTCCTCGCGCACCAGGCGTTCGACTTCGGCTCGGTCGGTGACCGGGCGTGCGGTGAAAGTGGTGTCTTCGCTCGCGGCCAGGCTGTTGGCCGTGTCGAGCACGACCGAGGTATCCGAACCCGTGATCGCCACGTCGACCTTGTCGGGCCTGCTGCTGAGAAATCCGCTGACCGCCAGCGACGCGATGATCGCCACGATCGTCACCACCGTCGAGATCACGAAGTTGCGATCGCGCAACTTCACCACGATCTCCCTGGCCGCGACGATCCGCCACACATTGCCTGTGGCCGCGCGAGCCTGCTCCGAACCGCTCACTTCGTCACCTCCCGGTAGATCTCGGCGACTGTTGGACGCACTTCGGCGAACTCCCTCACCGACCCCCGCGACAGCGCTTCTTTCAGCAGCTCGTCGGTACCGCCGCTGTCGACCTCGAACAACACGCCCGGCCCGGCACTTTCGACCACCTGAACTCCCGGGTACTCCCGCAACCACCCCGGATCACCATCGAATACGAGGCGATACCGCGACCCGCCGCTGGACCGCAGCTCCTCGACCGAACCCTCCCCGACCACCCGCCCTGAGGCGAGTACGACCAGTTGATCGCACAGTCGCTCCACCAGATCCAGCTGATGCGAGGAGAACAGCACCGGCACACCCTGATCGGCGAACTCGCGCAGCAACTCCACCATCGAGTCGACGGCGAGGGGATCGAGCCCGGAGAACGGCTCGTCCAGGATCAGCGCCGACGGCTGCGCGATCACCGCGGCCGCGATCTGCACGCGCTGCTGATTACCCAGCGACAACGACTCGAGCTTGTCCTTGCCACGCGCGCCCAGATCGAACCGCTCCAGCAAGCTTTCGGTACGCGCCTTCGCCTTATCGGCGGGCAGCCCACGCAACCGGGCCAGGTAGACGAGCTGGTCGGCCACCGGCTGCTTCGGATAGAGCCCACGTTCCTCTGGCATGTATCCGAACGAGCGCCGATCCAGGGTGGTCACCGGTCGCCCGTCCCACCGGATCTCACCGGACTGAATGGCCAAGACGCCCATGATCATTCGCATCGTGGTGGTCTTGCCCGCGCCGTTGCCCCCGACGAAACCGGTCAACGCGCCGGGTGGCACCGCGAACGAGACATCATCGACCGCGACGTTGTCCCCGAACCTGCGCGTCACTCCCACGACTTCCAACATCGGATCCCCATCCTGTCGCCGTTGCCGACAACGGTACCGATGCGACAGCCGGCCCAGCCGTGATCAGCGTGGGGAGACCCAGGTGGTGATGTCGGCGTGGACGACCTCGATGCCGTCCTTGTCGTAGACCGACACCGGGACGGTGAGCTCCTGTCCCTTGGTGATCGCCGTGAAGTCGGGGATCTCGGCGAGCTTCGCCACCGCGCGCAGACTGGTTTCCGCCTTGGCCAGGTACTGCACGTTCATCGACTTGGGGATCCAGCGATGCGTGGTGGGAACGGTGGCCTCGCTGAGCATGCCCATCGCCACCTCGGCGAGGTTGCACGCGGCGATGGCGTGGAAGGTGCCGAGGTGGTTGTGGATGCCGAACCACTTCGGGGAGGTCACCTCGCAGACACCGGGTTCCAGGCGGACCACCTGGGGCAGCACGGTGCCGAAGTAGGGGACCCGGGCGACCATGCCGAGCGAGAACAGCGCGTGCCCGATGCGGTTGTCGGGCAGCTTCTTCCAGCCGCGGTAGGTCGCGGTTTCCTGTGTCATGGGCTCTATCTTACTCAAAAGTAAGTTATGCGAAACCCCTGCCGGTGACAGACGTGGCGACGAGCCAGCTACCATTGATCGGTACAGCCCAGCCGGCGGTGCGGTCGAGGTGGAAGCCCCTGTGTGGGCGTGATCGATACCTCATGACCCCCGATTTGAACGACGTCGTCGGCATGGTGCATACTGTTCGGGTTGCCTTGCGCAGGATTGTTCGACTCTTTCGGAGCGGATGCCTGAACAAGGGGAGCAGTAGTTTGTATCTCGCCGGTTCGCCGGTGTGGATACGTTCGGAACCACGCACTTCCGGCCCATGGTGAGCAATCGACCGGGGTCGGAGATTAAGAGTTAGGGCGACACGCCCGACCGCGTGGACCGGAGAACCATGACAGATGAACAGCGGCGAGGACTAGGTAGTGCCTTTTGGTGCGCCCTGGTTGCGGGTCTTTCAGTGGGAAACCACGCTGAGGCGTCTTTTTTGTGGTTCGGGCTGTGCAAATTGAGGGTGGTGCGGGAGCTAGCTCCTGTGACCACGAAGGAAAGCGGAGAAAAGGACACTTAGCGTGGCGGGACAAAAGATCCGCATCAGGCTCAAGGCCTATGACCACGAGGCGATCGACGCGTCAGCGCGCAAGATCGTGGAAACGGTGACCCGCACCGGCGCCCGTGTGGTCGGGCCTGTGCCGTTGCCGACCGAGAAGAACATCTACTGCGTCATCCGTTCGCCGCACAAGTACAAGGACTCGCGCGAACACTTCGAGATGCGCACGCACAAACGCCTCATCGACATCCTCGACCCGACGCCGAAGACGGTTGACGCGCTCATGCGCATCGACCTCCCGGCCAGCGTCGACGTCAACATTCAGTGACGGGGACTCGAGACATGACTGACAACAAGAACCGGCCCGCAGCCGGCATCCTGGGCACCAAGCTCGGCATGACCCAGGTCTTCGACGAGAAGAACCGCGTCGTCCCGGTCACCGTCATCAAGGCGGGCCCGAACGTGGTCACCCAGATTCGTACCGTGGAGCGCGACGGCTATTCGGCCGTGCAGATCGCTTTCGGCGCCATCGACCCGCGCAAGGTGAACAAGCCGGTTTCCGGCCAGTTCGCCAAGGCCGGTGTCACCCCGCGTCGCCACGTCACCGAGATCCGCGTCGCGGATGCCTCCACCTTCGAGATCGGCCAGGAACTCTCGGCTGATGTCTTCGAAGAGGGCACCTACGTCGACGTGACCGGAATCAGCAAGGGCAAGGGCTTCGCCGGCACCATGAAGCGTCACGGCTTCAAGGGCCAGGGTGCCTCGCACGGTGCGCAGGCTGTGCACCGTCGCCCGGGTTCCATCGGTGGCTGTGCCACCCCCGGCCGCGTGTTCAAGGGCATGCGCATGTCGGGCCGTATGGGTAACGACCGTGTCACCACGCAGAACCTCTCGGTTCACAAGGTGGATGCCGAGAACGGTTTGCTCCTGGTCAAGGGTGCTATCCCGGGCCGCAAGGGCAACATCGTGATCGTCAAGAGCGCCGTGAAGGGTGGTGCGCACGCATGACCAGCCTCGACAAGAAGGCCAACCTGACGCTGACCGTCAAGGCCGCAGGCGGCAAGACCGAAGGCACCGTCGAACTCCCCTCGGAGATCTTCGACGTGACCGCCAACGTCGCGCTGATGCACCAGGTCGTCATCGCTCAGCTGGCCGCCGCTCGCCAGGGCACCCACTCCACGAAGACTCGTGGCGAGGTCTCCGGTGGTGGCAAGAAGCCGTACCGCCAGAAGGGCACCGGCCGCGCCCGTCAGGGCTCGACCCGTGCGCCGCAGTTCGCAGGCGGTGGCACCGTCCACGGCCCGCAGCCGCGTGACTACAGCCAGCGGACCCCCAAGAAGATGAAGGCCGCCGCCCTGCGCGGTGCCCTGTCCGACCGGGCCCGCAACGAGCGCATCCACGTGATCACCGAACTGGTCGCGGGTCAGACCCCGTCGACCAAGATTGCCAAGGACTTCCTTGCCGAGCTCTCGGGCCGCAAGAAGTTCCTGGTCGTCGTCGGCCGCGAGGACGTCGCCGCGTGGAAGAGCGTGGCGAACCTGGAGAACGTGCTGCCGATCGCCCCGGATCAGCTCAACACCTACGACGTGCTCAACAGCGACGACGTGGTGTTCAGCGTCGAGGCCCTGAACGCATTCGTTCACGGTCCCGCCGAGGCGGCCCAGGAGGAGAGCAAGTGACCACCATCGCCGACCCCCGCGACATCCTGCTCGCGCCGGTCATCTCGGAGAAGTCCTACGGGCTGATCGAGGAAGGCACCTACACCTTCCTGGTGCACCCGGACTCGAACAAGACGCAGATCAAGATCGCCGTTGAGAAGGTTTTCGGCGTCAAGGTCACCAGCGTCAATACCGCCAACCGTCAGGGCAAGCGCAAGCGGACCAAATTCGGTTACGGAAAGCGCAAGGACACCAAGCGCGCACTCGTGACCCTCTCGGCCGATAGCAAGCCCATCGAGATCTTCGGAGGACCGGTCGCGTAAGCGCCTGGGACTCCAGAAAGCGAGAAGAACTCATGGCAATCCGTAAATACAAGCCGACTACACCGGGCCGTCGTGGCTCGAGTGTCTCGGACTTCGCCGAGATCACCCGGTCGACGCCGGAGAAGTCGCTGCTGCGCCCGCTCACCAAGTCCGGTGGTCGTAACGCGCACGGTCGCATCACCACGCGTCACCGCGGTGGCGGTCACAAGCGTGCCTACCGTCTGATCGACTTCCGTCGGCTGGACAAGGACGGCATCCCGGCCAAGGTCGCTCACATCGAGTACGACCCCAACCGCACCGCCAACATCGCACTGCTGCACTTTGCCGACGGCGAGAAGCGCTACATCATCGCGCCGAAGGGCATCAAGCAGGGCAGCCCGATCGAGTCCGGCCCCACGGCCGACATCAAGCCGGGTAACAACCTGCCGCTGCGCAACATCCCGACCGGTACCACGATTCACAACGTGGAGCTGCGTCCGGGCGGCGGCGCCAAGATGGCTCGTTCCGCTGGAATGAGCATTCAGCTGCTGGGCAAGGAAGGGCCGTACGCGACCCTTCGTATGCCCTCGGGTGAAATCCGCCGTGTCGACGTGCGCTGCCGCGCCACCGTCGGCGAGGTCGGCAACGCCGAGCAGTCGAACATCAACTGGGGCAAGGCCGGCCGTATGCGCTGGAAGGGCCGTCGTCCCACCGTCCGTGGTGTCGTCATGAACCCGGTCGACCACCCGCACGGTGGTGGTGAGGGTAAGACCTCCGGTGGTCGCCACCCGGTCTCCCCGTGGGGTCAGCCTGAAGGCCGTACTCGCAAGCCCAACCGCCCGAGCGACAAGCTCATCGTTCGCCGTCGTAAGACCGGCAAGAAGCGCTAAGGAGGAGGTAAGAAATGCCACGCAGCCTCAAGAAGGGCCCGTTCGTCGACGACCACCTCCTCGCGAAGGTGGACGTCCAGAACGAAAAGGGCACGAAGCAGGTCATCAAGACCTGGTCGCGTCGCTCGACCATCATCCCCGATTTCATCGGCCACACTTTCGCCGTCCACGACGGTCGCAAGCATGTCCCGGTGTTCATCTCGGACAACATGGTCGGCCACAAGCTTGGTGAATTCGCGCCGACCAGGACGTTCAAGAGCCACGTCAAGGACGACCGGAAGAGCAAGCGGCGATGACTGAAACCATTCAGAACCCGACTGCACGCGCAACCGCCAAGCACGTTCGGGTCACCCCGATGAAGGCCCGTCGAGTCGTGGACCTGGTCCGCGGCAAGAGCGTCGAGGACGCGCTGGCGATCCTGCGGTTCGCACCGCAGGCTGCCAGCGAGCCCGTGGCCAAGGTCGTGGCTTCGGCCGCGGCGAACGCCGAGAACAACCTCGGCCTCAACCCGGCCACCCTGGTCATCTCGACTGCTTTTGTCGACGAGGGCGCCACCATGAAGCGTTTCCAGCCGCGGGCCCAGGGCCGTGCGTTCCGGATTCGTAAGCGCACCAGCCACATCACCATCGAGGTCGAGAGCGTGCCCACCACCGGCGCTGCCACTCGTAGCCGCCGGAAGGGAGGGGCAAAGTAAATGGGACAGAAAATTAACCCCCATGGCTTCCGCCTCGGTATCACCACCGACTGGAAGTCGCGTTGGTACGCGGACAAGCAGTACGCGGAATACGTGAAGGAAGACGTTCAGATCCGCAAGCTCCTGGCCACTGGCATGGAGCGTGCAGGTATCTCGAAGGTCGAGATCGAGCGCACCCGTGATCGCGTCCGTGTGGATATCTTCACCGCGCGTCCCGGCATCGTGATCGGTCGCCGTGGCGCGGAAGCCGATCGCATCCGTGCCGAGCTGGAGAAGCTCACCAAGAAGCAGGTTCAGCTCAACATCCTCGAGGTCAAGAACCCCGAATCGGATGCGCAGCTGGTTGCTCAGGGTGTTGCCGAGCAGCTGTCCAACCGTGTGGCGTTCCGTCGTGCGATGCGTAAGGCCATTCAGTCGGCCATGCGTTCGCCGAACGTCAAGGGCATCCGCGTGCAGTGCTCGGGCCGCCTCGGTGGCGCCGAAATGTCGCGCTCGGAGTTCTACCGTGAAGGTCGCGTTCCGCTGCACACGCTGCGTGCGGACATCGACTACGGCCTCTACGAGGCCAAGACCACCTTCGGTCGCATCGGCGTCAAGGTCTGGATCTACAAGGGCGACATCGTCGGTGGTCGTCGTGAAGTGACCGCCGCCGCCGCTGCTCCGGATCGCCAGCGTCGCGAGCGTCCGAGCCGTCCTCGTCGGTCGGGTGCCACTGGCACCACTGCGACCAGCACCGAGGTCGGTCGCGCCGCCACTGCAGTGGCGGAGGCTCCGGCAGAGAACAAGGAGGGCTGACGCATGCTGATGCCCCGTAGGGTCAAGCACCGCAAGCAGCACCACCCCGGTCGCTCCGGCATGGCCAAGGGCGGCACCGCGGTGGCCTTCGGTGAGTACGGCATCCAGGCTCTCGAGCCCGCCTACGTCACCAACCGTCAGATCGAGTCGGCACGTATTGCGATGACCCGCCACATCAAGCGTGGCGGCAAGATCTGGATCAACATCTACCCCGATCGTCCGCTCACGAAGAAGCCGGCCGAAACCCGCATGGGTTCCGGTAAGGGTTCGCCGGAGTGGTGGGTCGCGAACGTGAAGCCCGGTCGGGTCATGTTCGAGATGTCTTACCCCAACGAGGAGACCGCTCGTGAGGCCCTGCGCCGCGCGATGCACAAGCTCCCGATGAAATGCAGGATCGTGACCAGGGAGGAGCAGTTCTGATGGCTACAGAAACACCGGCCGCAGAGCTCCGTGAGCTCAACGAAGAAGAGCTCGTGGCCAAACTGCGCGAGTCGAAGGAAGAGCTGTTCAACCTGCGCTTCCAGATGGCGACGGGTCAGCTCGACAACAACCGTCGACTGCGCGTCGTCCGCCACGAGATCGCGCGCATTTACACGGTCATGCGTGAGCGCGAGCTCGGCCTGGCCACGGCGCCCGCTGGCAAGGGAGATGCGGCATGAGCGAGAACACCACAGAGCGCAACAGCCGCAAGGTTCGCAGCGGCTACGTTGTCTCGGACAAGATGAACAAGACGATCGTCGTCGAGCTGGAAGACCGTCACCGGCACAAGCTCTACGGCAAGATCATTCGCACCACCTCCAAGGTGAAGGCGCATGACGAGAACGAGATCGCCCACGTCGGCGACCACGTTCAGCTGATGGAGACCCGTCCGCTGTCGGCCACCAAGCGCTGGCGTCTGGTCGAGGTCCTGGAGAAGGCCAAGTAAGGTCCCTCCCGATCCATCGAGATCGTTTCTACGAAGGCCCGTTTCCCTTGGGCGGTTTCAAGGGGTCGTCGCAACACCACTGGTGTTAGACGGTAAGTAGATCACGCAGACACTCGGCTGGGGTATCCCAGCCGAGCGTCTTGCGTGGACGACCATTGAGCTCCTGGGCGACGTGCTCGAGATCGGCAGGACCGAACACGCTCAGAT